>CP070774.1:1037688-1041735 GCA_020346125.1 Syntrophobacterales bacterium | reverse complement strand
TTATGGGTTTTCACTCACTTTTTGGAAAGGGCTTTGGTCATCTTATTTAGATATTACAATATCTGTTTTTCCCCCTAACTTTTTTATTGACAATACGCATCCCATCTGGTATAAGGTGCACGTTACATCGAACATTACACTACACATCTATTATTTTGAGAGTTTCATTCCTCAAACTCAAGACATGAGAAAAATTACCGAAAAAACGAGACGTGATTTCTTGAAGATCGCCGTGGGAACTGGATTAGGGGCTGGTGCATTGCTTACCGGATCGGATGAATCAAGAATACATGCAGAACCAATAAAAGGGGTCCCTAAGGGCCCGGTAAAAATTGGAGTTATGGCTTTCAAGAAAGGGGCTGCGGCCTTTCTCGGTATTGCTGCCTGGCGGGCCTGCCAGATTTGGCGTGATCAAGTTAATGCCGCCGGTGGAATCCTTGGTCGAAAGGTAAAATTATACCTGGAAGAAGAGGCATCGGCGAAAGATACGATTGAAAGGTTTAAGAAGCTGACTCTTTCAACAAAGGTGGATGCCATTTCGGGTTTATTTTCGACGGGAAATGGGCAGGCGGTCGGGTCCGTCGCCGAACAGTTAGGGCAGCTTTGGCTATCGCATGACGCAACTACCCAAAAGGGCCTCGAAGAAACGATGCCGAAGATGGAATACGGTTTCAGGAGCGTTTACAACGAGTCGGAGGCTGTTGCCGGAGCGCTCATGACCGCGAAATACTTTCCAGAGGTCAAGACAGTAGCGGGCATAAATAATGATTATTCGTACGGGAGGACCTGCTGGGAGGCATACCTAACCGTCCTGCAGTATTTTAACCCGGCCGTAAAGCCCGTTGAGGCCCAGTGGCCAAAATTAGGGGTCACCGATTTCACCTCTCATATCGCGGTCCTCAAAAAAGCCAACCCCGATCTCATCATGAGTAGTTTTTGGTCAGGGGATACCACAATCTTCATGAAGCAGGCGATGGCTGCCGAGTTATTCAATAAAATTAAGGGCTGCTTCACCACGGGCGGGGGCGTCCACTACACCCTCAAAAAGAGTTTTACGCCTGAGGGTCTCATATTGGGTTACAACAGCTACTACTTTAGGTGGACGGATGCGTGGCCACTCAACACCAGATTCGTCAAAACCTACGTCGAAAGGTTCAAAGAATACCCGCCCTATGAGAGCGACCACGCGTATTTCACCCTGCAAGCATATAAAGCTGCAGTGGAGAAGTGTTACGCCATAACGGGGAAGTGGCCGTCCAAGAAGGAAATCGCGTCAGCCCTACGAGGAATATCTGTTCCCTCACTTTCCGGCTACCGAGGTTACCGGGAGGACAATTACCAAATATGCAATTTCTTCATGGGCATTACGACCCATGACAATCCATATGATTTCGTCACCGTCAAACCGGTCGAGATCTTCAGTCCGGCCCAGATCATACATCCAGCTGGTATGAAGTTTCACGACTGGGTGAAATCATGGAAGAAGCTCTGATATTAGGGATAGCTTGGCCCCATTTTTCAAGGATCTTCGACTGCTCCCAGCTGTTACCCGGAATTTACCAACAGTCTCTAAATCATTGAAATGGGTGAGCCGCTCGCGAGGAAAAAAATCCACATTATTGCCTGCAAAGTCATGGAGCCTGAATTACGACGATTTAAGGCTCCCCAGGTGAGTTTCACGTTTCTGGAGCAGGGTCTTCACCGAACACCCGGGAAGATGCCGAGGGAAATCCAACAAAATGTGGATACGGCTCGAAAGTATGGGACTGATTTTATTGTGTTGGGTTATGGTCTGTGCAGTAATGGCGTCGTCGGGGTAAAGGCTACAAACCAGACCATCATCGTTCCAAAGATTCACGACTGTATTGGGCTCTTTTTGGGTTCCCCCGAGGCCTATGATCGGCAATCCAAGAAAGCCCCCGGCACCTATTACCTGACTCGAGGGTGGATCGAGCAGGGAAAAACCCCTCTGTCCATCTACGAGGAATATGTGGAGAAATACGGAACCGAAACCGCTGATTGGCTAATTCGTGAAGAGCTGAAACATTATACCCGTATCGCTCTGATAGACACGGGAGTGGGCGATGTGGAAGGTCACCGCGATTACGCCCGAAGAACGGCAAATTTTTTAGGACTCCACTACGAGGAGATTAAAAGTGGGTTAACATTCTTTCAGAAAATGGTTTCGGGAAACTGGGATGGGGACTTTCTGAAGATCCACAGAGGAAAAGAAATCACCCAAGAAATGTTTTTTGACGGAAACGAGGAGAGAACAACGGAGAAATGCCATGAAAATTAAGCCGGATTTCGAGAGGTTCATGACGGCCCTTCGTTGCGAAGAACCTGATAGGGTTCCACTGGGGGAATGGCATGTTGACCCCGAGGTAAAAAATGCTTATATGGGCAAACCCGTGACGGATCTCAAGACCCTTGTGGAATTTTGGACCATCACTGGACATGATTATGTCCCCCTCACCGCGGGAATTCTCGAACCAGTCAAGCCCATAGAGGGGGCAACTCGTAAGACGGAATCCTTCAAGACCCAATATGAGGACAGTAGCCCCGAAAGGGAATGGGCCATTGAGGGTGAGGGAATCATAACGAGCATGGAAGAATTCGAAAAATATCCCTGGCCGACCCTGGACGACCTCCCCCTGACCAAATTTGAGGAGGTGGAGCGCTACCTACCTCCCGGCATGAAGGTGATGCTGGTTCTGGGGAAGATTTACACCCCTGTCTGGATGCTCATGGGCGCGGAGAAATTCTTCATGTCGCTGGTCGAGGACGTTGAATTGGTGGAAAACATGTTCGCCAAGGTAGGGCAAACCCAGTTCGAGGTATTCCAGCAGGTCATTGAACATGAATCGGTGGGGGCGGTGATTATGCCCGATGATCTAGCCCATAACCTCGGACCCCTTATCCATCCCAAATACTTTAGGAAGTACCTCTTTCCCTGGTAT
Organism: Syntrophobacterales bacterium; assembly: GCA_020346125.1. Taxonomy (GTDB): domain Bacteria; phylum Desulfobacterota; class BSN033; order WVXP01. The sequence goes on along the minus strand of CP070774.1, from coordinate 1,038,775 downwards.
AAGAAGATGGGGGATATCTGTAGGCAAAAGGGGTTGGGATTTATCATGCACTCCGATGGCAACGTTTGGCAGCTCATGGACGATCTCATTGAGGCCGGATACCACGGCTTTAACCCTATCCAACCCAATGCCATGAACATCAACGAGGTGAAGGAAAAATACGGGAAACGACTATGCCTCCTGGGGAACATCAACCTGGATTCGACCCTCACCCTTGGAACGCCCGAAGACGTGAAGGAAGAGGTGAGGACTCGGATTCGAGATATCGGGCCCGGAGGTGGTTACTGTGTGTCAAGCAGCAACTCCATTACTAATTATGTCCCCCTGGAAAATTATAAGGCCCTGCTTGAGGCGGTGAGGGAATACGGGCAATACCCCATCAGCTGCTGAGTTGTAGGGGAGCTTCCCCTAACGAGAAGGAGGCCGAATAATGGCAACAGCTCAAGAGTATTTCGAAGCCCTGGTGGAAGGCAACCAGGATATGGTTAAGACATATATCGGAGACGACCTGAATGTGGGAACCCCTCCCCTTAAAATTCTCAACACCGGATTGATTCCGGGAATGGAAATGGTGGGACAGAAATTCAGGGACGCCGAGATCTACATCCCAGAGGTACTGATGGCAGCGAGGGCGATGCACGCGGGTCTGGACCTGTTGAAACCCAAGCTCATGGAAACAGGGGCGAAGCCCGCGGGGAAGATCGTCATCGGTACGGTAAAAGGCGACCTCCATGACATCGGGAAGAACCTCGTGGCCATGATGTTCGAGGGGTTGGGCTTTCAGGTCATCGATATGGGCGTCGATGTTCCGACAGAGAAATTTGAAGAGGTCATAAAAGCTCAAAAACCGGACATATTGGCCCTTTCCTCCCTTTTGACAACGACTATGCTGGAAATGAAGAGTACGATTCAATTCTTGAAAAAGAGGGGGGTTTTGGACGACGTCAAGACCATCGTGGGAGGAGCCCCCGTGACACAGGAATTCGCCGATGAAATTGAAGCAGACGCCTACGGCAAGGATGCCGTTTCGGGTGCCGAAAAGGCCAAGGAGCTCTTGGGGATAACGTAACTGCCACCATGACTAAGG
>CP070774.1:1002809-1037588 GCA_020346125.1 Syntrophobacterales bacterium | reverse complement strand
GGTAAAGGGGGCATTCTTCAACTGGGGAACAGAGGGATCGGCATCCACTAATTTCACGGGGGACTTCCCCTGCCGGCATTCGGCTATCCCGTCGTCACAGTAGTAGATCAGGACCCCGTGGGACGGGAGATTTCTGTCGGGCCCTATTGGCTGTCTGTTCTCAATGAGGTAATAGCGAGATGCATCAAGGGGAAGCTTAACCGCTAAAACCTGAGATTTCCCTCTGCCCAGGGGCTCCAGTCGAACCCTTTTGCTCGCACCTCTGGATACCTGGAGTATCTTTCCCGTTTCTATCCAACCAAGCCTCAACTTGGTCCAGGCACATACACCGGGAGGCCCTTGCTTAAATGTATAGAAATGGCAGGACATGGGGTCGAAAAACCCCACATTAATCAAGTAAAATTGATAGGAGCCCCTGAAAGGCCCCGGTTGAGCCTGAAGATCGTGATCGTATAGACACGGGAGCCCCCTCCTTCGACCCCGCACTCCGCCCATGATATGGGCCATATCGTGAAAAACTACCCCTACATGGGCGTTTTCACAGTATATGGCCACCCCTTGTGAGCGACCTTCTCGCTCATCCCAATGCCCCATATCACACTGTGATGAGCCTTGCCAAGCATTTCTATAAACATTTTTTAACCCCGTTATCGAAATTGGTGGAGTATTAAACCTCAACAGATATGAGCCTTCTAAAATGGGGTCCAACTCCCCAAATTTCGCGCCAAGATGTGAGATAGTAACCAGATAGAAGCCCTTTAGAATAGGGTTTCATTCGTAAATAACCTTTAAAAGCCTGATGAGTTTCTCGTCCCTCCACCGGGTTACCTCCTCCAGGCTCTTACCCTGGGGATGGCGGCTGTCATGGGAAGCCCTGATGAAGTCCGGACGGAGATTGTGAAGGCCTTTATCGTGCTTAAACCAGGGGTAATCCCCAGTCCGGATTTAGAAGAAGAAATCAAGAGCTTCGTCAAGGTTCGGTTGGCCGCTCACGAGTATCCCCGGGAGATTGAGTTCGTCAAAGAGCTTCCCATCACTGCCACGGGCAAGATTATGCGGAATAAGTTGAGGAAGGTGGAGATCCAACGGAAATCAGAGAAATAAAGGGGGTGCGCCATTTGAGCCCATGCGAAGCATGTGTCGACATTTTTTCCCTTCTCCATTTCAAATCCCCAACTCCTTGTGATTACAATGAACAGATCGGTTTTTGGCGCCCAATCATGGGGCATCTAATTTGATTCTACAAGCTTCTTCCCCTTGATGGAAAGAACCGGGATGAGATATGATAATATAGATTACCAACGTACCAAGGGGAGAACAGTTACCATTTAAAGGAGACCTTGTATGATTTCAACTTCATTGATGGATGAGTTCCGCTCCATCGTGGGGAATGAGTGGTTTCTTGACACACCCGAGGATCTCGCCACCTATTCCTATGATGGCTTCCTGCCGGAATTTAGGCCAGATGCGGTAATAGTTCCGGGGAAAACCGATGAGATTTCGAAGATCATGGGGGTAGCCAACCGGGAAAGGGTTAACATTATTCCCCGGGGAGCCGGGACCAATATATCGGGTACCTCGGTGGCGAGAAAAGGCGGTGTCATTATGGCCTTTCACCGGATGAATAAGATCCTCGAAATCGATCCAGAAAACATGTGCGCCGTTGTTCAGCCAGGTGTGGTGAACGCTGACTTGCAAAAAGAGGTTGCTCGATATGGCCTCATGTACCCCCCTGACCCGGCCAGCATGTACGTCTCCACCATAGGGGGCAATGTCGCCTTAAACGCAGGAGGCCCGAGGGGGGTGAAGTACGGGGCAACAAAGGACTATCTCCTGGGCCTCAAAGTGGTACTCCCTTCAGGAGATTTGATTAAGACAGGCGGTAAGACGTTTAAGAATGTGAGCGGCTATGACCTCACCAGGCTCATGTGCGGCTCCGAGGGGACTCTGGGCATTTTTACCGAGATAACGGTAAGATTGGTGCCATTGCCTCCGGCAAAGGCTACCCTCCAAGCCATTTACTCGGATCTTGACGATGCCGCGAAAACGGTTTCGGCCATCATCGGTTCTGGGATCGTCCCCACCACCCTGGAACTGATTGATAGGGTCGTCCTCGATGTGATCAGGGACTACGGGGGGGCGGAGTTTTCCCGGAAAGCAGAGGCGTTGCTTTTGATAGAGGTTGATGGTGAAGAGGTATCGGTTCTGACCCAAGGGGAAAGGATTGAGAAGTTTTGCAGGGAGAAGGGGGCCATCGAGGTGCAACGGGCCACGAGCCCTGATGAGGCGGAGAAACTGTGGCAGGCCAGAAGGAGCGCTTTTGGTGCCGTTGCAAGTGTGAGGCCAAGTTGCGTAGTGGAGGATGCCACCGTACCCGTCAAGAGGCTTCCCGATATCATAAGGAAGATTTTAGAGCTTTCGGATAAGTATCGGGTACAAATCGGCATACTGGCCCACGCCGGCGACGGAAATCTCCACCCCATCTTCATGACCGACCTTCGGGACAAGGAGGAAATGGCCCGAATCGACAAGGCCATGGAGGAGATGTATGAGGCGGCCATTTCCATGGGTGGCACCCTTTCCGGGGAGCACGGCATTGGCATTGCAAAAGACAGATTCATGCCCATGGAATTCACGGGGACTGCTATAGAGCTTATGCGGAGGATTAAGAGGGTTTTTGATCCCAACAACATCCTGAATCCAGGAAGTTTCCTCTGAGATTTTTTTCATGAAATAAAAGTGCAGTGTTGCGGTTAAGGCGGTAAATATTTTTAAGCATGGATCAGCGACTTTTTCAGAAATCTATAAACAAGGAAAGAAGATGATTCCCAAGAGTATAGCTGAAGAGTTTGATCAATGTATTAAATGTGGTCTTTGCCAGGCGACCTGCCCTGTTTTTAAAGATCTCCTCCTCGAGAAATTTAACCCCAGGGGGAAGATCCAGTTGGCCAGGTACTATAGCCAAGGAAAGCTGGATCTGAGCGACCATTACCGGGACATCTTTGCAAAATGCCTGCTCTGTGGGGCGTGCGTAGTGACCTGTCCGAGCGGGGTGGATCTCAACAAGGTATTCGTCAGCATGCGGGAGGAAATTACGACGAAGAGGGGCCTTCACCCCAAAATGGAGGAGGTGGTGCGCTCACTTCTTGTTAACCATAACATCTCCGATGAAGATAATGCGGAGCGGGGAGGGTGGAGGGATTTTCTGAAAGACCTTCCTGAGCATATGTACCAGAAGGATAGGGCGGAGGTCGTGTACTTCGTGGGCTGCGTTGCTTCCTTCTTTCCCATGGCTCAGACAATCCCCCAAAACCTCGTCCGAATCCTGGAGTCAGCCGATGTGGACTTCACCATTCTGGCAGGGGAGGAATGGTGCTGCGGCTTTCCGCTCATCGGGGCCGGAGTTCCCGAAAAGGCCCGGGAAATGGCGGAACACAACCTGGCGAAGGTAAGGGAATTAGGGGCCAAGAAGGTAGTTTTTTCCTGCCCTTCCTGTTACCGAACCTGGCATGAATACTATGAAACGGACCTGGAGCTCTTCCATTCCACACAGCTCATCGAGAGGCTCATTAAGGATGGGGCCATCCGTTTGGGGGAAGTGAAGGCCACGGTTACGTACCACGATCCCTGTGATTTGGGGAGAAATGGCGGTGTGTATGATGCGCCGAGGCAGATCTTAAAGTCTATTCCCGGCATCACCTTGGTGGAGCTGGAAAACAACCGTGCCCAAAGTGTCTGTTGTGGTGGTGGCGGTAATCTGGAGATGGTGGATTCAGGCCTCACGGGAACCGTGGCCCAGAATAAGATCGAGGAGATCAAGCGAACCGGCGCCAAAACCGTGGTGACCTCCTGCCAGCAGTGCATCCGGACCATTAAGGGCAGGGCGAGAAGGCAGAAGGCTGATCTCACCGTATATGAAATTACGGAGTTAGTCTTGCAGGCAATTTCCAGAGGCTGATTTCCAGCTGAGATTCAACGGCATTTAACCGCTTATAGTCCTTCAACTCTCAAACAAATTTAACTCAATCCACCAGATTGGAATGGAATAATCTCAGAAAGTGGGCCGGTAGTACCATTGTGACCCGAGGACGGAGCTATCAACGCAATGGCTACAACCAGCCACCCTTTGCTGCTCACTAAAGGACATCTGGGAAGTATAGTATTTCACCGATGGGAAAGCCCAACCCCGGCCAAAAGGTGCTTCACTTCTTTAAGATCGCCCTTTCGCCTGGAGAAGGTCATACCTATCAAGACATTCTCCAGGGCAGTATATCCCTGTAGTAGGTTGAAATTAGGTTGCCGGGCCCGCTGGCAGTTGAATAACCAGGAGCCCGGCAACCAGGAGGCATCCTCTAAAGGACTTCGCGTGGATCAATTAGCGGATTGCGAGGGGGTCACCGGGAGATCCGGTGGCACCCATAAAGCGAACCGGATTATAGACCCACATGAACTCATACACTCCGTCTTTCACCATTTGTTCCATTGTCTCAGTGTTCAGACATTCTATATACCAGATGCCGTTAACGATCTGCATGAGACAGTGGATTTCAAATGCAAGATTTTCATACTCACCGGGGATGGCATCCACCGCCCATGAATCTGCGCCGACCATGGAAATGTTCTTATCGATGAGGTATCTGGCGACTTCTATGCCGATACCGGGTTCCCCGGCATTAAATGTGGCAGCATCTTTCCAGTGGTGGCCCCAGCCAGTGTTGAAGATAACGGCGTCACCTTCTTTGATACCGGCGATACCGGCCTTTTTGATACAGGCTTCGACGTCCGCCACCGTAATGACTTCACCCTTCGCCATGCTTTTGACCCCCTTGAGCCCGGCCACATCGATCAATACACCCCTGGTAACACAGGGACCCAGATTTTCGATGCCATTCTCTTTCAGACCGCGCGCGTGTTTCGGGTCCAATCCGAGGGCGCGCCCGTTATACCATCTATCCACACCGTCCTTTCCTCTCATACCCACATGGCCCGGACCGTCGAACTGCGTACCCACCTGACCCAACTCACCAAAGATGATCTCATCGTTCCATACAACCGCGTTGTCGCCGAAAGGGCCCCCAATGGGGATACCGGGAATGGTAATATTGAAGGAGCGGCCCCAGGGAAGCGGTATATCAGCTGAATAGGGCCTGCCCAACAGGTACACCTTGCCGGTCTTCACCAATTTTGACGCGGCCTTGACCTTTGCCGGCGTTATCGTGTTGAAGGAACCTTTATTGTCATCCGCCCCCCATTTGGAAGGCCACCACTTTTCGGGCCAGTAAACCTTCCCCTTCTCCGCTGCCATTACAGAAGTCGACAAGGCGAACACCAACATCATCACCAAACTGAAAGCGATTATTCCAATCTTTTTTTTCATTTCTTTTTCCTCCTTATTTGATGAAAACAATTTGTTACATTCCGGTTATGAAGATTTGATCAACCGTTCAGGTAACCGTATCAATCTCCTTGTCAATTTCTTAACACAATAGAAGGCTTAGATAGTGAATTGAACTTACTAAAGGCCAAATTAGGGAAGGCTCCAAAAGGATAGAAATCCCCCTTGGAGCCTTCATATGGGCACCTTTTGCAAACTCTTTCTCACAATTTCCTCCAAAAGGTTGGGATTAGGTTGTTAGGTTAACCAGGTCCTTGGCGGAAATCCGACAACAGGAAAATATTTTAAAAAACACGAAATGTCAAGCTAAAAAAGGTAACACCCCTTGTGCCATAATATGTTCACCTCGTTGGTGATAGATTTTTTCTGGCAAACCCATTCTATTATCTTGTTCTCACAGGGCCAACGAGGTTTTTCTTTTTTTGACGGTGGATTAAGATGAACCTTGTTCGCTAATCCACGCAGAAAATGATTTAACCTCAATAATGCTTGAAAATGAAATTTTTTCTTTGAAAACCTTTGAAAATAGTGGATGTGACCTTCCTTAATCCGCAATCAAAATTTTTAAAAAGTCGTTTTTAGGGGGAAAAGATTTTGGGAAGAGAAGATCGAGTCCGAGGTGGAGTTTAGGGAGAGGGGAAGAGGCTCACAGGGATGAAAGGAAAGGGTTTTAGGAGGGATTTTATGGGTCAAGGGTCACAAGCCTTGAGGGCGCCAGGAGAAGTCTGGCTTGATGGGAAGGAGGTGGTCGATATGCCTATTATGGAATTACCGGCAACAGGCGGTGCCTTTCGAACATCCGCGAGCAGGTACAACGAGCATGGATGAAGTGGCTGAGTCGTCATTCACAGAAACAAAAGGGATGGGAGTGTTTTGAAAGGCTCAAGATACACTACCCTCTCCCTCAGCCACGTATCGTCCATTCCTCTGTCACGGAGCGAAGCCGTATTCAGAGGAGCCGAATGCGGGAGATCCTGCCGTCCGGATCTGTGGGGGACATCCTGCACAGCTAAGTGCTCGGCAGGTGTCCCCCTATCCCTACAAAATCATTTTTTGCCAACCGGTGCCTTCTATATCACCTTGCTGACGGTGGTACAGTGTATCTATGATTCAAATGAGCAGCGTTGATGCCTATATCTCCTTATTACCCTCACTTTCTGCCCACTGAATATCTTGTCGGCACTTGGCCTACTTATGTACTTCTGTTTAATGGGTTACCTTTTCAGTACATAGGGAATACTGCTGCAACCAGTCTGTGTCCCTGCGTAAGGGGGAGCGCCGGAATTTTTTTATGCTATGTAGGCAGTTTCTGCCCTAGCCGGCTTTCCCAACTGTTATTTTCGCCTCCCTTCTGCCTGGCTGCTTCCGGAACCGGTTTGGCGGCAAACTGCACATCCCCGATGGCATTGCCGACCACTTCGATGCCCTTCATGGTACCCAGACCCATTTCATGTGCTTGTCGAATATGGCCGACGGCTGCGGCGTCAAATCCCATGATCGTAGTTCCCACAGCATCAACGGCAACATAATCCGGACCTGCCACGATGGTATTCAGTGGTTTTGCAACCACCTGTAGAGGTCCAAGGCCCTCACCGGCATATATCCCGGTAATAATCCCGAAATTGGACTTGACCCGATCCTTGACAATCGCTGTCAGGTCGACGATCACATCCGCGATATTGGAATGGGGCAGTCCGGACTTATAGCTCCCGTACACTTTATTTGCCGGAAAGGCGATAAAGTTTTTCATCGTCATGGTGGTCCCGGCCCACATGTGGGTCTTCATAGGGGCAATGCTGATCATACAATCCACATCTTCAACGAGATCAAATATCTCATAACTCGGGAGTGACAGGGCTTTGGGTGGCTTCATTTTTTTATAAGGAGTGCCGTCTAAATAAAGAATCTCTACGGCTTTGTCATTCAATGCCGCAACGCCTGTCTCGTAACCGGCCTCTTGAAAAAAACTGTGGCAATTACTGGCATTGCTCTCGGCGATGATAACCTTCTTGGCACCCTGTTCCCTGGCTATTTTTGCAGTGGCGATTGCCACCCGGGGGTCGCTGATCGTTGCCATAGCGCGCGGGGTGGAATAATTACTCATAAGAAAAAACCCAAGATGCGGGGTCTGTACAACGTTGGGCTTGATCAGAACAGTGTCCCTTTTCTTTACGGGAAGCCCGCCCGAGAGTTTGCAGGCCTTTCTCACCATACTTTCTATCTCGGCCATACTTTCAGGCGTCCAGGTGACCTCCATCAATCCCAATTTTTTCATCGATTTTGCCGTGTCATCTCCCCAGACTGAAAGGTCAAAGGTCAAGCTCGAGCCCACGTCAATGGAGCTTTTTACAATGGCGACAGCCGATTTTGTCCTGGCCTTGAGTATTCCCGGGACGCCACTCAAAGCTACGGCCCCTGCAATTACCCCTGTGGTTTTAATAAAATCCCTCCGGTCTATCTCTTTCATTTTAGCTCCTCCTTTCCTTGGTTTTTTGAATAGCCTTCACATACTTATCTCGAAAATCCTCCCGTGGCGGTGAAAAAATGTCGATGGCCCGACAATCCACCTCCCGCAAGTAGGCTCCATGTTCGATATTGGAAGGAAGTAAGATGACGTCCCCCCTTTCCAAGCGGTACAATTTCCCGTCAACGATTTCATCTGCATATCCGTCGATAACAATCATAATTTGTTCCGCTTCGTGGCGATGGGGCGGGAAGTAGCTGTTTGCAGACATCGTCAGGAAGCTTACCATGATCTTGTCGCCAAAGATCAGATGGGTGTTTGAACCCGGAACCAGCTCTGTAAGAGGGATATCAGGATAATGCACAACCCTTTTCTTGAACTCCTGGTCACTGGCAAACGGCAATTCCATCTGGGGCGGATTCTTGTTATGGTTGGGACGTCCCTGGTCTGGAGCCCCTAACCCCTTAGCTCTGTTTTCTTCCATTACTTGTTCTCCTTTTTCTCATGGTTTTAAACATGTCATAGCGGCAGCATCTTCAGTGAGGCTATACCCCCATTAATCCACAAAAAACAGTTACATTGGATCAAAAATAAAAAGTGCTAAATATTATTCTTGGACTATATGCTACCATCGACTCTCTTGTCAAGCAAAAAGAAGAGAGCCCTGAAAAATTACTTTACGCTCTCAGAGATTTCTGTAATTTGATTGTTAAAAGATTATCCCCCCCTTCCTGGTTTGAAAAACCTTTTAAGTAGTTCGTGAAGAAGCCGATGTAGATGACAATTTGCTGCCCTCCTGCCACCGGACATCTGGATTGCTCAAAAGATGGCTCTTGGGCACGCATCAGTCGCTATTACCGGTGAACATTTGGACTCCCACCTCGATGAGTTCACGTTTCGGTCCAAAATATGCGTATAGATTCAAGGATGAACCGTTTAAAGCACAATATGAGGTATCCAGAGAAATGTGATGTCTGTGTCATGGGGTCAGGAAGCGATGCGCTTTTAGGTCCTTTTGGGCGGGTACGGAATAAACAACGCGATCAAGAATCCGATGACGGGCATAAGGGCAATGGTCTTGAGGGCAAAGGGGACTCCCCATAGATCGGCTAGATATCCCAAAAGGGTCACCCCAATCCCCCCTGTACCAATGGCAAAACCGACCATCAGGCCCGAAGCGATCCCAAGGTTATGGGGAAACATTTCCTGGGCCATCACAACGGTCACCGAAAAGGTGGAGACGAGAACAAGGCCAGAAAGCCCTAGGATAACGATAACGGGCCAGCCGCTGAACTTCAGAAAGGCCAATATCAGGGGGAATGTGATTCCCATTGTAATCAGGAAGAAGTTCTTATGGCCCCATCGATCCGCCAATGGCCCACCTATGAGCGCACCTATTGCTCCGGTAACCAGAAAGATGAAGACCAGTTTTCCCGCATAGATTGCTTCCCCCTTTAAGTAGTTAATATAGTAGAAGGGAATAAAGGTCATTAAGCCCATCTGAATCCAGGATCTCATGGTTACTGCCAGGATGAGCAGCAGGAGTCCACGCCCATTCCGCGAAGGGGCCTGGGGCTTTATCCCTTCATGCTGAGCTATTGGAGAGCTCCTGGCAGGGGAGGTGAGCCATTTGAGGGAAAAAAGGAAAAGAAAGAATGTAATAACTCCAGGTATTGAAAAGAGGCCGGTTCCTTTGAGCCCGTAGTAGCTAACCAGATAGGTAACCATTATGGGACCGAGGGAGAAACCCAGATTCCCACCGACGGAGAAGATTGCCATTCCCGTGGCCTTTCTTTGGCCGGTAAAAAAATGGGCAGTCCGATAGCCCTCGGGATGAAAGGTAGCCACTCCGATCCCGCTGAGAACAACGAGAAGAAGGAGCACCTCATAGTTCCATGCAAACCCGGTCAGGGAAAATGCGATGCAGGCGAGCAAAAGGCCCCCCGGGAGAAACCACCCCTGGGAATAACGATCCGAAAGATGGCCGAAAGCGGGTTGAATGATGGAAGATGTCATATTGGCCAGAAGGAGGATGAAACCGGCCTTGGTGTAAGAAATATGTAACGCTTCTTTGATAAAGGGAAGGAGAACGGGCACGGCCCCCTGATTAATATCCGTAACCATGTGGCCTAAGCTCAAAAGAGATAGGGCCTTTTTGTCCATCTTCTTGTTTTCCATGGGCGACCCTTTTTGAGAAGTCGAAGGAGGCGGGTTTCCCCTTTCGGGAGGTAAGACGGTAACATAATTTCAGGGGGCATTCAAGGGATTTCCCCAGCTGGAATTTTCCGAGGAACTCAGGCGGTAAAAATGCGTCCGCATCTCTTGTGCGGAAATATCTCATGACCCATACAATCTAAAGTCTATTGAAGAAGAGAATCTCATCGAGGCCGAGCCTTGTTTTGGGTTTTGGTGGCCCTTCCTCTTTGGGATAACCCAAGGTAAGCAGCGCGGCGATTTTCCAACCCTTGGGGATGTTGAGAATGTCTCTTATGGCCTCTGCTCTAAACCAGCCGATCCAACATGTTCCCAGACCCAGCTCTGTGGCAGTCAAGACCATGTGCTCACCTGCAATCCCGAGATCCAGGAGGTAATACTGCAAACCCGCAAACCGTGCCCCCAATCGATGGACAATCCAATCCAGGTGGGCGCATATGACGATGATTACCGGGGCTTCTCTGGCCCACCGATTGGGTACCACTATTCCCATCCCCTTGCTCAACAGGGATTTCATCAACCTTGGATCTTCCACAACGATAAACCGCCACGGCTGGACATTGCTCGTTGAGGGAGCAAGGCGCGCCGCCTCAACGATCTGGAGAATCTTCTCCCTTTCCACTGGTTTGTCCAGGTAACCCCTGACACTATATCTTCTGGTAATAACCTCCATCACGGTTGCCATTTCCCCAATCCCCCAATGTGAGAATGTGCTCTAGTTTTACCCTAATGTGAAATCGGAAGGCGGGTCAAGCATTATCGCTCACGGAAAAGAATTTTACCGTTCGCGTCACTGTAGTTGTGGTTCTGCGGTTTTGCAGTGCTGCGGTCATAAAGATGGTGCTGCGGTGTTGCAGTCCCGCGGTGTTGCGGTCAATAAATTGGTGTTGCTGTCTTGCGGTCATGCAGTGCTGCAGTTAAAGAAGGGATAAATCCTCAGTCGACTCGGCCGAGCCTTCGACCCCGAGCTCAGACCGAAGGGCTCGTCGACATGTCTCAAGGCCGAACTGCTCAGGCCCCGAGCCAGTCGAGGGACGACTCTTTCAGAAATCCCAAGAATGGAATTTGACAAATCGTACTATGAGGTAAAAAATAGTAAATGGAGTGTTTTTTTTAGATTTAACTACCGCTTTACTCGGAACCTCTCAGTACTTCATAACCACTCATGAATGTGAGCTTTATTCAAAATCGGCTGACGCATGAAAGGAGGTAAGAACCATGAGTATGAGAGATGTGGCTTCGTGTATATGTGTTTGGATGATTTTTGTTGTATTTGGTTGTTCTAAACCGTCAAAACAAGTGGTCGAGCTAAAGCAGTTTCCCATCGAAAGCATGGAGGGAATTATTACACGTTCAGACGTCGGGATTGACAGGGATATTACAAGTGATGGCAATGGCTCTTTGATAATTAGATCGGCCACGTCTCGGGTCATTCGGCTATTTGAGACAGGCGATATAGACATTGAGAATGCGCGCCTGATCTATCAGGCCCGCCTTCGAACGGAAAATGTTGAGGGTCAAGTCTACTTGGAGATGTGGTGTAATTTCCTGGGTAAAGGCGAGTTCTTTTCACGGGGTCTCGAGACTCCATTAACAGGCAGCACGGAGTGGACGACCGAGGAGACTCCGTTCTTCTTAAAGAAGGGAGAAAATCCCGACAACGTGAAACTGAATCTCGTTATCAACGGTAAGGGGACCGCGTGGATTGACGACATCCGGCTCCTGAAAGCACCTCTTAGATAACGAACAGCTGATCAATCCAAACACAAATCAGTGGCATTTGAAGCGACGATAGATTACGGGATACATTGTGAAATCTATCGACTAACGGTTCTGGTGTAAAAGGATTCTTAGGGTGCCCTCAGTACTATTACCCTCACTGATTTGAACGGATTTTTCTTGCACGGGCTTCTAACTTTTCAGCTTCATCTCCTTTGCCAAGTTTCCTGTAAAGCTCTGCCATACTCTCGCAAACAGTCGCCACATCGTGATGGTCTTTACCAAGAACCTTTTCCCTTATTGCCAGAGCCCGCTTGTAAAGGGGTTCAGCTTCAGCGTATTTGCCCTGCGTCTGATAAACTGACGCCAGATTGCTCAGGGATTCTGCTACATGGAGATGATCTGGGCCAAGGCCATTCTCCAATATTTTCAGTGCCCGTTTATGAAGGGATTCGGCCTCGGAATACTTCCCCTGGATTCGATAAAGGTCTGCCAGATTGTTCAGGTCCTTTGCAACCTCGGGGTGCTCTCTCCCAAGTGCCTTTTCATCTATTACCAGAGCCCGCTTGTAAAGGGGTTCGGCTTCAGCGTATTTGTCCTGCGTCTTATAAACTGACGCCAGATTGCTCAGGGATTCCGCTACATGGGGATGATCTGGACCAAAGGATCTCTCCCGTATTTTAAGAGTCCGCTTGTAAAGGGGTTCGGCTTCAACGTATTTGCCCTGCGCCTGATAAACTGACGCCAGATTGCTCAGGGATTCTGCTACATGGAAATGATCTCGGCCATAGGCTTCCTCCCTTATTTTTAGTGCCCGCTTATGAAGGGGTTCGACCTCGGAATACTTCCCCTGGGCCTGGTAAACAGCCGCCAGATTGTTCAGGTAAGTCGCCACATGGGAATGATTCTTACCAAGGGCTTTCTCCCCTATTGCCAGTGCTCGCTCATAAAGGAGCTCGGCCTCGGAATATTTGCCCTGGGCTTGGTTTAGCAGGCCCAGAAGGTTCAGAGATATCGCCACAGTAGGATGGTCTTGGCCAAATGCCTTTTCTGTAACTGCTAATGCTTCTTTAGCTACCTTGGCTGCCTCTCCATACCGTCCTTGTTGATAGAGCATAGCACCCTTGCTGTATAGCTCCTTGGCCAACTTCTCCTGGGCAAAGGCGGATACCGTGCACGATGAGATCAGCACTGCCATGAAGAGAATGTGTGTTGATGTCCTCATGATCCTAAGCCTCCCTTTCTTGTGATGGTACATTCACATAACAGTGGAATATGGGCGAACTGGAGACCGAAGGGAGCAAGCAATGTTACCGCGAAAAACAGAAAACCAATTCATCCATTCACTTCGGTAACCCGGCTGTCTCTAAACCCTACAGATTATTTCGATGAGGCGGTTCTGCCAGCCGTTCCGCTCTCTCACTTACTCAATGAGGTAACAGCCGCTCGTCGTTTGCACACCTGAGATTCAAAGACCCGTGGCTTTCCGTCCTACCGTCACGGATGGTTTGGCTTTGTCGGAGAACAGTAAACTATTATCAAAGCCAAGGGATCTTGTCAAAAAAGCCAAATATGTTTTAAAGAATAAAGCAGAAGGAGGAAATCCCTAAAAGGTAACAAGGGTGGGAATCAAAAAACGAATTCCGTTCGCCGCGTGTTGCGGTAATGGCAAGGCCTGTGATAAAGAAAGGGAAAGTTGATGCAGAGGAAGGAGCGAAACCGTCAATGTTCCAGATATTCGAGAATACGCGGATCGGGAATATGGTCCTGAAGAACCGCATCGTGAGGTCAGCCACATGGGAGAATCGGGCTACTGATGAAGGGTTTGTCACGGATGGGCTCATCGACTTCACGGCTGAACTTGCCCGTGGGGGCGTAGGGCTCATTATTACTGGAATATCCTACGTGTCGGAAGAGGGGAGGATCACCTTTAGGCAGACGGGCATTCACCGAGATGAATGTATTTCGGGATTGAAAAGGCTAACCGATGAGGTCCATCGATACGGCGGCCGAGTTGCTGTCCAGCTCGCCTATGGAGGTGGTAAATCCCGGATATTACAACCCGAAAAGCCGTTGCTGGCGCCCTCGGACATGGAAGGGGAGTTCTTCGGGAAAGCGCCGTCGAGGGCTATGACCCCTGATGAGATCGAATCCGTAAAGGAGGCCTTTTGCAAGGCGGCCTTAAGGGCCAGGGAGGCCGGTTTCGATGCCGTAGAGCTGCATGCGGCCCATGGTTACCTCCTGAGCGAATTTCTCTCTCCCCTGTGCAATCGACGGGAGGATGAGTATGGAGGGGATCTGAGGAGGCGGGCCCGATTTGTGGCCGAGGTAATCGAGGATATCAGGCGCACTGTGGGTCCGGATTTTCCCATCCTGATGAAAGTCAACGGGGATGATTTCGTCGACGGCGGGATAAAGGCGACCGAAGCGGCCGAGATGGCTTCTATTTTCGAGATGGCGGGCCTCGATGCCATCGAGATAAGCGGTGGCCTCTTCGGCCCGGATAGGATACCGAAGGATCTGATCCGAAGGAGCATCCGAAACCCCGAGACAAGCGCATTCTTCCTGCCCCAGGCCGAGGAGTTCAAGGAAAGGCTCAATATCGCCATTATCCTGGTGGGGGGTATTCGGGCCGTGGAGATGATTGAGAGGCTCCTCTTCGAGGAGAAGGTTGACTACGTGGCCATGTGCCGGCCGTTTATCAGGGAACCTGGACTGGTAAATCGCTGGAAGTCAGGCGATCGGGCCCCATCGACGTGTCAAACCTGCGGGCGGTGTTTGCTCAAGGCCTTTCAGGGTCACAAGGTTCAGTGCTATCGACACAGAAAACCCGTAGCGGAGTCCTGAGAGGATCCGGGGATTTGCAAATCGATTCAATTTGTGATATGAGGAAGCTGAGCGGGGTATTCTTTCCAGGGAGGGTAAGGGGATGAGAGTGAAATGGATCTTAGCAGGCCTCATATGTACCCTATTGATTTCCCTATTCGCTGGCTATTCAAGTCCTGGTACAACAACGGGAGATATTGAGAAAGGAGAAAACCTCTTCGTCTCGAAATGTGCATTCTGCCACCATACAGACAGCAAGGACAAGAAAGTCGGCCCGGGATTGAAGGAAATTTTCAAGGAAAAGGCACTGCCCGTGAGTAAAAAGGCCGTGACAAAGGATAATATTCGAAACCAGATTAAATACCCCGTGGCGAATATGCCCGCCTTTCCGGACCTATTAGAGCAGGACATCCGGGATATCATCGAATACCTCCGGGTGCTTTAGGACAGTTACGGGGAGAGGCGGTATTTCTTCATCTTATAGCGAAGGACGCGTTCGCTGATCCCCAGACTCCGGGTTGCTTTCGTTTGGACCCAACCATGCTCGTCCAGGATTTTCACAATAAGATCCCTTTCCATCCCTGAGAGCATGCCACTGAGGGATTGCCCCGTGACCTCAAGACCGAGATTACCCTCCATCAGCCCCGCCCGAACGTGAAAGGGTAGATCGCGGGTCATGATGATGTCACCCATGCTGATCACCACGCTTCTTTCGATAATATTTTCCAGTTCTCGGACATTTCCCGGGTAGGCGTGCTGGAGCAGGAGATCCCTGGCCTCCTTCGAGATTTATGTTTGAGATCTCAAAGGGATTGAGCAAAGGCTAAGCAAGAATTCATCACGCAGTTCAATGAAAAAAGGGTCCGGCATTAACCGCATGACTGCAGCACCGTAATGTGGTTATGGTTTGTATTGAAGCTGGTAGAGCTTGTGGTAGAAACCTTTTTTTGCCATTAATTGGGCCTGGGTTCCCATCTCCCGTATCCTCCCCTTATGCATGAGGATGATCCGGTCCGCTCGTTGAATGGTAGAAAGCCGATGGGCGATGATGATGGAGGTTCGACCTTGCATGAGTTTCCCCAAGGCATCTTGGATAAGCCCCTCCGTCTCCGTGTCGACACTTGAGGTGGCCTCGTCAAGGATCAGAATTTTTGGATTTACCGCCAAGGCCCGGGCAAAGGCTAAGAGCTGCCTCTCACCCACCGAAAGGCTGGATCCCCCTTCCTTCACATCCTCTTGCAATCCTCTGGGGAGCTTTTGAATTAACCGGTCTACATTAACATACCGGATGATCCTTTCGATATCGTCCCGGGAAAGGCCGTCGTTTCCCAACTGGATGTTGGACTGGATATCCCCAGCGAAGAGAAAGACATCTTGCAGCACCAACCCGATCTGGGATCGAAGAAAGGATGTTTCCAGTTCCCTAACATCGACACCATCGATGAGAATTTGGCCACTTTGAGGATCGTAAAAGCGTTCCAGGAGGCTGATGATAGAGGTTTTTCCCGCTCCCGTGGCACCGACAATGGCCGCCGTCTCCCCACCTCTGACGCTAAAGGAGATGTCCCGTAACACCGAGTCATCCCCCGTGTAGGAGAAGGTGACATTTCTGAAGTCGATGTTCCCCCTCATCCCGACGATGGATTTTGGAACCGATGGTTCCGGGATCATCTCTCGATTGTCCAATACACCAAAGATTCGTTCCGTTGATGCCATAGCGGACTGCATGAGGTTATACTTCTCCGCTATGTCCCTTATGGGTTGAAAGAACATCCTCAAGTAGGAAAGGAAGGCCACCAAGGTTCCTAGGCTTAGGGTGTTCGAGATGACCTTTCCCCCACCATACCAGATGAGCAGCGCAATGGCGATGGTCCCGACGATCTCAATGATGGGAACGAAGAGGGCGAATATACCTATTTGCCGCATGTTGGCCAGGTAGTTCTCGTGGTTGAGGGCCTTGAACCTCCTGTGGTTTTCCCTCTCCCTGTTGAAGATTTGGACTACCTTTATCCCCGAGAAGTTTTCCTGAAGCGTAGCATTGATCTTGGCGATTTTGAGGCGGACTTCCCTGAATGCATCCCGAGCCTTGCCGCTGAAGGAGAAGGTAACGTAGATGATGAGGGGCAACAGACTGAAACAGACCAGTGCGAGTTCCCAGTTGATCTTGATAAGCACCACTATGATACCTGCCAGCAGAAATATGTCTTTTACGAGATGGCTAAATACAGTGGTTAGCATCTCATGGAGGTTTTGAACATCATTGGTGACCCGGGTCACCAGCCTTCCAATGGGGGTACGATCGAAGAAGGAGAGGGATAGCCGCTGAATGTGGCCAAAGACCCGCATCCTCAAATCATGCATCACCTTTTGTCCGGTGTATTCCATGGCATAGACTTGAACGAAGTTAAATCCGAAGCTCAATATGAGGATGAGGATAAAGATTGCCGAAACAACCGCCACTCCCCTTATATCACCTCTCCTCAATGTAAGGAGGTCCTTACGCTCTAGATGCTTCATATCCCGATAGGATATAAAATAGTACCCCCCGCTCTCTTGGAAATAGGACGGATTTTGTTTGACTACCTTTTCCACCCCTTCACTCGGGCTGAAGGGGTAGAACCGGTCCTCGCTGATAATGCCTGCCCTCTGGAAGGATACCAGATCCCGGCGATCAAACTCTTTGAGATCGGAGGGGAGAAGCAAGAAGGTCCCCGGCTCCACCGTGGGGAGCAGGTGTGCCCCGTATCGATCCAAGAGCATCTTTTGAAGGTGGGAGTCACGGGTGCTCAATGTAATTTGCCGGGCAGAAACGACGATGTAGTTGTCGATGGCCACTTTTATCAAATAGGGAAAGAGGAGCTCGAACCCCGTGACAAAGAGCATCAACACGATGGATAGGCCGATAATAAGACGGTAGGGTCTCGCATAGGTAAAAAGCCGGCGCAACAACTTGATGTCGTAAGGCTTTCCCAAATGGTCTCCCTCGAAATACCCGTAATCAACGTGCATGAATACTTACCCTTCTATTTTCCCCGTCCAATTCCTCCTCGATCTGTTGTCTCCTGTAGATCTCGGCATAGATCCCGCCCATGGAGAGGAGGCTCGCATGATTTCCCATCTCCTTGATCTCCCCATCATCGAGGACGATGGTCTTATCAGCTTCCTTTATGGATGACAGGCGATGGGAGACCACGATGCGGGTTTTCCCAACAAGGATTTCGCTGAGCCCATTCCAAATCCTCTCCTCTGTTTGGGTATCTACGGAGGAGAGGGCATCGTCTAAGATCATGATTTGTGGGTTCAAGAGAATGGCCCGGGCGATGGCGATGCGCTGCTTCTGCCCTCCAGAGAGGGTTACCCCCTTCTCCCCGATGACCGTCTCAATGCCCATGGGAAAGGATCTTATATCCTCATCAATCTGGGCAATTCGGGCGGCTTTCGCGATCTCTTCCTCCGAAGCCTGGGGGTTTCCGAAGACGATATTTTCCCTGATGGTATTGGAGAAGAGGAAGGTGTCCTGGGGGACGTAGCCGACGCTTCCCCTCACAACTTCGACGGGAATAGCGTGAATCTCCCGGCCATCCAAGAAGAGATGGCCACTGGGCGGGCCGAAGAGCCTGGGAATGAGGTTACAAAGGGTGGTTTTCCCCGTGCCCGTTCTTCCAACTATTGCCACAAATTCCCCGGGATTCACGTCGAAGGTGATGCCCTTGAGAGCCGGTGGCAATCCCGTTTTGTAGGAAAAGGTGAGGTCCCGAAACTCGATCTTTCCCTCCAGCTTGGAAATTGGACGTATAGAAGGGAGGCCGACAATTTCGGGCTGAGTGTTCAGGATCTTGTTGATCCGACCCATGGAAGCGGATCCCCTCTGGATGAGGTTGATGACCCATCCCAGGGCCATCATGGGCCAGGTGAGAATGCCAAGATACGTCATGAAGGCGACGAAATCGCCCGCGGTGATGATTCCCACTATTGTCTCAATCCCTCCACGCCAGAGAACGATAACCGTTCCCAGGTTTGCAAGGAGTATGATCAAGGGGAAGAACATCCCCCATACCTTGATCAGACGAAGGTTTTTCCCCACGTACTCTTGGCCAATGTGCCCCAACTTTCCCTTCTCGTGTTCCTCCTGGACAAAGGCCTTGATCACCCTTATCCCTGCAAGGCTTTCCCTTACCCCCTCGGTCAGCCTGGAGAAAGAGGCCTGAACGCCTTCGAATCGATGATGGACGAGCCTGCTGAAACGTGTGGTTACAAGGGCAATAAAGGGCATGGGAATAATGGCGAAGAGGGTCAACCGTGGATCGATCAAGATCATGAATACGATAGACGAGACTCCAAGCACGAGGGTATCGGTAATGGCCACAAGCCCCATCCCCACGGCCATTCGTACGGCATCTATATCATTTGTGGCATGGGCCATGAGGTCTCCCGTCTTCGTCTCCTGGAAGAAGCTGAGCGATAAGATTTGAAGGTGTGAAAATAGGCGGTTTCGCAAGGCCTCCTCAATCCTTCGGGCCGTCCCCAAAATCATAAGTCTCCAGAAGTACCGGAAAAACCCGATGAGCAGGGCGATCACCGCTATGTAGATACCATATTTGATCAGAGCGGCCTGTACTATTCCCCCGATGGTGAGGTCATCGATGGCCCATCTGATAATCTGGGGGATGATGAGCTGAAGGCCATCTACCACCAGGAGGGTGGCCAGCCCGGCGAGAAGGCGCCATCTGTTTTGGACGAAATATTCCCTCAGCGTCCTGAAATTCCCCATAACAAAGGCCTCTTGCTTAGGTCTACGCCCATGGTTCTGTAACATCATTAGCATACTTCCATGGGGACTTAAAGGCAAAAGGGGAATTACTGGATGAATTCCCATCAAGCCAATTGGCGAAATCCCCCAATTTTGATAAGATAGTGGGTGTGATGATGAAAAAATATCTCCGTCCATTGCTGTTATCCTTGATATTTCTTCTCCTTGCAGGGTGCGTCTATGTCATTTCAAGAGACGTCAGGAGGGAGGTAAGCGGGGATCTGAGCCTCAGGGAGGTGATCAAGGACCCCAATTTCTATAAGGGAAAGGTCGTTCTCTGGGGCGGGGTGATCATCGAGAGCAAGAACCTAAAGGAGGGTACGCGTATCGTCGTATTGGAAAAGGATCTAAATGGATGGGGAAGGCCTAAAGAATCGAACGAGAGCAAGGGGAGGTTCATCGTACTCTATCCGGATTACCTGGATACGGCTATATACCGAAAGGACAGGGAGATTACCGTAGCCGGTGAAATTACAGGGCAGGAAGTGATGCCCATAGACGAAATCGAATATACGTATCCCATACTTTCGCCCAGGGAGATCCATCTTTGGAGGAAAGTAAGGAAAGCCGAATATCCCTATTGGCCTTACCCCTGGTGGTGGGATTCCCCGCATTGGCCATATCCCCTTTGGTACCCATATCGTCCCTTATATCGGTATTATTGAGAGGAGAAGCCGCTTTTTTTAACCCCCGTAATCCAAAGCATCAATGAGTAGGCCCGATGCCATAGCTCCTGTTTTCATGCAAAAAGGGGTGATTTCCGAAAAAAGACAGGGATCGAGCAAAAAGCTCAGGGGAAGGATTTGGTGCATCTGGGAAAACGGCTGGTAAATTCAAGATCCAACGATTTTGGGAAATAAGAGAAGATTCCTCTTAAGCGGAAGAAATTCGCATTACAATGAAATTTCGCATTCCTCCGGGCGTCCGAACGCTTACCTCATCATTGACCTCCTTTCCGATGAGGGCACAGCCCACGGGGGAATGTGACGAAATCTTACCTTGCTTCACATCCGATTCATCGGGGCCCACGAGTTGGTATTGGACCCGTTCGCCGGTATCCACATTTTCCAATAAAACCACTGATCCGAATACCACCCTATCGGTTGATAGGTTTTTCGTCTCAATGATCTCCGAATGGGTCAGTCTGGATTCGATATCATGGATTTTTCGTTCGATAAAGGCCTGCCTTTCCTTTGCCGCTTCGTATTCGGCGTTCTCAGTCAAGTCGCCATGGGAACGGGCCTCCTCGATGTCCTTCATCGTCTGAACCCGATCCACCCTCTTCAAACGGCTCAATTCCTTCATCAGATTTCTATAGCCCGAT
The DNA here is from genome assembly GCA_020346125.1 of Syntrophobacterales bacterium. Lineage (GTDB taxonomy): Bacteria > Desulfobacterota > BSN033 > WVXP01. The sequence goes on along the minus strand of CP070774.1, from coordinate 1,016,836 downwards.
CTCGTGATCGGAAGCTTCTTCAAGGTCATTCCCTTCACCCACCCGATTACAAGCCATGTAATACATTCTCATCTAAAAGTCAACGGGAAACGGCACTGGAGCTTTACAAGTTTTTGAAGGACTTCATTTTCCGCCCCTGCCGCGTTATATAGTGTCCTCGCTCTCGGGATTCCCGGCTTGAGAAAATCTATGGATGCGTGGAGATGAGGATTTTCTCCTGATCGATCGCTCTCCAAGCGTAAGGACTACTTCATATGATCAACGACTGACAGGTCTCTTGTGAACAGGCCGGTAATTCCAGCCTTTCCTCTCCTCTACCCTTTTCCAAGAGGAGCACAACGGGTATATTATTGGGCGCATCGCTGTAGCGGGCACAGAGGGATGCGGCAATCTCGATAGAAGGCTTTGGGGAACCGCGGGGAATCAATGCGATGGGTCCCGGATAATCCATCACCTTGATGATCATATCACCCTCCTGGGCTAGCTCCAGGAGTCGTTCATTCTCATCTTTGCGTCTCCCAATGATAACCTTTGTGGATTCATCCAATCGAAAATGGCGCCCCACCTTGAGGAGCTCGACATCCCGGATTTGAACCTGGCCCTGATGGGTAAGGATATCCCGTAGTCGTCTGGAAAAGGCCGGGTCGGTGAGCAAACATCCCCCGGCGGGCTCGGGAAAATCATCTATCCCATACCGTTTTGCCAATTCAAATTGGCTTTTGCGGGAACGGCCGCGGATATCCAGGAGCCTTCGCCGATCGACTTTACCCTCCTTTTCAGGGAGGGTTTCGGACAAGAGCTTGGCACTAAGGGGACGAAGAATGAGCCCTTCATGGCCGGAGTTTCGGGCAACCATCTGAAGAGTCTGTTTATTCTGGGACATGGGGCGTTGTCCCATCACTTCACCGGTACAGATGAAATCGAAGTTCTCCCTTTCGAGAAGGTACCCAGCTCGCTTCAACATCAAGATGTGACAATCGATACAGGGATTCATGTTCCTTCCGTATCCGTATCTCGGATTTCGAACCAATTGGATATGCTCCTCGGAAATATCGATGATCCGCAGGGGAACCTTCAACTGGGCCGCCGCTTTTTCTGCCTTCTGGAAACCGAAAAAAGGGGTTTGAAAACAGATGGCCAGGATCTCAATCTCTTGGTCCTGTAAAAGGCGTGTCGCCAGTATGCTATCCAATCCGCCAGATAGGAGGCTTATGGCCTTGGCCAAATTCGTTGATCCTTTCCCGAATGGAAATGTGCCGAGCAAGTAAACCTTACAGTAGATGGAAGGACAAAAAAAATCAAGACAATCGGGTCTTTCGTTTCCCTTTCCGAAAAAAAGATTTGATTTTTCCCCTATTTTTTTATTAAAGTTTCCTTCTGATAGAATAAGATAAGAGGTGGCCAGATGAGGGGTCGACGTTTAAGGGACATATCTAAACGGGTTGTGATTACCGGGGTGGGGCCGGTTACCTCCGTGGGCATAGGAAAGGAGCCATACTGGGAATCACTTGTGAAGGGAAGGTCGGGGAGCAAGCGCATCAACTTCCACGGTTTCGATATGGATCAGTATAATACCAAAATCGCCGCTCCCATAGAGCACTTTAACCTTTCCGACTATGTGATCGAGACGAAGAGGTCGAAACATTTAGGCAGGACTTCCCGATTCGCCATCGCCGGAACTATGTTGGCCCTTAAGGACGCCGATCTGCGAGTAGAATTGAATGAGGAGAGGTCGAAAGAAGGCCAGTATTACTTGGGGGAATTGGATTCCTTCAAGGTAGGGGTCATTTTGGGCATCGGAGTTGAAAATATGGACCTCATGGAGATGTATCATGAAAAATTCATTGAGCATCGTGGGCCGAAGCGATTATCCCCCTTTGGGTTACCCCACATCTATATGAGTTCCATCGCTTCCAATGTGGCAGATCGATTTGGCCTTCGGGGGTCTACCTATACCGTTTCATCAGCCTGTGCCTCCGGCACCCACGCCATTATCAACGCCTATCGCCAGATCCAGGGGGGAGCAGAAGATATTGTCGCCACGGGAGGGGTGGATGCCTGTATCACCCCATATGTTTTCGGTGGGTTCGTCGCCCTCAGGGCTATGTCCACTCGAAATGATGACCCGATGGGGGCGAGTCGCCCCTTCGATGCTCAAAGGGATGGATTTGTCATGGCGGAGGGGTCGGGAATACTCATATTGGAGAGGTTGGAACACGCCCTTGCAAGGAATGCCTCGATCTATGCCGAGCTCATCGGATATGGGATGACGGCGGATGCCTATCACATTACCGAGCCTGATCCCCAAGGCAGGTCCCTCATAAGGGCGATCAAGCTTGCATTGAAAAGCGCTGGCCTTAGCCCGAGGGAGATAAACTATATCAATCCCCATGGGACGTCGACTCTGCTGAACGATGCCGTGGAGACGCTGGCGATAAAGAAGGCGATGGGAAAATGGGCTTACCACATTCCCATCAGCTCAACCAAATCGATTACCGGTCATACCATGGGTGCAGCAGGTGGAGTCGAAACGGTGGCAACAGCCCTGACTATCCAGAGGGAAATGATCCACCCAACCATCAATTACGAGTTTCCAGACCCCGAATGCGATCTGGACTACGTCCCCAACGAGCCACGGAGGGTTGCGGTCAAAACCGCCATGTCCATCTCGGCAGGATTTGGCGGGGTAAATAGTGTTATTATTATGAGGCAATTCGAGGGGATTTGAGACTAAGGCCCTCTTCATACCTACGGAAACCGATAAAGGGCAGGTGGGGCTCCCTCAGGTATCACGAAGGATCAAAGCGAAAAACTCAAGATAGCGAGTTATCCGGGAAACGAAGCAGAGGTCTTATGGTGAAGGTCCTGCACCTTATGGGTGAGGGTTCAAAGGGGCGGCAGGGTTCGAAAGTGGCCACCATTTCAATAGCGGTTTGATGGAGATGGGAATGATCTTACAGGTGCATATTATATTCCTCGATTCTAAACAAACCCCCGGGGTGATTGAAGAGGAGCTTTAGGATGTCCTTCACATCCTTCCCCTTATATTTGCATAGCGTCCAGACTTTGTATAGGGTGAAGGTGTTAAGGCCGACAACCCTGGTGGGTTCCATCCTCATAAGGGCCTCCTTTGAGAAATCCTCGAGCTTTTCCCTCTCGGACAAGGAGATATTATGATGGGCATTTGCGATAATGACGGTCTTTTCGTCATTCTCCTTTTCTCGCTCAAATTGTAAGGCCTGATTGAATTTACTATTATCTCCTTTTACCTCAAGATCCGACCCGATGACCTGCATGCCAAAGGTCATATGGCTTCCGGGGATCTTAACGATTCGGTCGATGGTAGAATATTTTGGCGTCTTGGTCACCTGGAGACCCAAGTCCTTGAGGACTGCGTGGACCGCATCGACCAACATCAACTCGTTCTTCCCCCAGAGAATGTATTTTACCGTATCGAATTCATCTGGTTTTTTCTCAGATCCATCGCCTTCGGTTTCCGCGGATTCCTCCCCTTCCTCCTTTCTTGTGAGCCTTGCTTCCAGCTTCCCCACGAAAAACATGGCCGTTAGACATGTCAGAGGGACGTATAATTTGGCCATGTCCACATATTTCAATGCGGCGTAGATACCGAAGACGGCCAGTAACAGTTGAAAGAGAAGAAGCGTGTACATGGATTTTTCCTTTAAAACTCCGTTATTTCTGGAGCAAATTTCATGCCAACTACTCATTGAAATAAGAGGGGATTACCGGAAAGATTATATAATAAAACTAAAGTATTGAGGCCCTTCCATGTTAGACTATAAAACGCCTTTTGAAGAAAAATTGTCAGTATTATGAAAAAAGTTACTATTTCTCCCTCCCCCCTTGATCTCGTTCCCTCCTCCCCACTGACCGCTGGACTGCAACACTGCAAGGCTGCAGAACCGATAAATCTCGGGAGGATTCATTGACAATGGGGTAGTTTCCCCCATACAATAGATGCCCAAGATGAAGATTGCCTCCCTCTGTCTCACGAGAGAAATCCTCACCGCCTTTCTCGTCGCTGTATTTATTTTCAGCGTCGTCTTCATGATGGGGAAACCATGAAAATGAGACAATTCCTTCTCGCTTGCCTCTCCGGGTTGCTTCTCTGCCTCATATTTCCCAAATTCGATATGGAAATACTTGCCTGGGTTTCCCTCATCCCATTGCTCTTTGCCATCCGGAGTGAGAATCTTCTGACCAGTTTTTATCTGGGCTTCATTACGGGCTTCGTGTCTTTTCTCGGCATTCTCTATTGGGTTATCGTGGCCGTGAACACCTACGGAAGGATCCACCTCATCCTCAGTTGCGTTATCCTTCTGCTCCTCGTTGTTTATTTAAGCCTGTATGTGGGGATATTCGCCTTCTTGCTCAATTATATAAGGCGAAGAATTCAATGGAAGATGGTAGTAGTGGCCCCCTTCCTCTGGATTACCCTTGAATACGTCCGTTCCTTTTTCCTTACGGGATTCCCCTGGGCAACCCTCGGGTATTCCCAATATCTGAACCTTCCCCTCATCCAAGTAGCTGACATAACAGGGGTCTATGGTATCTCATTCCTTATCGTCCTGATCAATTCGGCGATCTACGATTATATTTCAATCATGGGACGAGGGGAAAGACATCCATCCCTTCGTGAAGGCGTCCTCGTCTTGGCCATTCTTTTCGTGGTCTTCGGATACGGCGTCGCCCAGATCAAAAGGGTTGAAAACATTTCCTCCCATCAGCGAAAAATTATCATCGGACTGGCCCAGGGAAACATCGATCAGAGCATCAAGTGGAGCAGCGGCTATCAGGAGGAAACCCTTCGAATCTACCAAAACCTCAGTCTCACCCTTGCGAGGGAGCAGCCATCCCTCATCATCTGGCCTGAAACGGCAACCCCGTTCTTCTTCCAGTCCGAAGAGAGATATCGACCCTGGGTGCTGGAGGTTGCCGAAAAGACCGGTGCGCACCTGCTTTTCGGGAGCCCCTCTCACGATTGGCGCGAGGGAAAGATGGAGTACTACAACAGCGCCTATCTCCTTTCCCCGCAAAAGGAGGTCATCGGGAGGTATGATAAGATTCACCTTGTTCCCTTCGGCGAGCGTGTTCCTCTCTCCGAGTTCCTCTTCTTTCTGGAAAGCCTCAGCACGGTGGGAAACCTCTCCCCGGGAAGGACCGTCCAGAATCTCCATTTCCCCTCGGGGGATTTTGGCGTCCTGATCTGTTTCGAGATCATTTTCCCAAATCTCTGCCGAAAGTTCGTCAAGGGAGGGGCCGACTTCTTGGTCACCATAACGAATGATGCCTGGTTTGGACGGACCTCTGCCCCTTATCAGCACCTATCCATGGCGATCTTCAGGGCCATTGAAAATCGGGTTTCTATTGCCAGGGCGGCCAATACCGGGATAAGTGCCTTCATCGATGCCAAGGGGGAGATTCGGAAAAGGAGCGGACTCTTCGTCAAGGAGGCTTTGGTTGGCCAAATCAATCCCAAAATCGGAGAAACCTTCTATACTCGATACGGGGACGTATTCGTCATCGTCTCATCGTCATTGGTCTTCCTTTTCGTCCTTTTGGCCTATCTTAAGAGGATACTCATCTTCTTGTAACCAGGCTATACCAGCAGATATTTTTTCCTCACCTCGTCATTCTCCCTCAGCTCCCCAACGCTTCCATGGTAACGGATCTGACCGTTATCAATGATATAGCCTCGGTCACTCGACCTTAGGGCAGACCTCACATTCTGTTCAGCTAATAAAACCGTTAAACCGGCATTCTTCAACTTACTTATCTGTTCCTCCAGGGCGTGCACGAGCACAGGTGCTAGACCTTCGGTGGGTTCATCCAAGAGCAGGAGTTCCGGATTGCCCATGAGTGCCCTTGCAATGGCTAACATCTTCTGCTCGCCTCCGCTGAGGCAACCACCCTTGCGGGATTCTATATCCTTCAGGGCAGGGAAAAGTTCATAGATCCTCTCCATGTCCCATTCCTCGGTCCCCCGTGTCTTCCTCGCGGCTATCTCCAGATTCTCTCCTACCGTGAGGTCGGCAAAGATCCTTCTATCATCAGGGACATAGCTTATGCCCTTTCGAGCCAGCAAATAGGGTTGCCTTCCGGTGATTTCCTCATTCCTGAACCTGATGTTCCCTCGTCTCGGTGGCGTTAGGCCCATTATGCTCTTCATGGTGGTTGTTTTTCCCGCCCCGTTCCGACCAAGAAGACAAACCACCTCCCCCTGCTCGACCTTGAGGGAAACCCCGAAGAGAATGTGGCTCAAACCGTAGAAAGTGTGGATTTCCTCTACCTCGAGCATCATTCACCCCCCAGGTAGGCTTCCTGTACCTTTTTGTTTCCTTTTACCTCTTCCGGATTCCCCTGAACAAGAGTTCTCCCCTGGTGCATAACCATGATGCTCTGGGCAATGGAGAAGACCACATCCATGTCATGCTCACAGAACAAGATCGTTAAACCTTTACTGCTGGCCAGATTCTTGATGAGCTCTAAAGTCGCCGCCGTTTCCTCAGGAGACATGCCAGCAGTAGGCTCATCCAGAATCAGCAGCTCTGGCTCATTGCCTAAGGCTATAGCTATCTCCAGGATTTTCTGGTCACCATGGGATAGCGAGCCAGCAATGTGTGTGGCCTTATCCGAAAGACCCACGCTTTCCAAAATGGACTTCGTCTCCTCCACAGCCAAGTTCTGCGCGGGGAGGAAAAGGTTGGAGCTTCTTCTCTGCTGCGATAGCACGGCTACCTGAACGTTCCCGAAAATGGTGAGCCGGGGGAAGATGTTGACTATTTGAAATGATCGGGCAATCCCCCTCTTACAGATCTGGTAAGAAGGCAATCCACTGATATCCTCCCCCCCGAAGATTATCTCTCCCCTGTCGGGCCATAGCTGACCGGTAATGAGATTGAAGAGGGTGGTCTTCCCAGCACCATTGGGCCCGATAACAGCCACCAGCTCTCCCCTCCCAACGCTGAGGTTCGCCTGGCATACCGCCATGAAGTCGCCGAACGATTTATCTACGGCCTCCACCTGCAACATCTCATTCGCCCCTCCTTTCGGCTACCTCTTTTGCATGCGGCTTAAATCCCTCCAAAAAATATCCCATTACCCCCTCTGGAAGGAAGAAGATGAGTAATATCAGGATTACCCCGAGAATCAGCGTCCAGTACTCGGTAAAAATCCCAATAAAAGTTCGCAGAGCCACCATTATTGCCGCTCCTAGTATCGGTCCGGCAAAGGTAAACCATCCCCCCAAGAGGCACATGATGAATATCTCGAGTGATAAAACCCAGAACAGCAAGTCGGGAAAAACGGAACGCTCCAGCACCACAAAGAGAACACCGGCAATCCCGGCAAAGAAGGTGGAGATTACGATTGCCATGAGCTGATGCCGCCTGACGTTGACGCCAACCGCTTCACACCGCTGTGGATTGTCACGGATGGCTTCAAGCGTGCTCCCAAAGGGGGATTTTAAAATCAGGTACAGGGCTACCAGGCAGATGACAAGGATGATCAGGATAAAATAGTATGCATTATTCAATGAGGAGATGAGCGGGGGCATTGGAATACCATGGATCCCGTCATCGCCGCCGGTAAAGCTATACCACCGGAATACGATTGCCCAAATCAGCGAACCCAAGGAAATCTGGAGCATGCCAAAGTACAGCCTCGTCAGCCTGACACAAAACCAGCCGATGATCAGGCCCACCACCGCTGCCATTAGTGGGCCAGCAACAAAGCCGACCCACATGGGCAGGGAGGACTTGGCTAGCATCAGGGCAGCGGTGTATGCCCCTACCCCGTAAAAAACACCATGGTGAAATTGGAAAATCATGCCGTGGCCGAGGACAAGGTTAAGGCTCATGGCCAACAGGGAAGTGACGAAAATTAGAGCAAGGATGTAGGTGTAAAATCTCGGAAGTATTGGCGGCAGAATGAGCAGAACGATAAAGATAGCTGCTATGGGCCACAGTGATTTCAGATCAATGATCCCTCTGAACAAAGTCCACTCCTTGTTACCAAACCGATTTGAGCAGGCCTCTTGGCCGGAGGAACAACACAATCACCACCGCAGCGTAGGGGAAAACGATGGCGAATTGTGGCCAGAGCAATACGCCGAAGGAGTGGGTCACCCCAAAGATGAGGGAGCCAACAAGGGCGCCCCACATGTTACCCAATCCCCCGATGGTAACGATGAGGAAGGCCTCAATAATTATGGTGTGATCCATTCCCAGGGTGACACTCACCGTAGGGGCCACCAAGGCCCCACCCAGTCCAGCGAGGTAACAACCGATCACGAATGCCGCTGCAAATACCCAGCTTACATTGATACCTATTACACTCACCATCTCTCTATCGACTGCTGCCGCCCGGGAGATCTTACCTATCTTCGTCTTATTCGTAAAGAGCCACAGGCCGATGGCCACTAGGGGGCCAATGATGAGGAGAAAGAGATTGTAGCGGGGAATCGACGCACCAAACATCGAGACTGAACCCCTGAGAAGGGCAGGGGGCGAGACCGATCTGTATTCTGCGCCCCAAATTATCTTAACCAAATCGCCAAAGATGAGCATTAAGGCGAAGGTAAATAGCAGCAGCATCAGGTGTTCTCTTTCGTAGAGATGGCAGAAGAGCGCCCTCTCCGCAATCAAGCTTACCAGGGCTACCACGAAGGGGGCTAGGATTAAGGCCAGCCAAAAGCCGGCCGAGCTGCCGCCAAATAAGCGCATTGCGATGCCATAGGCTGAGAATGCCCCTATCATGTATAGTGAACCGTGGGCGACGTTCGGAACCCGGAGCACCCCGAGAACGAAGCTCAGCCCGGCACAGACGATGAATAAAATCATTGCGCGGCTGAGGCCGACCACTAACTGACTGGCCAGGGCAGCGAGACCAAATTCCATGGTATCCGTTTTCCTTCAAACGAGTAACTGGGGGCCATTGGCCCCCAGTTACACCGTGATCATCATTTCCCCCGTGCTTTCATAATCTCCTCGCACGTGGGCATTACGTCATCGCCTGTCAGGGTTATAATATCGGTAGAAATGTGAAAATCGTACTCCGGCACCTTCTTGGTCACCCCCATGAAAATCGGCAGCACGACTTGATGGTCACAGGCTCGCATCTCTACCTCGCCCGCAGGGCTATCTATCTTCAACCCCTCCAGAGCATCGATGAGCTTCTCCCTGTCAAGGGCACCCGCCTTCCTGAAAGCCTCGGCTATGAAATGGGCGGTAATATAACCGTGAAAGCCGGAAAAACCAGGGTGTTTCCCGTAGGCATCTTTAAAGGCCTTGACAAATTCCCTGTTGGCTGGGGTATCAGGGTGATAGAAAAGGTAGTCGCTGGTGCCCATCATACCCTCGGGGGCCTCAGGACCGAGCGCCCTGAGAATGGCGGTTTCCGTAGCGGTTGGAATCCAGCCTTGGACCTTCTCAGACATGCCGGTCGCCTTGGCGGTTTTCATGACATTGACCATGCTGGCGCCACCGGTGCAAAATATAACGGCGTCAGGTTTTGCCGCCAGAATAGCGGTAATATAGGGCACGAGGTCAGGCTCGCCTATCTTCCACCACGATTCTCCGATCTTTTCTATCTCGGGCTTTCGCTGTTTTAGATTGCGCCAGGCAGCGTCAGCTATGGCATGTCCATACTCGTAATCATCCCCGGCAATCCAGTATTTGATAAACGGCTTCTCAGCCAAGGCAACTCCACCGGCTTTGCCAAACATGGCAGTATTTTCACCTGTGGAGAAGACATAGCGATGTCCCTTCTCTCCAGTAATCCTTTCGCTCTTCGAAATCCAGACCAAAAGTGGCACTTTCTCCCCTTTGCAGTAATCTGACACGGCCAGGGCAATACCGCTGCTAATGGTCCCCACGAGGATGTCAACGTTCTCCCTCATTACCAGTTCCCTGGCCATGCTGAGGCCAATGTCCACCTTAAACTTGGTGTCTCGAGTGGTAAACTCGATCTTAGACCCCAGAACACCTTCCTTATTGATCTCATTCAGGGCCAGTTCAAATCCATTGAGTGCCTCCTTGCAGAACATTGCTGCTGGCCCGGTGTAACAATCTATTACCCCAACTTTAATATTCCGCTCGATTTTCGGGGGGATTGCAAAATAGTAGAAAAGTACCGCCGCTATGACCACAACTACTACTACCCCTATAATTATAAATGTTCGCTTCACTATTATCTCACCTCCTTGGTTTATTTTGTTTTTGATCTCTCTGAGACCACTTCCATTGCTCACCTCCTTCCCTCCCCCCTACTGTCAGCCCTTAATTTGAAAAATGAGCCCGTATCTCTCATTCATGCCGATATTAGATGAACACCCCACCAATGTCAATGTAATCACTTCTGGAGTTTCCTTAATTTTTAGACCCCGAAAGGGTCACATCACAAAGCGCTGAAGCGAAAGGATAAGGGTGTTCACTTATGAAAATATAATTTACTCTACAATCAATAGATTACAAACATAGTCCATTTAAAGTGAGGAAACTGCGGTTATTTATCGGCTCATTGGCTCATGGGAGTGAAGGATCGGACCCTATGGGCAAAGAGGTTATCCAACGCCTTGTTATCCTTGGGAGACCAACCGAATACCTTCTCCCATACCTCCCGGCTCTCCATGCAGAGATAGATGAAAAGGCTCGGTTCGTACTCTCGCAACCAGCGAACGATCTCCCGATACATTCCTACCCTGATGGACTTAAGATACCGAAGCTTCCCATCGTTTCCCGGAAAGAGCTCACCCAAAAGGATCTTGGAGGCGGGAAATCGGTTACCAATGATCGGCTTCAAATAGGGAGGAAAACGAAATCCACCTAAGCTGACCCAGATTATCCCCTTCCCATCGATTTTTTCGAACACCTTTTCGATAACCTCCCGGTAATCCCGTTCCCATTCCGGGCAATAGATGAGGGGATCGAAATGCAACCCGATGTGATACCCCCTTTGCTGACATTTCCTCGCTGCATCCAATCTTCTCGCCAGGGTTGAGGCGTTCAATTCCTCCTCTTCGACCACCTTCTCGGGATTCACCGACCAGGAGATCACCGTTTTCCCCCTATGGTCCAGGTCCAGGAGATTACCCACTTCTTCCGTCTTCGTCTTCAGCTCGAAAATCCCATTTTCTTTATTGGAAAAGAAGGGGACCATTATGGTCGAGAAATGGGTCATTTCATCGAAGGCGAGGCTATCCCCCAGTTCCCCGGTTCCCAGGCGGAAGATTCGGCCTGAATTACTGGAGAGCTTCTCCTCCATCTGGGCGAAAAGATCATCGATATTGACATAGATGGTGATGGCGGGATTATTAAGATACCCTTGGAGGATGCAATAAGAGCAATCGATAGGACAGTTCACCACGAGATTGATGATGTAATAGCGGCAACAGATACGATTATGGGTCCCGGGGCATTTTTTCACAAATTCGCCTTTCTGCCGGGTTATCAAAAGGCTGTGCTTTCCTTCCCCGATCGAATCCTCGAAAGAACTGAGCCTGCGGGTGGCCTCCTGGATACCATTTACCATTGTTACGGGAATCCCCCCCGCCTTGCTCAAAATTCCGTCTGCAACGGGGTTTCCCACAACCCCTCGATCCAGGAAAATCCTCCTCAACTCATATCTTGCCATGAGTTCCACTTACCATTAATTGGAGGTTTCTCAACGTTCTGGAAATCCTTGTAAAAATCGCCATTCGCTGATCAAAATATTCGCGTATATAATGAAGATACAGGCAAATTCCAAATCCCAATTACCAAACTCTAAACAAATTCAAATGACCAAAGCCCTCAAGGGAAATACTACACTCTAAACAAATACAAAGCACTCATGATCAAATAATAAAAACTTTTTGGATTTAATGCTCGTTTGAGTTATGCGGAACTATGCAAGACGCTATAGAGAAAATAGCAACACTGCGGGACTGCAACACCGCAGAACCACAACTACAGTGAAGCGAACTCTAGAATGGTCAATAATTCTTTTCAGTAAGCGAAAGGGAATTTGGCCAACATACCCGCGGGAAGAGGGGAGGAACAAAGGAGTTCCAAAGGCGGTGAATCCTTAAGGGACTGCATCGATCATTTCCCCCAACTCCTTCCGCTCCGAGGCCTCCATCAATTTTAAGAGTATAGCCTTGAATTCCCCCATATCCTTAAAGCCAAACTCCAGCCTGAACGTATCCCCTTCAAAAAAAGGAGGCGGATTGAGGGATATCCCTGGGCCCAACCCCAAGCCTTTTCGCCTCTCACGAAAGTCCCTTTCCAGTTCCGTTAATTGGGGAAATCTCATCTCCCTGAGCCGTCTTCTCACGCGATGGGTACTTTGAACCTTGGAGAGGCTGCTATCGGATGCTATCGCCTCTACTTCACCTTGGATCAGTTCCCTCACCGTCAACCCGTCTCTCAAGGATATTTCCCGTAAGAAGGTCAAAACCTCCTTTAATTTATTCTCCCCCAGTTTCAGTTTTGAAACCAACCTTCCTATCTCTGCCTGATCTTCAGGGGGGAATTCCAATAGCTGGGCCGCGTTCTCCAGGGATACCTTCTCCTCGACGATATACCGTTTTATCTCTGCTCGTAACTGGACGAGTTGAGAAACCTTTCCCAGGATTTTTATGTTGGGCTGTAAGCCGAGCAAGGGCATGTAATCCCCGGTGATCGACTCCTCTGAAAGCCCGAAACGGTGAATGAGTTTGTTGAGGACCATCGATTTCTCGATAAGATTGAGGCCCCGGGTCGTGAGGTTCTCGTGGAGGGCCAGATTAAGACCTTCCGGGTCGCCCAATTCCGTTTCTCGGTAGGAGAAGATCTCAATTTCCTCCAGCCCCAATTGTTCGCAGACGGTCAGTCTCTTGAATCCGCTAATCACCTGGTAACCCGACCCCTGGGATTTCTCCCGTACGATAATGGGCTGAAGAAGACCCACATGCTCTATGGATCTCCTGAGACCCTCAAGATTGGGGTGAAAGGTCATGCAAAAGAAGTGATCCCTCGAATCGACGGCGTCAATTCCTATCTTCCTTAAAAACCGGCCCATTGAGGTTTGCTCCCATTTGGTTTTTAATCCGATTGTTCCCCTATGCCCCATACCGCTTGGCCAATTCCTCATACCTCCTTCCCTCTTCTCGCTTACCCCTCTTGTAAAAACCACGCGATAAAATATGACACTTCCTCACCAGCTCTCCCGAGGCCATCCTTTTATCCTCGGCCTTCAGGTTTTCAGAACGCAAGAGCTTCTCCAGCGCCATCACTCGATATCGGTCATTTCCCCAAGACCGAATGGAGAGCTGATCCGGGTGTCCCCCCCTTTTTATGATGAGTTTTTTATCAATAAAGAGGACGGGATAATGGCAGGTCACCCGCAGCCAGAAATCGTAATCCTCACATACGGGAAAGGTCTCGTCAAAACCCCCCATTTCCTCAAAGAGGTTTCTTTTCATAAGAGCCGATGAGGGGCTTATGATGCACAGGGGTAAGCACTTCTCAAAGATCCAGCCCGAATATTTGGCATGTCTCTTCTTTGGATTGACCCTTATTTCCCTCCTTATCCAGACTTCATCGGTATAACAGAGGGGAAACTGGGGATTTGCCTCCATGTATCCCACCTGGATCTCCAATTTCCTCGGCTCCCATAGATCATCTGAATCCAAAAATGCGACATACTTCCCCCTGGAAACCCTCATGCCCAAATTCCTGGCGGCGCTGATACCACTATTATCCTGATAAACATACTTTATCCTATTCCCGAAGGTCCTTAAGGCCTCACCGGTTCCATCCGTCGATCCATCATCCGTTACCCACAACTCGAAATCCCGGTAAGTCTGCTTCAGGACGGACTCAATGGCATCTTTTACCTTGGGGAGCCTGTTATAGGTGGGAATGATTACTGAAACCCTCGCCATCCCATTTACCTTTATGCCGTTTTCCGAGTCCTCTTCTTCAGCCTATTGATTCGGCGCTTATAGATTCTCGCCGCTCGGGCATCCCCCTTCTCGACCGCTTCTG
>CP070774.1:995669-1002709 GCA_020346125.1 Syntrophobacterales bacterium | reverse complement strand
CTACATCTCCGTTGGCATTGACATGGAAATACCGCCTCCCGCCGGCGATACACCCATTTATATGGGGGCCGTCATTCCAGAAGTCCAGTACGAAAAGGGGCCTCGTTCGCCTGATTTCAATCACCCTCTTCCGTAAAAGGTTTCGCTGTTCAGGCGTCACCATCAGGGAAAAATCCGCCTTTCCGTTTACGGGGAGATAGAGGAAATACATCTGGGCAACGGAGCCCTTGTCGATCAACATGTCGATAAACTCAGGGGATGAAACCGTCTCCACATTATGCCGGGTCACCGTAGCGGAGGCACCGAATAATATCCTGGCCTCCCTGAGATAATCCATGGCATCCATAATCTTCCGATAAACGCCCTCTCCCCGCCATCTATCCGTCTCCTCCTCATAGCCCTCAATACTGACGACCACCGAAGCATTGCCCAATTCGGCGATTCTCTGGACCTTCTCCCTATCCATCAGGGTTCCATTGGTGTAGATCTGCCAGAAGATATTTGGATGGGCTTCCATTATATCGAAGAGGTAGGGATACACGAAGGGTTCTCCCCCCAAGACGGTGATAAAGTGAATTCCCAATTCCTCACATTCATCCAATATGCGCATTACCAGATCCCTCGATAGCCCGGGATGCCTCTGGTACCCCAGCGTATAGCACCCAGCACACTTGAGGTTGCACTGCCAGGTGGGGCTAAGGATCATGATAAAAGGAGGCCTGAAACCCCGCTCCCGTTCCCATCGGTCTCGCTTCTTCCCCCCGATGAACCAGGCATAGTTAAAAAGGGTATTAAAGATCGTTTTCCTACTCTCCGCTGGCAGATAATCCAACACCTTTCGAAAGAGGCGGATAGTGGGGTGGGAGGGATCCTGTAAGAATCCCCGCACGGCCCGTATCCCATCCAATACTTCGTAATCGCTGGTAAGCCTTTCGGCCAAATAGGTCATTTGAACCAATCGTTCATCGGAAATCCTGGGGAGCATTTCCACGATCATCCTCGATGCCTGGCTTGTGGTAAAACCCTTAATCTGCTCGGCAAAGTTCATTGATATCATCTCCTTTTAGGTGGTTGAATCCATCACTACCCATGGATCAAATCTGAATTCTGGCAGCGGACCAAAATCCCAGGACCGCAATGGTCACTCCCACGATCAATTGATTCACGATATTTCCGTTCATGGTGAATGAAGCAATTATCAACCAAACACCTAAGATTCCAATCATCCATGCCTGCCACATAGAAGCTCTCTCCATTTTTGTTGTTATACCGTTGCATAACGCAAAATGCATACCAGATTGACCAATAAAAAGGCCACTTTAAAAAGTGGCCTTTTATCAGTGGGTTACATGGTCCTCCCGATCATTCCCAACGGAGATGGGTGCGCATTTCCCTATGAAATTGCGAATTTTTTTATCGCAATATATGGATGAGTTTATAATTCATTGAAATTTGGAGATATTTTTTGCGAATAATTTCTCCACATTACAGCCCACTTTTTTCGCACCTCCCTCATCCTCTATTCCGGTAATCCTCCACGAAAACCCGGTATTTTTTGATCATATTCTGAAATTGTCTCCGATCCATCCCCACATCAGTGGCGCTCCGGGAAATATTCCCCTTATTTCGCCGCAAGGCCTCTATGATGAACTGCTTTTCAATTTTGCCCACCACCCTCTCTTTTTCCCTCTTCTTCATGTGCTTCAACTGCTGGGTATTTCGGGGGGTTCGCTCCTCAGCTGGTAGAGCCCCTTCAACCACCTCTTCGGGCAAATCCCTCACCTCGATTCGACCCGTTTTAGCCAGAACCATACCCCTCAATATGCAATTTTCCAATTCCCTCACATTCCCGGGCCAATGATATCGCTCCAACAATTTTATCGCTTCATCCGATATTTCGCTTACCTCACTCTTGCCCTCACCCCTGTATTTCTCCATGAAGTGGGTCGCCAATAGCGGTATATCCTCCCTTCGCTCCTTCAAAGGCGGCAGATTGATGCATACTACGTTGAGACGATAGTAGAGGTCCTCCCTAAAATCCCCCATCTCCACCGCTCCCTTGAGATCCCTATTGGTGGCCGTGATCACCCTGACATCCACCTCGATATTTTCGGTTCCGCCAATGCGCATGAACCCATATCCTTCCAATGCCCTCAGTATCTTCACCTGCAATTCCTTTTCCATCTCGCCGATCTCATCGAGAAAAAGAGTCCCTGTATCGGCCAATTCAAAACTCCCCAACTTTAATCGCGTGGCCCCTGTGAAGGCACCCTTCTCATACCCGAAAAGCTCGCTTTCCAACAATTCCCTCGGGATGGCTGAACAATTGACCACAATAAAGGGCCCTCTCGACCTTTGGCTATTGTAGTGAATAGCCCGGGCAACCAGTTCCTTACCCGTTCCACTCTCACCCTGGAGCAGAATCGTGGCCTTACTGTCGGCAATTTGACCAACCAATTCCATGATCAGCGACATCTTTGGATTGATGCTAATTATATTATCGAACCCGTAAGTCGCTTTCAGTTCTTCCCTTAAGCTGCGGTTTTCGTCAATCAACCTCGCGTGGGACAGCGCCTTTTCGACCACCACTTCGATTTCATCCATCTTCAGGGGCTTTAATATATAATCGTATGCACCTTCCTTCATGGCTCTCACTGCAGATTCGATGGTACCATATGCGGTGATTAGGATGACGGGAATATCCGGTGCGAACTCTTTTACGTCATGGAGCAGGGAGATGCCATCCTTTCTGGGCATCTTCATATCGGTCAAGATCAGGTTCACATCGTTTCCCTTGACGATATTAAGCGCCTCTTCACCGTTGCTCGCCAGAAGGACATTATACTTATCCCTTAAATTAACCTCGAGGATTCTCTGCATTCTCACCTCATCTTCCACAATGAGAATATTCCTCTTGCGCATCTCGATCATTTCCTCCGGATGGGGAGGCTAATGGTAAAGGTAGTCCCCATCCCCTCATTTGAGGTGTTGGTTAAGGTCCCCCCATGAGATTCCACGATGGTATGGGCAATGGACAAGCCGAGGCCCGTACCGCCCTCCTTGGTGGTGAAGAAGGGATCGAATATCTTCCGGGAAATCTTGAGTGGTACCCCCTTTCCGGTATCGCTAAACTTAATCAATACCTTTCCGCCATGATTGGGGAGCACATTGATCCTGAGTATCCCGCCTTGTCCCATCGCTTCCAATGCATTCATTTCGATATTCATGAAGGCATGCTGAAGCATTTCAGGATCGATTTCGATATACAGTGGTTTCCGGGGAAACTCCTCCACGACCTTAACGTTTTGAGCCCTGGCCTGTGGGGAAATTAACCGGATGGTCTTTCGAATTACCTCCTCGATATTACAGCTAACCAATGTTGGCTCTTTCAGTTTTGCAAAATCCAAAAAATTGGTAACCATGGCATTAATGCGGTCTGCCTCCTCCGTGATGTAGTCGATCATCTCCTCCTTCGTCTCTTTATCTCCCCGTTTTTTCATGGTCTCAGCCGACCCGGATATGATCGCCAGGGGATTTCTAATCTCGTGGGCGATCCCCGCTGCCAATTCCCCCAACGATACCATCTTTTCCGATTGCATAATTTGCCTATCCTTTAGGCTCATATCCCGATAGATCAAAGCGCGAGAGATGGCCAAAGAGGCTTGATTTGAGAAGGCATTCATTATCTCGATTTCTTCGTTGGTATAATCTTTTTGGTTTACTTTTCTGCCCAGGACCATAAGGCCCATGAGCTTCTCCTTTAACATTATGGGAACGACGGTCGAAAATCCAAGGCTCAGCATATCCTCCGCCTCCCCTTCTACCCCCTTTTCTATCCTCAAGTCCTCTATCTCTGCCGCTTTTCCGGACTTCTTCAAATAGCGAGTAAAACTGCTATTGGGGCGAATTTTCAATTCCCCCCGCAGATTTTCCGCATATCGGGTTACATACCCTTTCCCTTCTCCATCGAGCAGGAGAATAGCAATACTCTCAATGTGCAATGTCTCCGAAATAAACCTCCCTGTTGTTCGGAGCACATCCTCCAAATCGATTAACTCGATCAATGCTCGACTGAATTCCATGAACATCCTTCGATAGTGGTACCTCTCCACGTAGAAAAAGCGATCGATCCAATCCTCTGCCTTTTTCTGAAAGGGACGGAGCATGTAAACCAGGACCAAAATTAACATTGACTCGACGAACAGGGATTTAGGGGTATACGCCTGGGAAATCATCTCGCCGATATTCTTTATGAGCAGCACGTAAACCGCTAAAACGAATCCTGAAAGGGATGAATAGAGGATTCCCCCCCTTATGAGGATATGGATATCCAGCAAACGATATTTGATGAGAGCGATGGCGAAAAAGACGCTCACCAAGATAGCATAAAGGCTGGCCAAGAAGAAAACCGGCCATCCCAGCTCCAGGAAATGATTTGAGAGGTTGATCCCCGCTCCCACGATGCCCACGGATACGATTCCGAATATTAAATACTTAATCTGCAACTTCTGTTTGGGCAATCGGGTAATCTTCAGTGCGGAGATGAGATTACGAATCCCCCAATAGACATAAATGCTTGCAACACATCCGATGATGAGGATGAAAATTTGAAATACCAACGGTTCCTCGAACTTAAGGGCATAGTAGAATACGTTCTTCATCTGTTCCAATCGCTGAATATCAATTGCGAAGAAGGAGAAGAAGAGTGCAAGGATAACGGCGGGAATGAGATAGAGAATGATCAAATTGTTTCTCCTGAAAAAGGGAATTCTCTGCTTCAATGGAAAGACGAGGGAAAAGTGGAGCAAGAAAACAGGCGCGTAAGCGAGACCGGCAAAGATAATCTTCACCCCCAACACGGCGTTTTCGGGATTTTCACTATTAATCATGATGAACTCGCCCACATTCCAGGTGACGAAGGAGAGCACGAAACAGGCGAAAAGCCTGTTGGCGATATTTTTGGGATTGCTGGACAGCACAATTAAACAGAGGGTAATGTTCATAGTGAAGGCCAAAGCGGCGGGAAGGGCCAAGATGTTCATAGCGTTCGTTACCTCAACAAGGATTACCGCTCATAAGCGCTGCCCCAAGCGGACCGATACAATATCCTATGGGAAAAAGGGAGAAAGGTCAACTCCTATTCTTTTTCCCGATTATGTCGAGGAAGAGGGGTTTCATCTCAAAGGAAGAAGGAGGGTAACCTAACCTTTCACCCTCTGGAGGCAATTTCATTTCCTTTCAGGGATTAAATCAAAGCCGGCACCCCTTCTGCGGGCGGGTTCTTTATTGGGATGTTCTAATTTTCTTTATAGTCCATTTTCCGCTTGACGATCCCCTTGCATGTCTCAGCCTATAGGTACCGGAACCCTGAGACTTGGAAACGGTTCCCCTCATGGTCCCTCTAACAACGACATTACACATTCGCATATCGGCGGGACCAGTAAAATCGGCCAAAAAACTGTCTTTCTCGATTTTTCCTTTTAATTTACATCTTACTTTTCCTATGCCACCTAAATGATCTCTTATCCGTCCAGAAAACTCTCCAGCTATAGAACAAATATCCTTTTCGGTTTGTACTGGCTTTAACACCATCTTGAGCGTTCCCTTAGTTTGGCCGGTCATTTGGAGTTCCCAAATTTCGGCTTTGGTATCAATAATATCAGTAGGCTCTTTATCTGCTGCATAGGAATAAAAGGAGTTCAGTGCAAACAAAAATACAAACCCTACTATCAACTTTTACTTGAACCTTTTCATGATGGTCCCTCCACAAAATTTTCACACCTCCTCTCATCAGCACGACACCTCCATCCAAAGAGGTATTGGGCCCTCGGAGCCTCTATCTCAGCATCTTCAGGGGACCTCCTTTCATGGTTTCCTCCAGAAAGCAGAAAAGGTCTTCCCCGATTACCTGTCCTCTATTTCTTCCCTGCCAGTGCCAACGGGGTCAATAGGGCGGACTTAGGGTAATCGGAAAAGGTTAACAGTTGATACTTCCCCCCCTTCAATGAGGTGAGTCAGTGATGGACCCGGAGATATCAGCCTCACGCCTTATCGCGGTCTTGGTCTTAGGATATCCTAGCCAACGGAAGCTACTCAAGTCTCACTCAAAAGTCAAGGAAAGGCGAATGTCAGTGGTGGAGTACTGGAAAGTTGATGGATTTGAAATTCTACCATAGACTTTTTAGTGAAGCCCTAAATTCGATTTCCCTTATTATTTTCAGCCATTACAAAATTAGGCGGTGGATTTTGAGCTCCTTAAACCCTTGACAGGAAATATGGGGAACTATAATATATGAGACTATGGAGGAGGTTCTCCATAAGAGGTTCGAGGAAACCGAAAAGGTTAAGAAACGGTTTTTGCAGGAAAACCATCCCCAACTCATCGACATTATCAAGTTGATCGCCGATGCCCTCGAGAACGGGAGCAAGCTCCTGCTTTTCGGCAACGGGGGCAGCGCAGCCGAGGCCCAACACCTCGCCGCGGAGTTCGTCAATCGTTTCTCCATGGATCGCCCTCCCCTTCCCGCCATAGCCCTAAGCACGGATTCCTCCATCCTCACCAGCATCGGCAACGACTATAGCTTTTCTGAGGTCTTCTCCAAGCAGATTGTGGCCTTGGGAAAGGAAGGGGATATCGCCATCGGCATCAGCACCAGTGGAAACTCGGCTAACGTCATCAGGGCCATCGAGGTGGCTAAGGAGATGAGCATTGAAACCATCGCCCTGACGGGAAACGACGGAGGCGATCTCGTCAAAGTGGCCACCTATTCCCTTATTGTTCCCTCCAGCAGCACCCCATGTATTCAAGAGGTTCACATGGCCGTGGGGCATATTCTCTGCGAAATGGTAGAGGCGCAAATCTTTAAGATGGCCTACTGAATTGGACTTCACGGAGATAAGATGAAATCGAGGTTCGACCAGATTGATCCGGAAAAGATGAGAACCGTCTCCTTAAAGGAGAGAAAATCCACAGTGGGGGTCGACGATTTCAGTAGGACCTATGCCAAGGGGGGCACCTTCGGGGATTTCTATGACGCCCT
>CP070774.1:993576-995569 GCA_020346125.1 Syntrophobacterales bacterium | reverse complement strand
AATGGGCATGGGAAGCCGGTAAACAAGGCCCGTAACGATGTTTGCCAGCCCCATCATTATCAGAAGCCCTGCCGGATTGAGACCACATATGGCCATATACCCGATTGCCAGCGGGAAGAGCGTGCCGAAGTCGCCCATGGATCCCGCTAATTCCCTCAGGTTAAATTCGAATTCGCCGACCTTCATCATTCCCCCACGTGTATTTCCGGAACATGGCTATGTAAAAACTGCTTATTGAAAGATCTCTCTGAACTTCTCAATCGTTAACTTCCTCAGCGTTTCCTCGAGAGCAGTAAATTTCTCAAGAAAATCCTTTCCACGAGTTGTCAATTTAGCACCCTTCCCTCTCCCGCCGCCTGCCCGGAGTTCCACAAGCCTGAACCCGGCCCTCTGCTCCATTTTTTTGATAATCCCCCAGGCGTGCCTGTATGACATGCCGAACTCCTCCGCAGCCCTCTGAATTGAGCCGTTTTGATGTACCGCATGCAAAAGAGCGGCCTTCCCTGACCCGAGAACGACCTCGCCCCCATTTTCAATCCAGAACTTCACTCTCATCTCCACGATACATTCCCTCCATCAAGGGTTCAATCCAGGACGTTCATATATGCTTTCTTAAGCATATTGTCAAGAAAATATTTTCCCGGAATACGATGGAATAACCGGTTTCTCAGGGGCATTTGTCAAAATAGCCGGTGCGAAGGTAGGAGGGAAGATTAGTTCTTAACCAACTGCGTTTTGGGAGACCAAGAAGAATAGGACGTGCTCACGTGTAGCCATATGCATGAGCTGGTACCGTGAGTTAATCGCTCTCTCTTAACCCTTAATGAGCGCTTCCCAGAACAACCGGCGTACCTCGTGGGCGCCGCGGGCATTGGGCTCTATCTCCTGGACGTACCAGTAGGAGGGATCGTCCGGGCAATAGTGGGGGTTAGTTGGATCGGCGTGGTGGGATCCGTGGCCAAGAAAGTGGGAGTAGATATCCGCGATGTGAGCGCCATAGCTTTCCCCAATATCATAAATGGCCTCGTTAAAAGCGCGAAAAAGCGCATAAGCCTCCTGGACGTTAACATCGGGTATGGCCAGGTCGCCAACCCCATCGGTCGGATCATAGATGGTCCCGAGAATTATGAAGCCCTTGGGGAAACGCTCACAAAGGGTTCCCAGGATCCCCACCAGGTTTGAACGGAAATCATCAATGACCCCACGGTCAATACCGCCTCCGGGGCCCAGGGCGGAGAGGAAATCATTCCCCCCGACCGTTAACGTGATAATTGTCGGATTGTCATCTCCCGGGGGAAGGGCGGGAAGCTGTTCCTCCAAGACAGTGCTGCATATAGCCCCGTCGGAGGCCAAGTAATGAAAATCTATTTCCGGATAGGCGGATTCCAGGTCCTTTCCCGTAAATTCGGGGTAGATGTCGTCCTTGTTGCGGTGAAAGAGGGATATGGCTCCCCATCCGGGTCCTCCGGCGTATTCGTCAATGGATATGCTATCGCCCAGCCCAACGTAGCACTTGTACGATGGCTCCCGCTCCGAAGCACGATGGAATGAACAGCCAACGAGAAGCAAGCCGATAACCATAATGAGACCCCTTAGAAATACCGCTCTCACCCTACCCCCTAGAGCTTGGGGGCTCCGCCCCCATTGGAGTACTGGAATACTGGAATGGCGGAAAAATGGGCGAACTTGCGTTGAGCAAGGTGAAAGATACTTGCTTTTATCATTCTTACCCCCCAATATTCCACTATTCCAACGTTCCATCATTCCATGTGGATTTTCTCATCCCTTCATTTCCCAAGGGTGAACCTCCATTTGCAGAACATGTTATCGGGATGGGGGTCAGGGGGCGCGAAGAGACACTCGACCTGAATTCGCTCATCGATCTCCCTTGCAAAGCCTTCAAACTCCAATTGGTGCATCTCCTTACAGACAAATTCCCCCAGTCCTCGCCTGAGCCGTGCCTCTTGGGTAGGGCAGCTGGGCACCTCTATGA
>CP070774.1:987873-993476 GCA_020346125.1 Syntrophobacterales bacterium | reverse complement strand
AGTATGGTCCTCCATAATGGGGAGGGGGATTCGCCACGACATATGTCTTGACATCTGCGATTTTCATAACGAGTTACTCCTCCTAGCTAATATTTCCTGCCCTATCCTTGTGAGGGGCAGAAGGTGTAAGTGGGGGGATGTTGTTGACTAGGACTTTAAGGGGGTCAGCCCTTGAATTAGGACAATTTGGCTCTAATTAATTCCTGCCCTTCATCCCAAAGAAAAAGACAATTAAACGGGCATCTTCAAAAATATATCATCTAAAATAGAAAAATCAAACGTTGATTGTGTGATCTTTACCCCTTTATCCCCCAACTATTTATTCATTGACATAGCAAGAATTTGCCCTTTAATGGGCGACCCCTTTTCCAGGGGAGGCTTTCAACGCACTTACCGAAACTGGGCTCCAGAATGATCCTCTTCACAAACTTCATTTCCGCCCTTGATTCCTCACGAAATGGTAGAGGTACTGCTGTGCATAGCCGGCGTATTGACTGAAATAGCCTTGAGCAAATTCCCGGATCTTTCTATCGGTGAGATTTTTCCCTTTATGGTAGCCCAAATGAATCGCCTTTCTTATCCACGTATCCACGGGAAAAGCCTCGTTAAAATCGAGGGAATACAGGAGCACGCAGTCGGCGATCTTTTCTCCAACCCCGGGAAACGCCATGAGTTCTTTTTTGGCATCTCGGTATTCCAATCTCCCCAATGCCCTCAGATCCATTGATATGGTCCTCCCGCTTATCTCCAAGAGATATCGGGTCCTGAAGCCCGCTTTGATCCTCCCCAAATCCCTACCCTCGCTGATCTGATCCGGAGAGGGAAATCCATAACCCCGATAGTTACCCAAGGATACTGGTTGCCCGTAATGGCGACAAAGTCCTTCCAAGATGCATTTAATGTGGGGGATATTCTTCGCCGATGAGCAGAGAAAGGAAACGAGACATTCCCACGGATCTTGGCGTATCAGCCTTAACCCCCGGTAGAGATCGATAGCCTCTCCTATGAAGGGGTCTCTATTGATCTGACGATAGATCTCCTCCAGATCATCATCCAACCGGAAAAACCGTGAGATAAATTCCTCCGCTGCTCCCTCGAAAAAAATTCGCCCGGCCTTTTGCCAGATCTTGAAGAGACGACTGCCCGCATGGATAAGGTAATGGTCGCCAAAGCTGACATATCGAAACAGTTGACCCGAGTTCAGCGTATAATGAAGCGAAAAATCCCTTACCTCTAAACAATTCATCGAGTCAATTCCGGATACTCACAACCAATGGATGTACGCAGGAAAAAAACCTTAACTTTAAGGGTCAATAAAAGGAAACTCTGGATATGATTTGCTCCTGAGTGGTTACGTTCGTGAGTAAACTTCTGAATCGGAGGACTAATCCTCGATCTGACCCCTCCCCATGGCGAAGGCTTTTCTGTTTACCTCATGAAGCCTGGGGGGCAGATGCCCCAGGATGGCTTCGATCCAGAGGATCTCCTCCATATCAAAGAGCTTTGATATGGCCCCCAAGAGGACGACATTGGCGGCTCGAATATTCCCCGCCTCAAGGGCCAGTTTCGTTCCCTCGATTAAATAGAATTTATCAAACCGTTTCCGGATAATTCCCGGTATGTCTTTCGGATATTCCATCTGACCGAGGTTGACCGCCGGGGGGTTGATCCTGTGGTTGTTGAGAACGATTACCCCATCTGGCTTCACGTAATTGATCCACCTGAGGCCCTCCAATTGTTCGAAGGAAAAGAGGATATCCACCTCTCCCTGTTTAATGATGGGGGAGTAAACCCTCCTGCCGAACCTCACGTGGCTCGTTACACTTCCGCCCCTTTGGGCCATTCCATGGACTTCGCTCTTCTTGACGTCAAAACCCGCCTCTAAAAAGACCTCCGCCATGATGTCGCTAGCCAGTATGATTCCCTGGCCACCCACACCGGAGAGCAAAATGTTGGTAACGGCATCATCCATCGTCTTCCCCCTGGTAAAAATAGCCTACACCAACTCGAAACCGTACCTCACCTCCCCCTCGGGAGGAATAATAGCATCGAACTTGCAGACCTGATAACAGAGGCCGCACCCGGGGCAGAGGGTTTTTTCGATCACTGAAATGCCCTTTCGCTTCTTGCCTTCTGCGGTGACGGCCATATCACCTGAAACCGTTTGCCAAGAAATGGCGGGACACCCTAAACTGATACATGTCCGACATCCTCTACAGGTGTCGACATCGATACGAAAGGGCTTGTGGTATTCCTTGATGGCCTTTCGGAGCATCACGCAGGGCCCCTCACTGATAATTAAGGAGGGCTCATCTTTCTCCGTCTCCTCCGCGATTACCTTCTCCGTTTCCTCTATGTTCCACGGATTGACCTTCTTCCGATTCTTGACGCCCAGAACCTTCCCCAGTTCTAAGAAGTCGACCTTGTGGGTAGGTTCACCCCGAATAGTGAAACCGGTGGACGGATGTTCTTGAAAACCCGTCATGGCCGTGGCGTGATTATCCAGGATGATGATGGTAGCCGTGCCCTTATTGTAACCGATATCCATAAGAGGGGTTACCCCGCCATGGAGAAATGTGGAATCCCCAATGACCCCTACTACCTTTTTCCTATCATCCTCGGATACCACCTTGGAAATACCGTGGGCATTCCCGATGCTCGCCCCCATGCATACGCAGGTATCCACGGTATTGAGTGGAGGAAGCGCTGCGAGGGTATAACACCCGATATCCCCGGTAACGAAGAGCTTTCTCTTTCTTAGAACGTAAAACAGGCCCCTGTGAGGGCATCCCGGACACAGATTGGGAGGCCTCGGCGGCAATTTCTCCGTAAATATGGGCTCTGGTGGTTGAAAGCGATCCGCCAAAATTCCCTTTTCAACCAGCAAGGGCGTGAGTTCCCCACGTATGGGGAAAGAGTCCTTTCCCTTAGATACCGCGAACCCCATGGCCTTGATGCTCTCCTCGAGAAAGGGATCCAATTCCTCAACGACGAAAACTTCCTCCACTTTCTGGAAAAAACGAGCGATGAGCTTATCTGGGAGAGGCCAGCAGATTCCCAGCTTAAGGTACGAATAATTTGGAAACACCTCTTTCGTATACTGATAAGAGATTCCGGAGGTGACTATGCCCACCCTCTTATCGTTGATTTCCATCCGATTTTCCGGGAAGGTCTCAACGAATTCCTTCAACTTAAGGTATCTCTCCTCTACGGCCTTATGCCTCTGTCTTCCATGAACGGGCAACATCACGTACTTGGAGGGGTTCTTCTCGATCTCAATCGGAATGGGCCCCTCCTTTCTCTCCTTCAGCTCCACAATCGTCTTCGAATGGGAAATCCGGGTGACGCTCCTCACCATCACAGGTGTGTCGAATTGCTCGCTCATGGCAAATCCCAGTTTAACGAACTCCTTGGCCTCCTGGCTATCGCTGGGTTCCAGCATGGGGATCTTGGCGAATCGGGCATAGTGTCGGTTATCCTGCTCGTTCTGGGAACTATACAATTCGGGGTCATCCGCGGTAAACAGGACTAATCCCCCTTTGACCCCGGTATAAGAGAGGGTAAGCAGGGGATCCGCCGCGACATTGACTCCAACGTGTTTCATACAGACCAGCGCCCTCGCCCCCACGAAGCAAGCCCCCATAGCGGCCTCCAGGGCTACCTTTTCATTGGGTGACCACTCCGCGTAAATTTCCTCGTACTCCCTCGCTATGGTATCGAGAATTTCGGAACTGGGGGTTCCCGGATATGCGGCGGCGAACTTCACCCCCGCCTCATAGGCCCCCCGGGCTATTGCTTCATTGCCGGTTAATACTTTTTTCATAGTATGCCCTCATCCTGTCCAAGAGGTGCTACCCCCTTTAATGTAATGGAAGATCATATCCTCCCTTTTAAGGTCCCTCGATTCATAAAACAGAAAACAAGTTTGTAATTTTTATCACATAATAGGATAAATAAAATTTCCCTGTCAAGACGAAGCCCCGAGGAATTCTTCGGAACTATCCCCGTATGGGTTACGGAAATACCGTTCTCCGTATTCGATTTCAGGATGATAGTATTCGATTTTTGGATAGTTGTTCCTCAATTCTTCTGTAACTGAATGGATTGGGATCCTTTCAATTATTTTAATTTTAGCATGAAAAATCTCGCAAGCCATGGAAAAGTGGCCTTCAAAAAGCTCCCCATTTTTTGCCCCTCACGAAAAATGGCTATACATCGGTATTTGAAATAATTGGCGTGAATTTTGCTAAGAATTTTAACGATCCATTGAAAACCGGTAGACACCTCGGTTTCCGATTCCTTATACAGAAAGGAGAAGAGAAAATGGTCAGCAAATACAAGGCCTGGCGGAACGCAGCAAAGGACGCAAAAAATAATATCCCCGGCAGGGATGACCCGAATTTCGCTCAGTTCGAACAGGAGTTAATGGCCATGGCCCGCAATAAGGCCCGGCAGGTAGCGGCAAAATTTGGGCCCAAATTGGAGATCCTCAAGGGTAAACACAAACCCCTTCTCAAGGCTTATGATCGCATTTCCAAGGACTACGACAATCACTCCGCCCAAATCAACCGCAGCACCCCAAGCGTAGAGTTGTCCAGGGGTAAGTACTACCTCTTGATGCTGCTCTTCGTCCTCGGTGAAATCCCCATGAACTCCCTCGCTTTCGCCGTTTTTGGGGAAAATCAGATTTTTACCTGGGTCATGGCAGTAGGCGTGGCCGTTGCCATTCCATGGATCGCCCATGCCTTGGGCATTCTCTTCAAGCGCTGGGCTCACCCCTGGTGGAAGAGTGCCATCCCAGTGGGATCTCTTATCGTCCTTACCGTTGGAGGATTGATCGCCATCGGCTACGTCCGTATTCAGTATCTAGGTGACCTCAGTACCGCGGCGGGCGGTAGCGGCTTTAGCAATAGTGCCTTCATAGGCGCTGCATTCGTTGGGCTGAATTTGGTCATCTTGGCCGCTGCGACGCTCTGTTCCTATTTTGCCCATGATAAAGACCCCCATCTAGAAAATCTGCATCGTCAGACCAATCAGATCAACAAGGAGATGCGGACTCTCGAGGGCAAATTCAAGAAAATCCTTCAAAAGGAAGAACAGCAACTTCACCGGATCCAGCAACGAGCCCAGGAAATTATCTACTATTATCGCAAGATCAACCAGCGTAGGCGTCCGGACCATGAAAAACCCAAGTCGTTTGACTTGAATCACGAACTCGGCGTGGAATTGGAAGGACAAGACACCCAAAAAAAGATAGAAACCGTGACCACACGTTTTCAGGCGGTGGCCAATCAACCCGTCACCTGAGTTACAAGGAGGTAACGAGAGATGAAATGGTTGAGACGAACA
Source organism: Syntrophobacterales bacterium (assembly GCA_020346125.1). GTDB lineage: Bacteria > Desulfobacterota > BSN033 > WVXP01. The sequence continues at coordinate 988,127 of CP070774.1, read as the reverse complement.
TTTTTTGGGCTCATCCTCTTCAGCCTCATCCTCTCATTGGGAGGGATGAATCGGAGCGCTGAAGCTGATTGGAAATCATGGAATAATGAGAAGAAACCACGGGTAATCATTGTTTTCGTCGACATGTCTGGAAGTACCAATCTCGCCCGCGCCACGGTCTACAGGGAGTGTTTTGAGAAGATCTATCAAGACCTGCATCAGAAGGATCGTATTGTTGTAGGCATGATCACCGGTCGTTCCTTTATCGACTTCAA
>CP070774.1:980940-987773 GCA_020346125.1 Syntrophobacterales bacterium | reverse complement strand
TCATCAGGTCCGAGTTCCCAATTCCGAATGTGGGCCTTTGCCGTCCATATTTCACGAGCCGCAATCCTGTGTTCGATGAGCTTGGGAAGCCCGGTAGTACCGGTAGTGGTAATCAGAAACCCCACCTCCTCCACTGCATCCAGCCTCCTAGCCATAAGCTCAATGAGATCGTATTCCTGCTCGTAAGGATGGGCCATAATATCTTTAAGTGAGATGCAATCCTCTGGTGGATCCTCGCCGGCGATAATAATATGTTTCAACTCTGGTATATCGGCCTGGAGTTCCTTTGCCATTTCGTAATGGTCGAATTTTCGGTAATGTTTAGATGTAACAATTCCGGCTGCCCCTGTCCGTTCGGCAATGTCTGCCAACTCTGTTTGGCGAAAGGTCATCATTTCCGGTATGGACAAAACCCCCGCCTTTTCGCAGGCAAGGCGCACCAGGACTTGCTCGATGCAGTTGGGCAACTGAACGATCAACCTGTCATCCCTGCGTAACTTCATTTCTTTTATAAGGGCAAGGGCGATCCTATCTATTCTTTGTGCAGCCTGGATCCAGGTGAGCCTACTGCCAAGCGAATCTACCAAGGCCTCTTTGTTGGGCCATTGTCTGGCATTTCTGTCCCAGTAATCAGGTAAAATGGTCTTATCCCATAATCCCTCTTTCAAGTTCTTCTCATTTTCCTCTTGGTCATAACGGATTGGTTTCATTAGTTATTTCTTTTGACAGGATACAAAGGATTTAAAAAATCATCTCTCCGTTGAGATGGCGGCCGTAAGCACTTGGTCGGCGTTTCGGGGTAACATATGATTCAGGGAAATGATGACCAGGAATATTCCCGAGCCTTCCAGCACGCAGTATACATCCTTTATGCCAGGAATTCTCATTGCCAAAAGCTGCTGCCAAAGGGTGGCGCCATAGTCCAGTGTAAGGCTGTTCATGGATGGTTTCAATTTTGATAGGAATTACTAAAACATGTGGGAAAAGTCAACATGATATTTTCGGCAAATCCCTGGAAACGCAACCTTTGTTCTCATTTTTCCCCCCGATTGGTCTTCATAGAGGGAGAAAGTGTAGTAGGTATGGTAAGATCGACTTTGCAGGTTTTCTTAGGAGGGAGATTATTTTCCCTTGCCGTATATAGCCTTCTTAGCTAAAATAGGTATCACAATGAGGGGCTTATCATTATGGAGATAAGACCTGTTTTTCACAATAGGTTCGAACTGCGTCTCATAACTGTGGCCATATACTAACCTTGTGCTATATCACGTGTTTTCTCCATAGGGATCCTCATACCGTTGATTTTTCCAAAAAGCTTATCGGACGATATATAGAACATAGCGCCGAGAATGAGGAGGGAGACGCTTCATGAAAATCTTCATTACCGGTGGCACCGGCTTTGTGGGGAGGCATCTCACTTCCAGATTGATAGGCGAGGGCCATACTGTAACGGTACTGAGTCGATCGGAGAAGGCCTCGGATAGACTCCCAGATGGAATATACATCGTGCAAGGTGATCCCACCGTTGGTGGAACCTGGCAGGAGTCCCTAAAAGGGCAGGACTGCATAATCAACCTTGCCGGGGCATCCCTCTTCACCAGGTGGAAACCGGATACAAAGAGATTGATCAGGGAAAGCAGAATCTCCACAACCCGGAACATCGTTGATGCGATAGAATCGGCCAGAACAAGAGACGTGGTTCTTTTTAGCACATCGGCAGTCGGCTACTATGGGTTTCGGGGGGACGAAGCGCTCACGGAGGAATCCACCCCCGGGGATGACTTTTTGGCCCGGGTCGCAATAGAGTGGGAAAAGGAGGCCCTGAGGGCTGAGGAGAAGGGGACGCGGGTTGTTATTACCCGTTTTGGTATCGTTCTCGGCGAAAAGGAGGGCGCATTAGGTCAGATGATGTCCATTTTCCGAAAGTACCTGGGAGGGCCGCTCGGCAGTGGAAAGCAGTGGTTCTCTTGGATTCACATGGGGGATCTCGTGGGGGCATTTCTCTTTCTCATGGCCCATCGCGAGATTTCGGGTCCGGTTAACCTGACCTCCCCCAATCCTGTGAGAAACGAGGAGCTGGCACGGGCCCTTGGAAAGGCCATGCACCGGCCCTCCTTATTACCTGCGCCAGGATTTATGCTGCAACTCATTTTAGGGGAATTCGGTTCTGTCCTGCTGGAAGGGCAAAGGGTTATACCTCAGAAACTCGTGGATAATGGATATGTCTTTATCTATCCGGAGATAGATGGAGCGCTGCAGAGCCTTATCATGGATTGAAGAATTTGTGGTTCTACAGTGCTGCAGTCATGCGGTTAGGGCCTTTCGTATTTTTTATCCAAACATGAGGTACGGGAAATATTTCAGTAACTCCTTAATTTTTAAAAAAAGGGATATTTCTGGGGTAAACACACTTGTCCCTTCATTTAGTGATTTCTGAAGCTACCCTTTTGGTACTTTTAGCTCTACGCTTTCATAGAGGACGTTGAAGAGGAATATCGGTGGGGTAAACCTATTTCTCTCCTTTTTGACTTTTGGGTCAAGCTCATTTTATAATTCCAAGCAAAATGCAAAAACCACAAGGGATGGGGTCAGGTGAGAAAGGGAAAGATCAAGGTTTGAGGGAGAGGAATATGAGGGAAAAATCGGGCCTGGATGCTTTGGAAGCGGCCATCAAATTCGAGAAGGATGGGCGGAGATTCTTCTTGGATGCCAAGAAAAAGACTAAGAAGAGGTATGGACAACTCACGTTTCAATCCATTGCCGATGCGGAACTGGAGGATATCGAGAGGATACGAGAGGTCTATGACTCCTTGACCAAAACAGGTGAAAGGCCTGATCTGCCTCCCCTTCTCATGGGATGGGGCTTAGAAGGGATTGGTCGATGAAAGAGGCCATGTTCTATGAAAAGAAGGAGCCACCCGTTGTCCAATGCCACCTCTGTTTCCATAGGTGCACGATAAAGGACGGAAGGAGGGGTATCTGTGGTGTGAGGGAGAATAGGGACGGGACACTCTATAGCCTCATCTACGGAAGTGCAATCTCCAGGGCTATCGATCCCATCGAGAAGAAGCCCCTGTTCCATTTCATGCCCGGGACCAGCATATTCTCCGTGGCAACGGCCGGGTGCAACTTTAAGTGCCTTCACTGTCAAAATTTCAATATCTCACAGGTAGGAAGTACCGGGGAGGTTTTCGGGGAAGATTTGCCCCCCGAGCGAATAGTCTTTCTCGCGAAGCAGAACCAATGCGATAGCATCGCCTATACGTATACCGAACCCACGATCTTCCTCGAATATGCATTGGACACGGCCAAATTGGCCAGCATCGAGGGCATTAAGAATGCCTTTGTAACCAATGGCTACATCACCCCTGAGGCACTGAGGGCCATTAAACCCTATTTGGATGCGGCAAATATCGATCTGAAATCCCTCTCCGATGATTTCTATAAAAAAATCTGTGGGGCCCGGCTTCAACCCGTATTGGATTCCATCAGGCTCTATCGAGAATTGGGTATCTGGATTGAGATCACGACTCTGGTAATCCCTACGTACAATGATTCAGAGGAGGAAATAAAGGGGATCGCCCGATTTATCCTAGAATTGGGTCCGGACGTTCCCTGGCATATTAGCCAATACTACCCTACCTATAAGCTCAACGACCAGCCGCGTACGCCTGTCGAGACGCTGGTAAAAGCGAGAAAGATCGGGCTCGATATGGGGCTCCGGTATGTTTATATGGGCAATGTCCCGGCCGGGGAGGGGGAGAACACCTATTGCTATCGGTGCGGGAATCTCCTTATAGGCAGGACGGGATATTATATCGCCGAATATCATGTGAAAAGCGGAAAGTGTCCGAACTGTGGGGCTCGAACCGATGGCGTCTTCGTCACATAATAAACCAAAGTATGTGACCTAAGGGGAAACACCTAAAGGAAAACTCGATGACATTAAGGGGATGGAAATCCCCTCTTTCTTTTTTTCACGCGTTCCGGTAGAATTGGATGATTTAATAATGTCGAAGGGAACTGACGTATGCTCGATCAATTAGACCATATGTTGGAGCAGGCCCAAAAAGCTCTGGAGAATTCACGGGATTTGGCCGAGCTGGATGAGTGGCGAGTGAGGTACTTTGGGAAGAAGAGCGAGCTTACGGAGATCTTTAAGGAGATCGGCAAACTCCCCGGAGACGAGCGTCCCTTGGCAGGCAAAAGGGCAAATGAAGTAAAAACCGCTTTGGAGAGGGCCTATGAGGAGAGGGTTGAGGTATTGAAGGGCCTTCAGCGGGATGCCCTCCTCCAAGAGCGGTTCGACGTTACCCTCCCCGGTCGGCCAATTGATGTCGGCCGGCTCCATATCAGCACTCAGACCCTGCGGAACATTTATGGCATCTTCGCGAAGATGGGGTTTCAGGTGTTCGAGGCACCCGAAGTGGAGACTGAGCTCAATAATTTCGAACTGCTCAATATGCCCCCGGGACATCCCGCCAGGGATATGTGGGATACCTTTTACACCACGAGGGAAGGGATTCTCCTGCGAAGTCATACCTCACCGGGGCAGATCAGGGCCATGCGGAAATATTGCCCCAATCCCATACGGGTTATCCTTCCGGGGAAATGCTACCGGTATGAGCAGGTTTCCTCTCGTTCTGATTTCATGTTTTACCAGGTCGAGGGGCTCGCCTTGGGAAGGAGAATTACCCTTGCCGATTTGAAGGGGAGCATGATCGAGTTCAGCCGCCTGATGTTCGGGGCGGACCGCGAGGTGCGTTTCCGCTGTAGCTATTTCCCCTTCACAGAACCCAGCGTCGAGGTGGATATCGACTGTATTTTATGTGGAGGCAAAGGGTGTTCGGTGTGTAAGCAAACGGGATGGTTGGAGATCCTGGGGGCGGGGATGGTGCATCCCGTTGTCTTGGAAAACGGGGGCTATGATCCAGGGACCTTCAGTGGATATGCCTTCGGCATGGGACCAGAGCGGATTGCAATGCTGAGATATCGTATCAACGATATCCGTTACTTTTTCAGCAATGACTTACGTTTCCTGCGCCAGTTTTAAAAGCCTTGTGGTATTTCGGGTTCATTGCTTCCTGATGAGTCTGAAAAATTGGGAAAAGGAGCTCTGAGCGAGTTGCGGTTCTGCGGCGTTGTAGTGCTGCAGTCTTGGGGTGAAGCGAATTTTAGAAATGTCGAAAAAATGTTTTGAACAGCGAGGAGCGACTTTTTCAGGACTTTCCTTCTTTTTCGGGAATAGGGGATGAAAGTACCCATCAGCTGGTTGAGAGATTACGTTGATATCACGATGGACATTGAGGAGTTAGCCGAACGGATGACTTTAGCCGGTCTGGAGGTTGCATCCATCGAGCGTATTGGATCCCAATGGGATCGGGAGAAGGTTTTCGTGGGCGAAGTCTTGAAGGTCGAAAAACATCCCAATGCCGACCGCTTGACCGTGGTCTCGGCCGATTACGGGGCAGGCAAGCCCATGAATGTTGTGACCGGTGCGCCCAACCTCAAAGTTGGCCAACAGGGACAGAAGGTGGCCTTTGCCATCGCAGGTGCTCGGCTCATAGACGGCTATTCAAAGGAATTGAGGTATATTACACTCAAGCCCAGCAACATTCGCGGGATCCCTTCCGAGGGTATGGTCTGTTCCGAAAAGGAATTGGGCTTATCCGATGACCACACGGGCATCCTCCTTCTCGATGAAGATGCCCCTGTTGGGACTCCCCTTATGGAGTATATGGGGGATATTGTTTTAGATCTCGACCTCACGCCAAACTTGGCCCGGTGTTTTTGCATTATCGGGGTGGCCCGGGAAGTGTCCGCCCTCACCAGGCAAAAACTCCGCCTGGAGATGCCCGAGATGGAAGCCCTTGGCGAGCCCATCCAAGGCCAGGTCGAGATCGAGATTGCCGACCCGGACCTCTGCTCTCGATACTCGGCCACCCTCATCAGGGGTATTAAGATAGGCCCATCGCCCAATTGGATGCAGAGGCGGCTGTTGCTTTCCGGTATGAGGCCCATCAATAATATTGTGGACATCACCAATTACGTCATGCTGGAGTGGGGGCAGCCCTTGCACGCCTTCGATTACGACGCCTTAAACAATCGGAAGGGCAAAGTAGGCTCATCCGATGGCGAGCTCCCCGTTATTATCGTCCGACGTGCTAAGGCCGGGGAGACCATGATCACTTTGGATGGAATACAGCGGGACCTGACCGAGGATATGTTACTCATTACAGATGGCGGCGGGCCAGTTGCTATTGCCGGGGTGATGGGGGGATTCGAGAGTGAGGTGACGGAAAGAACAAAGAACATCCTTTTGGAGGCCGCAAGCTTCAACCTTATCAACAACCGCCGGACATCACAGGCGCTCCGGCTCTATAGCGAGGCATCGGCCAGATTCGGCCGGGGTGTTCCAGCCTCCATGACCATCCCCGCCGCAAAGAAGGCTACAGAACTGATGAGGCAGCTCGGGGGGGGCACTATTACCGAGGGCATAGCCGATGTCTATCCCGTCAAACAGGAGCAGAGGGTCGTGGAGATAAACGCTCAGGAGGTAGAGCGGATAGCGGGAATAAGAATCGGCGATGAAGCGATTACGGAGATTCTCGAAAGCCTCGATTTTCGATGTGAAAAGAAGGGAGATATTATTTGCGGTACTGTTCCGGATCACCGTTTGGACATCAGCCTTCCCGCAGACCTCGTGGAGGAGGTGGCCCGGATCTACGGCTACGATCGAATACCCGCTACATTAATGGGGGATGAACTGCCTTTCCAGGAAAGAAACGAATCGCTGGAGCAAGAGGAGTTCGTGCGGGATGTGATGGTTGGAT
>CP070774.1:967273-980840 GCA_020346125.1 Syntrophobacterales bacterium | reverse complement strand
CTCTGCCTCCCCTTCATCATCAGGATCGATCCAGTCGAAGATGGCGTTGAGGATCTCCATGTCCACCTCTGCCCTCTCAAAGAGAATGGATATGGCCTTCGATAGGGCATCACGGATCTTCGGGTCCGCCTTTTCATCTCCCATCACATTGATGTTTATCTTGGCGTTTTCATCTTCGACGTGCACCTTGACGAAACCACCCCCCACGGGAATGGGCGGATAGTCTTTTGCCCAATCCTCGTCAAGGTTATCGGTTTCGGTATTCTCCATATCGTACTTGAGGTAGGATATGGCGATATTGATCCCGGATTTGGCGAGATAGTAGGCCTGGAGGTCATTTCTAAAATTTCCCGCGATCCTCAGATCCACTTGGGTAGAATAATTCACCTCGACAATAAGGATGACCAAGATAGCCGTGATCAATAGGGTCAAAATGAGGGCAATTCCCTTTTCATTTTTCCGCCAAAGGTCGATCACGTTACCTCCCAGCCATGGGAACGGGGATAATACTGGAAAATGCGATTCGCTTCTGCCTCGGGTCCCCCATAATGAGCACGACCTCAATGGCCTTGGGCAGTCCACCCTTCGCCTTCGAATCCCAGTCATCAACCCATTCTTCTCCGTCGTAATACCTGAAGTTGAGACCATCGATCCCTTCTGCCAATTCCAGGGGCCTTCCCCCTTCCTCGAGGGTCCCATCCACATTCCAATCCTCCCTCCTGAAGAGGAAGGATTCTCCCGTCTCACCGTCTTTCTCTAGGTAATATCCGATCTCGCAGAGCTCGGATTCCTTGCTATCCTTTGCCCAGCGAACATGAGAGAGGGAGGTGAAATGGAGTGAATCGAAGGGGAGGTCGTCCTCCTCTTCATCTCCACCGACGAGGCCTGTATTGGATTTGGGATCTTCTGACCAGTAGATGCTTCCGATCTCCTCGTAGATCCGGTTCAATACGACCCTTGCCTGGGCATAAGCATCTCCCCGAGTTTCCATTTCGGTATAGGCTTTCAAACTGGAGTTGAAGGTATTATAGATAATCGTCAGGATCACCAAGAGAATGCCGATGGAAATCACGACCTCCAAAAGGGTAAATCCACTCGTGGGCGTCAATGGAGGATATTTCAGCATAGACCTAGGAGGTCCTCTCAGTTCGAGGGGCAAACAGTCCATGTCTATTCGATTTTGGTGTTGGTTATATAGGCTACCACGTCGACCCTTTTTTCCCGGATTCCATCCTTCCATATTATAGAGAGGTCAACCCTCCTGGCTTCCTCAAATGAGGTCATGGAAACTGCCTGTTTCCAAGCAAATCCCGGGAACTGCTCCCCAAAATCCCCTTCCTCCTCTCCCAATTCGGGAAATCCCGTCGCTTCAATTTCGCCCATCTTTTGACGGGCAAGAATGGTGGCAATGGTCATATCCCTTGAGAGGTTGTAGACCTGAATACTCTGGTTTTGAGCCCGGAGGCAGGTGATCAAAACGATGGCAATGATCGCCAGGGAGATGAGTACCTCCATGATGGTGAACCCCTGGGGGCTCACCACCTCATCTTTTCTCCACAAACTCAATGTACCGGTCATAGATTCTGACCCTTCCCGTAAGGGGCATGACCAAGAGGGAATAGTGCCTCTCCCTTTTATCCCCTAAATGGATGATGGTCTCCTCGACCCAGCCATGGGGAAAGAATTGAGTGAAGGTCTCCCCATCGTAGACCTTTCCCCGGCCTTGGGTCACGATATCCTCAAAATGGATATTACCGGGAAGCCTCACCCGTGAAGAGAGAACGGCGGAATCTTCCTTGAACTCCTTCGACTCATCCAGATAGGTAACCCAATACTCATCCTTCTTCAGGTCATAGTTGAGGCGATAGTAAGTATGGCGGATGGCGGCCTTGTCGAATAGGTGTCTAATAGTACCAGCCAATCGACGGGAGCTACTCTTGATGTCGTACTCAGTGAGGTCGCGAAATTTAGGGGTGAGAAATGCCAAGAGCACTGCCAGGATGAGGAGGACCACGGATAATTCGATGAGGGTAAAGCCCTTTTCAATACCATTACCTCTATGGCTCATCTCTTGGCTGCCATCCTGCGAAAGATCAATCGAGGTTCCAATTTTCTATATCGGCATCCTTTCCCTCTCCGCCTTCCATGCCGTCAGCCCCATAGGATACCAGGTCGAACTCCTCGTGTATTCCAGGGCAGAGGTAGACATAGGGAGTTCCCCAGGGATCTTTGGGGACTTTACCCAGATATCCCTCCTCTTTCCAATTCTTGGGGATTACACCAGTGGTAGGCTTCGATACCAAAGCCTCCAGTCCCTGTTCTGTCGATGGGTAGCCCCCATTATCTAATCGATAGAGATTGAGGGCCGTCTCTATGGCTGTGATATCCATCTTGGCCTTGGTTTGCCTGGCCTCCTCCGGACGTCTCAACATCCTCGGTACGATGATCGAGGTTAATATGCCCAATATCACCAACACGACTAAAATTTCGATTAAGGTGAATCCCCTTTGACCTCTCGGTACCCTCGGCCTCATATGCAACCTCCAATGGTTATTGGTTATCGAATGATTTGGTTCATCTCGAACATGGGCAAGAGAATGGCTAAGACGATAAAGAGGACGACTCCGGCCACAAAGAGAATGACAACGGGACCGAGAAGGGAGGTCATTCTCGAAATCGTCGTCTCAACCTCATTTTCATAGGCTTCGGAGACCTTGAAGAGCATCTGTTCCAGCTCGCCCGTCTTTTCCCCGACGGCGATCATATGGGTAACCATGGATGGGAAGACATTGCTACTCCTGAGGGGCTCCGCGATGGATTCCCCCTCTCGAATGCCCTCCTTCGCCGATTCAACGGCACCTGAAATGACGGTGTTGTTGACGACGGACCGTGCGATATCCATTGATTGGAGCAGGGGTATGCCACTATTGAGGAGAATCGCCAATGTCCTTGAAAAACGAGTTGTTGCGATTATCCTCAGTAATTTCCCCGTGATGGGGATTCTCAGGATCATTCGGTCATAATTTCGATGGCCGTTTTCCGTGGCGAAATATTGCCTCAGGGCAAGTATGCTTCCACCGATGACTATCAAGAGTGCCCACCAGTAATCCCTAAGGAAATCGGTCACAGAGATTAAGACCAGGGTAGGAATGGGAAGGGCTTGCTCAAGATCATCGAATATGCTGACCACTTTTGGGATAACGGAGATCAGGAGGAAGGAGAGGATCCCGATACCGACGAGTACCAATATGATGGGATAGGTCAAAGTGGAGATGACCTTATTTCTCAGTATAACCTGATTTTCCATGAAATCGGCCAATCTCCTGAGGACGATATCCAGGGCGCCACTGGACTCCCCTGCATTGATCATGTTGACATAGAGTTCCGAAAATGCCTTTGGGAATCGGCTCATGGCATCGGCCAGGGAGCTCCCCTCGTTTACGCTCTCCCGAACCTGGGTGATCACCTTTTTAAGCCGAGCATTCTCCGTCTGGTCGATGAGGGCGGTTAATGCTTCCACAATGGGGAGGCCTGCTCCCACCAGGGTTGCCATCTGACGAGTCATTACGGAGATATCCTGAATTTTTATCCGAGCGAATAGTTCTCCAATGGATACTCCCGCGGCCACCGATTTCTTCGTATGCCTATCCGTCGTGATCTCGGTGGGGAATATCCCCGACCTTCTCAGCTTCGTCCTCGCCAGCCTGGGTGTATCGGCATCGATGATGCCTTTGGTGACCCTCCCGGCTCCATCTAGGCCTTTATATTCATAGACGGCCACGTATTAACCCTCTACTGAGTAACGACATCCTCCTGAGTAACGCGGACCACCTCTTCAATGGTGGTTATTCCCTTGAGGACTTTCTTCGCCCCATCCTGTCGGAGGGTCAGCATTCCCTTTTCGGTTGCCGTTTTCTTGATCGTATTGGCGTCATAATTTTTGAGGATGAGAGAACGGATATCGTCATCCAAGTGGAGAAGCTCGAAGATTCCCGTTCTACCGCGGTACCCCGTCCCCAAACAATTTTCGCAACCATTGGCTCGGTAGAGGGGTTTCTTACCCGCTCCCGCGGTATTAATGCCGATCTCACTCAGCTCCTCCTCACTGGGGAAGTATTTCTGGCGACAATCCGGGCAGACAACTCTGACGAGCCTCTGGGCCATGATGGCGAGGACTGAGGATGAGGCCAGAAATGGCTCGATACCCATGTCGATGAGCCTGGTGATGGCTCCAGCTGAATCGTTGGTATGCAGGGTGCTGAAGACCAGGTGCCCCGTTAATGAGGCCTGTATCGCTATCTCTGCCGTCTCCAGATCCCTCACCTCCCCAACCATGATCACGTCGGGGTCCTGACGGAGGATGGACCGCAATCCGTTGGCGAAGGTGAGGTCAATTTTGGGGTTGACCTGGATTTGTCCGATGCCCCTTATCTGATACTCGATGGGGTCTTCCACGGTAATGATGTTCTTGTCCGGGGAGTTGATCCTGGTAAGGGCGGCATACAGGGTTGTGGTCTTACCGCTTCCCGTTGGGCCGGTGAGGAGGATGATGCCATGGGGTCGATGGATCAATCGATTGAATGTCTTGAGCTTGTCAGCCGAGAACCCGATATCCTCCAACTTCAACAGCACGCTGGTTTTGTCCAAAAGCCTCATAACGATGCGTTCCCCATGGGCAGTCGGGATGACGGAAACCCGGATATCGATGTTCTTCCCGGCAATAGTAACTCGAATTCTGCCGTCCTGGGGGAGTCGCTTTTCGGCGATGTTCAGGCCGGCCATGATCTTAACCCGGGAGGTGATGCTCGGTTGGATCAGCTTGGGAGGAGTCAGCACATTATAGAGGATTCCATCGATGCGGTAACGAACTGCCAGATCGCGTTCGAATGGCTCAATGTGGACGTCACTTGCCCTCTGCTTGACGGCCTGAAAAAGGGTTGAATTCACCAGACGAATCACTGGGGCTTCATCGGATGCATCGAGGAGGTCAGTGGGCTCCTCTAAAGCGCTGGTAATGATATCAAGGCTGTCCTCGTCGAAGTCCTCGATGATTTGCTGGGCCGCGTTGGAATCCCGTTCGTATACGCGATTGATGGCATCGATGACAGCCCCTGGAGGCATGACTACCGGATTTACCTCCTGATTCAAGAGGATTCTAACATCGTCCAATGGATAGATGTCCAGGGGATTTGATGTGGCCACCAAAACTCCATTTCCATCTCGCTTGATGGGAAGGATCCCGTGTTTTTTTGCGAAGTGAATGGGGAGTGCCGAGCAGAGCTCCGGATCCACCTCTTCAGCCGCAACATCATGGAGAAAGGGGACCCCAAGCTGGAGGCTCAGGGCGTATAAGACCTGGGATTCCTTGGCATACCCCAACTTCACCAGAATATCCCCAAGCCTCCCCCCCTTCTCCTCTTGGATGTTCAGTCCCTCCTCCAGTTGATCACGCTCTAAGGCCGAAATCTTGAGAAGAATTTCCCCCAGAGGCCTATCCCTTAACTCCTGTACCTCGGTCTCGGATAGCGTACACCACGTTTCTTGGCCATCCTCGGGATTCTCCAAAGGGGTGATCTTCTCTTCCGAACTCGAAGGGGGGGATTCCATCTCCTCTTCGGCTTCGAGTTCTGGTTCCGGATCATACGTAGATGGTATCTCGATTCGGCCTTCTTCCGTTGGTCCCGGACCAGGATGGGGAGGAGATACCTCGACCACGCCTTCTTCAGCCGGCGTGAGGCCAGGCTCAGGAGAGCCTTCGATGAGCCGTTGAACCAGTTTCTTAACCCTCTTTTTGGAGGATCCCTTATTAACTCCGGGCTCTTGCGTCGTCTTATTCAATTTCCATAATCTCCCTGGCCAATTGATGGTAATCGTGGGCGCCCATAGACCGGGGTTCGTACTCCAGGATGGAGATTCCCCTTCGGACTGCTTCATTCAATCTCGTATTCTTCCGGATGATGGTGTTCAAAAGGAGTTCACCGAATGCCAATTTTACCTTTTCCCTGACGATCCATGATTCCCGTAGGTTTACCTCGAAAAGGGTTAACAGGAGATAAACCCTGATGTCCAACGAGAAACTCTCCATCAGCGTTCCAATAGTCTCCATGACCTTTTCGAGCCCATACAATGATAAAATGGAGGATTGGACGGGAATTATGACCATGCGGCTTGCGACCAAGGCGTTGATGGTTAGTAGCCCAATGGCTGGAGGGCAGTCAATGATGATGTATTCATAGAGATGCTTTATCGACTGCAGTTTTTCGCCGAGCTTGGTCGTTCTATGGGATTCTGCCATCAATTCCGTTTCCAGGCCCGCAAGATCTATATTGGCGGGGAGTATATCCAGATTGGGCTTTATGGGAAGAATGGTATCCGTGAGGCTTCGTGCTCCGTCTGAAAGGGTATCGTAGATGGATTTATCCAGGTTCTCGATGTCGATGCCCAACCCGAGACCGCAGTGGCCCTGGGGATCCAGATCCATGAGAAGGGTCCTCTTCTTATACGCGGCCAGGAAGGCGGAGAGGTTGATGGCGGTGACGGTTTTGCCCACCCCTCCCTTTAGATTGCAGATGCTGACGATCCTCCCCTTCTTTCCCTCCTTGTGCTCCTCGATCTGGTATAGCCAGTCCTTGAGGATTCGAATACGATCGCCTATGTGGTCGGGTTTTTCCCCTCTGTTACTCTTCACTGTGCTATATCCCCAATTTCGTGATGTGGCTCATCCCCGATTCCGAGCTAATCCGCCCCATCCTCCCCTCCGGACGCTGGATTTTCGAGATATTGATCTATATCAATACCTCCCTTTTTCCTCTTCCGGATTTTACTCTCCTCCTGGAACTTCTCGATCTCATCCTTCTTTTCCTTATAGAAGCCCTCCAGGTCTCTGGCGCTTCGGATAATATGGGGGGTGATGATGAGGAGCAGATTGGACTTGCCGCCCGTATGTTTGCTTACTTTAAATAAGGGTCCCATCAAGGGGATATCTCCTAAAAAGGGGACCTTTTTCACAGATTCGTCCATGGTATCGCTGATGAGACCACCCAGGACTATCGGCTGATGGTCCTTCACGACGACGGTGGTTTTAGCCGATCTCTTGCTTGTTACCAGGTCCGTTGCCCCCGCGATGGGTGTCTCCAAGACATTGGAGAGCTCCTGGTAGATTTCGAGCCTGACGAAATCTCCTTCGCTGATTTGGGGGGTAAGGCGAAGGGTCAGTCCCACATCTTTCCGTTCTATTTCCTCAACGGGAAATCCGCTGGCCGTTGCTGTGGTCCTTACCTTAAAGGGGACGTTTCTGGCGACGACGATTTCCGCCTCTTGGTTATCCATGGTGAGCAGGTGGGGAGTGGAAAGGATGTTGACATCGGAATCGGTTTGAAGGGCACGGATCAGTGCAGCGATATTTAAAAAAGTGTTTCCCCCAAAGGCGATAGTTCCATCGGCTGCCCCGAGTACAAATCCCGTCAGATCGAAGGGGTTGCTCATGGCCTGATTGATATCCCCAAAGCTCGTACCTCCGAATATTCCCATGTTAGCATCCCGAAAACTCTTATCATAATCGACATTGCTGTAGCGGAATTCCAAGCCCAGTTCCCTTGCCTTTTCCATGCTGACCTCCATAATCAGCGCTTCCACGAAGACCTGCAAGCGCCTGATGTCCAACTTCTCAATGACACCTTTCAGCACCTCATAGTCCTGTGGAGAGGCCGTGATGACAAGGGAATTGGTGGACTTATCCGGTGTGATTACCACCTCCCCCGCAAACTTAACCCCTATTTTGGGGTCCTTGCTTGGTATGGCCTTGGAGGCTATTTCCGTCAACACCTTGGCCATCTCCTCCGCATCGGCATTCCTTAAATAATAGACGTTGATCTTCCCCTTCCCCTTTGGCGCGGGAACGTCAAGATCATGTATGACCTTTTTAATAGTAGTGGTATCATCCGCACTGGCCACAAGAACAATGGAGTTGGTTCGCTCATCGGGGATGATCTTGATAACCCTTTTCCCTGCCGCCGGGGCAGCACCAGGAGCCGGTCTTCGAGCGCGAGGCGTTGGCGGAGCCTTCGCCTTCTCCTCAAAGATGGATTTCAATTCCGCCGCCATGGTCTTCGCATCGGCGTGTTCCAGGGGGACGACTGATAGTTCCTCCTGAAAGCCCTCAACATCGAGCTCTTTGATGATGGTTAAAATCTTTTTAATGTTAGAGGCCACATCGGTGAGGATGATATCATTGGTATACGGATATGATACGAGGCTGCTCTCCTTTGAGACCAATGGCTTGATCACATTGAGCAAGCTGTTGCCATCGATGAACTTAAGATGTATGATCCGTGTGATGATCCGATCCCCGCTCCAAAAGGCTCCTCGGTTCGGAGAGATTGCCTCGATCCCCTTCTCCTTGGCTTCTCGGGAGGGGATAATCTTAATCGCCTTACCAGCGGGAACCGTGGTGAAACCCTCGACCTCCAATATGGACTCGAACATCCTGTAAGCCTCTTCGATGGTGATCTTCGTGGGGGAGATCACCGTTACCTTTCCCTTGACCTTACTGTCCACCACGAAATTCTTCCCCGTCAACTCACTGATGAATTTGATGACGGCGCGTATATCGGCTTCATGGAAATCGATGGAGATTCGCTCTTCTCCCCTTTGTGCCCATGGTGATGGGACGATGATCAAGAGAAGCAGGAGAAAAATGATCGTGAGTCCCCATAATCTCGATCTCAACCAATGTGTTTTCATGTATCCCCACTCCTTTTTCAAGATGGTTGTCTTTGAACCATAAGTCCGCTACTTTACCTCATAGCTGAAGGTCTTGTTTCTCCCCCTCCTTACGATCTCTACGGTGATGACCGGCTCATTTCTGACCTGCTCGTAGACTTCGAACGCCCTTTCAGGTGAGTCGATTTCAATTCCGTTAATCCGTTTTATGATGTCTCCGTCACGAAGCCCGGCCTGCTGCATGAAGCTCCCCCTCTTTATGGAGAGGAGTTTAAAGCCATCTGGTTCGCCGTTGCGAAAATTAGGCACTACTCGGACCTGGGTGAGGAGATGGTTCATATTTTCGAGGGCATCTTTTAGGTCCTCTTGAGGAATTCGATATCGATCCGCTGATAGCCTTTTTATCCCTGCGCCTTCCAAAATTGGTACACTTTCGCGACGCCTTCCCGCTGGCCTTTCGCTCGTCTTCTCCTCCGTCTTCTCGTAAACTTCCAGGACCTCTTGTTTGCCGTTCCTCTCCAGGAATACCTTGTTTCTCGCTACGGCAATCAACTTGGCCTCTCCCAAAATCAAATCGCCCACATGGTAGAGGTCTTGTTTCCTCGTCTTGACGTCCTCGATAATAGCGAGGGAATCGCCCTTTTCCCGGTATACGGTTCCCCGTAACCTCACCTCGAGGGGTGTTTTTTCTAGAGCCTCTTCTTTTATCACTGCCTTTTTTGGCCTACTACCGGACTTTTTGGCCATCACCTTTTCCGTGGCCGAATGAAATAAATCCCGCTGATGGATGACCGCATAGTGGGATGAAGCCTTCTTTTCTTCTTTTTTAGCTGCGTTGTTGGATTTCCTTTCCGAGACTTGAGGAGGGAGGCGAAGCTTTTGTTTGATGATTCCATTGACGATATCGGCCCCGACGAAGGCGAGAAGGGCGCCACATATCAGGTAGAGAACCCAAAAATATCGCCTAATAATCGACATCATTTTTCCCAAAAGAGTTGAAATATTCTATACTTAAAGATAAAAACTAACAGAAAAAGTTCCCCATGTCAACATAATTTGGTGACTACTGACTCCTGAGCCCCTTCACCATTCCTTCAGGAATTCCTCGAGCCTCAATAAGGGGTAGAGCGCGAAATCCCGATAAAGCGCCAAAGCGGCCCGACATTCTCCTTTCTTATGGGCTTCACAACAGTCCTCAGCCCCTTTCGTCCCCCTCATGGAGTGGGGCTTCATCCTTCCCTGAAAGATGAAATTCCCCTCCAAGAAACTATCACGGGCAAAGATGATGGGCCAAGCCATCCTTCTGCCGTGATCCAAGAATTTTTTGATGATGGGGATAATCCGCAAGGTTTCCAATGTCATGGAGAAATGGACCTCCTTCTTGAAAGTGTCCTTCAGCATGTCGGCTGCGATAATGGCGGGATTCATATGAGCTCCTCATCCAATCGAAAGACCCGTTTCACGTTTTTTGAGGTGATTCGAGCTACCTCATCGAAGCGGAGTCCCCTCACCTCGGCCAGTTTCAAGGCAGTGATCCTTACGTAGGCGGGTTCATTTCTCTTCCCGCGAAAGGGCATTGGGGTCAAAAAGGGGCAATCCGTCTCAAGCAAAATTCGATCAAGGGGAATCTTCTTGATAACTTCCCTTAGTTCGGAGCTGTTGTTGAAAGTGATGGTTCCTGGGATCGAGATAAAGAAATCCAAGTCCATGCAGTCCTTGGCCATATCATAGCCTCCGGAAAAGCAGTGAAATACTCCCCCGGTCTCCTGGGCCCCCTCTTCCCTTAGGATTGTCAAGGCCTCCTTTTGTGCATCGCGGGCATGAACCACTATGGGAAGGCCCAGTTCCCTGGCGAGATGAATCTGTTGTCGGAAGCGTGCTATCTGAATCTCCTTTGGCGATATGTTCCTGAAGAAATCGAGCCCGATCTCTCCAATGGCTTTTACCTTCACATACTTGGAAAGGGCCCTGAGATCCGAAAAGGTTGCCTCATTGGCATCCTTTGCATTGTGGGGGTGGATTCCGATGATGGCGAACACCTGTTCATTCCCCCTTGCGATTTCAATGGCCTTCCGGCAACCTCTCATATCCGTGCCCACGGTGAATATGAGTTCAACTCCTGCATCGATGGCCCTTCGGATCACCTCATATCGGTCTCGATTGAACTGAGGCATCCCGAGATGGGCATGTGAATCGACGAGCATTGTTCTTTTGACCCTACTTCCCGGGGGGGTTAAAACGAAATCCTGTCGGTGAGGAGATCGTCAACTCCCTCCTCATAGGCCCTGGCGCTTGAATATGTATATCCCCTTTTCGAAGGCGAAAGCCCCCCTTCCACGGGCTTATTGTGAATTTGGTTCAGCCGCTGTTTCAAAGAAACATCGTCATGGATTATTGAATTGAAGAAACTCTTCTGCCAAACAGGTCCCTTCCATTGACTCATCATCTTCCACTTTCGTCCGAAAGCACCTTTGATCTTCTGGATAATGGTGGAAATTTTTACATCGAGAGGCGTTCTCATCATAAGATGAATGTGATCCTCCATCACCACATAGCCGAGAAGTTGAAACTTCAATTGAGGTTTGTAGTAACGCAACGTATGGAGGAAAAAGCTACAGGCCTTCGGGTTCCTGAATAGGGGTCTTTTTCCATGTACGTTGAAGGTAATGAAAAAGGTCTTTCCCGCGCTTCGTATTGGGGCCATCTCAGCTCCCATAGGATGGCCGCCTGATATAGATATTTTCATGTGATTTTAGATAGTTATGAATTTTTCGATCTAGCTTTCCTCTCGTGAGTACATTAAAAAAGGGAATATCTCCCTTGCGGGAACAATCCCCTTTATAGGCTAATGGAGGTATTGGACGTTCGTCACGACTATCCAAATCAGGGATGCAAAAAGAACGAATAGCCAGAACCAGCTCATTGCTTTCCCCCGAGAATTGGTGGTTTTTAACGATTTTTTTCAATTACCGGATTCAGATATAGGATAAAATTCTGCAAGAATCATACCAATAGGGAAAGAGACGAGCCTTGTCCGATGTAAATTCATGGGGGATTGAGATAATGTCGGAGGATTTCCAAGCCCATACGAATGAGGGTTTATTGAGGGAATTTCTCATTTGACAATTTTTGTTAACCGATGGTCTGTTTTCGTACATTTTTTCTTCCCTACTTACCAATAATACTGACCGTGTAGTTGGGTTCAGCGTATTCGACTTGAGGATCCCCATTCAAAGCATCCACCATATCCTTAACCGTGGAGCCGGGGGGAATTTTGAAGCGATAGACCCCTATACTTTCGATCGCTTTAATGAGCGATAGACCGTATGCCTTTTGAATCCCATCAATCCCTTTCCTTGTCACGCTGGCCTTAAATTTAACCAGTACCTCCCCAGGGACTACCTGGGGTTGCTTCCCTTTCCCCTCCTTTTTGCAGCCATCCGGCTTATGGGATATATCCTTTTGCGAATGGACAGAGGTTGCCTCTTTTCCCTTTTCGGGCATCTCCGCTGTAGCGCATCGCAATACTAAGAGGCTGAGGATGATGAATAATAGGAAAAATCTCGGCATAAACAGTATCTCTGCCTTTGGAAAAGGTGAGTATTATTTGTACTATACAGCACCTGCCCCTTTTTTTCAACGGTCCACAAACGGAAACTTCCCGAGCTTCTGGAGAACACCGTTGTCCTTAAGCGAATCTGCTGGAGAAGTGGGGTGCCAATCGAGGGTAGGAAGGGCGGGCTTTTAGAGGGAGGAGGGGAAAGTATTTTCCGCCTGTGGGCCCCAAAAGGGTCTCTTCGGAAACACGGAAACAAAGGGATAAGGCTGTTCGTGTAGCTGAGTGATTAAATCCTCGAAAACATCATTTCCCCTTCCGCCACGACCTTGTCGCAGAGCAATCGTTTTCTTTTCAATTTCAATTCAATCCGGTAAAATGTCCTGGCGTCAGGATACGTTATACTGTATCTCAATTCGATGTATTTGTCCGGTTTGCGTTTGCTCACATAAGTCCTCAATTTTTCCCCCTTTCCTTTAGTATGCCAATCGCGCTGGGATAGGTAATTTTCTAGGTGAACGATGAATTCTCGTATCCTCTCCTCCGTTTCCAACATCTCTTCCTCATCCCATCGGCCATGCTTTAACAGGATAAACCTGATGGCTCTATATTCGTCGAGTAGTTCACCGACCAAATCCACTCCCGCTTCTCTCTCAAGGGCCTTGACCTCCTGAGATTCGATTGGTGTCATGTAAGGCCTCCCTTAATTATTGGGATTAACTAAGGATTTTTTCTCCACACTTCAATGCATCGAACCGAGCGAGAAGATAGCTTATTGGGTCAATGGCACATACCCGAAAAATTTCGGGATGAATATGATAAGTGACTCCCAATAGGTAGCGATAACGAGAACCATAATAGAGACTAAGATAAAGGGAAGGATGGCCCGGGAAATCCGTCCGAGCTTTATCTTCCCGATAGCACACGCGATGAACAGGCATACCCCCATGGGGGGGGTGGTGAGGCCGATGACCAAATTAAGTACGAGAATGACGCCAAAATGCAGTGGATCTACCCCTATCTGAATCATCAGCGGAAGCAAAACCGGTGTGAGGATGATCAGGGAAGCCGTTGTCTCCATGAATGTTCCTACAATGAGCAAGATAATATTAACAAAAAGGAGAATGAGAATGCGGTTATGGGTTACCTTGAGGATCGTGGCGCATATGTACTGGGGAATTTCCTCGCTGGCAAGGAGCCATGAGAAGATGCTTGCCGTGCCGATCACGAGCATAACCAGGGCGCTCGTTGCGCCGGTATTGATGATAATTCTCGGTAGATCTCTCAGCC
>CP070774.1:963357-967173 GCA_020346125.1 Syntrophobacterales bacterium | reverse complement strand
TAATCTTTACCCTCTCCCCCTTAACCAGCATGATATTCGAGGGTTTGAGATCCCTGTGGACAATCCCCTGTCGATGGGTGTACTCCAATCCGCCGCATATCTGGTCTATGATGTTGACTATCTTCTCCAAGGGGAATCGGATGCCTTTTTGAATCATGTTCTCCAGCGTATCTCCCTCGATATACTCCATGGCGATGTAAGCCGTCTCCTCATCTTCCCCCGTATCGTAAATGATGATGATATTCGGGTGGACCAGTTTCCCCGTAGCCCGGACTTCCTTTTGAAAACGCATAACCAGGTCTTCAACATCCCTCGATTCCGCCAGTCGATCTTTTCGTATAGTCTTTAGGGCTACGATCCGATCGATCTTGGGGTCGTACCCCTGATAAACAACCCCCATTGCCCCACGACCGATTTCCTTGATGATCTTATATCTGCCCAGGGTTTCCTTCATTTTCGATGTAAAACAATATATGGGTATTTAAAGGAGGAGAATGTAAAGCGAAACCATAATAGAATCTGGGTTTAGGAATGTCAAGAACTATTCGCATCGCCCGTCTTTAGGTTCCTCACCGATCAATTCCACCATAAGTTTTCCTTGACAGTTTCATACCCATGCAATATGGTTTGGATAGAGCCCTCGCAATGCAGGGCTTAATTGACAATCTCTGGATTCGAAAAATGGGTAAACGGGAGATGAAGGCTAATCATTCGGTTTTCGTCATTATGGGGGGGGGATCGGGAACCCGATTTTGGCCCTTAAGCAGGGAGTTAAAACCGAAACAGTTTTTGAATATTCTCGGTCAGCGTCCGTTGATCGAGGAGACCTTTTTGAGAATCTCTCCTTTGGCGGATGAAGAACGGGTTTTCCTGGTGATAAATCGGGCTCACCGAGAATTGACACGGAAGATCTTCAAGGACCGCGGTATTCAAATCTTCGAGGAGCCCTTTGGGCGAAATACGGCCCCCTGTGTCGGATTAGCCGCCATCCATATAAAAAGGAGATGGGGAGATATCCCCATGGCCGTGCTGCCAGCGGACCATTTCATCGGCGATGGAGAGCTTTTCAGAACTACATTGCGGGCCGGTATCGAGCTGTCTCGAAGGGGGAAAATGGTCACCATCGGAATACCCCCGATTAAGCCGGAGACGGGCTATGGGTATATTAAGCGGGGAAGGAGATGCGATTCCATCAGGGGGCAGGGAGTATTCGAGGTAGACCGTTTCGTGGAAAAGCCAGACGAGAAAAGGGCCCTCCTTTACATAAAAGAGGGCAATTACCTTTGGAATTCTGGAATCTTTATCTTCCAAGTGGACCTCATCCTCAACGAGATAGGGAAATATCTCCCCAAACTCTACCAAGGACTCATGGAAATCGAGGGGGTATTGGATAGAGATCAGTACCCGGCAACCCTGGAGAGGATCTATTCCCACCTCCAAAGCATATCCATCGATTATGGGATTATGGAAAGGACGAGGGAGCCCGTTTATACCTTATTGGGAAATTTTGGCTGGAGCGATGTGGGGAGTTGGCAGGCCCTCTTCGAATTGAAAGGGGATCAAAGGAATGCCAATGGCAATATGCTCGAAGGATTGACAACCATTATTGACAGTCGCGACAGCTTCATCGTCAATCGATCCGAAAAATTGGTTGCGGTCCTCGGGGCGAACCAATTGTTGGTGGTCAATACCCCCGATGCCGTACTGGTGGGTGACTTGAATCGATCCCAAGAGGTCAGGGCCATCGCGGAAGCCATCAAACGGAAGGGTTTCATGGACTGGGTCTAAGGGATGGAACTCAATCCCAATATATTTCGGGAGTATGATATCAGGGGAACAGTCGATCGAGACTTGACTGAGGATTTCGTCTATCTTTTGGGAAAGGGTTGCGGGACCTACTTTGCCGAAAATACGGTAAAGACCATAGCCCTCGGCCGCGATTGCCGTCTGAGCTCTCCCTCCTTCCGCAATAGATTCATGGAGGGGATTACGGAAACGGGATGTCATGTGATCGATGTGGGAATCGTTCCTACCCCTCTGCTCTACTTTGCCCTCTACAATCTGAATGTGCAGGGTGGCATTCAGATCACAGGAAGCCATAACCCACCGGACAACAACGGGTTCAAAGTCTGCCTGGGCACCTCAACCATTTATGGAGAGGAGATCCAGAAGATCCGCTCCATTATCGAATCGGGGGAGTTCATCGAGGGAAAGGGATATATCGAGGAAAGGGACCTTGCCTCCAGCTATAAGGAATATTTGCTGAATCATCTTTCCCCTGGGAATGTGAAGCGAAGGGTAGTGGTCGATGCCGGCAATGGAACGGGAGGGGTAATCGCCGTTCCCCTCTATCGGGAAATGGGATTCGAGGTCATACCCCTTTTCTGCGAACCGGACGGTAATTTTCCGAACCACCATCCCGATCCGACGGTTCCTGAAAATATGAAATACCTCATCGAGAGGGTGGCCTTGAATAGGGCTGATCTGGGGATCGCCTTTGATGGGGATGTCGACCGTATCGGAGTGATCGATGAATCCGGAACCATCATATGGGGCGATCAATTGATGGTCATCTTTTGCCGCTCAATTTTGAAGGAGTTCCCCGGCGCCACCTTTATCGCCGAGGTGAAGTGCTCCCAAACCCTCTTCGATGATATCGCAAAAAATGGAGGGAATCCCATCATGTGGAAAGTGGGCCATTCCCTCATTAAGGCCAAGATGAAGGAGGAAAGGGCATTGCTGGCGGGGGAGATGAGCGGGCACCTCTTCTTTGCTGATCGTTATTTCGGATATGATGACGCCATTTATGCGGGGGCACGATTGCTTGAGATCCTCTCCAATACGAGGGGAAGTCTTTCAGGCCTTCTATCGGATATACCCAAAATGGTGAATACCCCCGAAATCAGAATGGAGTGCCCAGATGATAAGAAATTCCATATTGTCAGGCAACTCACCGATGAGTTCAAGAAGGAGTATAGAGTTATTGATATTGATGGCGTAAGGGTTCTCTTCCCAGATGGCTGGGGGCTGGTTCGAGCGTCAAATACGCAACCGGTCCTCGTCCTGAGATTTGAGGCCTCCAGCCAAGAGAGCTTGGGGAGAATGCAAGACCTGGTCACGGGAAAGCTCAAATCCCTTTTGGAATAATCCCTCCAACAGAACCATCCTGAATGGCCTGCCCCCCTTTCTACCTCCATACATAGTTCGCCGATTCCTAAAATAATCGCTGGCTAAGCTTGCCCACGTTGGGTGAATTTATCATACATTTTCGAAAAATACGTCGTCTTCGAGAGTGATTCCCTGCAAATATTTTAGAGGACCAATTCAACGGAAAAGGAATCATAAAAATTACATCTTTGTATTCCTTAATACATTATCGTAACTCTTTCCTCATAGAATCTTTTTTTAATTTACACTATTTGTCACGCTTTTACCTGGATTTACGGGAGAGATTAAATAGATTTGGTATTAATATTGCTCCATCTCCTCCTGGGCTGGGCTGGGGAAAGGAGGAAAACAGATGGACGATGCAAAAAGGAGGATGATCCTATTCGTCCTTTTCCTATCCTCTTCGTTGGCGATGTTCTTAGTCTTTCTCACACTTACCGCATCAATTTCCTGATCGAATTGCGCGCTCAGTTGAATCGGATAGAGGGGGAGGAATGTATCAGCATCCTGTTGACATTTACCATAAAAGGGCTGGGAAACCTAATGGACTGGGGATAACGAAATACCGACATGGCAAAGCGTAGGAAAAGCAATCTTCTGTTTTTTCTCCTTACCCTCTTATTGATACAGTGTATCTCCCCGTCAATC
>CP070774.1:942708-963257 GCA_020346125.1 Syntrophobacterales bacterium | reverse complement strand
AGATTTGACAGTCGCTCCGCACATTACCAAGTTATCGAAACTCCAGGTTAAGACGGGTTTTTACACCAGCTGCACACATGTCGCTGCAATGGACTCTTCAACTTGTTCTCCTGGGTCAGGGCTGCTGTATCTCCACCTATTAGGCAATCCGTCATAAGTGGATAGAACTGTGATAATAGGGATAATCTTACTGAAGGAGATATTATCATGAAATCTTTCGTTTTATTTTTTTCTGCATGTTTGATCATATGCGTTGTTCAACCCCTTGTCGCCGATGACAATTTATTTGAATTATCACGGGGAAAAATTGAAGAAGCTATCCAATTTGTCTCTTCATTTTTTTTGACAAAAGATGCCCAGAAATTCATGAAACCTGTGTGGGCTAACGAGTCGGTGTGGTCGACAGGATAATCCCGAGTTGATGAGGGCCTTAAGAAATGAATGACATAAGTACATCACAGCTTATATTTGAGCCGCGCTGTCTATCAACTACAATCGGCAGCCTACCGCACACCGACGTAACCAGGGGAACTGACCTGATGTTCGAGAGCACACCGGAGATCCCATGCTGGGTGCAGTTTCCCAAGCGCACATTTCACGAGAATATGATGGTACAGTTCACTGAGGGAATGCCGGGATTGGTAGAGGATGGAGATCGTATCTTTCTCAACACCGAGGCGCCTGACTTCACCGAACAACTCACCGAATTTTTCACCCGCTATCTTGCTGTAACCGAGCATGGAGATGCTGCCGCGCTTGATCACTTCGCCATATCATCACGCTATGCAGCAGGCTTTTCAGTATTCATCGACAGGCTGCAAGAACAGATAGTCCCTCCGGTGGCACTTAAGGGTCAGATCACAGGTCCATTAACACTCGGCATCAACATTGTCGATCAGAATGGTCGGTGCGCCTATTATGATAACCAACTGCATGATATGATTGTCAAGACTTCAGCCATGAAGGCGATGTGGCAGATAGACCAATTTGGCAGATTTGGCAAACAAACAATAATTCTCATCGACGAACCATCGCTGATCAACTTCGGTACGCCAATGTTCATTACCGTCAGCCGAGATGACATCATCAGGGACGTGAATGAGGTGGCAGATGTGATACATACGCAGGGGGGGCTTGCTGGCGTCCATTGCGAGGCCAACACCGATTGGTCGTTGCTGATGGAAACAGACGTGGATATCCTCGTTTTCGATGCCTATGACCACATGCGAGCCATCACGCTCTATCCCGCCCAATTGCGAAGCTTTCTTGAGCGAGGCGGCAGCCTGGGCTGGGGTATAGTGCCCACCCTTGATAGAGAAGCAGCTGCAACAGAAACCTTTGATTCGTTAATGGTCCGCTTCGATGATGGTGTGGGGAAATTGGTACATAATGGATTCGACAGGGAGTTGTTACTTCGTAGAGCCCTGATTACCCCCAGTTGTGGCGCTGGAGGTGTGCTCACCGAGCCACTTGCAGAACGCGTACTATCTCTTTTGCGTCAAATATCCACTACCCTCCGCACCCGAAAAGGTTTTGGAGGTACTTAGAATCTGCGTAATGTAAATACCATAAGCCTAAGTTTTTCGGGGCAAAAAGTATACTCTAAGGAGTGTGTCTAGAAATAAGCCGCTCCCGTTTTAGGGTCTCCTTAATACCAAGGTAACCCAGCGGTTTTCCTCCATTTTATTGTGCATCTTAAACTGCCATTTCCCCAAGGACTGAACCTGCACTTGATTGGTAAGATGGGAAACAGGGAGGGTCCCCGGGAAACCGTAGATTGATAAATATTGGGGAGCGCTTAGCAGCATGGGTAAAAGATGAATTCAATATCAAAGCTCAGCTCTTGCCAAACCATGTGGGAAAGGGGAGGATTTTCCTCAGGGATGCAGCAATACTGGCGGGACTGGGTGTTATAGGTGCGAACAACTTATTAATCACGCCGGAATATGGCCCCCGTGTCCGGCAACTAGTTTATCTCTGTTTTAGCGTATATCCCTTTTTTTCTAAAAGATCGATAAGTCCGTCAGGCCCGACCAGATGGCCAGCGCCAACGATAACAAGGACATTTTTGTTTTCCCTTATTAGATTCTCGATTTTTAAAATCCACTTTTTGTTTCGCTGAATCAAGAGACGATCATGGATATTGGGGTAATCTTTGAAGCTCTTGAAAAAAAGGTCATGTAAACCATCCGCATCACCGGTTTTCCAATAGCTCACCATGTCACCGGCAAGCTTTAAGACGAGGTTCAAATCTCTTAAGGTCTGCCTCAGAAACGAGTTTTGATCTTGTTTGTTCATTTTTGCAAGCAGGTTTAATTGATATTCGGGCGGTTCCAGAAACCCCATTTCCCTTACGTCTTTTTTTGCTCTTTTAAAAAAGTAGATATCGACACCGTAGTTTGGGTCAAAGCCCAGACGCTGAAGTTCCAAACTTGCCAATGTCAATGCCACAGCCCAGGGCTTAAACATGGCGAGATGTTCCAAAGGGAGGCTTAGGTCGGATAACTTTTTTTCGAGCACCCTTCGTGTACTTCCATTAAGGTTGTGATATAGGTTTTGACCCTCCGGATAAAGACCAAGTTCAAGTATTTTCGCCTGAATTACCGGCCCTTTCATCGCTGCTATATCTGTTTCAAATACGATCTTTTGGCTGGCCGCATAGGCCCTTTCTATCGCACTTTTTAGTGGATAGGCATCGAGCTTCAGAAGATGAAGGGAGCCTAAAAGATAAATCGCGCTTGACTTGGTTTGGAGGGACCAGAGGCAGCTTTTTCCGGTATCCTTCGCGAGACTTTGGCGTAGAATGACGGTCGACGCCGCAGCGCAGATGAGCGCTAACGAGATAATAACGGATAATGCTCTACTGCAATTACGTTTAAGGGTTTGATGGATTGCCATAATGGTTCCCCCTACTCAATCTCGTAGCATTCCTGAATCTCTCCGAAATAAAGGGTGTGATAGTCTTTTCTAGGATAGAGCTTCTCGTATTCCTCGGCGAGATGTGCAGGGTCTATGGCGGCTTTGAATACGATTTTGCATTCAAAATGAAGACCCGGCGTGTTTATGATGGGGGAGACGACCTTCTGAGCCTCTTTAATCTCCAGGTTACACTCCTTAAATTTTTCATAATCCCGCCCGGATTTTGTGCCACAGCACATGATGGCATCATGCATGTCCGTCAACGGCACGGATACGGTAAAATCGCGCGCTTTCTGGATGATATCAAAGGTATGCCGGGACTTCCGGACTGCCGCCATCATGATCGGTTTGTTCCAGACAAAACCGATGGTGGCCCAACCGATTGCCATGGTGTTTAAAGCCTCACCAGCCTTTACGGTTAAGAATGCTCCCTTCTTGATCTGTGCCATCGCTTCTTCAGCCACTGCCATGTAATCGATTATTTTCATAAGCAACTCCCTTTAAAGAACATAGTTCACAGCGAAAAGACAGAAGCCTGACAACGTAGCACGGACTCTATGGTCAACTTAATTACCGTGTGTTTCTCTTCTCTATCCCGCAGTGAGAGCGACTTTCACAACGACCTTGTGAATGGCTCCCGTTCCACCGAGGGGTGCGTGGGCATCTTCAGGGAAGAAGATTGCATAAGTGCCCGGTAATGTAGTTACCCATGCCTCCGGTTTATCTGTGAAGAACGCAACGTCCTTCTCAGCGTTATACTCCTGGTCTTCGCCGGCGCATTTCGCGGCGGGTTTCCAGCCAATCTCGTCCGTACCTGCGACTGTAAATTGAATGTCGATATATCTCTTGTGTATCTCGAGCCTAGCCCTACCCCGGCCTCGTCCATCCTCTTTGATCACAATGGCGTATAGGCGTTCACCTGCTATTGGATACCGGCCGGTGGGAAGGTCAACCATATCCTTTCGCTCCAAGAAGGCAAATGCCTCCTCAAACCCTGGGTGCAGGGCTGTGTAATGCCTCCAATTGTCCAAATGATCTAAGATCATGGCGTTTCTCCTTTTCGTTTTTCTTTTAGTCTTTCCCTTTCATTGGCATTTGTTTCAATGTTCCCGGATAATCCTCTCTTGAACGGTGGAAGACAGCCAATCCATTCTATCAAGGAGTCTTCCTCAATACTAGGGTAATCCAACGGTTTTCCTCCATCTTCTCATGCACCTTCAGCTGCCATTGCTCCAAGGGTGCTAAAATTCCATCGACTTGCCCATGGAAGAGCCCCGATAGGACAATCCAGCGTTTAGAGGGGAGCTTTTCGCGCTTGAGAAGGGCATCGATCGCCTGAAAGTGAAGGTTGGCGAGAACCATATCGGCTTTATTTCCGGCAGAGGTTGCTGCCTCTCCCCGTTTGACCTTCACCCGATCTTCAACTCCGTTGAGCAGGACATTTTTCCGGGCCGTTTCAACGGCCAGGCAATTATGATCGATGGCCAGGACTTCCCGGGCCCCAAGCTTGGCGGCGGCGATGGCGAGGATTCCCGTTCCCGTTCCGATATCCAGAACCTTCAGGGGACAGTCCACCTGGTAAATACGCCAGAGCGTTTTAAGACACCCCCGGGTGGTAGGGTGAAGCCCCGTTCCGAAGACGACTCCTGGATCAAGACGGATGAGGATTTCGTCCTCCGCTCTATCCGCTTTCACCCATGCAGGGCATATGAGGAGCTTTTCAATGCGAAAAGGTTTTATTGCCTCCCCAGCCTGCCAATCCCTATAATCCATGATATGGCGTGATACGACCCTCCCCCTCCCGTAGTGGGCCAGCCATCTCCTTACCCCTTCATCGTGCTTACGGGAAAAGAAGAGGAACGAGTTCCCCGCCTCGTTCCAGCACCCGATGAAGTCCGGTCCGAAAACGTCTCCTTTCACCGAGATCTCGTCCGATAGCTCGTAGATAATGAGCTTATGATAAGGTTCCATATTAGTTGAAGGGTAATGATTGAGAGGATTTGTATGGAACAAATTGTTTGAACTATTCCTGGTCATGCTCGATAGATGTCAGTATGCCTTTGGCCTTTGTTTGACCTGGTGGGGGGCTTCGAAGGCTTCATGTAAAGCCCCCACAGCGGCCTCAACATCTTCTGCATCCACGACACAGGAGACGCTGGAGATGGAAGTGCTGATGGCGATGGATTTTATTCCCACCGAGGCTAGGGCGGAAAACATTGCGCCGGAGATCTTGGGTTTCTCACGGAAATGGGGGCCAAAGACGCTAACCACTGCCACATTGGGATTATAGGAGATCACCTTGGCCTCCAGGGACGGTTTTATCGCCTCTAGGGCCTCAATAGCAGGCTCCAAGTCCATCCGGTCGATACAGAGGGTGAAGTTGGAAAAACCATCGAGGTCGAAACTCTGGACCAGGAACTCGATATTGACATTCCGCGCTCCCAACGCACCCAAAACCAGGCCCGCGATATCCGCACGATCGGGGCAGGACATCACTTTCACCACGGCCCGCCCCTCACTCTGCATGATCCCGCCGACCTTAATCCTTTCCACCCCAGACGGCCCCTTTTTCTACTCCCATTTTCTTTTATCTTCAATTTTCTTATGCTTATCGAAGATAACTCCCCTGGCCACAAACTCAACCTCCCCCTTCACACCGAGGGCCTCTTGGAGATCCTTCTCCAGCCTTCTCTTGAGCGGGGCCTTGTCCACCGACTCATCGGCTAGCTCGACGAGGAAGATCATTTCGTCCACGTAATCGCTCCGGGTTACCACCACCTGATACTTATCCACCTCGGGGTACTTGGCCATCAGCTCATCCGTCTGCCATGGATGGATGAATGTCCCTCGCACCTTGGTTACCTGGTCTGTTCTCCCCAGGATATTCATCAACCTGGTGGAGGTCCTGCCGCATGGACACGGCTCCTCCGAGATGAAGGAGAGATCCCCCGTGCCATAACGGATCATGGGAAAAGTTCGGTTGAAGTTAGTGGCCACAATTTCCCCAGTGGCCCCGTTGGGGACCCGTTTACCGGTATCCGGATCTACGATCTCAACGATGACATCATCGGGGACGTGCATGCCCTGTTTTTCGATACATTCGTAGCCAAGACAACCCACGTCTACAGTACCGTAACACTGTCTGATGGTCATTCCGAACTTCCCTTCCAACCTCCCTCTGAGGGATTCCGGGAGCATTTCGGCTCCGACAAAGCCAACCCTGAGAGAGAAGTCCTTTCTCAGGTCGAACCCCATTGCCTCTGCCCTCTCGGCAATACTCATCAAGAAGCTGGGAGTTCCCACATAGCCCGTTACCTTCAGTTGATGCATGATCTTCACTTGCATCTGGGTATTCCCCACCCCGGTCGGTACAGTGGTACAGCCCAGCATCTTCAGCGAATCGTCCAGCATAAAGGCGAAGGGCCACATATGGTAGCTGAAGGTATTTTGGGCGATATCCCCGGACCTGAAACCACAGGCGTACAGGCCTTCTGCCCATCGCGTATCCTTATACTCCCATTCTCCGGGTTCGTAAATGAGGCCTGGGAGGATATATATCCGTCGCAACTTGTCTATTGGAATTGTCTCGAAGCCCCCGAACGGGAGCTTAGCCTTTTGCATCTCCACCAGGTCGTATTTTGTGATGATGGGGAGTTGTTGTAAGTGCTCGATGGTTTTGATTTTCTCAGGTTTGATCTTGGCAGCATCCAGTTTCTCCCTCACCGCCCTGGAATGCTTATAGGCATACGGGATAAATTCCCTCAATTTACCATTGAGGTAATCCCGCCTCTCCTCCTGATACATGGTCTCTCGTTTCTCATTGAAATACCCCGAACTCCTATCCATTTGGACCATATCCCCCTCCATTCATCCCCATCGAGTCGAAGCCTCATAGTGGACTTTGTTTTGGGTGTTTCCCCGAAGAGATTCCTCCTTCCATACCATAAGGGGGGAATGAATCGATACGATCTACATCACGCTGATGGGGTCGACATCAATGCTAAGGTTGATTCCACTTCCAATCCATCGTTTATTCATCTCTTCCGCCAATTCCTCCACGAATCGATGGAGAGGATGTGCCCGCTTCCCCTTTACGAGCATCTGGTATCGGTGCTTTCCCTTAAGCTTTACCAGAGGGGCTGGAGAGGGTCCCAGTATTTCGATTCCCCTCAAATAGGGCCTCTCCTTCAATAACCTTCTTCCCCATTCCCCTATCTCTTCGGCGGCCCTTATCGATCTCTTCTGACTGGTTCCCTCAATCCTGAAATTGATCAACCGTGAGAAGGGAGGATAGCTGAGTTCCTTCCTGAACCGGGCCTCCTCTTGATAGAATTTCGAGAAATCCTGTTCTCTAGCCATCTGAACGCTGTAATGGTGCGGGTTGAAGGTTTGAATAATCACCTTGCCCGGGTTTATACCCCGTCCCGCCCTCCCAGCCACCTGGGTCAGCAGTTGAAACGTTCTCTCCGAGGACCGGAAATCGGGAAAATTGAGGGAGAAATCGGCGCAGATTACACCCACCAAGGTAACATTGGGGAAGTCATGCCCCTTTGCAATCATCTGTGTCCCAACGAGGATATCAGTCCCCCCGGATTTTACCTTTTTCAATATCCTCTGGTGAGACCGTTTTGCTTTCGTCGTGTCCCTATCCATCCTGTCAATGGTGGCCTGAGGAAACATCCTGCTAACTTCCTCCTCCACTCCCTCGGTCCCGATCCCAAAGGAACGAATCCTGTAACCCTCGCAGTTGGGACAGAGGTCAGGGACAATGATGGCATAGTTGCAATAGTGACATAAGAGCTTTTTGACGCGAAAATGGTGGGTCAGCGAAACGCTGCAATTGGGACATTTGAAGACAAATCCACAATCCGGACATTGGATGAAATTGGCAAACCCGCGTCTGTTCAAAAAGAGGAGGGATTGCCTTCCAATGGCCACGTTTTCCGCGAGGGCATTCCGGAGTTTCTCAGAGAGGATGATGCCTCTGCCTTTTTCCCTCCTCATGTCGACGATCTCGACAGAGGGCAAGGGCTTTCCCTCAATGCGTTCGTCCAGTTTCAGGAGGCGAAATTTTTCCACCATGGCGTTGTGATAAGCCTCCAGAGAAGGGGTTGCCGATCCCAGGATCAGCACCGCATCACACATCTTCGCCCGGACTACGGCCAGATCCCGGGCGTTATATTTCAACTTTTCCTCCTGTTTATAGGAGGTTTCATGTTCTTCGTCGACGATGATCATCCCCAAACGTTCAAGGGGGGCGAAGATAGCCGAACGAGCCCCTGCGACGATATCCACGTTCCCATCCCTGATCCTCCTCCACTCATCATACCTCTCACCCCTGGAGAGCCCACTGTGTAACATGGCTACTCGCCCCCCGAATCGCTTGAGAAATTGACCGATGAGCTGGGGGGTCAAGGAGATCTCGGGGACCAGAACGAGGGCCTCCCTTCCCATCTCGACCACACGTTCAATGGCCCTCAGGTAAATCTCCGTTTTACCGCTTCCCGTGATCCCATAGAGGAGGAATGGGCTAAATTGAAGGGAATCGATCCCCTTGTCAATTGTCTCTAAAGCCTTGATCTGCTTCGGGGTCAGTTCTGGCCTCACATCCTCCCCGGTTATAAGGTGAGAGAGAGGGTCTCTATAGACCTCCCGAAGTTCAATGGAGACAAATCCCTTCTCCTCCAACCTCTTCACGATGCGAGAAGCCCCTTTAAACTCCGAACGAAGGGACGTATGGGAAATTTCTCCCACTTCGCGGATGAAGGCCAGAACCTCCTTTCCCTTTGGGGAGAGAATGAAATCTTCTGTCTCATCTTTCCCCCGGTACTTTATCACCTTCTCACGCTTTGGCTTTACGCGGACATCCTTCAATCCATGATCGACCTGAATGATGCCCGCCTCCTCCAAGGAATAAATCCGCCAATGGGGAAATTGTTTCGCCGTTCTTGCCAACGCCATCTCGCCGTGATCGGCTATGAACTTTACAATCTTACGTTCCTCTTGGGCAAGTTTTCCCGATTCCAGGAAATCCCTCCCCTTCGGCGTTATACTTAATAGTCGCTGGCTTTCCAGGTTGATACCCGGTGGCAGTCCTCCCCTGATAACCTGTCCCAAGGGATAGAGGTAGTAATCCGAAATCCAGCGGTAGAATGCCAGCATTTGGTCGTCGAAAAGAGGCCTCTCGTCGAGGATATCCGAAATGGGTTTAGGCCTGTAGGATTTTGGGTAATCCGTAAGGTCGGGCGGAAAGGCGATGGCATATCCCGTTACTTTGCGTCCCCTGAAGGGGACGAGGACTCGGCTTCCAAGCATCAAGCGGGTCTCAAAATCCGGTGGGATTTCATAGTAGAAGGTCTTATCAATGGGAAGACCGATTGCGACCTCGACGAATTTTTTCTTCTCGAATCCGATATCTTCCATTCCAAAGAGGAAAATTATCATCAACCCTTCCCTTTGTCAAAGACGAAAAGTATTTGACAAAGGTTCCGAAAAGATGCACTTTTCTACTGGTCTTTGCTCATTCGGCTGTCATTTCTCGCTGGATTTCTACCGTGAAAACATCGAATATGAAGGGATATCCATTTCTCAAGATCTTCAGTCAATCACTCGATAAGGTATATCTATGGTGGACCTTGGAGAAGAGCCGTGTGGATCATCGACCCTCAGGCCACGATTTCAGCTCCTTCGCCACGGAGGAATATCTTGATTCTCCGCACCTTTTCTATTCGAAGCCAAGGAGAGTTCCGGACATCCGATTCATTGAGACGAATCGGATCTCGGGAATCGAGGTGTCTCGGGTGACATTTCCCAGCCCCGTGCAGACGAGGTACAGAGAGAACAACGTGGTCCCCGGCAAACTATTCAGGTGTAGAGGCAAAACCCCCCTCTCATCCTTGATCGTCTTGCATGGATGGAGCCGGCCCGTTTTGAACCTTGAGGAGAGGCTCTGTATTGCCCTCGCCCAAAGGGGGATTACAAGTCTCCTCCTCACCCTCCCTTATCATATACAACGAACTCCTGAGGATTCGTGGAGCGGGGAATATGCCTTGAGCGGGGACGTTCTCCGGACCATCGATGGGTTCCATCAGGCGGTCTTGGAGGTTCGGGCAATCATTCCCTTCTTGAGGACGTATTCGGAGAGGATCGGGCTTTTGGGGATTAGTCTTGGCGGCATGATAGCCCACGTGGTTATGGGCTTGGAGGATCTCGATTTCGGGATCACCTTGCTAACCGGGGGAAATAGCGCGGGAATTGTATGGGAAAGCATAGCCACGAGGGACGTCAAAAAACAGATCAAAAGGGCGGGGATCACTCGGGAAGAGTTGAGTCAAATATGGGCCGTCATCGATCCAGCCCGCCTGGCCGGGCATAATCGGGTAAAGAGGATACTCATGATAAACGGTCTCTATGATCAAGTTATACCCCCAAAGTTCACCATACAACTACGGGAATCCCTTGGACGCCCGCCAATCCATTGGTATCCCTGTGCCCACATCAGCTTCTTTCTCTTCCTCAAGGGGATTGTTCGCGATATCACCCACTTCATACAGGGGGATTGAAGAGATACCTGGTTATTGTAAGAAAAAGGGGAACGGGAGCTGTGAATATCCCCACTATTCATGCAGGCATCACCATGGTTACGTGAGGTGGAATGGGAATGAAGGTGGAGAATGGGCAGGGGAAACTCCTAAGGTACCGCTGGTTCATAGTCATTGTTCTTGCCGTCGGCTATATCTTGACGGCTTCGTAAAAAGTCCATCTGCGGCGTTGCGCTTCATCTTTAGTCACTGCGCCGTACTGGTAAGTACGCCTCATTCCTAAAGATTTGCGCGCCTTGCATCTGGAGCTTTTTACTGTGCCGTCTGATTTATGCCTTTTATGAGACCATCTGTCTTAGTATATTTCCATCGCGTATCATCAGCGCTAGTCTCCCCTGATTAAACGAAGCATTTCATCGCTGGGAACGAAAGATGATGGCCTGAAAACAGTTGACTCAATCCGTTCAATACGATAGATTTGGGTACCGATTTTGAAATTCTGAGGGATCTTTTCGTTATCGTCTTCCAACAAAAAGGAGGAATGGAATATGGCATCTGACCTCTACCCCACCTATTACAATCCACTCATCGAAAAACCCGAAAGACCGATGCCCAATGAGGTGGCCATGGTCGGGGCGGGCACCATTGGACCTGACATCGGGTATTACCTAAAAAGTGCCCTACCGGAAATGAAGCTCTATTTGGTAGATATTGTCGAGAAACCGCTGGAGGATGCCAAGAAGAGGATAGAGGGATACATTCAAAAGGCCATCGAAAAAAAGAAGATGACCGAGGAGAAATCAAAGGCAGTGGGGAGGGACATCCATTACACCATGGACTATGGGGAAATCAAGGGGGCGGACTTGGTGATCGAGGCTGCCACGGAGAACCTGGAGATCAAGAGAAAGATCTTCGCCCAGGTTGAGGAAATCGTAAGCCCCGGCACCATCATCACCTCCAATACCAGCTCCATTCCGGCGGAACGCATCTTTTCAGGGGTAAAGAGGCCCGAAAGGACCACGATCACCCACTTCTTTGCCCCCGCATGGCGGAATCCCGCGGTGGAGGTAATCACCTGGAAGAAGGTTGACCGGAAGATTGTAGACTATCTCGCATGGATGTTTTGTGCCACCGGAAAGACCCCCATCATTTCCAAGAGCGAGATCTGTTTCATCCTCGACAGGGTCTTCTGTAACTGGTGTAACGATGCGGCAATGCTCCTGGATACCGCCACCGCATCACAAGTCGACAAGGTGGCCGAGGAGTTCGTCTTCGCAGGGCCTTTTTACGTGTTGAACTTGACCAAGGGAAATCCCATTAACGTCGAGGCCAGCACCCTTCAGATGGAAGAGGGCCAACATTACAGGCCGGCCAA
This sequence comes from Syntrophobacterales bacterium, assembly GCA_020346125.1. Classification (GTDB taxonomy): domain Bacteria; phylum Desulfobacterota; class BSN033; order WVXP01. The sequence continues at coordinate 951,422 of CP070774.1, read as the reverse complement.
GATCTTTCAATCGGTGGAGAGCTGGGTGACCGCCCCGACGGGAAGCAAGGTGGATGTACCCGATGACATAAGGGAGCGGGTGAGTGAAAGGCTGCTGGGGGTGCTCTTCTCCCAGAGCTTTGATATCATCAACCGGGGAATTGGAACCCTCGAAGACCTCAACCTGGGCTGCCAGATCGGGCTGGGTTTCCGAAAGGGGCCATTCGACATCATGAGGGATCTGAGGGAAGGGGAGACGAGACGAATCATCGATCAGTTTCAGAAGGATCATCCGGGAATGCCCGGGCCCAAAGGCGAGGTATCGGCATATCTGGACTTCAAGCGGCATATCTTGGTCGATCAGATGAATGGGGTGAGGATCATCACCATCCGCAGGCCCCAATTCCTGAATGCCCTCAACGAAGAGGTCAACGACGAGATCTGGGAGGTGTTAAAAGATGGTGAGAATGACCCCACGGTGATGGGGTTCGTCATCACGGGCTACGGAGGAAGGGCCTTCTGCGCCGGGGCGGAGATCGGAAAGTTTTCCCAGCTATTGGGCGATGCAGAGGCATCGATTCAGTATTCGAGGGATTGCTCCAAACTGCTGCGTTTCATCGATGGAGCGGAAAAACCCGTGGTGGCGGCTGTCAATGGCATGACCTTAGGGGGCGGGGCAGAGCTTGCTATGCGCTGTCACCGGCTTGTGGCTACGAGAAATGCCTACTTTCAATTTCCCGAGGTTACCCTGGGCATTTTGCCCGGAATCGGTGGTATGGTCGTCCCCTATAGGAGATGGCCCGCTTCGGCTCAAGTCTTTCATGATATGATACGATTCGGGACCAGATTATCCGCCGAAAGGGCCATGGAGATAGGAGTTGTTGACAGGCTTGTCGATAATTACGCCCATCTTATTGCCTCCGCTGTCCAGGAGGTGAAGGATCTGGGAGTTCACGTCGAGCACATCCACGATGGACCCGTGGAAATCGCGGGGATGGAGTCTGTGGAGCCACCCATGGCCGGTAAACTTCTTCTCAGCAGGGAAGTGGTCGGGATCATCTCCAAGGCCATCGAAGACGCCGCTCGTGCAACGACATTCGAAGAAGCCCTGGATGTGGGCTACAAGGCCTTCGGTCAGGTGGCCTGTACCGAAGCGGCCAAGGAGGGCATTTCGGCGTTTCTGGAGAAAAGGAGCCCGGAGTTTAGGAAGTGATGAGGGAGCATCATTTCTGTTACCCTCATCAATGCGATTCATACCAGATATTCAGTGTGCCGTTAATCCCAATATACTATTAAAACCTATCTCATTAATGACCATTCTTCATTTGTTTAATTATGATTACAAGATCAATTGAGAGGAGGAGAAAACCATGGAACTTCTCAAAACCTGGGGTATCCCATCCGGGGCCTTGATCATCTGGCTTGGGCTGGTCTTCTCCCTGATTCCCATCGCAATGAGATACCTCAGGACAAAGGCCCAGAAGTCCAAGATAGCCCTGGATGATCTCCTGATAAACGCATTGGAATTACCGATGATGCTTTTCCTGGTGGGCCTAGGCCTGAAGATCTTTTTCGATGCGGTCCCTCTTTCACCCAAAATGGCCAAATACGGCACAGCTCTGTTGACTATTCTTTTTATCCTCGCAGGATACCTCTTCCTGGACAAAATCTTTATCGACGGCCTGAGTAGGTACAGCAAGAAGGTCCATTTCATCGCCACATCCGCCGGAGCCTTGAAATCCCTCATCCGAATCATTATTTTGGGTTTGGTTGTTTTGATCATCCTGGACCGATTGAACATAACCATCACCCCTTTTCTGGCTTCCATGGGCATTGGAGGATTGGTAATAGCTCTCGCGCTCCAGGATACCCTTGCCAACTTCTTTGCGGGTCTTCACATATTTGGCGCCAGGCCCATTTCAGTGGGAAACTATGTCAAGCTGGAATCAGGGGAGGAGGGATATGTCAGCCATATAGGGTGGCGGAATACGCGTATCCGAATGCTTCCCAACAACACCATCATCGTTCCCAATTCCAGGGTGGTGAACAGCCAGATCATAAACTACTACCGGCCCCAGAAGGAGATGGCCGCCCTGGTTCAGGTAGGGGTCAGCTACGACAGCGATCTGGACCATGTGGAGAGGGTAACGGTGCAGGTGGCAAGGGAGGTATTACGGGATACGCCGGGAGGGGTGAGGGAATTTGAGCCCTTCATTCGCTACCACACCTTCGATGACTGCAGCATCAACTTCACCGTGATCATGCGGGTGCATGAGTACGTCGATAAGTATTTGGTGACTCACGAATTCGTCAAGAGGCTCCACAAACGATATAAGCAGGAGGGCATTGAGATTCCCTTCCCTATCCGCACACTCCAATTCAAGGGGCAACCACAGTTTCTGAATAAACCCGACAGGAAAACTATATAAGCCTCATATAGAGGTTGCCATACATAGTCTGCCAAATGCATGAATGACCTCGTATTCGGAGGTGCTCTCCTTCAAGTCTTTATATCCTCATTTAGCTGCGATAGCTTATGAATGAGCGGGAGGCTTCACACATGATACTCGGGCATAACGGCGTCCCGCAGAATCATTGGAAGCTAAATTACATTGAATGAAATTCCCTCTTTGAATATCTAATTATCAATAAAATCAAGTGATTACAAAAATATTTCTTTTAGAATGGGGGAACATTTACTCATTAAAAGATTGATCTTTTGGGGACAATCCGATAAAATATTAAGTCAATTTATAATGGAGAATCTTAGAGCATCATGCTGAATATTGAGAATAAGGTCGTCGTTCGGTTTCAGGACGGAAGGATGGTGAAGGGGTACACACACGATTTTAACCCCAACAGGGAGGTTTTCCATGTCGCCGAAGCCCAGGATGGGGGAAGGGTCACCGAGGTATCCACCATCCTCCTGAAGGCGGTCTTTTTCGTTAAAACCTTCGAGGGAAATAAGAACCATCGAAGTGCCGATGACTTCACTAAGGAGAGCCTTGAAAACGTCCCCGGATTGAAGGTGAAGGTCATTTTTTCCGATGGGGAGGTGATATACGGAACGACCCATGGGTATGCACCGGAAAGAAAAGGCTTTTTCATCTTCCCCGCCGACAAGAAGAGTAACAACGATAGGGTATTTGTTATCAGGGATTCGACGGATATAGTGGAAACCTGGAGGTGAGGGATTCGAGACAAGTTCGCTGTTTCGGGTGCATTTCTCTATAATAGTTAAGGGTAACGTGCCAATAGGGAATAATGAAGACGATGGAAATCGAGGTCAAGTTATTTGCTACTTTAAGGGATTATCTACCCAAGGGGAGCGGTCAGTTCTCCTGTAAGCTCGAGCTCAATTCCACCAATACGGTGATGGATGTCTTGAAAAAGTTGAAGATTCCCGACGAGATCCCCAAAATCATTTTGGTCAACGGAGTCCATAGCAATCTTGACCGAGTTCTCAAGCTCGGGGATGTATTATCCATCTTTCCACCGGTGGCCGGTGGTTAGAATCCACCCCCATCATTTCATTTCAATAATCTCCACCCCTTTTGGTACGTCCAAGCGAAATGTCTCCTTCGCCAATGAGGGGTTGATTTCCCATTTTAAGAGATGCATTTTCATCTTGCTGTCGGAGTTGAAACTCCGGAATTCGATATCCATGGGAAAGGGGATCCCATCCTTTTTCCGAAAATTCGCAAACAGAAATTCCCACTGGGGATTTTGCAGATGATCAACCTCAATGGCTCTGACCAGGGCAAAATAGAAGGGGTTTATCCAAAATATTTGCCTTGACCCTTCCCGGGTGCATTTCTCTACAATGTAGAGCTTATCCCGTTGATTATATTGGGCGGTAAGCCGCTCATCATCGGCCCAGCCTAATTCCCCCACCAGCAATGGAATAAATTCCCTGACTCCGCCGCAAAAGGAGAAAAAAGGGGGAAGGTGTTTCATGGCTGCCTCGCCGCGATAAAGACGGTTTTCGGAAGGGATGAGGGCCTCGAAAACCTGGCCATCCGTCGTCAAATAGAGGAGGGGTTGCCCAATGATGCTGAGAGCTTCTATCCTCAGTGAAGCTGGTTTCTTGATGATTAAGAGCTCTTCCAGCCTGAAACGTTTTTCCCCGAGATTGATTGTGACCCTCGCCAGGGCCCTTATGGACTGTATTCGTAGATTTCTGGCTTGTATTTGTTGGAGAAGATCGGCCGAGGAGAGGATTTCCCTTGGAATCCTTTCCGGCCACAGAAGTGCACAGCCTGAGAGAAATAAGAGGCAGAAGATTAACAATCCTCCCTTATAGAAAAGGGCCTTCAAGGGCTTTTTCCCTTTTTCGCCTTGATCTTTTCGATCTTTTTCCTCAGGCGGGTTAATTGATCCTCCTTGGGTTTCAGTTGTAGCGCCTTTTCGTAGAATTCCAGGGCCTTTTCTACCAGGTTAACCTTGAAGTAACCGTCCCCCAGATGTTCCGTAATGATTGGATCATTAGGGATCAATTCGAGCGCCCTTTCTAATTCCGTAACGGCCTTCTCATACTCCCCCATCTGGTAATATACCCAGCCCAAGCTATCGGTAATGTAGCCGCTATCGGGTTTCAATTTGAGGGCCTTCTGGATCAATTCAAGCGCCTCATCCAGATTGATTCCCTTGTCTGCGAAGGTGTAGCCGAGGTAGTTCAATGCATCGGCGTGTTCGGGATTTATTACGATCACTTCCCTCATGAGTTGTACCATCTCCTCAAATTTGCCCAATTTGTCGTAGATGACCCCCTTCTGGAAAAGAAGATCCACGTTCTTTTCATCGATCTGGTGGCCCCTTGTCAGGACTTCGAGGGCCTTTTCCATCTGGTCCCCCTTTTCATAGAAAGAGGAGAGTAAGAGATAGAGGTCAGTCGCTTCGGGCTTGATCCGAATCGTTTTATTCAAAAGATCGATGGCCTCATCCGCTCTCCCGAGATCTTCGAGGATGAAAGCAGCATTTTCCCTAGAATTTACATAGAGGCTTGATTCTGCAGGGATCTTCATGTATTCGGCTATGGCCTGGTTATTATTCTCATTCTTCCAATAGCATGTGGCCAGATAGAATCTCACGTTGTCATCCTTGGGATTGGACGCCAGGACGAAGCTGAATTCCAAAATGGCGTCATCGTACCTTTCCTGTTCGAAATAGATGAGCCCCATCTTAACCCTGATATCCAAGTCCTCCGAATCAAATTTTCGGATCTCTTGGTATTGGGTTAGGGCATCTTCCCATTGGTTCCTGTTAATATATAGTTGGCCGAGGCGTTCACGGGCCGTCTTGTTTTGAGAATCGACCCTCAATACCTTTTGGTAGATCTCAATGGCCTTTTCCGGCTTTTTCTGGATCTCATAAATGGTCCCGAGGTCGATTAAACCCGATATGAAATTAGGTTCGAGGGAAAGAGCCCGATCATAATAGCCGATGCTCTCTTCATACCTTTTCATCTCCGCGTGGATTCTTCCCAGATAATAGAGCCCCATGATGCTGTTTGGGAACCTATCGATCAATTGTTTCAACATCTTAATGGCTTCATCATATTGCTGGGATTCCCGGTATAAGGAACTAAGATAGAGATATGCCTGCTGTTTTTCGGGATCGATTTTTAAGACCTCCTGGTAATGCTTGATGGCAAGGGATGTTTTTTTAAGGGTGGAATAGAGACCACCGAGGACAATATGGGCTGGGACGGATTTCCTGTTAATGGTAAGGGCTTCCTTGCACTCAGCGATGGCTTCGGTGACCAGCCCTTTTCTAATATACGAGCGGGCCAATTCGACATGGAGTAAAGCCGATTTTGGCTCGTAAGAAAGTGCTTTCCTCATTTCATCTATCGTCCCATCCAGGTTCCCCTCATGTTTTTTTAATTGAGCCAGGATGTAATGGTAATAGGCGGGGGAGATGGGTTCCTCCCGCGCGGAGAGCATAGGGGAATCCCCTACCCAGTCTATGGATTGCACTCCCTTTTCCATCTGGGAGCAGCACAGTACTAGAAAAGGCAGGGAAAAGATAAGGCATTTCTGTCTCAATAGCTTAAGCATATTCATTATTTACCATAGTTTATCGCCTGCGTCAATTGATGAACGTATGGTTCCGGATTTCTGGGGGGACCATTGTACCTGAGCATGACCTGCAAATAATTGGATGGAAATAAGTAAGATGAAAGTACAAATGTGCATTTTCCTTGACAAAGAGATTTGGTCTCAGCATGTATAGACAGGGAACCATTATAGGGATTGTCATCCCGTATTGATTGGTGTATATTGAAATTGTTCAATGAGTTCATCGTCTACATTGGGGATCGGCGCCGAGGTGGGCAGAATCGGATTTACAACGACCATCCCCATAGAGATCCTATTCGCCGCCGGAAAGATACCCGTAGACCTTAACAACGTCTTTGTCACCCATCCTCAAAAAAAGGCATTAGTCGAGGAAGCCGAACTGGAGGGATTCCCGCGGAATATTTGCGGCTGGATAAAGGGAATTTACGCAGTGACCATGAGGTCAGGCTTGGATGAAGTCATAGCCGTCACTCAGGGCGATTGCAGTAATACCCAGGCCCTGATGGAGACCTTGCAATTAAAGGGGATCAAGATCTTTCCCTTCGCCTATCCCTATGACCGAGATGAGGAACTGCTTCATCTCCAGATCAAAAAGATGATGGAGCACTTCGGCATCACGGAGGCTGCTGCCGGTTCTATTAAGAGGAAGTTGGACAAGATAAGGAAAAGGCTCGCATTGATCGATCAACTCACCTGGCAGGCGGGCACCGTAAGCGGATTCGAAAACCATTCCTATTTGGTATCTGCAAGCGACATGAAGGGAGACCTTGAGGCCTTTCAAGATGAGGTGGAGGATTTTCTCAAGGAGGCACAAGGTCGGGTGAGGTCCGATCCGGAGATTAGATTGGGGTATGTAGGCGTCCCCTCCATATATGACGATCTCTACCCCTTCATTGAGGAGCTGAATGCACGGGTGGTATTCAATGAGACCCAGCGGCAGTTCAGCATGCCCTATCGAACAACTACCCTACTCCAGCAATATTTGAGATACACATACCCCTATGATATCTTTTCCCGGCTAAGGGATATTCGTGAGGAGGTACAACGAAGGCACATTGATGGATTGATCCACTACGTCCAATCATTCTGTTTTAGGCAGATAGAGGATCTTATACTCCGTTACTCAATGGATCTGCCAATATTGACGTTGGAGGGGGATAAGCCTACCTCCTTAGATGCCCGGACAAAGGTCAGGATCGAGAGTTTCATCGAACTGTTGAAGGGGAAGAAGGAGGAAGATGCCTCGAAATGTGTATCGGAATAGATTTGGGAAGCCGACGGGTAAAGATTGTCCTGATGGAAGGAAGCGAGATTATAAGAACCAGGATCTTCGATACTCTCCTCTTCTATAAGCGATATGGCACGATCACAGAGGGAAAGCTCTGGGTCCAGTTTAATCGACTTGATCTCCCGATAGATCCTCGTTCAAGGATATTCATCACGGGTTATGGTCGAAACAATATCAACCTCTCGGGGGGAAACATTGTCACGGAAATCCAGGCGCATACCCGGGGAGCAATATTCCAGACGGGGCTGGAGGATTTTACCCTCGTTGACTTAGGGGGGCAGGATACCAAGGTAGCCTATGTGCAGGGAGGAAGGGTCAAGGATTTCCTCATGAATGATAAATGTGCCGCGGGAAGCGGGCGATACTTAGAGAATATGGCAAGGGTTTTGGCCGTATCCCTAAGGGATTTGGGGAAGCAGTATGACGATCCCATCGACCTGGATGCCACCTGTGCCATTTTCGGGGAATCCGAGATGATCGGCAAGATCATCGAGGGGATCCCGATTCCCAGGATATGTGCTGGGGTAAACCTTTCGGTGGTGAGACGCGTGCTCCCCTTAATCAACAGGTTTCCCCGGCAAAACGTAGTCGTTTCCGGAGGCGTTGCGAGGAATAAGGCGATCCTTAAACTCCTGAAGCTCTCAATTCATGCCCCAGTTGTTGCCCCCAAACGCCCCGCATTCAACGGGGCCATTGGATGTGCCCTACTCTCGCGGGGCACTCCAACATCGGGGTTATAGGAGGAGGATACAATGGGTTTCTTTTCAAGAAGGTCTTTCTTAAAGGGCCTCTTCTCAGGGGCTATCCTTCCGCTTCTCCATCCCTTGCATGACATAATTTCAATCCCCCATGGCCGCCTCGCCTTTATGAGGTTGAGAGCCCGGGATGAAAAGAACATCGCCTCCGACTTCCAGGGAGAGGAGCTTCGATATCGGATAAGCTTTCTATGGTTTAGGCGTGCGGCTGTGGGAAGAATTCTATTCGAGAAGGGGGAAGGCAATCATGACTACAGGGCCACCCTCAAAGGGAAGACCTCAGGGGTGATTGGGTGGTTGACTCGTTATCGCCGAGATATCTACACCTCTTATATGGAGCTTATCGACGGGGGAAAGAGGCTTAGATCCATTCGGTTTGAAGAGGATGTCGTGATTGGGCGCAAGGTCCGAAAAAGGATTGTGCTTTTCGATTATCGGACGGGAACATTAATCAAAAGCAGGGTGAATCGAAAGGGTATCTATAAACGAAGCGAGGAAAATATCCCTGAGGGGATTACCTATGATGATTTCTTAACAGCCTTCTATAACTTCCGCTGGGGAGTTTATGGGGAGATCCAAAGAGGGAAACGATATCGGATACCGACTATACCT
>CP070774.1:939200-942608 GCA_020346125.1 Syntrophobacterales bacterium | reverse complement strand
TACAGGCAATGGAAGGTGGAGGGAAGTTGGTGGTCTCTGGACAAAATCAAAGCTCAGATAGCCTTGAAATAAGCATTTCGGATTCGGGAAAAGGGATACCTCCCCAGGATATGGATAAGATATTCAACCCTTTTTACAGCACCAAAACCCACGGGACGGGGTTGGGGTTGGCCACGGCCAAGAGGATCGTGGAGGAACATGGAGGGTCCATCTCCGTTGATAGCGTCTTGGAGAAATACACGACGTTCAAAATCCAATTTGAAGTTGAACCAAAAATTGAGGGGAGTGGAAATGGATACTAAAATCATGATCGTGGATGATGAGGAGGTTTTGAGGCGTTTCCTGAAGGAGGCCCTTACCTTGGAGGGATATGAGGTAAGGGATTTCAGTAATGGTATGGAGTCCATAAGGGATGCCAAATTCCTCCTTCCGGAGATAGTATTGTTGGATTTGGTCTTGCCCGATATGGATGGATTGGAGGTGCTGAGGCAGATCAAGGAGGTCTCCGCTGACAGCTCCGTGGTGATAATGACGGCTTATGGATCGGTGAGAAGTGCCATTGATGCCATCAAAATAGGGGCCACGGACTACCTGACAAAGCCTTTTGACTTGGAAGAGTTGAAACTGGTGATCGGCCAGATTGAGGAGAAGATGGGGTTGAAGCGGGAGATTGCGAGGTTAAGGGAGATAAATTCCAAGAGGCAACAATTTGACTATATACCCGGTAGATCCCCGAAGATGCGGAGGACATATCGATTGGTGGAGAAGGTCGCCCAGAGCCCCACGACCACCGTTTTGATAGAGGGTGAGAGTGGAACGGGGAAAGAGGTTATTGCCAACCTCATCCACTACCTTTCCGATCGGGCTGAAAAACCCTTCATTCCCCTGAACTGTTCAGCTATACCCGATGCGCTTTTGGAAAGCGAACTCTTTGGCTATGAAGCAGGGGCCTTTACGGATGCCAAGAGACAGAAGAGGGGAATTTTGGAGCTGGCCGATGGGGGGACCCTTTTCCTCGATGAAATCGGTGAGATAACCCCGGCTATACAGGTTAAATTGTTGAGGGTATTGGAAAATTCCTCCTTTAGGAGGGTTGGAGGCGTAAGGGATATAGAGGTGGATATCCGAATCATCGCTGCCACGAATAATGATTTGAGGTCCAAAGTGGAAAGGGGAGACTTCCGAGAAGACCTCTTTTATCGGTTATACGTGATGCCCATTGAACTACCCCCTTTACGGGAACGGAGGGAGGATATTCTTATCTTTGCCAATGCCTTCCTGGATGAATGGAGAAGGGCACTTAACAGGGATATCAGGGGATTTGCGGAATCCGCCCAGAAGAAGCTTGTGGAATATTCTTGGCCAGGGAATATTAGGGAACTGAAGAATATCATGGAGAGGGCGGTTATCCTGGCAAGAGACGGTATTATTCGTTCCAGTCATTTGTTGGTTAGGGGGAAGCTTGAGCCTCATGAACAAGAGATTGATCCTCAAGGCATCCCATTGACTATCCCCCCAGAGGGGATATACCTCCAGGATATGATCAGTCGGATTGAAAAAACCTTGATTACAAAGGCTCTTGAAGCCGTTGGGGGAAATCAGGTTCGAGCGGCCAAACTTCTCCATATCCCCAGACATGTCCTCATCTATCAGATGAAGAAATTTAACATCAAAAACTGAGCGTAGAGGCTGAGGAATGAGAAAACTCCTCAATACCTTGGAGGAGAAGGTTTGATCAAAGACATGGAACACGTTCTTAGAAGAGAATGGAAATTCGATCCCTGGATAGCGAGGATATTTGGGGAGAGTATTATAGATAAAGGGATTTGGTTATCTTATGGCTGCTTCTGCAGGGTAGGAATATAATGAAGGGCATCAATATCCTATTGGTGGAAGATAATGAGGCCCATATCGAATTGATCGTAAGGGGCCTTAGAAAAGGGAATCAAGCCCAGCAGATTCACGTGGTAAGGGATGGGCAGGAGGCCGTGGATTACCTTTTCAACAAAGGTCGTTATGGGGATAAGGAGAGGTTTCCTCCTCCCGGTTTGGTAATACTCGACCTCAAATTGCATAAAATGGATGGGATTGAGGTTCTCAAAAGGGTGAGGAGAGGGAGGGGGATGAGAAAAGTCCCTGTGGTGATTTTCTCCTCATCCGGATATACGAGGGACATTGAGGCCTCATACAGGAATGGTGCCGATAAATATATTGTAAAGCCCATTGATCCGGGGGAGTTTCAGCAGAGATTACGGGATATACAATCCTATTTGACCGAGAACAATACCATTCCTGGCGATGATTAGGCACCATGGACCAACCATGCACCATATGACAAAGGTGGAAAAGGATGCCATTTCTTGGGAAAGCTCCCTTTGGGCACCTGACCTTGAGCGCGCCGTATGAGCCTCAAACAATAGGCGAAATGCTCTCTCTGTAAATGAGGGAAAAGATGAAGGATGAGGATAAGACAAAAAGACAACTCATAAATGAATTGGTGAAGATGCGTCAACGGATTACTGAATTGAAGGGATCAGAAGCCGAGCGCAAGCGGACGGAGAACTTGATCTACACCCAAAGAGACCTTAGTCTGGCACTTGGCGCTACGCGCAGACTTGATGAGACGCTCCGTCTGTGCGTTGAAGCTGCGATTCGTTGCTCAGGGATGGACTGCGGTGGGGTTTATCTGGTTGACGAGACCTCCGGGAATCTAGACCTCGAATTTCAAAAGGGATTGTCTCCTGACTTCATAGAAAGCGTGTCGCACTACGATGCATGTTCAGCTAACGCACGCCTGGTTATGGCAGGCAACCCTATCTACACCCGATTTCAAGAATTGGGGGTGCCCTTGGGTCAAACTGCGCGTAATGAAGGCTTGCGCGCCATTGCCGTCATTCCGGTTCGCTACGAGGATCGGGTTATTGGCTGTCTCAATGTCGCCTCACATACCCTTGATGCAGTCCCCGATTTTGCCCGCACCGCGCTTGAAAGCATAACCAACCAAATCGGAGACGCGATTATCCGCTCAAAGATGGAGGAGGAGTTGCGGGAATCGGAGGAAAGGCTCAAAACGCTGGTGACCAGTGCCCCTATCGGGTTCAGCATTATAGCCAAGGACGGAACGTATGAGTATGTAAATCCCAAGTTCGTTGAGATATTTGGATACACCCTGGAAGATGTTCCCACGGGCAAAAAGTGGTTCGAGAAGGCATATCCCGATCCAGAGTACCGAAAGGAGGCTATTAGCTGCTGGATGGAAAACCTAAGAGAAGCTGAGGTGGGTGAAACCCGCCCTCGGGTCTTCGCAGTAGCCTGTAAAGACGGCTCAAAGAAATGGATATTTTTCAGGCCTGTTGGCTTGACCGGTGGAAAGCAGTTAGTGACCTACGAGGATATCACCGAGCGCAA
>CP070774.1:934885-939100 GCA_020346125.1 Syntrophobacterales bacterium | reverse complement strand
CGCCCGTGCCAAAGAAGATCACGAACTCGGCGTTGAGCAGGTCGGGTTTCATATGGGTTTTTCCCTTCGCCCACTTCCCCTTTTTCCAGGGACTCGTCATCTCCTTATAGGCAATGTGGTGGCTCTGCTCACAGATGGTCGTATGTTCGTAGAAATTGACCGAACCGAAGGAATCGTAAGTCCACCTCTTCCCAAGCTCCTTTCTCCCGTGTTCAATTCTTCCGGCACAGAAAACAAATTGATTGTTCACGGGCCCGAGATCCGGGTGATCGGGGTCTATGAGCACTTGCAAATGGTCCCTGTACTGATCCTTGAACTCCTCGACGGTCATCTCCCTCTTTTTTATCCGCCCCACATCCTTTGCCATCGACTTTGCAAGCTTCGGGTCTCTCAATTTGTAGACATCCTTAAACCCGGGCACCTCTCTCTCCTCCCCGATATCGGCGAAGAGTTTCCCCCCTTCCACCACCTCTTTGATGAACTGGGGGAAAGGGATCGACTTCCATTGATTCGAGCCTCGGGGGCCTGACCTCTTGAGAACTCGCCTCAGCCGGTAAGGATCGTAGTGCGTCTGGATGCCTGCCTGTCCTTTCACACAAATCTTTCCATCGATATATGCAGCCTCGAGGGGTGATGTCTCATAAGGGATGTGGTACAGCAGGTTTTGCGGTGAATACGGGTTGCCATCAATCTTTATCAGAACCCCCTCATAGAGCTTAGCCTTCATCGGACACGCGACGTGACAATTGAGACAGGTGGAGTATATGATGTTCTCGGGCTGATCCAGTTGATATTCCTCGCCCGCGAATTCGGGATTTGTAAGGGTTTCCAGCCTCTTGGAGCATGCTGCAAGAACTGAGCTTCCCCCGAGAAGTGCTGATGTCTTGAGAAAATTCCTACGATCAATCCTTCGGCTGTTCATCTTGTTTCCTCCGTGTTATCGGGCATATTCTTCGGAATTCCTGACCATCGGTAAGAGCCCATAGAAGAGAAGGAAGAAAAAGGCGATAACGGAAATGAGGCCTAGGCTCGTGATCCATTCCGTTGTACTTGGAAAATATCGAAACGCAAAACGAAAATCATGAAAGGCTTCATCCAGATACGGTACCGGCGGTACCGTAAAGGCGGGGATAACCAGGTTGAGGCGCACTGCCACAATCCCAAGCACAACCGATAAACCGCCAATGCCCAGCCATGTCGTTGAAGTCCTCCCAAAGAGATAGATCAGAATCGGTACACCCATCGCGAGCCCTATCTGTCCAACCCAGAAGACATACCAGTAAGGCCCGAAAATCATCTGACCCCAAATCGTGGTGGACTCGGGAATATCTCCGTACCAGGTTATTAAGAATTCTGCAATCACCAGAATAATGTCTATGCCGAGAAAGAGAATGAGCCAGTCGGCGAGGGAACGGACAATGAGCGGATAATCCGCCGCCTTTCTATCTCCCAGGAAGGCGTAGAGAAATGTCATCAATCCCGCTCCGGAAACGAGGGCAGAGGTGAGAAAGATGATCGGGAAAATTGCGGAATACCAGTGTGGACGAGCTTTCACAACTGCGAACACCGCACCGGTACCTCCATGTACCCCAATAGCCAGGGGAATGCCAATGGCACCCAGGATCGCGGCAACGCGCATGGTACGTTTGCGCTCATCCTCACGTGCCTCTTGGGTGGCGGGAGATTTCCATCCCAGGGCGAGCGTCCCATAGAAGGCTCGCCTTCCGTATCGGGATGTATCGCGCAGGTGGGCAAGATCCGCTCGCATTAAGTACCAGAGTTCCACGATAAGAACCACGATGTAACAGACGTAGAAAAGAATCTCCCACGCTAGAACGGAGGTGTAGTTCCAGTGGCTAAAAACATAGAAGAAGCGCCACGGGTGTCCGAGGTCCATCCAGATGAAGAGAAGGCCCGCCACGAGTGCGAAGAGGGCAGAGAAGAGGGCGAGTCTTCCCGCCTTTTCCAGTTCCTTTCTCCCGAAGACGTAAATCAAGGTCGAAAAAAGGAAACTTCCGGCGGAAAGCCCAATGAAGTAAATGTAATAGGAGATCCACATGCCCCAAGGGAAGTTGCTCGTGAGCCACGTTACCTTCATGCCCTCGATGAGTCGGTAAATGATGGCGGCAATACCGATAATGCCACCCACGCCGGTCAGGAAAAGGAATATATTGATCCTCCGATTTTCCATGACTATCTCCTCCATGCTATAACAGGTAGTAGACTTGTGGATCTGTACCGAGTTCCTCTTTCAGGCGCATAACGTTGGACTTCGAAATCAGCTCCGAAACGAGTGACCTAATATCGTTGGAATCTCCGAAATAGTTAACCCCTCCGAGACACGTTACCAGACATTGCGGCAAGAGGCCCCTTTCGATGCGATGGAGGCAGAAATGACACTTTCTCACGTTGCCGACAGGAGATTTCCCTCTCTGGCGATTCCAGTTTACCTTGTATTCATACGTGGGAACGTTTTCATAGGGCATCATGGGAAAGAATCCCTTTCCTTTTGCGTAAAACTCCCCGAAATCAAAAAGCCTCGAATTGTACGGGCAGGCGGAGACGCAATACCGACAACCAATGCACCGATCATAATCCATCACTACGATGCCATCCGCTCTCTTATAGGTGGCATCCACGGGACACACGGGGGTGCAGGGCGGATTATCACACTGGTTACAGAGCCGCGGAATATGGCGCCTGGTTACATTGGGATATTTCCCCAACTCTTCGTGAATCACAGGTCTGTACACAACACCGGGAGGGGTTCGATTTTCCGTCTGGCAGGCAGCAATACATGCAGCACATCCAACGCATTTCTTAACGTCGATAACATAGACCCAATGCCTCTCTTGTAAGGGCTTTTGAAGAGCACGCTGGAGATCTTTTTCCATCCTCTCCAAGTTGCTCTCCCTGCTCCTCTCCACAATTTTGGGGAGAGGCGTCTTTTTCCCCACCTCTTGGGCGAACCCCTTTTTCCCAAGCGAAAAACTCGTCGTTAATCCCACTCCAACAACAGAACCTTTTTTCAGAAGCTCCCTTCGAGTGATTTTCTCCATAGTATTATCCCCTTATGAAATCTAGGTGAGTGACGTGACTTGCATATCTATCAGGTAAAGTTTTGGCCCTCTATTAGATCATAGACGCTCAGATCGTCTACGTGACACGCATGAGCATAGACGGGGCAAGACTGACAATCATCCTCGCACTGTCGAGAAGCCGATTTACCGCTGCTCCAGCAAGGGCGATCTGCGATGCGAGGAACCTCACACTTATCAAAACTGGCTGGATTACAACGCTTTATCTTCCAGCAAGGGAGAAAGGACAACATCCTTCTCAATCCGACGAAATTTAACCCATCGCGTTGAATGAGATTCCGGATGGTTTCAATGATCCTCAAATCATTGAGCGAATAAAGGCGACGATTGGTGGAAGTCCTTAGGGGAACGATAAGACCTTCTTTTTCATACACTCGAAGGGCGGGCACTGAGATTCCGAGCTTTTTAGCCGCTATGCCTATGGTGTAGATTGGTTCGGAGTCCGATACTTTCATTGAACTTGGCACAATAACTATAATTTTTAGTATAGCTTTTCTATGACAGATCTCTTAATTATTTGTCAAGACCAAAAAATTCACTTGAGACCAAAAAATTGAAACCACTCCCCTCTGACATCGCAATCCAGACACTTCTCGGTGCCGAGCATTGTGAAAAACTGCCCTTTCAAACGAGTTATCTCCGGAGCCAAGAGGCTCGCTCGGAGGAATTTACCCCGGTGAGTGCCACGACCTCTGGTAATCAGCTTGAAGGTCCGGATTCGAAATAACCCTCTTACTTCGGCTCGACCTTTATGCTATCATTTTTCGTTGTGCAAGGAGGGCTGGATCTATGATCTCCGTGGACGAAGCATCCAATCGAATTCTGCTAAAAACCCCGGTGTTGGGCCTAGAGAAGGTGGACATCCTTAGCTTCCTCCTTTTGGCTTGGATTTAAAGAAGCTTACCACTGGCGGCCCACATTGCTATCGCCTTAACCCTACAAAGGAACTAACTGTATTAGATAGTTTTCCCAGCGCTTGCGTTTATCGATTAGCGTTTCTATACGTAACATATCCTAGTTTCTCTATTGATTTTGGTAAGTTAATGAGTCTTTAATCTCGCATGATTTTTCCCTTCAGTCAATGAGCAGATTGATAATAACCTGTCCTTTGCATGAC
>CP070774.1:909286-934785 GCA_020346125.1 Syntrophobacterales bacterium | reverse complement strand
GACTTCTCGACTGTTTGTTGACAGTGGAAAAGCACATCTTCGAATAGAGGAGGCGATGCCTTAAGTCCGTGTTCAGCACTCCTCAAATCTTGGGCTGATCGAATCAGCCAGGCGCGGGTGTCTTCAATCCTAATAGGATCGTGCTTCATAAAGCATCTTGCCTTCTGAGACAACGGAGTAGGGTAGTGATGCGCGAAGGTGGAGTCGACACTCAAATGCTTCCCGGCTCCACACGAGAACATCTGCAGCGGTACCCGTACCGCGCAACACCTGATAAGCAAGACGGCTGCGCATGCGTTCCGGTGGTGCAGAATCCGGAACCACAACCATCAGGTCGTAATCGCTGTTGGCCCCAGAATCACCTCGTGCCCTAGAACCAAAGAGGTAGATTCGTTCAGGCTGGTATGCCGCAATCAGACGACGCACGATTTCAGCTAACGCCTGATCTTTCAAAACAATCGCAGACTGCGTGTCCTCCATATCCCTTTTTTCCATGAGACCTGTTCCTTGGTGAAATACGTCACGGCCTTGAATTATGGCTTTTTATTATCTAATACCGTAATTTTACAAAGAGTCCGGTAAACTGCAAGCAGATTTTGCCTCAAATAATTATGGGACGTTGGTTCTTACAGTGCATAATTCATTTCCCATCCGCTCCCTCTGCTCATCTTTTCGAAGAGATGACCGGTCCGATGGTGCCGGCGATTGTAGTACTGGGCATACCACGTAAGCAGCCGTCGCATGACAGAAGAGATGCCTGCCTTGCCGCTCCGAAATAGCAGGTGTACATGGTTGTCCATGAGCACCCAGGCGTAGACGGCACACTGAGCTTCCATTACTGTCTGTCCCAGACGATCAAGAAAACGAATTTTATCCTGGTCGTCAGTGAAGATGGCCGATTTATTGATGCCCCGCACCATGATGTGATGGAGAGCACCTGGGGCATCGAGGCGGGCTTGTCGTGGCATAGAGCAATTCTATCGAAGGCGATCATACATGTCAAGCACAATGCACTCTAAGAACCAACGTCCCTAAAGATAACCGCATGAGAGTGGTAGAAATGGCATTGAATTTGCTTATGAAACAGTGGTTATTCCCAACAGCCTTTTTTGAGTTGATGGATATGCGGTTAGAAAAGTTTCTCTTTCCATTTTTCCTTGCGCTTCTCATTTCTCCGCCTCTTTTGCCAGCGCCTTTTTCGGAGAAGGCGTATGCGATTCGCGTGAGAGGGGATGGTTATACTGAAAAGGTGAGGTTGAGCATTAAAAAGGAGGAGAGGGTCCCGCCTCACAAATGGCTTGAATTTATGCCGGGGGGAAACCGGAAGGAGAATATCCTGATCATCCTCGATGCCTCGGGGAGTATGTGGGGTCAAATATCATTGAGAGGGTCGGATAACACGCGTGCTCAGAGGTGTAAGATTGAGATTGCGAGAAAGGTATTGGAAGAATATATCGATGATCTGGATGAGCAGAAGGTGAATCTGGGGCTGAGGGTCTTCGGGCAAAACAGGGAAAAGGGATGCAAGGATTCTCAGTTGATTATTCCGGTGGGGCCTCTGGACAAGAAGGCCTTCAAGCGGATGGTGGGGAGGGTCAACCCCGGCCATTTGGGGAAAACCCCCATCGCGTACTCACTTCGAAAGGCGCTGGTAGATATCTCAACACCCAGTGATATTCGGCGATTTATAGACTCCGGTGAATTGTCGGGAGGGAAGAAGAGCATTATGATGATCACCGATGGTGAAGGAGGCTGTGGTAACATTGAGGAGGTGAGGGGCTTGGAGCACGACCTGAGGCTCCTTGGCGTCGATATCGTGAAGATCAGCGTAATCGAGTTGAAAGAATCTCCGAAGGAAAAACGCGACTATATGGCTGAACAGGGAATTCAATTGGATATGGGAACCAATTTACAGAAGATCACACAGAAGACTGCGGGTCAATACATCAGAATTGAAGCCAAACCGGGCATGGGTATAGAAGAATTTGAGAGACAGTTCAGCAAATCAATGAGAATAGTGGCGCCCACCAATACAAAAGAGAGGATTCTCAGCCTTCTCTACCGAAGTGGCCGTTGGGTAAATGGATTCATATCAACCCATATGTCTGCCACGATAATACCCTCCATAATTCTCTTCTCCATATTCTTCATCTTTTCAATGAAGTGGTTTTTCCGGAAATAGGCACCTTTTCTCCAAAAGATTTCGGTCAATTTGCCGTTGACTTCTCATGAGGGGGAGACTAACCTTATAGCCACTCGTTGCTGAAATGGATTGATGCGGGGAAAGAGATGGAAAGGGTGGATTCTCTCCTAAGGGAAATGAAGGATCTTTTGGGGCCGTTGGAGGAGAAGATTCTCCGGCATCCGTATCTTGCTGATTTAGAGGGAAAGAAGATCGGGCGTGAAAAATTGAGGTATTTTGTCAAGGAACAGCACCACATCATTACCAGTGACCTTCGAAGCGTCGGCCTCCTCCTTTCAAGGCATGGGCTCCCCCCGGGACGGGAATTTTTCTGGATAGTTCTCCAAGGTGAGGTCGAAGCCCTTAACGCCCTTGGCCGGTTCGCATCCGCATTGGAGGTGTCGGGGGAGGAAATGGAGGGATATGAGCCACTGCCCGAGGCCCAGGCGTACAAGGCCTATATGGCATGGCTTTCCCTCTACGGGAGCGGTGCAGAAGTGGCAGGGGCATTCCTGGCTAATTTCCCCGCATGGGGGGCGAACTGTGGGAGAATGAGCAAAACCCTTAAGGAGGGATATGGGTTTACGGGCGGGGACCTCTCTTTCTTCGAGCTCTTCAGTACTCCGGTGGCTGATTTTGAGGAAAAGGCGCGGCTCGTTATCGATGACGGAATTTGCCATGGGGTTGAGCCCAAGGCCATCAAGGAGGCGTCGAGAATGCTTCAGGGTTATGAACTCATGTTTTGGGATGCGCTCCAGAGAATATCTTCGGTATAGTCGGCGTGTTTTCAGGGTATTGCACCATGAAATTTACGGATACTCTCAGGAAGAAGGCCCATGCCATTTGGGAGGCAAATTTCGATCATCCCTTTGTGCAGGGAATCGGCGATGGAAGCCTGGACGAGGAGAAGTTCAAGTTCTACCTTGCTCAGGATTATGTTTACCTAAAAGACTTCTGTCGATTTTTAGCCATTGCCGCGGCAAAAAGCCATGATTTGGGTTCCATGGGGAGATTCTCGGGCCTCCTCGGGCTTACATTAAAAGTGGAGATGGATCTCCATCGGTCCATCTGTGGCGATTTCGGCATATCGGCGGAGGAGCTGGAGAAGACCGAACCGGCCCCCTACTGCTTGGCATACTCGAGCTATCTCCTGAGAATAGCATATGAGGGGGATTTCCTGGATCTTTTGGCTGCCTTTCTCCCCTGTGAGTGGGGATACGTTGAAATAGGGGCCCGCTTACAGGCGAGGGGAATACCCGAACATCCCCATTACGCCAAATGGATCGAGACTTACGCCTCGGCGGAATTCAGGGAGTTGACGGAACGCACGAAGGATCTGCTCAACGAATTGACAAGGGGGGCACCGAAGGAAAAGTTGGATCGGCTTCAGGAGATCTTCAATTTCTCGAGTCGCTGGGAACGCCTTTTCTGGGAGATGGCCTGGAATCGTCAGCGCTGGATAGCGTAGGTTGCAATGAAGCGGATCATGATACTGGTAGCAGGTTGGATTTGTATTTGGCTGGGTATCATGGGATTATTCCTTCCCATCCTTCAGGGATTTCTCCTCATTGGATTCGGACTATGGCTCCTCTCCAAGGAGAGCACGGTCATGAGGCGATTCAGCAATCGATTGCAGAAGAGATACCCGAAAGAACACCAACGCTTCCTGGCTTGGAAGAGCCGATTGGTAACCCTGTTCAAAAAATGATGCCAAAGAACCCCTTTCACTGCTGATCTCAATGGGTCAAACGGTTACCCATGGGTCCATAACCTTGATACTTCAATTGGTATCTCGAGGTTGTTTTTCTTCTCCGAGGCCTCTTGTTCGTGCTTGCAATCGATGCAAAGGGTGGCCATAGGTCTGGCCCGCAGCCGTTTCAGGGAAATTGCCTCGCCACATTCTTCGCATACACCGAAGGTGCCGTTCTCTATCTTCTCCAAGGACCCTTTGATCTTGGCCATCAATTTGCTCTCGCGGTCCCTCAATCGCAAAAGGAAGTCCCTATCCAACTGATCGGATGCCTGATCAATGGGATCCGACGACAACTCTTCGGCTCCCTTTACCGTATGTTTAGTCTTCTCGGCTTCCATCAGTAACTCCTCTAAGCGATGAGTGAGGAGTTTCTTGAAGAAGTCGAGATCCCTACGTCTCATTATATCCCCCATTGAGAGGTGATCTCTTGTCAGTTTTATTCTCGGAACTGTATATAACAATATAATCTACATTAACGTAATTGTCAATATATTTTCACGTTTATATTGAATACCAGCGGTGAACGGATAGGGGATAACGGACAGTGGAACCAAAACCCAGGGGTTTTTATTGACAAATCGGGAGGAAATGGGTTAGTTGTTATACGGAATTAAGCATATTAATGAGACATATAAGTCATCATAGGAGGAATGGATTGCAGAGTGTGCGATCTTGGAATTCTAAACTGAATCTGGTTGCCAATGCTCTCATCCCGGAGGCTCTCCACCCGAATCACCTCACGTATTTGAGGTTAATTGCCGTTCCCACCCTTATCCTGTTCAACTATTATCATGCTCAATTTACCTGGATGTTCATCATCGTGCTTTTAGCCCTTCTCACGGATTTTTTCGATGGCGCGACTGCGAGGAATCGTCGCCAGGTTACTCATTTGGGGACCGTATTGGATCCCATGGCGGATAAGCTGCTGGCGTTTACGGCTCTCACTATTCTACTCTATAGGGGGATTGTCCACTGGACCCTGATCCTTTGGATGTGTTTAATGGAAAGCCATCTTGCGATTCTCCCGGTCACGGACTCTTTGGGGAGGCTCCTGGGAAAGTCGAAAAATCCATCGAAGACTTGGATTCCCAGAATTGCCCCCAATAGTTACGGTAAAATGAAGGTACTCTTGTATAGCATCTCATTATGTTTGCTCTTTCTGGGCCCAGCCATTGAAAGCGAAGGGATGGTTTCATGGGGTTTGTATCTGGCCTATGCCGGAGTATTCTTTGGGGCGTTGGCGTTAGTTACCTATCTGCTGAATTGGTTCACAGGGGAGGATTAATAAGTGGCAACTGGCGAGAGAAGATCTAAGGCACCTCGGAATGTAGAGGAGGAAATCAGAAATTATAAGAAGAAGGTATCGGAGGTGAGTCGAAGAGCCTCACGATTGAATCGATCATTGAAGCAAAAGGAGAGGGAAATACGCGAGTTGCAAAAGGCCATAGAAAAATCCCATGAGTGGGAAAAACAACTGTTGACGCTTACGGTGTTGAGTCGAATACTCAATTCTACCTTGGAACACAGGACGGTGAGGAGAAGGGCTATGCAGGCGGCAACGGAATTGATGAAGGCCGAGGTAGGGTCCTTGTTGCTCATCGATGAGGAGAGCAACCGGCTTTACTTCGAGGTTGCCCTCGGGGATAAGGAGGAAACTGTCAAGACATTTCATTTGGAAATGGGGGAAGGAATTGCTGGGTGGGTCGCCAAACATGGGGAACCTCTCATCGTCCATGATACCCAAAGCGACCCAAGGTTTTTCAGCGAGGTGGATAGGAAATCCAAGTTTACCACGAAAAATGTAATCTGCGTTCCCGTCAAAGTGAAGGAAAAGACCATTGGGGTCCTGGAGGCCATCAACAAATTGGGTGGGGAGGCCTTTTCGGAGGATGATGTGGCCATTTTCCAATCTTTGGCGGATCAGGTCGCTGTAGCCTTGGATAACGCCCGGCTGCTGGCCGAGATTGAGGGATTATTTTTTCAAACGGCGGAGTCATTGGCCGATGCCATCGAAAAGAGGGACCCCTATACCGGGGGACATACCAAGCGTGTGACTACATATTCCCTGGCCATCGGGGAACAGCTCAATCTGGAATCGAGCGATATGCGGTGGCTCAAGCTGGCTGCTATTCTCCATGATATCGGGAAGATTGGGGTTGAAGATCGGATACTAAGGAAGACCGACAAATTAGACGAAGAGGAATATAATCAAATGAAACAACATACCCTGATGGGTGCTGAGATCATCGGACATATCAAGCAGCTTCATGGGATTATCCCAGGGTTGAAATATCACCATGAAAAGATCGATGGAAAGGGGTACCCAGAAGGCCTTGCCGATGATAATATTCCCCTCATCGCGAAGATTGTGGCTGTAGCCGATACCTTTGACGCAATGACCTCGGATAGGCCTTATCGAAAGCCACTGGAAAAGGAGAAGGCCTGCGCGGAACTTCGAAGATGCTGCGGAACCCAATTCGATAGGGCATTAGTAGATGTATTTATCAAAGCCATTGAGATAGGAAAGATATGATACCCCATCATTCTCTTAGGTCGAGAAAAGGGCAAGAGAGGCCGAGATTAAGAAGGCCTTACAAAGATTGGCCCGCCGGATGATGAAGGAAGTAGATCATTTTCTCAATCCGATCCGGATTCCCATTAAAGACAGCATAGACCTGCATACCTTTTCCCCCGGGGAGATCCCATCCCTTTTGGAGGAATACCTGGAGGAGTGTATAAAGGCAGGAATATATGAAGTAAGGATCATTCATGGCAAGGGGATGGGATATCAGCGCCAAAGGGTCCATTCCTTTCTTGAAAAATCCTCCTTGGTCCAATCCTTCTCCTTAGCCCCTCCAACTTCAGGTGGGTGGGGGGCTACCGTCGCCTTTTTGCGCAGGAAATGAATTAGATTTTCATTGACATTCTGTTGTAAAATAAGTATTAATTCAAAAGATTCAATTGAATCATTTTGGAGAAGAACAAGTGTCCATCGAGGAGATCGTCAAAGGGTGGAGTTTCTCGAAGGAGATCGCCCCAAGTATTGTCCATATGGAGAGGATTAAGGGACGGGGGGGGAAGTATGTAGCCGTCCCCAATTCCATCGATGAGGGGTTGATGGTTGCCCTTGAAAAGAGGGGGATAACCAAGCTCTTCTCCCATCAGGGGATGGCCTTTGATGCTGTTCTCGCCGGTAGGGATGTCGTGGTGGTTACGCCTACGGCTTCGGGAAAAACCCTCTGCTATAACCTCCCCATCGTCAATGATAAGCTGCACGACTCATCCGTTAAGGCCATCTATCTCTTTCCAACTAAGGCGCTATCCCAAGACCAGATGACCGAGCTACAGGAGTTGGTTGAAGCGACGGGAGGGTCCATCGGCACCTTCACCTATGATGGGGATACCCCCCAGGATGCTCGAAGGGTTATTCGGGCCCGAGGGGACATCGTGATCACCAATCCGGATATGCTTCATACCGGCATCCTTCCCCACCATACCAAATGGATCAAACTCTTTCAAAACCTGAAATACATCGTTATCGATGAGCTTCACTCCTACCGGGGAGTCTTCGGTTCCCACATGACCAATGTGCTCCGGAGGGTGCGGCGCATCTGCGATTTCTATGGCTCGAGGCCGCAGTTTATCTGCTGCTCCGCAACTATTGCTAATCCCAGGGAGTTAGCGGAGAAGCTGATTGAGCGCCCAGTGGAACTCATCGACCAGAATGGGGCCCCTTCATCGGAGAAGCTCTTCTTCCTCTACAACCCTCCCGTAGTCAATAAGGAGCTGGGTATTCGGGGAAGCCACCTCGGTGCCGCCAGGAACATCTCGTACCCATTTATCCAAGGGGGAATTCAGACCATTGTTTTCGCCACCAGTAGGCTCAACGTGGAGGTATTAACCAAATACCTTAAAGACCGGGTGGAACGGGAGAAAGGGGATAGGAATTTCGTAAGGGGATACCGAGGGGGATACCTCCCCAGGACCCGGAGGGAGATCGAAAGGGGACTCAAAAGGGGGGAGGTATTGGGAGTGGTTGCCACCAATGCCTTGGAGCTTGGGATTGACATTGGAAGGTTGGATGTCTCGGTTATTGCGGGGTACCCGGGGACTATTGCCAGTACATGGCAGCAGGCGGGCAGGGCGGGGAGGCGATCGGGTCTTTCCCTTGCGGTTTTAATCGGGCGAAGTCTTCCCCTGGATCAATTCATCATGGAAAACCCCGACTATTTTTTTGGAAGATCCCCCGAACATGGCCTCATCAATCCCGATAACCTGCACATCCTCATCAGCCACATCAAGTGTGCAGCATTCGAACTTCCCTTCAAGGATGGGGAGAGCTTTGGGCGTGAGAATCTCCGTGAGATACTTGAGTATCTGGAGGAAAAGGGGGTTGTTCATCATCTGGATGATCGCTGGCATTGGATGCAGGATGTCTATCCGGCCGACGGGATTAGCTTGAGGAGCGTATCGGAGGAGAACTTCCTGGTCATCGACACCACGAAAAGCGCAAAGGGCAAAGTCATCGCCGAGGTCGATTTCACGGGCGCCCATACCACCTTGCATGAAGGGGCCATCTATATTTGCGAGTCGGAGCTCTACCAGGTTGATACGTTGGACTATGAAAGCCGAAAGGCCTACGTAAGGCGAACCAAGGCAGACTACTACACCGATGCCGTAAGCTACACCGATGTTTCCATCTTGGAGGGCTTTGAGGAAAAGGGGGAATGCGGGACCTCGGTCGAACACGGAGAGGTAGCCGTATCCACTAAGGTGGTGGGATTTAAGAAGATCAAATTTTATACCTCGGAGAATGTGGGCTATGGCAAAGTCCACCTTCCCGATCAGCAGATGCATACCACCTCATACTGGCTCACCTTCCCGCGAAGGATGTTGGAGGACATGCCGTTCAATCGGTGGGAGATTATCGACGGGATACTGGGCATGGCGTACGCAGTACACTATATCGCCTCCCTTCATCTCATGTGCGACATCAAGGATATCCAGCGGTGTGTAGGGGATCGGGGAGCCCGCTGGTTTGCAAGGTTATCCCGGGAGAGTAGGGGCATTTACAAATCCAGCGCTGGAATGGAGGAAGTTTCCATAGATGGGATTGATCCCTTCGAGCCCACGCTCTTCATTTACGATAATTATCCGGGGGGGATAGGATTTAGCCAGCAGCTTTTCGACGGACATCGGGAGATCTTGGAGGGTACTTTTAAGCTGATCTCCGGTTGTGGTTGTCAATCCGGGTGTCCGTCATGTGTTGGACCCACAGGACAATTGGGAACCGAATCCAAGGGGATAGCCCTGTTTCTGCTTGAAAGGGCATTGGAGACCGGTGAAGATAAGGGATAAATTGAACTGCCACTCCATCCGGAGAAGGGATGGGGAGAGGGCCACGGTGCTATCCGATTTGAGGAGACGGCTGGATCGCCTCTCCGACCCGAGGAGGGCCGAGGCGACTACCCACGGATACCCTCACCGGGGGAAAGCCATTGAGGAGCTGGTGGATGGCCAGTTCATTCCCACGCCGTTTGGAGAGGTATTTGTGGTAATGGAGAGCCATGGTTTCGGCTATCGACACGGAGGAGTTCTCCTGGAGGAGTTGTTGGAAGTCCCTTACTACCCAGCCCACTGCATAACCAAGGACAAAAGGCTCAAGGGTATCGATTTTAGCCGAACCCTCTTCATCGATACGGAGACGACCGGGTTAGCGGGGGGAACAGGGACTTACGCTTTTATGGTTGGAGTGGGCTCCTTCCAAGGGGGAGGGTTCACCGTCCAACAGCTCTTTATGCGAAATCATTCAGAGGAGAAGGCAATGCTCTTCCAATTGGGAGAGCTCTTGGATCGCCACGATTTTCTGGTGACCTTCAACGGGAAGAATTTCGATATTCCCCTTTTGGAAACTCGGTTTATTCTGTCCAGGCTAAATTCCCCTCTGGCCGACAAACCGAATTACGACCTGTTGTTCCCCTCGAGGAGGATCTGGAGAAGGACGTGCCATAACTGTCGATTGGTCACATTGGAAGACCAATTACTAGACATCCACCGTGAAGACGATATCCCGGCGGAGCGGATTCCCTCCCTTTACTTCGATTTCGTCAGGACGGGGGATGCACGTAAGATTAGCCGGGTGTTTTACCACAATACAATGGATATCCTTTCCATGGTGA
The DNA here is from genome assembly GCA_020346125.1 of Syntrophobacterales bacterium. GTDB lineage: Bacteria > Desulfobacterota > BSN033 > WVXP01. The sequence goes on along the minus strand of CP070774.1, from coordinate 924,671 downwards.
TATTGGCCCATCGAATCCATTTGACCTATCACGATCCTTCGGCGTTCAGTTCGAGAAGAGGGATCGAGCATATGATCCTCGGGAAGTTGTTCATGGAACACGGGCTGATTGAGAAGGCTACCGCTTGCCTTGAGGAGGCCTTAAAGGGATGTGATGAGTCTTTCCAGTGGGAAACCATGAGGTTTCTCTCTCTCGCATATAAGCGGAGAGGTCTGTGGGAAAGGAGTGTCGCACTCTGGGAGGATATGATCTCTTGGGATGGGAGGCGAAGTTCCTTCCCATATGTCGAACTGGCCAAGTACTACGAACACAGGGTCAAACACTATCCAAAGGCCCTGGAGACGGTTCGGAAGGCCTTTGAGATGGTGGATTTCCTTGGCTTTTCGGAAAGAGAAGCACTCCTTCACCGGCGAAGCAGGGTCCTAAAAAAGGAGAGGAGGATGGGCAACAGGAGCTTGTGACGACCTCATCTCGTCCTTAAGACTCACGACGAAGCCTGCTCTCCCTCGATGGGTAATCCAACACTCCAACACATTGTGCTCGGAGAAAACGGGCTTCTCATAAAAGCAAGGAAACGCCAGCCTGCTTTTCTCTTGACATCGAATCGGGGGTGCTTATAGTAATTACTATAAGGATCCTCATTGACTATTTCCTGGCAGATGAAAACGAGCTTATCAGGTACAACGATACCAAGATTAACGGCTTTCTTCAATTGGTTGATACGCCGAAGCTTCCGGGATTTGGGAATCAAGGATGCTGAGGTCGCCGATTACATCTCCCTCCTCCTGGCCAATTTTGCCCGGACTGAAAACCTCTATCGGATTCGGGATTTCCAGGGGAGAAGGCTGGAAACCGCCGTAGAAATGTTATTAGAGGCTAATCTCTCGTGGTACTCAGAACAGTGGGATCGGGAGAAGGAGATTCGCAAGCATATCGGCGATTACATACTCTTTATGGCGGGGATATTTCGGGAGTGGATCGAAAAACAGTCCTACTTGGACCTTTACCTGGAGGAGGGGAGAAAGGCGTACCAAACCGTCAGTCAATACCATAAAGCCTTTTATCGCCCGGGGTCACGCCTCTATTCAGAACTCTCAAAGAATTTCGAGTTTTACGTTGGAGCCCTGTATTATATGAAGAAGACCTTTTTCAAGGACCACGGAGAGGGTGATCCGTTTCTCGATTTCGATCATCAGTTGAGGGGGTTGGGATAATTCCGAGGGGAATAAAGGGATAGTGATGAAGGGGGGATGAGCATGCCTACGTACGATTTTCGATGTAAGAAATGCAAGAAGGAATTTAGCACCATGCTGAGTTTAAGGGAATACGAGAAGGGGAAAATCAGCTGCCCTCAATGTAAGGGAAAGCAGGTGAAACAATTGGTTACCCATTTCATGACCAAGACCTCGAGGAAAAGCTGATGACGCCTTTCCAGTGAGTACTTTGGGTCTCGTAGACTTGACGTAAAGAAGGGGTCAATGACCCCTTCTTTTATTTTGCCTTTGGTTAACGGTATTATTTTCGTCCGAGGAGATGGGATACAGTTGGATTATCAGAGGATGATGAGGATTCGGCAGTTTGTACAATTAATACGCGTTCCCCTTGGTCAATACTTTTTGGGCCATCTCCTTGACGTACTCAGGTAAACACCCCCTTTTAGCCATTTCTTCCCTCAGTCTTTCTACGATCTCAGGCGTACCAATTTCCATGGGGCAGAACTCCCGGCATCTCCCACAGAGAGTGCAGGTATAGGCCATGGGAGCAGCTACCTCCCAACCGCCGGCGATGAGGGCTGTCCAGGGAATGCCGATTCCACCCATGTATGTGTGTCCCCAGTATCCGCTAACGATGGGGTAAACGGCACACTCGTACATGCATGCCCCACAACGAATACAGGAGAGTACCTGCCTGAGCATGGGATCCCTTGCAACCTCTCTGCGGCCGTTGTCAAGGAGGATCACATGAACCTCCCGTGGCCCGTGGACTCCCCAAACGATGACCTTCTCAATGTCGCCCGTCTTGCTGGGCCCCGAAATGATGGAGACATAGCTCGGCGTATAATAACCAGCATACCGGGAGGCCACCTCCACTAGCATGGTTCCATCTGCGAGGGTGGGGAGGATCTTCTCGAGCCCGACCACGGCGATGTGGACGGGGGGTGCGTTGGTGGCGAAACGGATGTTTCCCTCATTTTCGATGAGAAAGATAGAGCCCGTATCGGCTGTTATGGCATTGGCCCCGCTCATGCCGATATCAGCCTGGAAGAATTTCTCCCTTAAGAAATCCCTGGCAAACCGAGTCAGCTTCGCTGGGTCCGGCGGGAGTTCCCTTCCCGCAAGCTCAGAGAAGAGCTGAGCAACCCGTTCCCTTGGGACGTTTACCGCTGGCGCAAGGAGGTGCATGGGTTTCCCACCGAGAAGCTGCACGATGAACTCCCCAAGGTCGGTTTCAAATACCTCATTCCCCGTTTCTTTCAGAAAGTCGTTGAGACCCAACTCCTCCGAGGTTATGGATTTTCCCTTGACGATGAGCTTTTTCGAGCCAACAATTTCCTTGAGGATCTTCTGTCCTTGTTGCACGGTCTCCGCCATGTGGACCTTAATTCCCATTCTCCCGGCGGCAGCGCCGAACTTCTCGATCATCTCATCGAGATGGGTAAGAACTTCTTCTTTTTTTTCCATGAGAATTTTTCGCTGCTCCTCCACATGGGGGAACTGATTCAGGGCCTTATCCCGATTTTCCCGGAATGATCTTACCGCCTTCCGCAGTGCGGATCGGAGCGCCTCATCGTCGACAGCTCCATAGATGATTTTCTTAAAGTCGGTAAACCTCCGCCCGGGATTATTCATCTCGAGGTTCCTCCATGGATCGGACGAGAAGTTCCGCCAAATCATAGACCTCCATTTCCCCCTTATCCACCTCTTCGGCCCCCTCCTTCAAGTTGAAGTAACAAAAGGGGCAGGAAGATACTACTCCGGTAACACCGGTGGGTCGCGCCTCACATTGAACCTTCTCCTGAGCAACCGCCGAGGATAGGATAGGGAGGTAGGCTCTGACCAATCCCCCTCCACCGCAGCACGTGGCCTGATCACGGTTATGCTCCATTTCCTCCATTTTCAGCCCCGGGATGGATGCCAAAACCTCCCTCGGTTCCCGATAGATCTTTTCCCCCATTCGCCCCAGATAGCAGGGATCGTGATAGGTGAGTTTCAAATCAACGGGTTTGCTCAACCTGATTCTCCCACTCTGGATGAGATCGGCAGCAAACTGGGTGAAATGGAGCGTCTTGAATGGAGTCGATAAACCGAACCGATGGGGGAACTCCCTGGAAAATGCCCTATGGCAATGAGGGCAGCTGGTGACCAGCGTCGAGATACCCTTGTGGGAGATATCCTCAACCAGCCTTTTTCCATTTTCCCCGGCTTCCTTTTGGAATCCGGCGAGCAGCAGGGGGATGCCACAGCACTGATCAATCCCTACGGGCTCAAATGTAACCCCCGCCTTACGGAAAAATGCCTCCAATGTATTACGGAGCCCCTCAAAGAGGAGGACAGTACATCCGAAATAGAGGCCGATCACGATGGTCAACTCCAGAAAGATCCGGATTTCATACTTACATTATAAGTTTTCCACCGCCTTTCTTCAATGACGTAGGGGAAATCGCCACTGAGAGGGGAATTGTTTTCATTCTTCATTTCTGATACTATTGGGTGGCCAGATTCTCTGTGAAGTGCACACCTTTTTGAGCGGTTTAAAGGGAAAGGAGGCCAAGAAAAATGGGGATTGAGAAAATACTGAATAGGATCGAGGCAACACCTACTCCCCAGGTGACGAAAGTAGCCCTGGCCTATTCAGGTGGGTTGGACTCAAGCCTGTCCGTGGAGCTGCTGAGAAGAAAGTATAAGGCGAGGGAGATCGTCCCCATCACCATTGACGTGGGACAGGGGGAAGAGGAGATTGCCGAGAGCACTCGTAAGGCCAAGCTGTTGGGAATAGTTCCCCTGTTAATCAACATGAAGGATGAATTCACCGAGCAGTGGATCGCCAAGGCAATTCGATCTAATTCAGATTACCTGGGCTATCCGGTATCGACCTCAATGACTCGACAGATCGTGGCCAGGAAGGTAGCGGAGGTAGCGGTGGAAAAGGGATGCGATGCCATCACAGAGGGTTCCAGTGGCAAGGGAAACGATCAATATCGCATGAACAATGTCTTCAAAACCTTCGCCCCCGATTTAAAAATTCTGGTACCGGTTCGAGATTTCGATCTCACGCGATTGGAGGAAGAGCAGCTGTGTCGAGAGTGGAACACCCCCGTCACGGAGACGATAACGGGGGGAGATGATAAGACCATGTGGTGTCGTTCCATTGCCAGCGGAGCCATCGACTTAAATCAGGAGTTATCCGATGATATTTGGATGTGGTATCGGCCACCGGAGAAGGCTCCTGACAAGGCCACCATAATCGATCTTGAGTTCGAAGGCGGAATTCCCGTCACAATAAATGGGAAGGCGAAGCCCCTGGGGGAGATCATTCCGGAGCTTAACGAAATCGGGGGGGCCAATGCCATTGGCAAGATAGACATCTTTGAGGATGGAATCATAGATCTCAAGAGCAGGGAACTATACGAGGCCCCTGCTGCCACAATCCTCTTAAAGGTCCACCGAGACCTCGAACAGCTCTGTTTGACCAAGGACGAAATTCAGTTCAAGAAGATGGTAGATCAGAAATGGGCCTATCTCATCTACCACGGGATGGCATACCATCCTCTGAAACTGGATCTCGATGCCTTCATCGACCAAACGCAGAAGGTTGTCAGCGGAAGAGTGAGTGTCAAATTATATAAGGGGAATATCGATATCCTGAAAAGGGATTCACGAACGGGCCTCTTTTCTCAGGAGATCAGGTCCATCAAGAGCACTGGATTTAATCAGCAGATGTGCGCCGATGCGGCATACATCAGGGGTCTCCCCTTTGAGATATTGGCCAAAAGGGATGCGGGGATGAAAAAATGAAGATTAAAAAGCTTTGGGGTTCCAGGTTCCACCAAGAGCCTCCCCAGCGGATCATCGAGTTCCTGTCGGGAAGGGATGTCGAGGGGGTATTCCCTTCTGACCAGAACCTGATAGAGTACGATACCTGGGGAAGCAAGGCCCACGCTATCATGCTCCAGAGACAGGGGATTATTTCCGAGGATGACCTCAGGGTGATTCTGAGTGGTCTCAGGGAGATCGAAGGCCTTTTCATCCGCGGGGAATTCGTCCTGGATGAATCGAGAGAGGATGTTCACAGCAACGTGGAAGGGTTTCTCATTGAGCGATATGGTATTGAATCGGCCGGGAAGCTCCATACGGCAAGGAGCAGAAATGACCAGATAACGGTGGATATGCGGTTATACATGAGAGGGCAGGTTTTCGATTTTACCCGAGAGTTGGATGAGTTAATCGGGGCTTTGTTGGGGAAGGCTCAGGAGAATCTGGATACCGTTATGCCGGGCTTCACACATCATCAACATGCCATGGTCACTACCTTCGCCCACGTGCTCCTTTCCTTTGCGGAGCCCCTGGAAAGGGATATCTGGCGGTTTATCCATTGGTACAGGCTTTTCAACAAAAACCCCCTTGGTGGGGTGGCCGGATATGGGTCCACCTTTCCATTGGACAGGGAATTGACCTCGAAATTACTGGCATTCGATACGTGCCACGGAAACTCCTTGGATCCCATCACCAATCGGTGGGAACCGGAGCTTGAATTGGCTTACGCCATCGCAACGACCATGAACCACCTGAGCACCATTGCCCAGTCCTTCATCATGATGAGCACACCGGAATTCGATATGGTGAAGTTGGACGATACCCACTGTAGCGGAAGCTCCATCATGCCACAGAAACGGAATCCTGGTGCCTTGGAAGTAATAAAGGGCAAGGCCTCTGTTGCCCAGGGGATTTTATCGGGACTGCTATCCCTGGGTAAGTCATCCTTTATAGGATACAATCGTGATTCTCAATGGGCAAAGTATTTGATCATGGACATGGTTCGGGAGTGCAAGCCGGCCCTGTGGGTAATGAAAGAGGTGATTGAGCTCCTTCAGGTGAATCGCGAGACAATGTTAGGGCAATGTCGGAAGGGATTTATCGGGGCGACGGCCCTGCTGGAAGAACTCGTCCAAAGGTTTCAAATCCCCTTTCGGCAGGCGAAGATCCTCATGGAGAAAGCGGTCAAATATTCAGAGGATAAGGGGGCTGAAATGGTCATCCCCGAGGGATTTCGAAGGGCTTTAAAGAAGATGAACTTGGGTTTTGAAATGTCAGATGCGGAACTCCTGGAGGGGCAAGATCCCCTTCGGGTCGTATCGAGGAAAACCTCGAAAGGGGGTCCTTCAACCGAAGCCGTAAAAACACAAATCGATGGGATAAGGGAGAGGTTAAAGGGAAACCGACGGTGGAACCGAGAAGGATCGAGCCGAATTGAGGATGCGAAAAAGGAGATTCAGAGAATCGAGGAATCCCTGGGGATAACAGCGAAGACTTGATTTTTTGCATTTTAAGAGGTGGAGAGATGAAGGTGACGCATTACAGGGAAATTTCACCTGACCCGGTGGGTGAAGAGGGTGCTTCGGGCATCACCGTGAGGCGGGTCATTTCCGAGAAGGATGGGGCAGATAACTTCACCATGAGGGTATTCGAGATGGAGCCAGGTGGTAATTCACCGTACCATAAGCATCCGTGGGAACACGAAGTATTCATCCTGGAGGGAAGGGGATCCTTAGTCCAAGGGAGGAGGGAAGTTCCCTTTTCCAAGGGTGATGTGATATTTATCCCCCCTAGCGAGGAGCATCAGCTGAAGAATTCATCCACGGAACCACTGGAGTTTATCTGCGTCGTCCCCAATCCAAAATGAGCAGATTATGCACTGCCAATTCATATGCACCCAATGCGGGAGGAGATATTCCTTCGATGAGCCGAAGTTGAGGTGCGATGGATGCGGTGAACCCCTTGAGGCCATTTACAAATCGCTGAAGCCCGAAGTGGAAGGCCAAGGCTCCCTTTTGAGGAAATTCAGGGGTTTTTATCCCTTCGGTGATGTGTCTGAGGCCATGAGCCTGGGAGAGGGTAGGACCCCATTGATCCAATCCTCGGTAGCGGGAGGCCAATTGGGTATCGATGCCCTCTATTTCAAGGATGAGACCCAAAATCCCACCTGGTCCTTCAAGGATCGAGGAACCTTATGCGGGGTTCAGTATGCCATCTCCCTGGGATACAAACGGATCGGCACCGTCTCCACGGGGAATATGGCCGCATCGGTTGCAGCCTATGGGGCAAGGGCTGGCCTTTCGACATTCATCCTTGTCTCCGCCGGCATTCCCGCCGAGAAGGTAAAACCGATCGCAGTTTATGGTCCACATTTGATCAGGGTCAAGGGACATTACCACGAGCTCTATGATGAGAGCCTTCGGGTCGGCGAGGGATACGGGATCTATTTCATCAATTCGGATGCCCCTTTTCGCGTCGAAGGGTCCAAGACCATTGCCTTTGAGATCTGCGAGCAGATGCATTTTCACGTTCCTGACTATGTGGTTATACCCGTCAGCTCCGGGGGGAATTTCAGGGGGATCCTCAAGGGGTTTGAGGAGTTCAAATCCGTAGGGCTCATCGATGACATTCCCAAGTTGGTCGCCGTTCAGGCAGAGGGATGTCCCCCAATTGCCGAGGCCTTCGAGGAGAGAAGGGAGAAGGTGAGGAGAGTCCGCAATCCCAAGACCATCGCCCGGGCCATTGAGAATCCCTATCCTCCCAGCGGGAATCAGGTCCTGAGAAAGCTGGGGGAAAACGGCGGATTGGCGCTGACCGTCAGCGATGGGGAAATCCTCGATGCCCAACGGCTTATGGCTCGGGAGGGGGTCTTCGGCCAACCAGCGGCATGTGCCCCTCTGGCGGCTACTAAAAGGCTGATATCCAAAGGATATCTGAAGCCGGAGGACAGGATAGTGCTCATCATAACGGGGGCTGGGCTGAAGATACCTTCGGCATTGGATCATCTCGATGTCCCGATCATCTCAACCGCTGTTGATGGCCTTATGGATGCCATTGGAAAGGTGGTTGAAGGCTCTTCCTAGGGGGGAACGCCCCACCTTCCACGTTATTACCTTTTTTTGATTCATTTGGAGCCTAAAGGCTGGGAGTTCACCCGCGCGGCGGCTGAGCAGGTTCCGCCACCGGGCCAAAGGTAGGAATCGCTGCCCGGGCTAGGCGCAGCTCCAGGTCATCAGCCGGCCGGGCGAGAAGATCACACAGCGTCCAGAACCGGACGGAGGGGTTCTCTGGCTGCAGCAGCCAGGGTAGGGGTTCCCCCTCAATCCAATCAACCACTCCATAGCTCCTCATCCTTTATTCCCGTTTCATAGCGAACAGTTCCAGAGGCATCTAATCTGGCTTGATGAAGCATAACGTCCTCGTATCACAATCCCCTGCCCAGATGAAGTGATATTTTTCACCTATAACCCCCTCTTTCCTGGATGTACCAAGGCCCCGAAGTCGAGACAATTCAGATGTGGAGCGAAAATGATTATCCCCCCTTGATTTTTATTTCATACATTAATTATGGTTAAAATAGGCCCATTTATCGGTGGCTGTTAAGAGCCATAGGCGAAACATAAGCCGATAGGCGAGATCGGGAGCGGCCGCAAGCGGCCTCGCATATTATTAATGAGGGGGAAAGGAGAATACCATGAAAAAACTCATTTTCATTACGGGAATTATCGGAGTGACACTGGCCCTTTTCTTCATTTCCCAGAGTCTTTATGCATCACCAGACAGTTCTCAATGGTTGGTCACGCCACAGTGGGTGAAAGAACATTTGAACGATCAAAATCTTACTATTGTGTACGTAAGCCTAAACCCCCAAGATTATGAAAAAGAACACATCCCAAATTCAATCTATGTTGACTGGAAAGCTGATCTCGCGGACAAAAGGGAAAAAATACACTATGAGATGGTCCCAAAAGATGATTTTGAAAAACTCATGAGCAGAATTGGCGCAACTCAAGATACCACCCTTATTTTCTATGATAATTTTAATAATAGGCTAGCTTTACGTGCCCTCTATGTCACTGCATTCTATGGACACGAGAAGGCCGCTATCCTGGAAGGAGGGATTTCCAGCTGGAAATCAGCAGGATTTGATACGACTCATATCGTACCCGCCATTACATCATCAAACTATTCAGTCATGGAAATTCATTCCGGTATCAAGGTCGATAAAACGTATGTGGAGAAGAATCTTCGTAACAAGAGAGTAACATTTGTGGATTCGAGACCATGGAAGATGTATACGGGAGAAACGGTCGGGATAATGGTCAACACGGGAAAGGAGGTTGCCCGAAGAGGGCACCTGCCGGGTGCAATCAATCTCCCTTGGAAAAGCAATATCGATGAAAAAACCATGTTTTTAGATGGTGATACTCTCATGAAGATGTATCGTGAAAAAGGGTTAAAAAAAGGTAAGGGGGATATCGTCTTTTACTGCAATGAAGGTGTCCATGGGGTATTTAACTGGTTTGTAACAAGTAAAATACTCGGATTTAAAAACGTTACGGTGTATGAAGGTTCTATGGGTGAATGGGCAGAGGATCCACTGCGCCCGATGGTTTCCGGGATCGGATTTTAAGATAACGAACCAGGGATGAGATTCCATTTGAAAATAGTCAGGTTCTTTTGACGGCCTGAGCTCAGCGGCCCCGGTCCGCTGGAGCGACAGTTAGCCCGCAGTGTTTGGTCGCTTCTGAACATACCTGGATGCAAAAGCTTCTCTGGATGTATATGTTGGACGGAAACCAAGTTCACGTTTGATCTTTTCGTTTGATGCCGTCCACCTGTATTTCCATATGTCCCGCGCAGCAGGGGACGTTTCAAAATCTAACAAATGTAGCGCTGCCATTACTCTCATCGCCATATCCATTATGCGAGTAGGCGGCTGTACCAAGCTGACCTCTTTTCCCGCCAGCCCGGCCGCTTCGCTCAATCTCAGTGTTCCATCAGGTGTTACATTAAAAACGCCGTGATTGTCTTTCTCTATAGCGAGCACGAATGCCTCAGCCAGATCATCTTCGTGAAGGAATTGATAGTGGGGGTCAAAACCCTCGAACAAATACACCCTCTTCCGATCAAAAACCCTTGAGAGCATGAAATTTGCATTGGGACCATAGACATCACAAGGTCGTAATATTGTCATGGTGATTTCTGGATGTTCCTTCGCGAATTGTGAGCATCGTTGTTCCACCTCTATTTTATCTGCACAGTAGTAGTATTCTGGATTTCCTCGTAGTGGACTATCCTCTGTTAGCCAATCGGGGTTATCCGGATAGGCACCATAAACAGCGGTACTACTGGCGATAATGATCTTATTCACGTTTGCTTTACCGCAGGCATCCAAGACATTTCTTGTGCCATTCACATTAATGTCATAGGCTTTGCTACGATTATGAACTGGTGGCATAAGAAATACCAGATGAACCACAACATCAATGCTATTTCTCCTGAGAATATCAACTATTTGGAGGTCTCTCACATCTACCTTGAAAAATTCCACCGTATCCGTTAGCACCTTTGGCTTCACGATGTCTATCCCAACTATCTTTACGTTTTCTTCTTCGCTAAGGCGTCGAAGAATGATTTGCCCGAAGTAACCGGCAATACCTGTGATTGCAATGTTCATATGTCATACCCTCTTACAATGCAGGCCCGTTTGGCGGTTTGTGTTATTTCGCCGTACACCCTGAATACTTTGTTCTTATGGATATTAATGGAGGCGGGCGCACGCGCAACATAAGCGGCGTCTTGAGAGGCCAACCACTCCACGCAGTTTCTGGGCTTGTATGGCTCGAAATTGAATGTTTCTCACCGAGGAGACCTCTACGGTTTCGCAATGAACTATGAAGGCTATAGAGAAGCACCCAGACCATAGGCATTGTTCAGCGCTTCTTGGTCATCCCTGACTTCTCCTCTCTCATACGCCGTAGCCAAAATCACGCCTGCACATTCCATTTCCAGATAATCGAAAGACATGCGAAACATTTCAATAAGAGGGTTACATGCATTTGGTCCCTCAGCAGCAGGGGTAATAACAACTGCCTTTTTACCCTTTAGCTTCCCGTTTGCAACATATGGACGCATTCTATCAATGAGAAGCTTCATCTTTGCGGTAGGCCCATACCAATAATTTGGAGTACCGAAAATAATTACATCTGCCCCATCCATTTTCGGATACATTTCCTGCATGCCGTCGTCGATAACACAGACACAATCTCCCTTTTTACACTTACGGCAATCAATGCAGGGGGAGATGTCATAATTGTAGAGGTAGATCTTTTCGTATGTATGACCACCAACCTCAGAGCCCTTCAAGGCTTGTTCAACTAACGTATCGGTGTTGCTTCCTTTTCTGGGGCTGCCAATGAGTGCAAGAATGTTCATGATAATTTCCCTCAATTATTGTATGGAGCCTAACGTTCGAGCTCACAGGTGCGCAGTTTATCGCGCGCCCTTGTTGAAAAATAATGGGTGACCTCGTTATTCTTTTCGAACGATGAAAATTGCCGAAAATGTGGCATTAATTCTATCCAAGTACTTTAATGACAAAATTGACTTATTCAATACGCACTAATTCTGATGTCCCTCCCCTCGGGATATTATCGATTTTTATGATATACCGATGCTCATCATGAGTCACATAGTAATAGGCTTTATAGAAAAGACCTTTGAAACCCGTCAGCGAAAAGAGTATTTTTTTACAGGTAAATGTTCCCGCTTTAACAGTAACCTTCTCCTCTCCTAAAGCCTTAAAAAACATCTCATACGCCTCTAAATCCGGCATTTCTCTTATCTGCAACAGGTCAAAAACGTATTTTTCTTTCTGAGAAAAATTAAGGGTTCGGAGAAAAAGAGTATTTTCAACAGTCACATTGGGCTTAAACGTTCGAGACCTTTTAAATGTTCTGCCTTCCCAATTCGCCCTCATATCTACGGTTCCTTTCCCATTAAATTCCCATTTGACGGTATTTTTATCAATTTGGAAAGCGATTGTGCTCGGCATACCATTCGTATAGGTGGTCACTTCCCATCTATGTTCTCCCCCTGGTTTATACATATCGGGTTCCGTAAAGTTTCCGATTGAGGTGTAAGAGTAATAGGGGGTATTATTCACAACGCATGTGTGATATTCCGTTGTCTCTCTATATTCTCTTTTATCCACGATGATTCGGTAAATCAACTTTTCTCCATTGAGAATTTTTATGGGAGAAGCGGAAAGTAAATCCCCTTCAATGAAATACACGAGAGAAAATATCAGGCAAAAGATGATTCGCATTTCGGGGTAAATTGGGGGCGTAGTTGATTTTGTTGAATTATTCCCGAGGTTCTTTTTTCGATGCTTAAAGATCCCGGGACTTCACTGACTTGACTTATTCAGCTCCACTTTTTTCACCTCACATTATATTGTGGAAACAGTTTAAAAAAGTTTCCGTGATCAATTGCCTTAAACTCTTCCTCTGAAAAGTTATTATTTTTCTTTAGATTCTTAGGCACTATGAAAGCTACTGTGGCAAAAGGATAATCACTTCCAAATACCATTCTCGATAGACCTGCAAATTCCTGAAATGCTTTCAGTGTGTAAGGACTAGCTTACCTCATCCCCTTTTCTCACGCCATAGCCGGCGTATGACACCCACCAGAAAATTCATTCTCGGCACCTTTTGCATATAGCTTTTGTAATCATCGCCAAACTTCACGATGAGACCCTTTTCCTCCTTTGACGCCTCTGCGTAAAACAACACTGATAAAGGGATGCCAATAATCACGGCTACCCAATGCTGGGAAATGAGAATAGAAGCATACATCAATAGTATGCAGCCCAGGATTTGCGGATGGCGGACAATGCCGTAGGTCCCGCTATCAACGATAACTGTAGTAGACATAAGATTTTTCCCCTCCTGGGGCTTGCCCCTTTTTTGAAAATATATAAGGGGGGATAAAAAGAAGGGCAAGGCAATAACCAGGACCATCCATCCAAGATACTGGAGAATTTCCAGGTCCCAATATGGTCCAAATATGGCTCCGTATATAACACCCGCTATGATTTGGAAAAACATTATACATATCATCGCCCGATCCCAAACTGACTGTGGTCCCAGAAAAGCTGCATTTATTGCTTGGTCCGGGCATTGAGTTTCACATTGTAAGCATTGTACGCAATCTCTTTCTCTAACGGGAAAAGCCTTTTTCTCCGAGATTGGATGGTCGGGGGTTTCTCTCCACTCGTACACATTCATCGGGCAAACCTCAAGGCATATACCGCAACCCCCGCAAATATCCCAGTCAACCCCTGCAACAGTTCCCCGTATACCGAGTTTCTCTGGTGGGTCCAAGGGTCCCCAGATGGCTATGCCTTCCTCTTTGCCTGCTTTTTTCCTTTGCTTCCGAAAATCAGGATCGATAGCCATACAAATCTTCCCCCTTTTGTAAATAGCAGCTAGATTACTTATATAAATCGGGACGAACTATCGGTTACATTTCTCGATCATAGTACCCAATACAATATCTATTTATCACATTAAAAAACGTTTCGAGAGCTTTAAAGGCATTCATCTAATATGGTTGGTAATAACAAAGAGTTTTCACGCAGTCTGGCAAGTGGTGAAGCTCATTACAACGTTTGCTGCCATATTTACCTCAACTGTCGCTCATTGGTTTATAAAATGCGCCTTCCCAGTCAGGTGCCATGCTCTTTGCAATTGCAAAAAGCTTCAGTTCGTCTTTTCTTTTATTGTCTTGATTGCCAGCACTTTGGCATTACGATATTTTAGCGCCCGTCGATGAATGGTATGTGAAGTGTCCTCAAGCTTAAACTCGACAATGCTTTACAAAAGGATCTCTCCTCTTTCACCGTTAATTACCGGTTTGTAGACAATACGGTCACGTATCAGTGCGAGAACACCTTGAACTCGACTGTAAGTGCCTATGTTGCCGCATCCTGTTACAAGGATTGTATCTCTGCCATACTGCTCCCTCAGTTGCTCCACGATCTTTCGGCTTCTACCTTGAACTCCGAGGTACAAAAGAAAGAAAACACCTGAAATTGCCGCAGTTAAGATTAGAGCAAATAAAATCCAAAACATGTCATCCGCCGATCATTGATATTCGAATCAACGTTTCGAAATGATTCATTATCAAAAACGGGCAAAGGAGTCAAACGGTGATTTGCCCCCTTTTGCCCGCTGTGATATTGGAGTTCATGGCTCTGGTTGAAAATATCCGAATACATCTTTTTCATTTCATCGAACCCATTCCTATTATTCTGGACGGCTTTGGGAGAGAATACTGGAGGAAGCCGGTTCTCTCCTCATAAGATTCACCCACTTACAGAGAGTGGATTACCCGAAAGGAGATGAAAAGGGAGAATCGAGGGATAATAGAGAGGATAGCTTGGAGAGTATCGCCTCTGTCATATGGTTGAGGCTGCTTCGAAGAGCTTTTTTTGATCCAAGCTCTCGGCTGCTTCTACGGTTTGATGGATTATTTCAAGGGCGGTGGCTTTATCCTTAATGATGCCATTTCTGGCAATCACCTTGATTTTGGTGCTCTTATGAGTTATCTCCTTCAACTCGATGCTAATATTCAGATCTTTTGTCTTTGCTTGTATATTCCTCTCCCTTTTGGCCTTGGTTTTATTACAAATCGAAATTCCCATCTTCTTTAAAGCCAACAAGGTAGCCTTGGCCATCCTCTCGATATCGAAACAGACCGTCTTTTCGCCAGCATTGGTATAAAGGTAAGCGACTCCTACTGAAACGCCTGTCAAAGCTGTGGTAGCGGCATACTCACATCCGGCATGAGAGATGCATAAAAATAACAGGAGCACGGCTCGGACAACGATTCGTACCAACGGTTTCTTATACCACATGGGAAATTCCTCTTTTCCCATCCAAAGGGTCGGCGGGATTATTAAGAAGCAAAAAATGTACCACCATTAAGGGGATATCTGTTGTGGATAAAAGAACTCAAATAGAGGAAAAACCGGTCAATGAAAAATAAGCGGGGTGGAAAAAAATTGTCAGCAACTTTAACCTTTTTTCGCTATCGCAAATGGCAGCTTGTTAAAGAGGTTCGGCCAGAGCATACTTGCCCGGGGCACTGGAAAATTTTGCAGGATTGTTCGAAATTGCCATAGCAGGATGATCGGGACCAAATATCAATTATTGGAGAGTCAACAGGTAGAACTGGATGGATATGCTTCATAGGCAGTAATTGAATCGCTAATCGGTAGAATTGGCAGGGAGGGCCGGTGACAGATAACATCTACTATGTACAGACAGAGTCAAGGGGCAATATGA
>CP070774.1:902514-909186 GCA_020346125.1 Syntrophobacterales bacterium | reverse complement strand
ATCGCACCCGGAACAACCAACCAATCAATCATTGAAAGGTAACCTGCCGTGAAATCCACCCCCGTCTCCACCTTGATAAAGTGCGAGCCCACTCCGATCAACCAATGTCCCACGGCCAATCCCAATAGTCCCCCAAAAAGGCTGATGATCAAGGCCTCGGAGATGACCAGACCCATAACGGTTCTGCGGGTTGCTCCCAATGCGCGGAATAAGGCCAAATCCCGCCTCATCTCCCTTAAGGCTGAGAGCAAGGAAAAGAAAAGGAAAAGGGCAGAGAGGGCCGTTAGGATCACCGCAATGGCAATAAGCACCCTGTCCACCCACCCGATGATGTTAAAGAGTCTAGGCATCACCTCATTGGGAACGACGAGCTGATTGCGATCCGATTGATTGATCGCAAACTTCAGATCCTGAATACGAGGATGTAAGGCTCCCCCCCGGATCCGCTTGATCTTAATGTAGGCCCCGCTGATCTCCCGGTATTCCTCCACATAAGCCATGATTGCGGTCTCCTTAGGATGCCCTGAAAGGCCATAGAAGGTCTCAAGGGGAATATAGATCGCCCGATCGTGTGGTGTCCCAGTTGGGGCAAGGATCCCCACAAAATGCAGTATGTCCTTCTCATGTACGGGACCGGCCTCTTCCACCCCACACACCGGGCTGAACGTATCCCCCAGCCTAATGTTTAAGCCCTCGGCGGCCGCCCATCCTGCAACCGCCTCATCGGGTGCGCTGAAAGGGCGACCCTGGCCGCCCAGATCCTTGGAAAAGGATAAGGTCTTGCCCGGCAGATATTCAAATTCGGTGAGAAATCTCCGTTCAATCGCATTGACCCTGAACCCGCCATAGGAATGACCGACAACAAATGGGATGGCCTGGACAACAATCGGTTCCTTCTCCACCTCCTTGAGATAAGTCCACTTGATCTTCCCCGGCATGTCCTCCAGGTGATACACGGCATTGAGTACTATCTGGAGCGGCGATCCTTTGGGGCTTAAAATGGCATCAACCCCAAGCCCTACCTGAGTGAATGTGTTATGAGACTGCTCCTTAAAGGAATAAACCGCTACCAGGAGGGCGATCCCCATGGCGATGCTGACCGCCGCCAAGCTACTGGAAAAACGATGATGTTTGAGGCTTTTGAGAACAATCCTCCAAAAGCTCATACCCTGCTCTCCATTTGGTCCTGATAGGCACGGTTCAGTTCGAGGAAAGTAACTGTCTTTCCAAACAAGGAGATTACCTCCCGTTCATGAGTGACCAGCACGAGGGTACAGTTGTGTTTATTGCAGATATCTAGTAACAGCCTCAGGACATCCTCCTTATTGACTGGATGCAATGAAGCGGTAGGTTCGTCAGCCAAAAGAAGCTTTGGCCGATTTGCCAGCGCTCTGGCCACGGCCACTCTCTGTTGTTCCCCAAAGGACATCTGGGATGGATAGTATTTTAATCGATGGGAAAGCCCGACCTCGCCTAATAAGTGTCCGGCTTCCTGGAGATCGCTCTTGCGCGGGGAAAAGGTCATGCCAATCAAAACGTTTTCTATAGCCGTATAGCCTTGTAACAGGTTGAAATCTTGGTATATGAAACCGATGTATTGAGCCCTGAAACGGTCCTTTTTGTGCTCTGACATTCCTTCCAAGGAGTGCCCGCACACCGTGAGCCTTCCCCTTGATATTGGTAATAGTCCGGCGAGGGCATGGAGAAACGTAGACTTGCCGGAACCCGAGGGACCAAAGATCGCTACCTGGTCACCTTCCTCAACACTCCAGTGGGGAATATCAAGGACCTTCAGGGTTTCTTTCCCGCTGCCAAAAACGATTTCAAGGGAATCGACATCAATTATCATGTACCATCCTTGCTAAGCATTATTTCTTACCCCATGGAGATAATACCGGAAGATGAGCCTAAAGACAAGGCCTATAGCCTTACTGTAGCCGTATTTTATTGGGGAGATCTGCTACGTTTTACCGATTGTATGATAGCGCCCCGATGGAAATCAACGCAACATATGCAAACACGGGAACGGGAAGATAAAATTGTTTTCTTAAGCGTCTGGACATTGGGATCCCAAGGATGGGAGTATGATTGGTCAAGTGAGAGGCTTCGTGCATGGCAGGCTAACTCCTTTGGGATACGTCAGATTGCACGGCGACCTGTTACAGGCCGATGTGAAGGGAGGGGATTCCCCCATTGCTGGGGAGGACGCGTGCGGGATTGGGGAAGGCATAGATTCTAACAATCATTTTGTTACGTATAAGCAGTTAAATTATTGTACAGACCCAAGCAATAGCAGAGCACATATTCAAAGAAGGTTTTCGGAAAGTGAACCGATGGCTGTTGATCAAACCAGTGAGGGTAACGGCGAAAGACAATATGGAATGTCAGGTCATGGATAGAAGGGTTGTGGTCGGCATCAACAAAGAACAAATTGATTACTTGAGACAATCGCGGATACTACTTAACTTTGATTAGGATTCACGTATCGCTTCTTTGCATCCGCGTAAATAGGGTTTTGTTAGCTTATTAAGGGATGAGAAGAAGGGCTATTGACATGGCGCCTCACTCAGTCTATACTCGCCCACAAACCAATCTTATTCCATAAGGAGGCAGCATGCTGAAAGCAAAACGTACGATCGTAGCCACTCTTTCAGGAGTACTCTTTGGTTTTATCTGCTATGGGTTGGCATCGTGCGGGCCTGTCGAATTGGCCTGGCCGGTCTCAGTACAGATCGTATTGAGCCGTACACTCATAGGACTTGCCATCGGGATCAGTTGCTGGCGCATGCATCACTGGTCAATCCACGGCCTTATAATGGGAGCGATATTCAGCCTGCCCCTGGCTTTCAGCGGACTCATGGCACCTGAGAGCCCGGAGTATAGCAAATCATTTATGTTTATTAGCACTATAATCCTGGGGATGGTGTACGGGCTTCTCATTGAAGTTATCACCTCCATCCTTTTCAAGGCCAGAATGTAGAGGTGAAGATCCTCTATCAGCCGGAGAACGGAGCTGACCTGGATCGGTATCTGGATCTCTTTGTTGCGCAAAAAAAGCTTTTGCTTGACGAAGGAAGATAATGGCTGGTTGCCCGCTGATAAAGATACCCGTCCTTCCCCTCATTTCAGTACGCTTTAAGGAAACCGTCTCGTTTTTCTCGGCCTGAAATGGTCTTCCCTTATAGTAATAATAGAACATGAAACCTTTTCCCTTACTTTACCCTGACCGGAAGAGGATCTTATGGGATGCTTTTCCGCTTTCCCTCTAATTCCACAATCTTGGACTTGAGCCAGTCCGCATGATCGATCTCGTCCATGAGGTGTTTTTTAAGTATCGCTATCGTGGTGGTGTCGTAAATAATCTCGGCAAGTTGGGTGCTGTAGTCCTTAATCGCCTGCTGTTCCTCGGATAGCTCAAATATAAGCATCTCCAATGTGCTCCCATGTTTACTCGTCATCCTCAGGGCCTTTCCTATCTTGGTGTCCTTTTCCCCTGGTTTGACCGGTGCAGCTCCAAGCTCCTCGATTCTCTGGGTCAATTCTCTGGCATGTCCCCTTTCGACTTCCAGAATGGCCTTCACCCCCTGGGCGATTTCGCCCTCCTGTATCGCCTCTGCATGGGCGCTATAAATCTCCACGGCGGTCAACTCGGCCCTCAAATCCTTATTCAAGAAATTAATAATTTTTTCTTTTTCCATTGCTCCCCCCTTTTTCTCGATCACACATGATAGCAAAATTTTAGTATAAATTGTTACACTTCTATTTTATCTAAGAAAAGTAAACGCCCCCATAGATTTACAGGTGATTCCAATTGGGGGAGGAAAGGAGGAATTGCATCATGTCGAAGTCAGAGGAAGCCTTGAAGGAGGCATTTGCTGGAGAGTCCCAGGCGAATCGCAGATATCTGGCTTTCGCCGCCAAGGCTGATCAGGAAGGATACCCCCAGGTAGCCCGATTCTTCCGGGCGGCCGCTGAGGCTGAAACTGTCCACGCCCACAATCACCTGAGGGCCCTCAGTGGGATCCGGAGTACCAGGGAGAACCTGCAAGAGGCCATCTCCGGTGAGACCCACGAGTTCAAGTCAATGTATCCCGAGATGATCGAGGCCGCCAAGGCCGAGGGCAACAAGGAGGCGGAGAGGACGTTCAGTTACGCAAATGAGGTGGAGAAAATCCACGCCCAGCTCTACACGAAACTCCTGGATACCCTCGGCACTTCCCAGGAGACATATCCCTATTACGTTTGTTCGGTCTGCGGATTCACAACTGAAAAGGACGCCCCGGACGTCTGCCCGGTGTGCGGGGCCAGGGGGAAGATGTTCAGGCGAATCGAGTAGCCCAAGATTGAGCTCACGAAGCAAGAGACTCAGAGGATTGAGATGACCGAAACAAACACCTGATGGGATTCTTCACCCGGGGATAGGCGGCACGGAAATGGCTCGAGGAGAGACCCGACGGATCGTATACCTTGCTGCATGTTCGGGAGCCTGAGAAATACGAGAAGGGGCATATCCCCGGAGCGGTGCTCATCTACCTCTCAGAGCTTCCCGGCCAGATCTCCGAAATCGGTTCTTATAAGTCCGTTCTGGCCTATTGAAAAGCCGGAATGAGGGAACGAGGACTATTTTTCATCAGCTCTCGAATGAGGAGAAGGCACACCTCCGGAGGCTGGGAAACTCCTTCGGCGACAATGAGCCGGTGGATAATGTGCGATTTCCCGTCTCATGGAAAATCCTGAGGAACTTACTATATAATGAAAGAAGGGGAGGCGAAGGAATAAGAGGGATATTAATGGGATAAACAAAGTAACTGGAGGTGATAGTATGGAACATTTATTCACCAGGAGAGAGATGATGAAAGGCTTCGGCGTGGCCACAATGGCCTTGGGATTAGGCGGTTTAAGCGGTACAGCCTACGCCTCTGGCGAGAAAGGAGTGGGTTCCGCGGGAGAGGGTGAATGTAAGCTTCTCCCGCTTCCTTATCCCTACGATGCCCTTGAACCCTGGCTTGACAAGAGAACCGTGACCATCCACCATGACAAACATCATGCAGGGTATGTTAAGAAGTTTAACATTACGTGGAAGAAGTTATCGGAAGCCAGGACCTCAGGCGATTTCAGCTTGATCAAGCATTGGTCCAGGGAACTCGCCTTCCACGGATCCGGCCATGTCCTCCATACTCTTTACTGGGAGAACATGTCCCCCAAAGGCGGGGGGAAGCCCACGGGCGAACTCATGGCGGCTATGCAAAAAAGTTTTGGGGGGTTCGATCAGTTCAAGAAACAGTTCGCCGCTGCCACCAAGGCGGTTGAAGCGAGTGGGTGGGGTATCATGGCCTTTGAGGCCTTCAGGGGTTATCTCACCATCCTCCAGGCGGAGAAGCACCAGGATCTGACTATCTGGGGCGTCTATCCCCTGTTGGTCTGTGATGTCTGGGAGCATGCCTATTACCTTAAATATCAAAATCGCCGAGCGGAATACGTCAAGAATTTCTTCAATCTCATCCATTGGCCCGAAGTTGAGAAGCGTTATGAGATGGCAAAAGGTCTTGTGAGATATAAGTAAGGCAACTATTTGCAGACCTAACGGTTTCGTCGTGGAAATATGAACTCGGAGAAGGTGAGATCAATGACTCATTGGAAATGTTCGAATTGTAATTACATTTTTGAGGCAGAGGTTCCGCCTGATCACTGTCCTTCTTGCAAGCAGGCCTGTACCTTCAACGATGTGACCTGTTATATTCCGGAGTGCGGGGGACCGGGGAATATCGACCCAAGGCTTGTGGGCAAAAAGGAAAAGCCCATTAATGATTAAAGGAATGTGAAGACAAATCAAGTCAGTCTTTATTCCTTTCTGCACCCGTGGTATGGCCAAATCGAGGGTAAACGGTGTCTTCAGGATTTTCCGCTCCATCTATGCCACTTTGATCTCATACATAATCTTCTCATGCCTTGTCATCGAGAGCGGTGTCGTAGCCCTTTGAGGATATCATGGACTCGTGTCAGAATATCACTTATGACAATGGGCAAGGAAGCTCTCTTAACTGGAGCAAGAAGTCGGTAGAAGAGGGAATGGACCTTGTTGAAGCTCTTTAATTCCCTTGGGAAAAGGATCGAACCCTTTCAGCCGGTAGATGAGAAGGTGGTTACCATATTCACCTGTGGCCCTTCGCTCTACCAGAGGGCTCATATCGGGAACTTCAGGACCTTCTTATTTGAGGATGTTTTGGTCCGATACCTGGAATACTCGGGCTATCCGGTCAGGAGGGGGATGAATTTCACCGATATCGAGGATAAGGCGATTAAGGAGGCCGACGAGAGAGAAATCACCGTTAAAAATCTTACCGAGGAGAATATCAAGGACTTCATGGGGGAAATGAACCTCCTGAAGATGAAGATCCCGGATTACCTTCCCAAATCTTCTGAGGCCGTTGACGAGGCCGTGGAGATTATAGAGCGCCTCCTCGACCGTAAGATCGCATACCGGCATCGTGGAAATATCTATTTCGATCCCACAAGGTTCCCTGGATTTGGAAAGATCTACGGGCTTGATATGACCAAATGGCCCGCCAAAAAGAGGCGATTTCATAAGGATACGTATCCTGGAATGCAGTGGAACCTGGGGGATTTTATCCTCTGGCATGAGTGCGGGGAAGGAGATACGGTTTGCTGGGA
>CP070774.1:893675-902414 GCA_020346125.1 Syntrophobacterales bacterium | reverse complement strand
GTTGCTCTTATGATTGTGGTGGCCGCTGTCTCCTAAAGGTGCACATTTCCGAAGGGAAAATCCGTCGAATTGGCACGGATAACCGGCCTGGCCCAGGCCTGAAGGCCTGTCGCCGAGGGCTTCTCCAGAAAGAGGTTGCATATGCCCCTGACCGCCTCACTCATCCCTTAAAAAGGGTCGGGGAGCGAGGCAGCGGCAGCTTTGAGCCCATCCCCTGGGAAGATGCTCTGGAGACGGTCTCCCGTGAACTAAGGAGAGTGAAGGAACAATATGGGCCTCATTCCGTTTTCCTGATGAACCACTACGGTTCCGAGAGTCCTCTGCACGGGACGCTTAATGCTCCCCGACGTTTCTTTTCTCTCTTCGGAGGATGTACTACCTATTGGGGGAACACCTCATTTGAAGCTGCCGAATTCGCTTCGCGCGCGACCTTCGGGACGACCTTTACCGGAAACAGCCGTGACAACCTGCTCCATTCCAGATTGATCATAATGTGGGGCTGGAATCCCTTGATTACCCGGTTTGGCCCTGACACGGTCTCCTACCTGGCATTGGCCAAAAAAGCTGGAGCCAAGATCATCTGCATTGATCCCCGTTGTAGCCATTCATCCAAAACCCTTGCAGAAGAATGGGTCCCAATTAGACCAGGCACTGACACGGCCCTTCTTATTGCGATGGCCTATGTCATGATCGCCGAGGACCTCTATGACCATGGCTTTATCGAGACTTATACGGCGGGCTTTGAAACGTTCAAGGATTACGTTGTGGGTAAAGAGGATGGTCTTCCCAAAACACCTGATTGGGCAGAGGGTATAACTGGGGTCCCTTCAGATACTACCAGACAGCTGGCTCGTGACTATGCAACCCTCAAACCAGCCGCTCTTTGGGCCGGCTGGGCCCCCGGACGGACCGCCTTCGGAGGGCAATACCACAGGGCGGGCATCACTCTGGCGGCGATGACCGGCAATATTGGAATAGAGGGCGGCCACGTTGCCGGGGGGACGGGTTGCATGCCGTTAGGTTCTCTCGGGAAATCTTTACCGGTACCAGAGAGTCCCAACCCTACTGTTCATGTGAGCAAAGTCTACGATGTCCTCATCCAGGGAAAATCCGGCGGCTATCCCAGTGATATCAAGTTGCTCTACATCGTGGGCTGCAACCTTTTGAACCAATTTTTGAATAGCAATAAAGGAGTAATAGCCTTAAAGATTCCTGAGTTCATTGTGGCCCACGAGCTGTTCCTCACGCCCACGGCCCTATATGCCGACATCATTCTCCCCGTCACCCATTTTTTTGAAAGCCAAGACATAGGCCAACCCTGGGGCGGTGGACCTTACTTCATCCACATGGACAGGGTGATAGAGCCTCTCCCTGAAACCAGGTCCGATTTGGCCATTTTTACTGAACTGGCCTTACGTCTTGGCATGCCCGATTACAATGATAAGTCTGACGAGGAGTGGCTCAAGGAATTCGTAGACGCTACACCTGATCTTCCGGAGTACGAGGCCTTCAAACGCAAAGGCTTTCACGAGATAAAGCTCGACAGGCCTTGGGTCGCCTTTCGAGAACAGATTGAAGACCCGGAGCATCACGCCTTCCCGACCTCATCGGGCAAGATTGAGATCTACAGCCAGGGGCTCGCGGAGAGGAATAGCCCTTTGATCCCAGCCATCCCCAGGTATATCGAACCCTGGGAGGGTCCAAAAGATCCTCTTGCACGTAAGTGCCCTATCCAGCTCGTGAGTCCCCATTCGAAAGTCAGGGTCAATTCCCTTCTTGACAACATCCCTCGTCTGAAATCGTTGGCCGATGACAGGATTTGGCTTAACCCCGCTGACGCCCGCCCTCGGGGCATCAAGGATGGCAACAAGGTCAGAGTCTTCAATGATCGAGGCCAGCTTCTCACGCTTGCTAAAGTTACAGATCGCATCATGCCTGGAGTGGCTAGCTTGGATGCAGGCGCTTGGTTTTGCCCCGATACTCACGGACTGGATCGGGGGGGCTGTGTCAATGTTCTCACCAGAGATGAAATGTCGCCGAGTGGCGCTTTTGCCTCCAACAGTTGTCTTGTTCAAATAGAAGCTGTGAGATAAGTGATTGGATATGGCGAGTAGTGGATCACACATTCCTTTATCCATATCATCAAGGTAAAGATTTCACGATGGATACTTACATAAGGAGGGAAGTGAAAAGTATTGATTTGCATTTGGAATCCTGGATTTTCGGTGATTGTGAGAAATTCAGAACTCAACGAGAAAGTATTGGAAAAAATCCCCAACCTTACTAAAATAGGAATACCGAGATTAGCGACCGGAGAGATGCTGGAATAGACCAGGAAGTTGAGGTTGAGCTGAAGCCTATTTTTTTTCGACATTTTTATTAAGTTACCGTAAATCTATCCTGAATGGAGGGAGGGAAGTCAATATGGCTAGGATAGAGGCCAAGATCGAGATAGAAGCACCTGTAGAAAAGGTATTTGACTATGTAGCCAATGTCGCTGAAACCCATGTTCAGTTTTTCCGCTTCGTCCAAAAAGTCGAACCCACTTCAACGCTTAAACGTGGATTGGATTCAACCTTCAGGTACGAGGCAAAGTCCGGTGGAATAAAGAACTGGTTTGAAAATAAGGTGACCAATTACGTTGAGAATGAGCGGATGGAATGGACATCAATGGCTGGCATGAAGAATGAGGGTAGGTGGGCATTTGTTCCAACCGAAAAGGGAACGGAAGTCACATTCTTAATGGATTACGAGTTACCGGCATCTTACCTGGGAAAGGTGCTAGATAAGCTATTTGTGGAAAGAGAAAACAGAAAGGATATCAACGAATCACTCCAAAGGTTGAAGGCGATTCTGGAGGGCTGACTCATAAGATAGTCATCACGTCAAAGCCCAGTTGATTCTCCCATAATGTGCTTATCGACAAAGCCAAACCATCTGTAGAATTGGGGGCACGGAGTTGGTGGATATCCTATATTCCGCTATTCCGCCTAATAGGGGGATGGGTCAAATCCAGGCCCAGGCCAATGCATCTACTTGTGGGATTCTGATCTAAAAATAGGTTTGGCATTGAACTTGGAAGACGTCCTTTTTGTCATCCCTTGTGAGCGCGCCGCTTGCCTGTCTCTCAAACTCTGTATGAATCCAGTTTGCACTGACCTTCAGGGTGTGTCCCTTGACATACCAGTTCAGACCAACCGTCCATAATTTTTCTTTTTTGTCATTGGCGTTGGAATCCTGGTCGTATTCCTCATAGCGCACGGCTGGCTCAAGGTTGATGCTTCTTCCTTTTATTGCTTCTATGAAATATCCCCCCTGAAGGTACCACCCCTTCGGCTCTATGCTCCGTTTTGCGGGTTCGGCGAAGTCCTCCCTCCACTGGTTATACTCGAACTGTGCTGTTATTCCCCTCCAATGGCCTGAGAGATCGAAACCAAAGAGGTCCCTGTCTTCCTCGAAGGCGTTTTCCCTGTATTCGATGGAGTCCTGGATTGTATAGTGCATTCCCAGGGTTAGGTGCCTCCCTTTTCCCAGGTGGGCATCGCTCTTTTTCTCCTCAATCCAGCCCGGAGGGGATAGCTCAATCCTCCCCACAACGAGGGGATTTGCCTTGTGGATAGTGTTACCAACCCTCAGGGTTTTCCCCTCCTCCCAACCGTCGCCATAAGCCAGGTTATAGGCAAGAATGCCCCCCAGAAATTTTCCGTGGAGAAGCAGATTGGGCTGATAGTAGTCGCCAAAGACCTTTTTTGCGGTTTCGGTGGAAGCTGGTGTCTCGATGAGAAGCTGCCTGGAAGCGGATGTAAGGGAAACCCTTGAGTACGGGAGCTTTGCCTTGCCACCCCGGATAGAAAGTTCATTCAGAAATGTGTAATCCAGATAGGCATAGAAGAGCTGGATTTTGTCGTCATGGCCCTTTTGCCCCCACTTATCCCCGGACAGGTAAACGGCATATTTGAGGCTCTCTATCAGGTATCCGTTAAACTCCAGGCGTGCCCTTCTTATGGAGAGATCGCTTTCAGACTCATACCGACTTCCATCTCGGCTCGTGGTCAGATCCCCGAAGTCCAGCCGAGGCTGAAGAAGAAACCTTATGTTGAGATTTGTATGCTCTGCCACATTGATCGTTAAACCTTTTGTTTCCTCTCCAAGGAGAAATCCCCCTGCAATAACAGGTGAGGAATTAAGGAGGACAAGGAGGAGGCCTATAGGTAAGTATTTAGAGATATTCATATTTTTCAGCTCCTTTCATTCAGATCTGAAAAAATGGTTTTATTGGGCATAAACCACAATTCAACAATCCCTGCCTTCAAGAGCTCATCCTCAGGTTCAACCGCGCGAATACGACCATCATCGTCTTGATAGAGGAGAAGTCATAGATCGAGCTTCCGCCGTAAAGGACTCCTGACTCTGCGTATCAGCTCGGATAGATAATCAGGAATGTCGGGGAGCCCTGAGGCCAGACAGGGTTTCGCGCCTCGAATTCCCTCAGGCCATTCGGATAAATCGTCGATATAGTAGGAGACTATGCTGGCAAGAGCTCGATCAAAATCATTGCGGCGATTCTCTTTAGTGCCCCCGCGCGCAGGGTGGCGGAAACTTAATGCTTGAACATAGTCTCGAAAGTAGGTATCACACAGTCCGGTGG
This sequence comes from Syntrophobacterales bacterium, assembly GCA_020346125.1. Classification (GTDB taxonomy): domain Bacteria; phylum Desulfobacterota; class BSN033; order WVXP01. The sequence goes on along the minus strand of CP070774.1, from coordinate 897,766 downwards.
ATGTCAAACTCATGCCCAGTTGCCGCAAAAAGACCTCTGGAATCTTGATCACTTTTTACTTTGAATTATTTAGATAGATTCAATTGAAAATAACATTAAATTATGCGGGAATCTGGGAAATTGATGGTTTCCACCTGAACTATGCGGATTCTCTGAGTCCCTATACATACTATGTTCCGTATAGAATCGCAAAAAAAGGATATCTCACGAGAGTCAATTTCGCCTCATAGGTTCTTTTATCTCTCGTGGTTTGTCTCTCCTCTCACTATGAACTATACACACCAGAATCCTTGCTCGACTCCACACCATCATCAAACAGTCCTTGATTCAGAGCGTCAACATATCTGCACTCTACAAAAAGCCCTTTAAAACCTTGTCCGTTCATTTCAAATGTGGGTTTGACTAAGAGAGTACGGGTGAGGGATATGAGGGTTTGTACTTTAGTTCTACCGTGTTCGCTATGAACTCAGCAAACTCCCCGTGCCTTATCCTTGATTTCGGGATGATACATGATTTAAAATGACGGGAAGTCATTGGGAGGTGCACGACCCTTGGATAATTTGATCAAAATACTGCGGTCCTTCCTCGAAGGGGGGGAGGACAAGGCCCTTACTGAAAATTTTATTGACCTTCTCAGGGAGAGGGTGATGCCCAATCTTGAAACGATGTACGAGGGTGGCATTAAATTCGAGAATAAAAGGCTTATCTTCCCATCCCCCTGGGAATCCATCTATGAAGGTTTGAGGCAAATCGGCTTCTTTAGCCTTTTTGTGCCCGTTGAATATGGGGGAAGCCTGACATCCGAGGAGAATATCTATTTCATCATGGAGCTTCTCGGATACACATGCCCCAGCCTCGGAATCATCTTTGTGGCCCATGGTCGAGCGGTGGACCTCATCCTTGCCGGAAATGACGAAGCCCAGAAGGCCAAATTCCTTCCCAGATTGGGGGAGGGAGATTTCGGGGCCATCGCCATAACCGAGGAAGGGGCGGGCTCAGATGTCAGCGCCATCGAGTTTTCGGCTCGGCCTCAGGGGGATAATTACATCTTTAATGGTCAAAAGATCTTCGTATCCAATGCTGGGCTCGCTGGAATTTACACGATTTTGGTCAACACCAAGGGGAAGAGAGGGGCCCGATCCCTGAGCGCCTTCGTAGTGGAGGACGAGCTAGAAGGGTTTCGAGTTGAGATATTCCCGGAAAAGGATGGGTTGAAAATCCTCCCTACCGGCAAGCTCATCTATGAGAATTGCGTCGTACCCAGGGAGAATTTGATCGGAGGTGAAGGGAGAGGTTTGCTACTGGCCTTGGATGCCATTGACAAGGGCAGGATATTACTGGCGGGGATAGGGTGTGGAATCGCTTGCCGAATCTTGGATGAGGTATTCAATTACTCCCGTAAAAGGATCCAATTCGATCACCCCCTCACCAGCAGTCAGGACATTAGCTTCAAGATATCCGATATGTATACCCAGATCAACGCAGCACGGGGCCTGTGTTTCCATGCGTTGAAACAGGTCAACACCCCGTATTATCGAAGCGCCTCATCTCAGGCAAAGCTTTTTGCCACCCAGATGGTCATGAACGTGGCCCAAATGGGGCAGATGATTATGGGCGGGAGGGGCTATTTGAAGGGCAATATCATCAGCATGCTCAGCGGTGATGCCAGGGGGATGGAGTATCTGGAGGGGACCTCCAGTATCCAGAAGATGATCATCTCAAGCGAGCTCTTCAAGAGCTATACATGAGGAAAATGGTGTGATACGGAGAGTCCCCGGAGGTATTTCGGTGAAAACTTTCCTGAAGGAGGAATAAAAGTGATCTTCAGGCAGGAAAAAGAGGTGATTGATCTTATTCTAAAGCATATCGATACGGCAGAGGAGTGTCTGGCGACGGCGATGGAAACGATTGAAACCTATCTCAAGGGCGAGATTCCAAAGGCAAAATCCCTGGCACTAAAGGTTGACAGTATTGAAACACAAAACGATTCCATCCGGTTCAGCATCCGGGATAAGCTCTATTCAGGTGCCTATTTACCCATGGTCCGAGAGGATATTTATAACCTTATCGAAAGGATTGATAAGGTGTGTGATGCCGCGGAATCCTGCTGCGATTTCTTTCTGGACCAACGGCCTGAGATCCCCGAGGGATTGAAGCCCCATTTTCTCCAGGTGGCCCGACAATGCTTTGGCATTATTGCCCCTCTAAAAGAGGCCATGATGAACTACCTTGGTGAAAGGGGCAAGATTGAGGTAATAAGGGAAAAGGCGAAACAGGTTGGAATCAAGGAGTCGGATATTGATAAGATCGAGTGGGACCTGACACGGGAGATCTTTACCTCTCCCCTTGACTGGGGGCACAAGGTTCATCTGAGACTTTGTCTCGACACTATCGTGGAGATATCGGACAGGGCGGAGGATGCCGCGGATCAACTGGAGCTCGCCGTCATAAAATCTCGGGTCTAAAAAAGAATAAAAGGTTGAAGCTCATTCTTCTATGGTGGTTCGCCACTTAGAGCGCATCGCAGATCTGGCGACGAATATCGCTGAAGACGTTATTTATATGGTGAAAGGAGAAATTATCAGACACAGGACAGAGGATTACAAACCTCACTCCGGAGAGCAAGGTAGAGATAAAGCTTAGCTCAACCAGATCGAATGTCTTAACAGAATTCCTCCACATTCTTCAAATGTTTTAAGGCAATAATCCCTGATCCAATCAAAAATTACCTGGAGCGGGAAATACCTTGTGAAATATTTCCCCCTATAAGATCTGGTGCTTGCATTTCCCAATATGTATCCATATAATTACTGCGGGGCGGTGAGGGGGAAAGAGTTCTTATGCCCGACGTGGAGAATAAAGAAAGCCAAAGACGGTTCGTGAAATTTCCAAGTCAATGAATCCATAAAAATGCTTTTAGTAATGATCAGCTAAGAAGGATTGGGGGAAACATTTATGGGAACAGAGGAGCTCATCTTTCGCCTGATAGGGGGATTGGGCCTCTTTTTCATCGGGATGAGGTTTATGTCCGAGGGACTCCAAAAGGCCGCCGGGGACAGACTAAGGAGAATCCTGGAGACACTCACCAACAATCGGGTGGTGGCTGTTTTGGTGGGGCTTTCCGTTACCTCGATCGTCCAGAGCAGCAGCGCCACCACTGTGATGACCGTCAGCTTCGTCAATGCGGGCCTCATGACCTTGAATCAGGCCATCGGGATCGTCCTGGGGGCCAACGTCGGGACCACCGTCACCGCACAGATCATCGCTTTCAAGATCCACAACTATGCCCTTCCGGCCATCGGGTTGGGGGTGGGATTACGACTCTTTGCCAAGGACAACAAGTGGAGGTCCATCGGAGAGGTCATCATGGGGTTCGGGATGCTCTTCTTCGGCCTTGCCATTATGAAGGACGCCATGAGTCCCCTGAAGGATTCCCCCATGGTCAGGGAAATCTTCGTCAAGTTCGATGGCAACCCCCTCTTAGGGGTCTTGGTCGGGACCATATTCACCGTCATGATGCAGAGCAGCAGTGTTACGGTCGGAGTTACCATGACCCTGGCTGCCTCGGGCCTTCTCTCCTTCTATGGGGGAGTTGCCCTGATCTTGGGGGACAACATCGGCACCACGATCACCGCTCAGTTGGCCAGCATTGGGACTAATACTGCTGCCAGGAGGACCGCACGGGTTCACACCCTCTTTAACGTCATCGGTGTCTTCTACATCTTACTGCTCTTCCCCTACTTCCTCAAATTGGTCGACTGGCTGGCCCCTGGAAACCCCGACCTCCTGATCAAGACAGTGGCGCAGGCCAAAGGGTTTGGCATGGAATTGGGGGATAAGCCCTATATCGCGCGCCATATCGCCAATGCCCACACCCTGTTCAATGTGGTCAACACCTTGATCTTTTTACCCCTTTTAGGGGTATTGGCCAAGGTATCGAGCTGGATGATCCCGCAGCGGAGGGAAGAGGAGGAGTTTCACCTGGTTTATCTTGACACAAAATTTCTGGACTCCCCACCCATGGCCATCGAGCAGGCCAGGAACGAGACGGTGAGGATGGGAGAGATGTCATTAACCATGGTCGATGGGGT
>CP070774.1:871059-893575 GCA_020346125.1 Syntrophobacterales bacterium | reverse complement strand
GCGAAGGAGTTTCTCATCCCAAAACAGCTCAATGAGCACGGCCTGACGGATGAACATATCGAATTTGAGGACAAAGCCCTTACCACCATCATAACCTCTTACACCCGAGAAGCAGGGGTGAGGAATTTGGAGAGGGAGATTGCTGCTGTTTGCAGGGGGGTTGCCAAGGAAGTAGCAGAGGGCAAAAAGGAAAGGATGGTTATTGATTCGGAAGCCCTGCATAAATTTCTGGGCCCTGTGAAGTTTTTTCCAGAAGTTGCCGAGAGGACAGCCGAGGCCGGCGTGGCTACAGGCCTTGCCTGGACTCCCACTGGGGGCGATATTATTTTCGTAGAGGCAACGAAGATGAAAGGAGAGAAGGGGCTAACTCTGACCGGGCAATTGGGAGATGTAATGAAGGAATCGGCTCAGGCTGCCTTGAGCTTCGTTCGATCCAAGGCCAAGGAATTAGGAATCAAGGAGGATTTTTACGACAAGACCGATCTCCATATCCATGTACCTGCTGGAGGCATTCCCAAGGATGGCCCTTCCGCTGGATTGACCATATTTCTCGCACTGACCTCGCTGTTTACCAAAAGGCTCGTTCGGAGCGATGTCGCCATGACAGGGGAGATAACCCTTAGGGGGTTGGTCTTGCCCGTGGGAGGCATTAAGGAGAAGGTCTTGGCGGCAAAACGTGCTGGCATCAATACCATTATCCTTCCCAAGAAGAATGAAAAGGATCTGGAGGAAATTCCCAAAAGAATCAAGAAGGAGATGGAGTTCAAGTTCATCCAGAAGATGGATGAGGCCATAGACATGGCCCTTACCTCGTGATTTTTCAAAGGGCGTAAGTTCAATTTCCAGTAAAAAGAAGCCCCTAACAAATCCTCAGTGCAATTTCCACCATATCAAATCCTCTCGATGGATACCTACAATCTCGCCCCCGGAATTTTCCCTTGAGCGCCTGATAATGTCTGAAATCCCAAATAGACAACCATGGAAACGAAAAGATATTTCTTGATCGATACCCACCCCACGTCCATATTGATGAGCTTGCTGACTTGGAGGGCGCAGTTCGGCGGGCTCAATCAGTGGACGTCACGGCTATCATTGCCGTTGGATCCGATCTCGTATCCAATGAATAGATCCTCGAGATTGCCCAAACCTTCCCCGATTATCTCTTTCCCACCCTAGATTTTCATCCATGGCCAATCGAGGCTACCCTTGACACGATAGAGAGGGGAGGTGAGCGGTGTTTAGCCCTTGGGGAGGTGGGGCTAGATTTCAAGGCCGAGAATGAGAAGGTACTTCAGATCCGGTTGCTTCAATGTTTCACGGTCTGTTGGCTAAATTCCCTTTTGCTCACGAGAAAGAATTTTTGACCATTCTGGAGTTCGCTTCACTGCAAACGAGCGCCAGGGCGCTACTTCGTTCCAAAACTCGACCTTTGGACTTAATCGACGGTGCTGCAGCCCTGCAGTGTTGCAGTGCTGCGGTCATTCGGTTAGGATGGTGCAAATAATAATTCTTTCATGTTCGCTTCGGGGAGCCCGGCTAACAGTCGGTTTCGAAATGAATTGAGGGGTTGGCAGGCGTGGAAACCCAACTCTCCAACAGATTACGCTCAGGGACAACGGTGTTCTCCAGAAACTCAGCACACTCCAGCCGCTACTCGATTGACGAGCCAACCCGTTGGATTTATAATAGTATTGTATGATAAGGGGAAAGAAGACGCGGGTGATCTTATTTGCGGGAAAGGGCGGTGTTGGGAAGACCAGCATTGCGGCGGCCACGGGCATCAGTTCCGCCCGTATTGGTTACAAGACCCTGGTCATGTCGCTGGATGTCGCTCATAGCCTTTCGGACATCTACGACCTGAATAAAGGATTGATGGATAAGAATAAGGGGGAGCCAATTGAGGTCGACCAAAATTTGTGGATCCAGGAGATAGACGTACAGGAAGAGATTCAAAGGAACTGGAAGGAGGTGTATCAATATATTGCGACCCTCTTCAACATCTCCGGCATCGACGAGGTCTTGGCTGAAGAACTGGCCATTATGCCCGGCATGGAGGAGGTGTCGAGCCTCCTCTATATTAATCGGTTTGTTAACGAGAAGGTGTTCGATGTTGTCATTTTGGATTGCGCTCCTACAGGAGAGTCCCTCCGATTTATTAGTATCCCAACGACCCTTGAGTGGTATATGAAGAAGGTTTTTAAGGTGGAGCGATTATTCACTAAATACGCGCGTCCTGTGGTTCAGCGGATCTATTCCGTTCCCCTGCCCGATGACGATTATTTTGAGTCACTTCGATATCTCTTTGAAAGGCTTCAAGGGGTGGAGAGTCTCTTGACCAATCCCCGTATTACCTCCGTTAGGCTGGTAACAAACCCCGAGAAGATCGTCATTAAGGAGACCCAAAGGGCTTTCATGTATTTCTGCCTTTATGGACTATGCGTTGATGCCATCATCATCAATCGGATTCTCCCCGAGGGGATTTCGGATGTCCATTTCGATGGCTGGAAAGGGACCCAGTCCAGATATATCGATCTGGTGGAGGAATACTTTTCCCCAGTGCCCATATTCAAGGTAGGATTGTTTAGCAATGAGATCGTTGGTGGAGAAGACCTTGCACAGTTGTCCAAAATGATCTATGATAATCTGGATCCGGCAACAAGATTTTCGACCGAAAACCCCCATAAATTTACGAAAATAAATGGACAATATGTCATTATTGTAAGGCTTCCTTTTATCACCAAGGAAGACGTTGAGGTGAGCAAGAGTGACGACGAGCTTATTCTCCGTATAGGAGGTTTCAAGCGACACATCTTGCTCCCCCGTAAGGTAGCTCATTACAACCCTTTGGGGGCGAAGCTCGATGGACAAAACCTCGTGGTAACCTTTGGAGGTGAAAATGATGAAAAGGGGAACCAAAAGGGATGAGGGAGGTCCTCCGGAAGAAGGGTTTGAATGTCCTTTTTGCCTTTTCTTCTCGAAGCTTAAGGAAATGGGGGGGAGGAAACCTGAATTCTGGGGCCATATGAATAACGCCAGAATCGAATTCCTCGAGGGAATCAAATTCCTCATCGATGACCGTATTGAAACTCTAAAGAGGACCAGGGAGAGAAAAAAGGGGAAGAGCTTTTCCAAAATCGAAGTGGGGGACTAACACCTATCTTCGATACTCATACTTCCGAATACAAGCCATGTTCTGTGCGACCCAAAGGGGTTTTTTTTGTTTTCAGGCCCTTAGTGACCTCCTTCAGGAAGTGAGATACTGATCTCATGAGGAGAAATAGATAGGTCATGGATTTCCCAAAATTGAGGAGTATTAATGCCTTTCCCACTCAAGTCCAAGGGCAGCAAGTGATCTGTATTCAAGACCCCCAAGGGTTCAGTCAAAGGGCACTATTCCTCCCGCCCCCCCTGTTCTTTATCGTTAGCCTCTTCGATGGGAAACATTCTATTCTGGACATTCAGGCAGAATATATGAGGAAGTATGGGGAGCTGATATACAGGGAAAAGATCGAGGAGGTCATCGATCAGTTGGACGCACAGTTGCTGCTGGATAGCGAGCTCTTTCGGGATGCCCTTGAGAGGGAGAAGAGGGATTTTAGAGTCTCCCGCGTAAGAGAGGCCACCTTCGCCGGAACGAGTTACAACCCGGATCCTCTTACATTGAGAGGACAGGTCGAGGGTTATTTTGCCCCTCCCGATGGGCCCGGTAAGCCCCGAATGGAGAATCCCTCGGGGGCACTCAAGGGAATCATCGCCCCCCATATCGACTTTCAAAGGGGGGGGCCATGTTATGCTTTTGCACATAAAGAGGTGAGGGAGGCATCACATGCCGATCTCTTCGTCATCCTGGGAACGGCCCATTGCGAGATGAAGAATTATTTTAGTCTGACCCTTAAGGATTTCAGGACCCCCTTTGGTACAGCGAAGACCAACAAGGCTTTCGTCGAGGCATTATCGAAGGCATGCGATTGGGATTCCTTCGAGGATGAATTCGTCCATAAAAGGGAGCATTCCATAGAATTTCAGTTAATCTTCCTCCAATTTATCTACCCGAGCAAGCCCATAGAGATCGTTCCCATACTGTGTCGTTCATTTCACGAGGCAATCGAGAGGTCCATTTCACCACGAGATATTCCCCAAATCGGGATTTTCATAGAAGCCCTAAAAAAAACAGTCCGGTCTATTGATCGAGAGGTCTGCCTGATAGCCAGCGCCGATCTGGCCCATATTGGGTTGCAGTTTGGCGATGGGGACCCCGCCTCCTCAATGTTGAATGAGACGAGGGTGAGGGATTTGGAGATGTTGGCATATGCTGAGAAGGTGGATGCGGAGGGGTTTTATGATTCGATTCGAAAAGAGGGTGATCGTCGTCGAATTTGTGGTTTCCCTTGTATCTATGTCTTATTGAATATCAACGGAATTAAGAAGGGGAGGCTCTTGAAGTATGCCCAAAGTCAGAACCAGGGGAATCAGTCGGCGGTTACGTTCGCCAGTTTAGCCTTTTATTGAGCACAGCCCTTGATATGAATGGCCTAGGTATGTTATGAGAGAGGGCAAAGGGAGGTCAATATCCCATGATTAAAGAGGTTCAGATCCAAACCGGGGACAGGACAGAGTTCCTTGATATCACCGGCAAGGTTCAAGACGTTGTGCGTGAATCGAAGGCTCGAGAGGGAATTTGCTATCTCTTTGTCCCGCATACAACTGCCGCTATCACCATCAACGAGAATGCCGATCCCAGCGTTCACCAAGATATCGTAATGGAATTGAATAAGGTCATTCCCTTCAATGACCAGTATAGACACATCGAGGGAAACTCCGCCGCCCACATAAAGGCAAGCATTATCGGGTTCTCTGAAATGGTCTTCATCGAGTCGGGAACGTTGCTCTTAGGAACATGGCAAGGGATCTATTTTTGCGAATTTGATGGACCAAGGAAAAGAAGGCTTCACGTGAAGGTGATGGCCTCGAATTAGGTTCCCAAACAGTGTTTCCGGACGTGGAAAAGGATTCAATTGGAACGGAGGCTATGGAGAGGGAGGAGCAATCCTTATTGGAACGGGCGGAAGAGATCTTCCGGGGAGAGCCTAAATTGATCCATCTGCCCAATTCCGGTAAGGCCATCTTTGTAGGCGATACCCATGGCGACTTGGAAGCCACAAGATTGATATTGGAGAGATATCTCTCTAATAATCATAAAGTGGTCTTTTTAGGCGACTATATCGATAGAGGGGAGGAATCCCGGGAGAATATCCACCACCTGCTCTCGATGAAGTTACAGTTCCCCAAGGATATCATCATGCTTATGGGAAATCATGAGGGATATACTATAAAGGAATTCTACCCTGCCAACTTCTGGTTAAGCCTCACCGAGGGGGAGAGGGAACGGTATGGTCAGACCCTTGCTCAACTCCCTTATGCCGTTTCAACTCCCAATGGGGTAATGGGGGTCCATGGAGCGTTGCCCGACGTGGAAAAGCTCGAAGATATCAATGACATCGAAGCCGGGGATGAAAATTGGGATGAGATCGCGTGGGGGGACTTCCAAGACCGGTCTGGAAATGATCTGGGTGGTTTTTGGGGACGCCCTCAGTATGGGCGGGATTATTTTTACCGGCTCATGGATCAATTCGAGAGACAGGTACTCATTCGATCACACCAGCCAAACGCAAATCCGATTATGTTTGGGAAGCGGTGCTTGACCATCTTTACCTCTTATGCCTACCTGCCTATCAGGACGGTAGCCGTAGTTGACTTGGCTCAAGAGAGGGTGGAGAGCATCGACGATATCGTGCTGGAGATGGTCTGATTCCAGGGGTAGAGCTCTTTTTTCACAGGGGATGAGGGCGAAAAATGACTCCGGAAGGGATAAAGGTCATCTCCTTCGATATGGATGGAACCCTGGTAGAACCAGAATATAGCGAATGGGTATGGGGTATGGGAATTCCCCAGCTCTTTGCCGAAAGGAGAGGGATTTCCTTTGATGAGGCCAAGAAGATCGTGGAGGAGGAGTACCGCAAGATCGGTGATGGATCACTGCAGTGGTATGATATCAAGTATTGGTTCAATTTTTTTCAGCTCGATGGCAACTGGAAACAGTTGATGAATCGATTCTCCCACAGGATCAAAATCTATCCGGAGGTCTCAAAGGTGCTCCAAGACCTCTTTTCAGACTACAGGCTCATTATCATTTCCAATGCCGCGCGGGAATTCGTTGATATCGAAGTTGAGGTGGCGGCGCTCCGGGGATATTTTTCACGGATTTTTTCGGCTACATCCGACTTCGGACAAATCAAGAAGACAGCTGAATTCTATGGACATATTTGCCGACTCCTCGGGATCAGGTCAACGGAGATGGTTCACGTGGGGGACCACTGGGAGTTCGACTACCTCGTTCCCAAAAGCTTGGGGATCAAAGCATTGCATATCGACCGATCGTGGAGCCGCAGTGGGGATGATGTGATCAGGAACTTAGAGGAGGTGGGACATAGGCTCGGGTTGCGGCGATGACGTGCGATATTTTCAAAGCTTTGTGGTCTTTTGCCCAAATTCCCTTCCGCTCACTGAAAAGAATTTTGGACCATTCTAGATCTCGTTTCACTAAAAATGACGGCTTTAAAAAAGTCCATCTGCCATTCGACAGGCTCATGGCCCTGAGCAAAGCCGAAGGGCTGCGTTGCACTTCATCCTTCGTCACTGCAGCGTACTTCTCTGTACGCCTCATTCCTCAGGATTTGCGCGCCTTGCATCTGGATCTTTTTTCTTTGCCGTCTCATTTCAACTTTTTACAATGACGTCAAGAATGGTAACCCAAAATTCTTTAATGTTCGCTCCAGGAAACCAGGGCAACGACCTGATCTGACACCACGCTTGTCTAACACACTACGCCGGGGAGGAAGGTTGGAGGCTAAGGCTGAGGTTAAAGTTTAGAGGAGGTGTTGTCCATGAATTCTGGAGGGATAGAAGTGTGCTTCAGAGCTCGTTTATGAGAGTAGCACGTTGGAAAGGAGGATTGAGGACATGAAGTTAAAGAGGTGGGGCTGGATCTTATGGTTCGGATTTTTACTCCTCCTGGACTATACTGTACCATATACAGTTCTTTCAGGGGTGAACAAGGTTTATGGTGCCTTTCTTTTTTGGAATCTCTTTGCGCTCACAGCTGTCGCCTCCATATTTGTCCTCTTGTGGCAGTGGAGAGATTGAGGGGAAGAACATGAATGTATCGTATATCCTCATCTGTATTGCCATCTATATAATCTTGGCAACATGGATGGCCTATATGTCCCGAAAAGGGATGGGTGCGGGAATAACCGAGTATTTTCTGGCGAATCGCAGGGTGGGAGGATTTGTCGCAGCCCTCACTTACAGCGCTACAACATACAGCGCCTTTATGATGGTGGGTTTGGCCGGCTTTACCTATAGAGGAGGAGTGGGGGCCCTGGGATTTGAGCTGACCTACCTTTCGGGTTTGGTCCTTGCGGTCTTTTTCGGTCCGCGGTTTTGGCTGGTTGGGAAAAGGTATGGATATATCTCCCCGGCGGAGCTCTTGGGCGACCGATATCAAAGCCATTGGGTTGCCGTAGTAACCACTTTGGTCTGTTTGATCTTCCTCATCCCCTATGCCGCCGTTCAGCTGATGGGAATCGGGTATTTATTGGGAGGATTATCGGGAGGAACGATCCCCTTTTGGGTAGGCCTCATCCTGGCAACATTGTTGGCCATTGTTTGGGCCTGGATAGCAGGGTTGAGGTCCGTGGCCTGGACCGATAGCCTCCAGGCCTTGATCATGCTGGTAACATCAGTTCTCGTACTGCTTTTCGTGATTTACCGGTATTTCGGAGGCTTTGGGGGCTTTTTCATCAAATTAGAGACGGATTATCCCCAATGGTTGACCGTTCCCGGGCCGGGCTTTTTCAGCTTGAAGGCCTACATTGGCCTGACGCTTCCCTGGTTTTTCTTCTGTATCTCCAACCCACAGGTAAGCCAGAGGCTCTTCATCCCCAAGTCCCTAAGCGCCATGCGGAGGATGTTGGGCGGATTTCTCATCTTCGGGTTTATCTATACCTTGGTCTCAGTCATGTGGGGGTTTTCAACGAAGATGTTGACCCCAGACCTTACGAGAGCCGATCTGGCCACCCCAACCCTTCTCGCCATGCCCCTTATCCCGTCTATCCTGGCCCTTATCGTTATGGTGGGGATTTTGGGGGCGGCCATCTCTACCATCGATTCCATTCTCCTCACCCTTTCTTCTATGTTTGCCCGGGATCTCTACAGGGGGTTTCGGCCTCGAGCATCGGAGGAGATGGAGCTGCGGTTGGGGAAATGGGTGATTCCGGTGATCTCCACGGTTGCCATGATTTTCGGGTGGCTGAAGCTGGGACTCATCTCTGCCCTCTCCGTTGCAGCCTCGGCAGGGCTCCTCATGACAGTTCCGGCCATATTCGGGGCCTTTTTCTGGAAAAGGGGTACCGCTGAAGGGGCTATATGGAGCATGATCTTCGGGGGGGTGGTCACAGGCCTCCTCTATTTCTCGGGCATCAGGCCTCTGGGCCACTGGCCGGCGGTATGGGGAGGGCTCATTTGTTTGCTCTCCTTTATCATCATCAGTTTGTTGACAACGCCTCCTCTGGAAAAGGCGGAGGAGTTTCTGGGATATCTGGAAGAGGGACTTAAGGAGAGGAATGTCATCTAGGTTTGCTTTTTCGAGGTCTGATGTTCAGCTGTATAACAATTTTTCAATCTCCCCAGGTCCAAAGGCCATTGTTGGTTAAGCTATAGAATTGGTCGTTCAATACCCTTTCGTGTAGTTCCTCCTCCCTGGCGAGCTTCTTGAAGATATCCTTACCGAGGGAATTGGCGGTTTTTTGGACCATCTCCAAGTAGTATTTCCGGGTCTTCCTCTCCTCTTTGATGGCTATGGAAAGGGCATCCAGATCGTTGGCCTGAGACTCCACCTCTTTCTTTACGGACAACGCCTTGATTTTCTTTCCCTCTATGGAAAATGTGGTTCCGTGGTAGGTGATCCACTTTCCCTCTGCCTTAAGGGAATAATAAAGGGCCTTCAAATGACGGAAATGATTCATTTCAAAATCGGCCAACTGGAAAAACATGTCCTTTCCCTTCGAATTTTCCGTTTTCTGGGCAGCCCTAGAATAGAAGTTGTGGGCATCCATCTCGGTCTCCATGGCAGCCTTAATCGCATCCAGCGCACTGCTTTTTTTTGGTTTCACCTTTCATCCCTCCGACAGATAATTCAGAGCACGTGAATCCTATGGCGATTTCAATGTATCGCTGAGATCTCTAGATGATCTCTCAACGCTCACCCTGCACGCTTCCGTTTACCAATGCTTTGCCGGCCTCAAAGGCCTCTTGGAGCGCTGTAGGATGGGTTCGGATATCCCCTTTTCCCTCCACGCCTCTGAATAATAGCTGCCCTGCGAAATCCGCGCCTATGGCGTCAAAGAAATACTTCATGGTGAGCATGGCACCCTCAAAGAGCCTTGCTCCCTTGGTTGCACCCACTGAAATAAAAAAACCATTTCTCCTCCCTCCCGGGTCCCCTGGTGACAACTTCAACTGATACTTTCTCACCCATAAGGGTTGGACGCGGTCTATGAGAGCCTTTGTCCATGCCGTGACTCCATAAAAGAAGATGGGGGAAGCCAGAATAATCCAATCCGCCTCTAAGAGTTTTGGGTAGACCCTCTGCATGTCGTCATCGATGACACATTCCCCCGTCTCATCACAGCTGTGACATTCTAAACAAGGGGAAAATTTGAGCTCTGAGATGATGATCCTCTCGATTTGTGCCCCCCGCTCCTCTGCTCCCTTGAGCATCTCTTCCAGCAATATATCTGTATTTCCCCCCCGCCTAGGACTTCCGAAAAGTCCCAGAACTATAACCGTATTCTCCATCCCATCAATTCTCCAGTTGCGGCTTGTTTGTCATGAATTTCTTGAACTGAGATTTTTAAATAATAAGAAATAGAGGCGAGACTTTCAAGGAACAGGTATGGAGAACTCTCCTTATCCCTTTGGAATGATCAGATATCGTTCCAGGCTTCGCAATTTTTTCTTACCAATCCCCCTGACATCTTTCAATTCCTCGATTTTCCGAAATCCTCCTTTTTTAGATCGATATTGAATGATTCTTTGCGCCAACCGGGGGCCGATGCCGGGAATGAGGGTTAGATCTTCTTCCTCCACCTCATTGAGGTTTAAGGGGACGGAGAAGACGATACACTTTTCAGGCTCCATTCGGGCTAATTCTATGATGAGGGTATGTTCTGCGTCTCTTATCACGACGATCTTGGAGCCAGCATTGAGCGTGTTATTGAGTACCTGGGGATTACTTATTTTCCCCCTTCCAATTCCCCCCGCCTTGACGAGTGCCCGCTCGACGGTTACCTCCGTCGGGAACGAATAGATGCCGGGATTGGGAGTCTCCCCCGCGACCTCGATGGCGATGCTCGATGGATTCCCTTGGAGAATATCATCAGAACCTGGCCTTTCAGATAAGGTAATAAAAAGCGAGGCCAAAAGGAGCAATGTACCCAAGGAGAGGAGAAGCCAGCTCTGTTTGGGGGAATAGATCCTCATGGTGTTGATATTGGGTCGTCTTTGGTAAAGACCTTTTTATCCAGCTGGAAGGCGTCGTGCAGTGCCCTTACCGCCAATTCGGTGTATTTCGATTCGATAATACAGGAGATCTTGATTTCCGAGGTGCTGATCATCATGATGTTAATCCCTTCCTTTGCCAGGGCACCGAACATGGCGGAAGCAACCCCGGAATGACTCCTCATCCCCGTTCCCACAATGGACACCTTGGCGATATTTTCATCCGTGTTGATGTCTTTGGCACCTATTTCCCGTGCCATTTTCCCTACGATGTTCGTGGCTTTGGAGAGATCGGTTTTAATTACGGTGAAGGTGATATCAGTAAGACCCTCATCGCTCACATTTTGGATGATCATATCCACCATGATGTTGGCATTGGCTATAGCGCCGAAGAGCCTATGGGCGACTCCGGGCTTATCGGGAACCTTTGTAATGGTGATCTTGGCCTCGTTCTTATCACAGGTTACCCCTGAGACGACGACATTTTCCATTTCCTCATCCTCCTGGCAGACCAAAGTCCCAAAGTTATCATTGAAAGAAGCCCTCACATGGATGGGAACATGATATTTTTTTGCAAATTCAACCGCCCTTATTTGTAGGACCTTGGCCCCTAAACTGGCCATTTCCAGCATCTCGTCATAGGAGATTTTTCCCAATTTTCTCGCCTTTTCACATACATTGGGATCAGTGGTGTAGATGCCATCCACGTCGGTGAAGATTTCGCAAACATCTGCCTTGAGGGCTACCGCCATGGCCACCGCTGTAGTGTCCGATCCTCCACGGCCGAGGGTAGTGATGTTGCCTTTATCATCGATTCCCTGAAAACCCGCTACAACGACTATCTTTCCCACCTTTACGTCCTTCAGGATGGTATCGGATTTCACATGGGTAATACGCGCCTTGCCGTATGCACTATCGGTCTGGATCGGAATTTGATGCCCCAGGTAAGACTTTACCTCATGGCCCATTGACTTTATGGCCATGGAAACCAACGCAACGCTGATCTGCTCGCCGGTGGAGATCAAAACATCGAGCTCCCTCACATTGGGGAGAGGCGTTAATTCATGGGCGAGGTTAATGAGCTTATCCGTCTCCCCCGCCATGGCCGAAACGACAACGATGACATCATTCCCAGCTTCCTTCGCACGGATTGCCCTTTGGGCAACATTTTTTATCCTTTCGATATCGCCAACCGATGTACCCCCGTACTTTTGAACGATCAAAGCCATTTTCCCTCCGTCTTGCTCGTGCTCACTTAGGGCGATTGATAGCTCTCAGGCGATAACGGAGAGCCGTAAGCCGGTCATAGGCTGCCGGCAAATGGTTTATCTCCTTTCCAATTGGCTATTTCCCTCATGATATCCCTGTAGGGATGGCCTAGCCCGGTTATCCTGAACTTCCGCCGATTCTCACTGAGGTGAGTAATCTCGACCATTAAGCGGTTTTCGGGGAGGAAGGGGAGGATCTTTTCGGCCCACTCAATTACCGTTACCCCATCGCCATAGAAGTATTCCTCGTATCCCAATTCCTCCATTTGTTGCGTATCGTCTAGCCGATACAGATCGAAATGGTTGAGGGGAATTCTTCCGGGATATTCGTTGATGATGGTGAAGGATGGACTGGTCACGTAGTATCGGTCATCAACACCCAATCCCCTCGCCAACCCCTTGATCAAGTGCGTCTTACCCGTTCCCAATTCCCCGCAAAGGCCGACTATACTACCGGGTTTCAGAATCCCCCCGATGAATTGCCCCAGTTGAATCGTCTCTTCTGGACTAGATGTGCATAAAAAGGCTCTTTTCCTCCTCAGGCTCTTCGCCTCCCGCTTTAGCTTTCATCTTTGAAGAAATACATAGGGATTCAATATAAAAAAAAATCAAGGGAAATGCAATATTTCTGTTAGTCTTAGCCATCAATCCATCTTTTTATCGAAAGGTTAGTCTTGCGGGTGACCCGGTAAGAAATGGGGGCCTTTGGAGGATGAGCGAGAAACTTCATCTCTGAGCAGTTGGGTACCTTATTTAACTATAACTATAAATGGGGAAGGAGGAAAAAGGTTAGGCCTTATCCTTGAAGTCTTCGGGTGTAAGATTCTCAATCCATTCCTGTATAGAATCGGGGAGGTCCCGGCCCTCTTTGGCGAGCGCGGCGTTCTTTGTTCGATGGAGTACGTCCTCCTCGACAAAAATTGGTGCCTCCGCACCCAGAGCAATCGCAATGGCATCGCTGGGTCTGGTATCAATGACGAGCTCACCTTTCTTACCCTCGATGTAAATTAAACCGTAATACGTGTTCTCCTTGAGATCGTTGACAACTACATGACTAATTTTACAATCAAGGATATCAATGAGGTTGCGGATGAGATCATGGGTCAACGGTCTATGGGAGGAGGCCTTTTTTAGCTTGAGGGCTATGGCGTTGGCTTCGAATGGGCCGATCCAAATGGGGAGGGCATGCTTATTTTCTCCATCCACCAAAAAAACCACAAACCCGTTTGAGGATGGATCGAACGTAAGGAACTTAACCTTCATCTCTATCAACATCTTCTCCCCCCTTTTCATCATATTATCCTCATGTCATTTCAAAAATCAAGGTCCTTCCTTTGGGGGGTCATAGCCCTTTGAGGGTGACCCAGGTATCCTTATCCCCATAGAAGTGATGCCGCGAAATGGATGTTTTGGCGACTCTTTCAAAACGAATTGAGCAAGAAGTATACCAATCGATGTTGGGAGGCCCCACGTCGATGGGAATTTTCCCCATAATTGGATATTCTTCATAGAGATCCTCCCATTCACCTTCTCCTTCGGGATAGAGGCTAAAATCCCTGAGGACATCGGTAATGACGAGTCGATTTCGAGTAAGGATGGCTTGAACCTCATACCATTTTGGCAGCGAAGATTCCACCATGGTTATTCCAATATATCCCGCACTTTCCCCTTCGGCCAAGGATCGTATACCCCTCTTCAGGAAGGTGAGCATTCCCTTAATTCCCTCAGGGGGTTCACTAATGAAGACATCGAAGGCGTAATTGAGGTGATGGGGAAGAGATCGGCTTAGGTCGAATTCCATGGTTTCGATGTTCATGCCAAGTTCCCCTGCTTTTTCCTCGATAAATCGAAGAATCCGTTTATCAATGTCAAGAACAAGAATTTTTTGACTCATTCCCAACATCCCCAGATACAGGCTAAAGAGGTCATCGTCGCCAATTAAGAGAATTGAACGGTCCTCCAAATCTCCCCTCTCATACATAAAAGAGGCCTTTAAGGCGAGATCCGGAAATGAAATCAATCCCTGATTATAATTGGGATCGGGCATAGGTCTCCCGGCAATCAATGAGGTAAATTGTTGGAGGGTTTTACGGAAGATCCCCCTTACGATTAGCCCCTTTCCATTACAGGAGTTACACCTCAGGTCCATTCGAGGATGGTATTTTCCATTTCCCAGCAATTGAAACGTTTTGGTAGATCTATTGAAATGAATTTTCCCTCCGGCCATAAGCCTCTTTATCGTCGCTACGAGGGCGGAAAGGGTTGAATCTTGAAGGGCTACCAGTTCCCAAAAGGATTTGGAGCTTTCCTTCAGCGCTCTCAATATCTGTGTCTCGGTCCTTCCCATGGAGTCCTGCTACATTGGGATTATAAATGTTTTTGAAATGCTACTGAATAGGACCGGGATTGTCAAGGTAATGGTGAGGGAGCTTGCGGGAGGGATCGAAACAATAAGGCAATGACCAGCCGGGCCGATGGGGCTAACGGGATCGGATCTCGGCTCTTCTTTGATCGGTGATTAGAACTTTCATGTTTAAACCTCTAATACCACCTGGGCGATCCCATAATCTCTTTCATGGGAGATACTGACGAAGGCCGTCTTGATGTTCCGATCGGTGAGGAAATCCTTGACTTGGTCGTGGACCTCAAAAGAAGGCCGACCAAAGGAGTCATTGACCACCTCGATATCGGTCCACTTGATTCCCCCCCTAAGCCCCAAACCGAGGGCCTTCAACATCGCCTCTTTGGCTGCCCAACGAAGGGCGAAATGTTGCCCTGGGTTCGATTTGTTTCTGCAAAAGTCGACTTCAGCGGGGGTGAATACCCTCTTGGTAAAGAGGGGGCCCCATCTCTCGAGCATTCTCTCAAAGCGGCGTATTGAAACGATATCTACCCCGATTCCATAGATCATGGAGTATTACCTCATCAGCCCCCTTTTATTAGTTCAATCATATCTCGAACAGCCCTATCCAATCCGACTAGGATGGCCCGAGCAACGATACTGTGTCCTATACTGAGCTCTTCGACCTTACTAATCTCAGCAATGCGCCTCACATTGAAGTAATTGAGCCCGTGGCCGGCATTAATGCTCAGACCCGCGTCATAGGCGATACCTACTGCATCCAAGATTTTCTTATATTCCCTGTCTTCTTCGTCTTTCGTTGTGGCATCACAGTAATTTCCGGTGTGAAGCTCCACAAAATCCGCCCCCACTTCCCTGGAGATCTGGATCTGGTGGCCATCGGGATCGATGAACAGGCTTACAGCAATTCCGGCATCCTTCAATCGAGCAATGGTTTTTAAGAGGGGTCCCTTATTCCCCCTCACATTGAGCCCTCCCTCCGTCGTCAATTCCCTCCTCTTTTCGGGGACCAAGGTGGCCATATGGGGTTTAGTATCTAAGGCGATCTTGACCATCTCCGGCGTAGCTGCCATCTCCAGATTGAGCTTAGTCTTTATGGTCTCCCTCAGGATATGGAGGTCTCGATCCTGTATGTGTCTCCTATCCTCCCTCAGATGGACAACGATACCATCGGCACCAGCCATTTCAACGAGAGCTGCAGCCACAACTGGGTCAGGGTATTTCACGGCCCTCGCCTGGCGAAGGGTGGCCACGTGATCGATATTAACTCCCAACCTGGTCATCTCTTCAACCTCCTCGTCCTTTCGAATTTGTGTTACGTCCAGTCTTTTCCATTACCTGGCTTACACTATCCATTAGCTCCCTTCCCAGGCGAGCGATCTTATCCTCGTCTTCCCCCTCCAGCATGATTCTCAAAACAGGCTCCGTCCCTGAATAACGGGTGAGAATCCTCCCCGCTTTCCCAAGTTCTCTCTCGATGGCTTTAATCTTTCGACCGATTTCAGGCATTTTCAGGACATCGATTTGCCTGTCGATTGTGGCATTAAACTGTACTTGAGGTAAAGGGACCATCGATTTTGCGAGTTCATGTAACGGCCTCTGTTTCCTGACTATAATCGACAACACCTGAAGGGCGGTGAGGATACCGTCACCCGTCGTATTATAATCGAGGAAGATGGTGTGGCCGGATTGTTCGCCGCCGAGATTATGTCCTCCCTTGACCATCTCCTCGACTACGTATCGATCCCCTACGGCAGTTCTGATGACCCGGATTCCCAGTTTGCCGAGGGAAAGATCGAGCCCTATGGTGCTCATAACCGTGGTGACAACGGTCTTATTCTTGAGCTTTTCCTCACCGGCCATATCAATGGCACAAATTGCCATGATATGGTCTCCATCCACGATCTGTCCATTTTGATCCACGAAGACCACCCGGTCACCATCCCCATCCAAAGCCATCCCCAAATGGGCCTGTTTCTGGATGACCAGTTCACTAACTTTTTGGGGACAGAGCGAGCCACAATCGAGGTTAATATTTTCTCCATCGGGTTCAATTCCTATAGGGATAACCTCTGCCCCCAATTCCTCCAATACGGCGGGCGCTACTTTGTAGGCTGCCCCATTTGCACAGTCCAAAACGATCTTCAGACCATCCAAGGTTAGACTATTGGGGAACGTATTTTTTAGGAAGACTACGTATCTCCCCACGGCGTCTTCTATTCGGTAAGCCTTTCCGACCTCCTTGGCCGTAGGCCGGAAGGAATCAATGCTGTTGGAGAAGATGAGGTTCTCGATCTGGGCCTCAAGCCTATCGGGAAGTTTAAAACCATCCCTGGAGAATATCTTAATGCCGTTGTCATAGAAGGGATTATGGGAAGCGGATATTACAACTCCCGCGTCGGCCCGCATGCTGGTGGTAATAAAGGCAATACCGGGTGTGGGAAGGGGGCCGACCAGCAAGACATCGACTCCCATGGAACAGATACCCGATGCCAAGGCCGTCTCCAACATGTATCCTGAAAGGCGGGTATCCTTTCCAATGACGATTCTGTGTCTTCCCTCACGGTTTTTAAAGATGTAGGCGGTTGCCCTGCCGAGCTGCAAGGCCATCTCACCCGACATGGGGTCCACGTTGGCGATACCCCTGATTCCATCCGTTCCAAACAATTTCCGCATCTCTCCCTCCATCCCGGCGCTCATTCCGCGGCAACTTTCCCACACTTTATGTTCACTTTCACTTCTTGACTACTCACGGACTTGATGTGTAATCCCCCCAGACCGAGGGCTGCCTTTATTGTCGTATCCTTCTTAAGGCCGGAGACATCTACCTCTTCAGTGAAGATCTGTTTCAACCCCTTCAACTCACTTTTCGCACCTACGATTTCAACAGCCGGGGGATCAACCCATACACCGGCAATCTTGTACCCTTCGAGGGGTTTGCCTACCAACACAGCCTCTACAAGGACGGTTTTCTTGAAAAGTTCGTCGAATCTCAGCTTGATGGAAGCTGGACTCCATATGGATACTCTTAGACCCCGTGGAAGGGTGATGTGGTTGGGTTGGATCTCGAATGTTGAGACCCCAGCCTTCGCGTCGGAGAGGTCGATAATTACTTTTACCTCCCGAGGAGATAATCTCTTCAGAAGGGTTGCCGGTCCGCTTATTCGGATATTGATGGATTCTACGGGGTTTTTGATGATGATAAGGGAGGTGGGAATATTGCGAAAATCTACGGGAATGGAAAGGGCTGTTTCTCCGCTCCTTTCGCTCACGACGAAATACCACAATACAATGGCCAACACAATGGAGATGAGCTTCAAAGACAGGTTTTTAGTGAGAAAGCCTTTCAAAGAATCTCCCCGCTTTTACCTGATACCTTCTGGGTTCTTTGCGCGCGCTGGAACAGCCTTTGGAGGATTTTTCTCAGGGCGGGAGCATCAAGATTCCGGGTTATTTTGCCCTCGAGGGCCAATGATATGGTTCCCGTCTCCTCGGAAATAATGATGACAGCGGCATCGGTCTCCTTAGTCAACCCAATTGCGGCTCGATGCCTTGTTCCCAAGTCATTACCGACCTCGGAATCCATACTGAGGGGGAGGAGGCAACCCGCCGCGGCAATTTTTCTATCCCGGATGATCACGGCCCCATCATGGAGGGGAGAAGGGGGTGTGAAGATGCTTCCGATGAGCTCTTTGGAGACCTTTGCCTCCAAGTCGATTCCACCTTCAATATATTCCCTGAGCCCGGTATTCCTTTCGAATACAATGAGTGCCCCGATTCTCTTATTGGCCAAAGAGACCGAGGCCCTTATCAAGTCCTCGAAGAAATGGGATTCCTCTGTGAAGCCGATGCCTGTGAAGAACGGGTTCTTTCCGACGGTGGTCAACGCCCTTCGAATGTCATTCTGGAAGATAACGATTATTAAGACGATGATGGAGGTCCAAAAGGTATTCAAGATCCAATGCAGTGCGAGCAGTTCGCCCTTTCGGGAGATATAGAAGGCGATGATGATCAGGGCGAGGCCGAAGATCATCTGAACCGCTCTCGTCCCCTTGATGAAAATGATGATCCAATAGATCAGTACGGAGACGATAACGATATCAACGATATCCTGCCATCGAATACCGGCCAGAATATCCGGGATATTCATAGTGTTGTTACCCTCTTCGAATGGCATCAGCTATCTGTGCCGCTTTTTTCGCGGGAGCCACGTCATGGACCCGGAGGATATTGGCACCGTTCATGATGGCTGCAGAAATGGAGGCCAAGGTTCCCTCATCCCTTTGGTTTACATCTGCATGTAAAAGTTTGCCTATAAAGGACTTCCTTGATGTACCCAATAGGATAGGTTTGCCCAAGCTCTTCAACTCGGCCAGGTGGCGGATAATCTTCAGATTGTCCTGGACCGATTTCCCGAAGCCGATTCCCGGATCTACTATGATCTGTCCCGCATCGATCCCCGCTCCCTCGGCAATCTCAATACTTTGCTCCAAGTACTCCATAATCTCCGTAAGGAGACAATCATAGTGAACGTCCGATTGCATAACCTTAGGGGTTCCTTTGATATGCATCAACACTACGGGTACATCGTATTTGGCCACGACACCAACCATTTTTGGGTCGAATTTCAATCCACTGATGTCGTTGATCATCTCAGCCCCGCTTTCGATGGACCTCTCAGCTACGGAGGACTTGTATGTATCAATGGATATGGGGATTTCAACCTTTGCCGCAAGGCCATCGATGACCGGAATTACCCTTCGGAGCTCTTCATCCTGCTTCAATGGGGCGGCTCCGGGCCTTGTCGATTCACCGCCAATATCGATTATATCGGCTCCCTGAGAGGCCAATTCGATGCCGTGGGCGATTGCTTTATCGGGGTTAATATACAATCCTCCGTCGGAGAAGGAGTCAGGTGTGACGTTCAATATGCCCATAAGGTGGGTTTTCTCATTAAGGTTGAGGACCTTTTTCTTAAACCGTAAGGTATGAGGTGTGCTTTCCAGGTTTTTGAGACACTCCCGAATCCGGAGCGCTAACCCTTGGAGGTCATTGAAACGATTTTCAAGTTTGCCGATGAGGGCTTTTGTCTGATTGAGGGTGCCCATGAGGATGAGGTCGGAGGCAGCAGCGCTGCAATCGATGATTCTCCTGTCTATGGCGACATCGCCGCCCAGTAAAACCATCTCTTGTTTCAGGAAGTTGGCCAGGCGACAGTCGATTCCCTCGATCTTGAGATTGAGATGGAATGCCTTTTCCCGCATGGACTCGATGCCGATGGGGTCGACACCAATGCGCTGCATTTCATAAATGGCCTCATCCAGTTTGTCGAAATGAAGGAGCCGAACCCTTTTCATCTTGGATGCCCATAATATCCATGAATGATGAGTAAAGGTTTGGGTATCCGGATAGATGCTTAAATCTTTTCGCCCTTTATAATTTTGTCTATTTGATCTCCATCAAGGGCTTCCCTTTCCAATAAGGAATTGGCAAGGCTATGGAGGACATCGATGTTATTCCCGAGGATTTTTCTGGCCCTATCGTAGCTGTCTTCGACAATCCGTTTAATCTCTTCATCGATATCTTGCGCCGTTCTTTCGCTATAATCCTTGTGCCTGGCGAATTCACGACCCAAGAAGATCTGTTCCTCCTTCTGTCCAAAGGCGAGAGGACCCATTTTTTCGCTCATTCCCCATTCGCACACCATTTTTCTGGCCAATTCCGTGGATTGCTCAATATCTTCACGGGCCCCCGTGGTTTGGATGTGGAGAATGATTTCTTCCGCTGCCCTTCCTCCCATTAATACGGCGATATTATTGAGAAGATAGTCCTTAGGGTATATATGTTTCTCATCGATGGGCAATCTTTGGGTTAATCCGAGAGCACGTCCCCGAGGTATGATGGTTACCTTATGGATGGGGTCGGTTCCAGGGATCATCTTAGCCACCAAGGCATGCCCCGATTCATGGTATGCTATATTTCTCCTCTCCTCGTAGGGAATGATCATGCTCTTCCTCTCGGTTCCCATCAGGACCTTATCCTTTGCGTGTTCAAAGTCTACCATTTCAATCTGACTCTTTCCCTGTCTTGCGGCCAGCAAGGCACCTTCGTTAACCATATTTTCAAGATCTGCTCCGGTAAAGCCCGGGGTCCCACGGGCTAATACTTGGAGGTTGACATTTCCGGAGAGGGGGTTTTTTTTTGTGTGAACCCTAAGAATGGCCTCCCTTCCATTGACATCGGGAATAGGCACTACTATCTGTCGGTCGAACCTTCCCGGTCTCATGAGAGCGGGGTCTAAGACATCAGGCCTATTAGTGGCAGAAATGAGGATGACCCCGTCGTTAGATTCGAAACCGTCCATCTCGACCAGGAGCTGATTGAGGGTTTGTTCCCTTTCGTCATGTCCCCCTCCCAGGCCGGCTCCCCGATGCCTCCCCACGGCATCGATTTCATCGATAAATATGATACAGGGGGCATTTCTTTTTCCCTGGATAAAGAGATCCCTTACCCTTGAAGCCCCAACGCCGACGAACATCTCCACGAAATCACTTCCGCTTATATTAAAAAAAGGAACATCAGCCTCCCCGGCAATAGCTCGGGCCAAAAGAGTCTTTCCCGTGCCAGGTGCCCCTACGATGAGAACCCCCTTCGGTATTCTTCCGCCCAGCTTGGTGAATTTCTTTGGGTCTTTGAGGAAATGGATGATTTCCTCCAGTTCCTCCTTTGCCTCGTCAACACCCGCCACATCTTCGAAGGTCACCTTATGCTGATCTTTGGAGAGGATTTTTGCGCGACTTTTCCCAAAGGCCAAGGCCTTTCCACCCCCAACCTGTACCTGTCTCATGAAAAAGACCCATACCCCTATGAGCAGGAACATTGGAAGCCAGGAAATTAATACCTGCCACAAGGGGGAACCCTCAGGCGGTTTTGCCGATATCTCCACCCCCCTTTCCCTCAAATTTCTGACCAAATCGGGGTATTCCGGAATAAATAGTTTAAATTCCCTTTCATCCAAATATCTGCCCGAGACCTTGCTTCCCTGAATGGTTACGCTGGCGATTTCTCCTCGCTCAACCGCGATAATGAATTGGCTGAAATTGATAGTTTCGGGCTTTACATGAGGTCGATTGAAGAGATTGAACAGCAGGACCATCATCAAACTGATGATGAGCCAAAAGGCGATACTTCGATAGAAGGGGTTCAAAAGTGTTCCCTTAGGCATTGATTCACAAGTTATTGAACTAATTAATTATTACATAGGCCAGCTCTATTTTCAAGCACTATATGGTTATTCGCCAAACCCGAATAGCGAGGCCTCATTTCAGGAAGCGGTCGAAGAGTATCCCATATCTGAGACCATGACAGCTGACCCATATTCGGTTTGATCCAAATCGTAACAGGGAATGGAGGAGTATTGTGGCTCCAGCAATGATGACATCGGCCCTTTCGGGTGGAAGCCCAGTGATGGCTTTTCTTTCCCTCAAAGGGAGAGTTTTAAATTGTTCGATCTGTCCCTCGATATCCTTCAGCTTCAATAACCCATGGTGAATTCGTAAAGGATCGAACTCCTTCAGGCCCTGTTTGACGGAGAAAAGGGTGGTTATGGTTCCTCCGATGCCAACGAGGGAGGCATCTCCGTTCAATGGAGGGATGTTGTCCAGTAATTTCCTCACATGGGAGGCCATGGCCTGATATTCCCCTTCCTCCACGGGGTCTGCGGTAAGGAACTGTTCTGTTAATGTTACCGAGCCGATGTTCAGGCTGAAGACCCGTAGCTCACCACCGGCATCGCCATAAATCCATTCCGTACTTCCCCCTCCGATATCTATGACCACTAATGGCCCTGAAGCCCATTTTTGATCCCTCGCCACGGCCAGGTAGGAAAGCCGTGCCTCCTCTTGAGCCGAAATGATCTCGATTTCCAAGCCGCATCGCCGTCGAAGCCTTCGTAAGAAGTCCAATTGATTCCTTGCCTCCCTCAAGGTGCTGGTTCCAACTGTCACAATTTCCGTTACCTCCTTATCACGGCATATGGAGAGATAGCGGTCGATGACATCGATGTTCTTTTGCATGGTAAGGGAATTGATCTTTCGGGTTTTTACAAGACCTTTACCCAGGCGGGTTGTGGTCTCCAGATCCATGATGGTTCGAAGCCGACCAGCGGGGGTCTGTTCTGCGATTAAGAGGAGAATGGTGTTGGTGCCTATGTCAATGGCGGCAAACCGCTTCATTTTCCCCAATAGGTGTAGCATTATTCGAGGAAGAG
>CP070774.1:850486-870959 GCA_020346125.1 Syntrophobacterales bacterium | reverse complement strand
CACCTCGGAAGGACTGAAGCGAAGGGACAAGGGTGTTCACCTATTTAAAATAATATCCAATAAATTCAATATGTTAAAAAAATATTGTCAATAAAAGCCAGGAAACTCCAGATTCCTTAAGCGATTATCACAAATTACTTTTTCGTCCATTTATTCATGCTAACCTCCATTCGATCGGTATCTGCTCCATTTATTTCACCTCATGATGGGGTTTCCGAGATGAAATTACAAGAGTATAACTCCATGAAACCTAAGCCATCACTGAATGGAGGAACGGAGAGATAAGGCTTGTATTTGCAGATGGTTACGTGGAATTGGGCCAGGGCCATCGGATGAGATGGCCTAACAGTTACGGGGATCTTTTTCAGGGGCATAATTACTGATAGCCGACTTTGCCTCCTCCCAAATGCGGTCCATTTCCCGAAGTGAAGTTTCCTTCAGGCTCTTTTTCCTTTTGGAAAGCACCCCTTCCACATACTGAAAGCGGCTCACGAATTTTGAGATAGACTTCCTCAAGGCCTCTTCGGGATTGACCCGGATAAATCTTCCAACATTTGCCAAGGTGAACAGTAAATCGCCGAACTCGGCCTCTATTCTCTTTTGATCTTCATCACGGATGACCTCACCGAACTCCCTCAATTCCTCCTGGATTTTTTCACATAGATCCCCCACATGCTCCCAATCGAAACCTACGGTTGAGGCCTTTTGGGTGAGCCGGTAAGCCCTCAACAGCGCCGGGAGGTGGAGCGGGGTATCATCGAGCAGGGAGGGGGCCTTTAATTTACCTTTCTCCCTCCGCTTCAATGTAGACCAATTGAGCTCGACTTCCTCAGGGGTTGATGCCCTGGTTTCGCCGAAGACATGGGGGTGCCGATCGATCATTTTGGTGACGGCCGACCGTGCTACATCGTAAATGTTGAACTCCCCCTTCTCCTTCGAAATTTGGGCGAAGAAGAAGATGTGCATCAAGAGGTCTCCCAACTCTTCCTTTAACCCCATTGATGAACCTTCATCGATGGCCTCGAGGATCTCATAGACCTCCTCGACGAGAAAAGTCTTCAATGTTTCAAAGGTTTGCTTTTTATCCCACGGACACCCATCCTTTCCCCGCAATCGGTCCATAATTTGTGCCAACTCTTGAAACTCGTCACCCCTTTGCATCTTTCTCTGCTCCTTTCGGAACCCCTTCGAATCGGATTTACCCCTTTACATAGGATAGATTACGTCTATTTTCAAGGTAAAAATTGGCTGAAATCTACTAACTTTTATGGAAAGTATCTTTAATAATCCTTTTATTACAGAGAAACTCAGAGGGCTTTGCCCCAGCTGGAACATCCCAACTAGAATATTGGAACAATGGAATACTGGAATGATGGAAAGACCACATGGAATAATGGGTATCAAAACAGCGAGATAAAAACCCAATATTCCATCACCGCATTATTCCACCATTCCGGTTCGGATATCCCAGCATTCCAGCATTCCATCACTCCTCACCATATTTGCTCAGGGATAACGGTGTTCGCTTATAAAAAATTGGGTCTTGAAGTGAGGCCCTTTTTATGTTACCTAAAAATCTTA
This sequence comes from Syntrophobacterales bacterium, assembly GCA_020346125.1. Taxonomy (GTDB): domain Bacteria; phylum Desulfobacterota; class BSN033; order WVXP01. The sequence continues at coordinate 869,378 of CP070774.1, read as the reverse complement.
AAAAAAAATACCCTTACATAACGTAACGAATTTTTTCTTATGTTCGTTAAAGTTGGAATTGAATAGCGAGAGGAATAGATGGACTATAGAGATACCCTCAATTTGCCAAAGACCGGTTTTCCCATGAAGGCCGATCTGCCACAAAGGGAACCGGTCATACTCAAAGAGTGGGAAGAGAAAATGATTTATGACAAGTTGAGGGAGTCCGCTCAAAAGAGAGAGAAATACATCCTCCATGACGGTCCTCCCTATGCCAATGGCCATATCCATATAGGGACGGCGTTCAATAAAATCTTGAAGGACATCATCGTCAAGTCTAAATTCATGGCGGGCTACGATAGCGAGTACGTTCCCGGTTGGGACTGCCATGGTTTACCCGTTGAGCACGAGGTGGATAAGGGCCTGGGCCAGAAAAAATCTAAACTCACTACCCTTGAGATAAGGCGTCTCTGTCGGGAATATGCCGATAAATTCGTCAATATTCAGAGAAAAGAGTTTAAGCGCTTGGGAGTCTTCGGGGAATGGGACAACCCCTATCTCACCATGGATTCGAAATACACGGCCTGCATCGTTCGCGAGTTCGGGAAATTTGCTCAAAACGGGAGCCTCTATAGGGGAAAGAAGCCCATCTATTGGTGCACCACATGCCACACGGCCTTGGCAGAGGCGGAAGTCGAATACGAAATGGACCGTTCACCCTCCATCTATGTGAAATTTCCCATGATATCGGAGGCGCAGGGAGTCCTTCCATCCTTGAAGGATAAGAAGGTATCCGTGTTGATATGGACGACGACGCCTTGGACCATTCCCGCCAATTTGGCCATCGCCTTTCACCCCTCGTTCGAGTATGTGGCAGTGGAGGTGGGCCAAGAGGTCTTCATTGTTGCCGAGGCCCTCTTGGAAGAGGTGATGATGAAGCTGGGGGTCAAGGCATATAGAGTTTTGGGGACCTTTTCTGGTGCTACAGTAGAGGGAATGAAATGTCACCATCCCTTCATCGACAGGGAGTCGATATTAATTGTTGGCGATTTCGTGACTTTGGATGTGGGAACCGGATGCGTTCACATAGCCCCCGGCCATGGCCAAGAGGACTATGAGGTTGGCCTGAAGTATGGCTTCGATATTTACTCCCCATTAGATAATGATGGAAGGTTTACCCCGGACGTTCCCTTTTTCGCAGGTCAATTCGTGTTCGATGCCAATGCGGCCGTCAATAAAAAATTGGCTGAGGTAGGATGCCTCCTCAAGGAAGAGGAGATGGAACATTCCTATCCGCATTGCTGGCGGTGCAAGAATCCCGTCATTTTCAGAGCCACCGAACAGTGGTTCATCTCCATGGAGGCCAAACGGCTCAGGGAGAAGGCGCTACGGAACATCGGTCAAGTAATGTGGATACCCTATTGGGGGAAGGATAGGATTTATGGCATGGTGGAGAATAGGCCCGATTGGTGTATCTCCCGCCAGCGATCGTGGGGAGTTCCCATAGTGGTCTTCTATTGTCAGTCTTGTGACCACGTATTGGCAGATAAGGAGTTCATGGAATTCGTAGCCGACCTATTCGAGAGGGAAGGGTCGGATGTCTGGTTTCAAAAAGAGGCTGAAGCGCTTCTGCCTCCAGATACCCGATGCCCCAAATGTGGGGAGGATAAATTCCGAAAGGAGTCCGATATCATCGATGTATGGTTCGACTCTGGGGTAAGCTGGGCAGCAGTATTGGAAAAACGGAAATACCTGAAATATCCCGCCGACCTCTATCTTGAGGGGAGCGACCAGCACCGGGGATGGTTCCATAGCGCGCTGCTGACCTCTACAGGCACACGGGGACGTGCTCCCTATCTCACCGTATTAACTCACGGGTTCGTCGTGGATGGGGAAGGGAGGAAGATGTCTAAATCCGCGGGAAATGTCATCCTTCCCGAAAAAGTTATTCGGGATTATGGTGCGGAGATATTGCGGCTTTGGGTTGCCGCGGAGGACTACCGGGACGATATCAAGCTCTCGGAGGAGATCCTACGCAGACTGAGCGAAGCCTATAGACGGGTGAGGAATACGTGCCGATATATCCTGGGAAACCTCTACGATTACGATCCTGAGAAAGAAAGGGTTTCCTCCGGGGATTTGATGGAACTCGACCGATGGGCCCTCCACCGGCTCCAGAACCTTGTTTCCCGGGCATTGGATGCCTATGAACGATTCGAGTTTCATGTCGTCTACCACAGCATCAATAATTTTTGCGCCGTGGATATGAGCGCCCTCTATTTCGACATATTGAAGGATCGGCTCTACGTCTCGCCAGCACGGTCCATCGAAAGAAAATCCGCCCAAACAACCCTTTACGAGATCTTGATGGCCTTGGTCAAATTGATGGCTCCCATCCTTCCCTTTACCGCCGAGGAGGTATGGGGATATCTTCAGGGGGAGAGGGCAGAAAGTGTTCATTTACAGCAGTTTCCCACCGTTAGGGATGAATTCATAGAGGAGGAACTGGCCCGGAGGTGGGATAAGATTTGGCAGGTGCGGGAGGAAGTTTCAAGGGCCCTGGAGGTGGCGAGGAGAGAAAAGCTCATCGGCCTCTCTCTGGACGCTCAGGTCTCCATTGCCCTACCGACGGGATTTTATGACCTGCTATCCCCATACGAGGATCAGCTTAGGGGGATCTTTATTGTCTCTCAAGTGGCCCTTTCTCCACGTGAGGATGTCACGGAGGTGAGGGTTGAGGTGAGAAAAGCGGAGGGGGAAAAGTGCGTGCGTTGTTGGGTATATGACACATCGGTTGGGGGGGACGCCAAGCATCCGACCATCTGTCGGCGATGCATCGAAACAATAGAGGGGGATAGCCAATCTTGAGGAAAAAATATCTCATTTTGGTCGTGGTCTTTTGTGCGGTCTTTTTTTTCGATCAAATCACCAAGGCCTATGTGCATCGAACCCTTCATGAATTTCAATCGGTCGAAATCGTAAAGGATTTTTTTCATATCACCCATATAAGGAACACCGGGGCCGCCTTTGGCCTTTTAGCCGGACCGACCCATCCCTTACGAACCATCCTTTTCGTTATTGTTTCCGGATTGGCCATAGGGGTGATCCTCATTATTTACTGGAAGATCTGGGAGGATGATACCCTCCATGCCCTGGCTCTCTCCCTTCTCCTCGGTGGAGCTGCGGGGAACTTGATGGATAGGGTTTGGATGGGCCAGGTAATCGATTTCTTGGATTTTCACTGGTACGATTATCATTGGCCGGCATTCAATTTCGCCGATGCGGCCATTTGTGGAGGAATCGGGTTGATCCTCCTCAATATGGTGATGGGGACAAGAAGAAACCCCCTCGGTGTAAGAGCGAGGGATCGAGAATAATTTCCAGCAGGGCACTCACTATGCTTCCCGTTTTATTTCGGATTGGCCCCTTTTCCCTCCATACTTATGGGGTTTTCGTAGCCTTAGGTTTCTTGGCGGGAATTACATTCGCCGTAAGGGAGGCGGGGAAATCGGGGATAAATCGGGAGAAGATCTTTGATCTCTTCTTCTATATCGTTCTTGCGGCTATTGTGGGATCCAGGATCCTTTATATCCTCTTGAACTTGCATCAATATCGAGGAAAACCTATAGGGATGATCAAGATATGGGAAGGGGGGCTGGTGTTTTATGGAGGTTTCATCTTAGCTGTCGGCGTCACCATCTGGTATGTGAGGCGAAATGAGTTGGAGTTGTGGTCGGTTGCAGATATCTTGGCCCTTTCCATTGCCCTGGGTCATTTTTTCGGCCGGTTGGGATGTTTTTTCGCTGGTTGCTGATATGGAAAACCCACGGAGTTGCCGTGGGCAGTGACCTTTACAGACCCCAAAAGCCTTGCCCCATTGGGCATCCCCCTGCATCCCACACAACTCTATTCAGCGCTGAATGCCTTGGCCATCTTCTTCGTTCTCATGGCAGTCAGAAGAATCAAGCATTTCGACGGTGAAATCTTCTGGCTTTACCTCTGCATCTATTCGTTTACCCGTTTCTTCATAGAGATGGTTAGGGGTGATGACCGGGGAATGTTCTTTAGCGGGCTTTTCTCCACATCTCAAGTGGTCGGTATGGGGCTATTTCTCCTCTCCCTTTTCATGGTGTCCTATCTATGGAGGAGGTCGGCATTATCAAGGGGTAAAAATAGATCGACAAGGGGGTAAGGATGGCGGTACTGGAGATTTTAACCTATCCCCATTTAAGCTTGAAGCGGAGGGCCGAAGAAGTTGAAAAAGTGGATGGGGAAATAAGGAAGTTGATATCGGATATGGTGGATACGATGTATGCCAACGGGGGAATCGGATTGGCGGCCCCTCAGGTAGGAGTCCCGAAACGGGTGGTCGTTCTGGATGTCCGCCCTTACGATCCGTCTACTTCCCTTATATCCATTGTAAATCCCGAGGTTGTTGCCGAGGGGGAGGAAGTCATCAACGAAGAGGGATGTTTAAGCGTGCCTGGATGCGTTGAGGGTATTAAACGAAGGAGGTGGATCAAGGTCAGGGGATTGAGTGAGAGGGGAAGGGAGATTGAGGTAGAGGGAGAGGGGATGCTTGCCATCGTCCTTCAACACGAAATCGATCACCTCAACGGAAGGGTAATTCTCGATCGGATGAGCCGAGTCAAGAGGGATCTGTATAAAAAACGCCTACAAAAAGGCAAGGGAGAAGGCGGGATGATGTAATGAGGGTGATTTTTATGGGAACCCCCTTCTTCGCCCTACCCATTCTTCGGGCCATTCACAGGAACAACCACGAGGTAATCGGCGTGGTCACCCAGCCCGATAGACCCAGGGGGAGGGGAAGGAAGTTAGGGATTTCCCCGGTCAAAGAGCTGGCGATGGGGCTTCGTCTTCCCATCATGCAGCCCGAAACACCGAAGGATCAAGTCTTCATAGCGGAGGTGAGGAGGAAGTCCCCAGAGTTGATCGTGGTAGCGGCCTATGGTCAAATATTAACAAGAGATTTGTTGGATATTCCTCCCCTCGGATGCATCAACGTCCACGCATCACTGCTGCCCAAATACCGAGGGGCTTCCCCTATCCAATGGGCTATCGTAAACGGAGAGGGAAGGACGGGGATTACAATCATGAAAATGGATGAGGGAATGGATACGGGGGAAATCCTCTTGGCCCAAGAGGTGGAAATAGAGAGCGATGATACGGCCCAGAGCCTCCATGATAGATTAGCCCAGGTGGGGGCAGGCCTCATCATTAAGGCTATGGATCAGTTAGAGAGGGGATCCCTCCGCCCCATCCCCCAAGATCACCGGGAGGCCACCTATGCACCTCTCTTAAAGAAGGAGGATGGATTGATCGACTGGAATCAAGATGCCCGTGACATCTTCAATCGGATTAGGGGTTTCAATCCCTGGCCGGGAGCCTTTACGTATCTTAAGGGATTGCGGCTTAAAATCTTCAGCGGTAAAATCATCAACGAGGAGATTGGGGAGAGGCCGGGAAAGGTCGTCCAGTCAGGATCGGAAGGGATTAAGGTAACCGCGGGAAAGGGCTCTTTATTGATCAAGGAGGTCCAGTTGGAAGGCCGAAAGAGGATGTCTATCCGTGAATTCCTCATCGGTAATGAGATTCCACCGGGTACGCAGATGGGGTGAGGGCCTATGGGGGAAGAGCGTGCTTAAAGGTGCGAAAAGACAACAGCAGGGGATATTCGTTGAGCTGCTGATTTTTACGTGTCTCATCCTGTTATTGGCGAGCTTCGCCTTATGGTATATCCCCTACCTCGGTTTGAGCAATATCCATCCCAAGTTCCCATTGCTCCTTGCTATCATGTTAGGGGTGGCCTTGCTCCTCATCTTTGGCGGGGCCGGGAGCCTGATCATCACCATTTATCGAGGAAGGGATTTCTTCCTATCAAGGAAGTTGAGGGGGATTGTCATCGAAGTTCTCTTTCCCCTTATGGTCTTTTGGGGTCGTATCATGGGGATCTCCAGGGAGAGGATTCAACGGTCCTTCATCGAAATCAACAACCAATTGGTTCTCTCCAATGCCCACGAGACGAAGCCCCAAAGGCTTCTCCTCTTGTTACCCCAATGTATCCAAAATTTCGATTGCGACATCAAGATTACGGGTGACATACAGAACTGCAAGAGGTGCGGTAAATGCGAAATCAAGGACCTCATCGAGCTTTCCGAGAAGAATAAGGTCAAAATCGCTGTGGCCACAGGGGGGACGTTGGCCCGGAGAATTATCGTCAAAATCAGGCCGCAAGCCATTGTGGCCGTTGCCTGTGAACTGGATCTGACCAGTGGTATCCAAGACGCCTACCCCATCCCGGTTATCGGCATCCTCAATCAGCGTCCCAGCGGCCCTTGTTACAATACCAGGGTTGATATCGCCGAGGTAAGGGAGGCCTTGCTGAGCTTCATGGAGAGATGAGCTGAAAATACCGTATTGATTGATTAGATTAATTGTAATATGAGACCCATGAAGGGCAGCGGTGATTATACGTGGGAGGAGGGTTGTAATGAACCAGTTCAAGACGTATTTTCTCCTGACGCTTTTGACCGTTCTCTTTATCCTGGTAGGATGGGCCTTAGTGGGTAAGAACGGGGCTACGTATGCCCTGATCCTTGCGGGTATGATGAACTTCATCGCCTATTGGTTTAGCGATAAGATCGTCCTGAAGATGTACCGGGCGCGCGAGGTGGCTCCAGGGGAAGCCCCGGAATTATATGAAATCGTTGGCGAGTTGGCTAACATGGCGAGTCTTCCCATGCCCAAGGTCTATATGATTCAGAGTGAATCCCCAAACGCCTTCGCCACGGGGAGGAATCCACAAAATGCCGCCGTGGCGGTAACCACGGGGATCATGAGGACGCTTTCGAGGAACGAGTTGAAAGGGGTAATCGGCCATGAGCTCTCCCATATCAAGGATAGGGATATCCTCATCGGCACCGTTGCCGCCACCATAGCCGGGGCTATCGCCTGGATCGGGACCATGGCCAGATGGGGCGCGATATTCGGCGGCTTCGGAGATGATGAGGACTCCGGGGGAGGAAACCTCATTTTCGTCCTCATCGTCACGATGTTGGCAGGGGTGGCTGCCATGTTGATTCAAATGGCCATCTCCAGATCGAGGGAGTACCTGGCCGACAGGGAGGGGGCCTTGCTCTGTCGGGATCCCCGTTATTTGGCCAATGGATTGAGGAAGTTGGATGCAGGGACGGAGAGGATTACCTTGGAGGCAAATCCATCCACGGCACACCTGTTCATTATTAACCCCCTCAGGGGGAGGGGGATAGTGAACCTGTTCAGCACCCACCCGCCCATCCAGGAGAGGATTAGAAGGCTGGAAGAGATGACCTTGTAGATATCTCTGAAAAACCTGGAAAAGGAGCTCTGGCGAGTTGCGGTTCTGCGGTTTTGCAGTGTTGCAGTCTTGCCCGGTGAAGTGAACTTCAGAATGGTCGAAAACAAATTTTGAGCAGCGAAGAACGACTTTTCTAGAGATATTTTGTAGGGCCTTCATTGTTTAGCTTTTTCCGGACTCCCCTTGAAAAAGAGTAAGAGAAAAAATCCCCGCCGCATCGCCCTGGATATCTTGATGGAGATTGAGGGAAAATACCTTCCCCTTGACCTCCTCATGGAGAGGAAGTTTAAGCGGCATGAGGAGCTTAAACAGGTGGATTATGCCTTCATTACGGAGGCGGTTTACGGAACGCTGCGTTGGAGGGGACGGATAGATTGGATCATCGGACGGATTTCCAGGGTTAAACCTGAGAGGTTGGAGAGGTTCATCCGAAACCTCCTTCGATTGGGGCTCTATCAAATCCTCTTTATGGATAAGGTGCCAGTTTCAGCGGCTGTAAATGAATCGGTTGAGACGGTTAAAGCATCGGGAAAGGAAAGGGGAGCGGCATTCATCAACGCCGTCCTGAGGAGGATTTCCGATGGAAGGGCCGATATGGAGGTGCCTCATGCGAAAGATCCATCTTCCATCTCGGTACGCCATTCCCATCCATTGTGGCTTGTGGAGAGGTGGGCGCAAGAGCTGGGACTGGATGAAACCATCGAGCTCTGCATGGCAAACAATCGAATCCCACCCCTGAGCCTCCGAACCAACACCCTGAAGACGAGCCGAGCAAAGCTCCTTGCCGAAATCAAGGGGAAACTTCCCCAGGCCGTTACGAGTTCCTTCTCTCCCGAGGGGATTCTTATCGATCCACCAGTGCCATTATCTCGGATTCCCCGTTTTCGGGAGGGATGGTTTCAGGTTCAGGACGAATCCTCCCAACTGATAGGACATATCGTGGATCCCCAGCCGGGGGAACGGGTATTGGACGCCTGTGCTGCCCCCGGGGGGAAGACAACTCATCTTGCCCAACTTATGGGGAATAGGGGGAGGATCTATGCAGCGGATATCAGCGTTCGTCGCCTCTCCCTTCTCAAGGAAAATTGTCATCGACTGGGGGTAAGCATGGTAACGCCCCTGAGGAATGACCTCGTGAAGCCAATGGTATTGGAGAGTGACGAAAGGTTCGACCGGATCCTGATCGACCCCCCCTGTTCCGGCCTGGGGACCCTTTGGCGCAATCCGGATATCAAGTGGAAGAGGAGGGAGGAAGAGATCTCGACATTCAGGGGAATTCAGCGGGCCATTTTGCATCAATTGGCCCCATGGCTGAGAAAGGGAGGGAGCCTGGTCTATGGGACATGCACGCTATCGCGGGAGGAAAACGAGGAGATGGTGGCGGATTTCATCGCGGAACATCAGGGATTCGAGTTGGAAGATATCCGCCGTATCCTGCCCCAAGGCTTGAAGCCCCTGATAGGAGAGGACGGCTTTTTCCGCTCCTTTACCCATCGTCATAGCATGGATGGATTTTTCGCCGCGAGGTTAAAAAGGGTATCGGATTAGCTACCGGTCACCCCTGGGGATCTCAATATGACGACGTAAATATTTGCGTAAAGCGGAGAATACAACCAAATTCCAAATCCCAATTTCTAAACGCTAAACAAATACAAAGCACTAATGATCAAGTGACCAAAACGTTGAGGATTTAGAGCGAAACGACTTTATTATTGAGTGCCTCGGCCCGCGACGAGGAGTTGGGCTGAGGCTCCCTTCGGGTCTGAGCCTCAGGGTCGAAGACGGCCGAGTCGATTAAGAATTTAATCCTTGTTTGAATTATGCGTAATTATTTAAGCCGGTATATTTAATCCACTATCCCAGCTTTCGCAAGGAGATCTATCCACCTTTCAAGTACTTGATCAAATAGTAGATATGGACCTTATCGATCCCCTTGCTTATCAGGAAATCCCATATATCGATTTCGCCAATTACGGGCCGATGGGCATATTTTTGATGGTCCCCGGGATACGATTTATGAAGCCACTTGAGGAAGTTGGTCTTCAATCTATCCAATTCAAAGGATTTCGATTCAAAATCCCTTACGCTGGATTTATCGAGGGTCTTCTCCCGTTTTGCTGCGCCCCCTTTTTGGGTGATCCCACGGAGAAATCGTTCAAGTCGTTTCAAGCATTGATGGGAAATGGTCTCGAAACAGATCCCGACATCGTACTTTCGATTCGATGACCGGTTTGACCGGACTACCTTTCCGATTGGTTTGATGGCCTCATTCTCGAAGAGGATGATGAGATCTAACCTTTCATCAATGGGAATGTGACCATCGGTTTGGATTTTAATCCCGCCCAGGCTCAAGTCAACGGTTCGAAGGGTCCCCTTTGTCCAGCCCCATTGGTAAGCTAAGGCCAGGGAGAGTTCGAAACGCTTATGTTTCCTCCGTTCCCTGGGAAATGATGTTTTTCCAACCTCTTCCATAAAAGTTCCCCCGCCAAAGGATTTTTTATCATAAATGGGAAGAAATGACAACCCCTAGAGGCCGGAGGGTGGTCTCTTCCCGCGTTCCATTGATCCATTTCCCATCATTCATGGGGATACGATAAGCTGATCATGATAGCAATATGGGTTGACATCCTTAGAGGTGAATTGTTACCTAAGAAGAGCCCAGGTTAACGGTTAGAATGGGTGAGAAGCGTGAGAACATGGGTGATGAGGAAGGCACCTTCAGTATGAGGGCGGATTTGAAGAAACAGAAATACTACCGACAGGCCTTTGATCTGGCCTGCCGGCGGATAAAAGGCCTTGATCTGAAGGAGAGGGCGGAAAAGAGCGGGGCCCACTTCGAAAGAGGATCCAATCGGAAAGGAGGACGAATCTCCCTGAGCCTTTTCAATGCGCGATACGTTGTCGACTTCCCGGATATCCTCATTACTTCTGCGGACAAGAAGGTGGTTTCCTTGGTGACCAAAATCATTCTCCTCCACTACCTGATCAATGCCGATGGGAGGCCATTATCCCACCAATTAATCGCCTACAAAGAGATCTCAGGGGGAATGCTCTACGCGGGGGTATTCGCAAGGAGAGCGGTCGAGCCCCTCATCCCCGTCTTCGGCCAATCACCGGAGTGCTTCCTCGATGCGGGCTTTCGCCTGGGAGGACGTAAGGCCGAATATGGGGATGTTTCCTTCGTGTTGCCGGCTTTACCACGCATACCCATGATCTATATCCTATGGAAGGGGGATGAGGAGTTTTCCGCAACAGTTCAACTTCTCTTCGACAAATCGGTGGAGGGATATCTCTCCCTGGAGGATATCGTGGTGGTGGGCGAGATGGCGGCGAGCCGGCTCATCGCATTAGGAGGTGTGGATTGAAGATACCCGCTTTTCGGCTTTGCGCCCTTTGGACAGCAGGGTCATCCCCAATAGGAAACCCACGATGAAACAGAAGATAAACCCCTTCTGAAAGGCCGTCGTTTCAACCATTACGGCGCTGAATGCCACAAAGGGGGAGAGGATCAGTCGAACCCCCTTCCTCATTGCTGGACAATCCGCAATGAATTCGGCCATGATGGGGCTGTATCGATAGTAGAGGGCTATCCCCCCTCTGCCGATGGGATGGGCCATGAGGTATTCATCCCGAAGGATGCGAAGTAGATCAATAGATCTGCCATGTGGTGAGCCGTAGGCCGCAGTGGCGATAAAGCAGGCGGAATTGGGATTGGAATCGATGGACCCAAAATTTCCTCCGGGCGTAATGACCGAGAATTCATTGGTGGACTCGGACTCACCGTACCAATTGTAGGCCCTTACCAAGTATAAGTATAATTGTCCGGGAGAAGCAGAACTATCGGTAAAGGAAATAGCGTTTCCCGCACCGGGAACTCCAGCTGCCGTACCGACCAGGGTATATGTACCTCCCATTTCCGTCTTCCTATACACGGAGAACCCATCCTCCTCGGTCCACGCGGCAACGGGAAACCCCGAGTTATCCATCCACGTGAGGTTGACCTGATTCGCGGAGGGCGCCTGACCTGTGAGACCGCTGGAGGCTATGGGAAGGCCGAGGGATCTCATGGCATTTATCCTTCCCCCCGATACGGTCATTCCGACCAGGCCGGGTTTTGGGTCAACACCGTTTAGGATGCGGCTTTTCACCTTGGAGTTGCTTATCCCGGGGAAGGCGGCCATGATGAGACCTGCAAGCCCAGCGACGTGAGGGGCGGCCATGGAGGTTCCCTGGAAAGAGTCGTAGGCATCCCCTGGGACATGGAGGGCGATTTCCACATCATCGATATAAACGCCATCGTCTTCAGTAGCGGAATCCGTCTCGAGTCGGAACCTGACGAGGAGATCCGGCATATTGTCATGGGCGGAGAGGTCTATTTCGATTTCTACGAAGCCACCCAAGGTGGATCCAATGAGCCCGCCGTAGTTGAACCACGGTCCATGTTGGCTTGATCCCTCGATCCAGAGGAAGTCACCAGGTTCTGGTCACGTGGGACCTAGGTCGGAACGGGCCCAGAAGGTCAGCTTCGCTCCAAACTGGCCCACGGGATCTATGGCGCTGAAGAGCCCGAGCCAGGAGTCGGTATCCGGTTCATAATTCCAATCATCTTCCACCGGATCGTAGGGGCTGTCGGTAAAGCTCCAAATCCCGCTGAAACTATAGGGAGGTCCATAATACTCGGGGGGCGGGGGACCCGTGACGGTCAGAGCCCAGGTGTCCAAAATTGGATTCATTGCATCGTGTGCAAAGTTGGCATCCCCGGATTCCATATCATCGAAGAACACCGGATTTCTCGCCAATATGCTGCTGTAGATGTTTACTCCTGGTGCTCCCACGTCGACCGAGGTGGCTCCATAATTTGAGAAGTCGGCTAAAACATCTATTTGATCCGTGGCGGCCACGGAGATGATGTTGGGGAGGTCGTAGCTGGCCGGATATGCCTTGAAATCCCCGTCGTTATCATTAGCATCATTTGCGGCCGCGGCGACGAAGAGAACCCCGGAGTTTGCAATGGCATCGTAGAGGGCCTGGGAATAGCCGTAGCCACCCCAGGAGGCATTGATGATGTGGGCCCCCATCATCGCGGCGTAATTGATAGCCTCGATGGCGTCCGCATCCGTGCCGCCCTGTCCATTGAGGAATCGCAGGGGCATGATCCTCGCCGTCCACATAACCCCTGCAATACCATTGGCATTATCTCCCACCGCGGCAATGGTTCCCGCTACGTGGGTTCCATGATCGCTCTGATCCATGGGATCGTTATCGGGTGTATTATCGTCAGGAGAAAGTATGGGGTCCTTATGACCGAGAAAATCCCAGCCCCTCCAGTCATCGATATACCCATTACCATCGTCGTCAATGCCATTTCCCGTGGCGGGGTCGGTGGGAACGGCCCAGGGGTCTTCACCGGGATTTGTCCACATGTTGGCCGCCAGATCGGTGTGATTATAGTTGACCCCGGTGTCTATGACCGCGATGACAATATTGGCGCTACCTGTGGTGATATCCCAGGCCTCAGGGGCATCGATGTCCGCATCTTGAATGTAATCCAATCCCCAGAGTAATCCAAAAGATGGGTCATTGGGGAAGGTTTGGAAGGTATGGAGGATATAGTTGGGCTCCGCGTATTCGACGCTGGGGTCGCTGGAATATTTATTAACAGCCTCGGCAACAGTCTCCCCCGGCTTGATCTTGATACGACGAACCCCAATAGACGGAAATGTTTTAATGGATTTCGACCCCAGTCGCGTATTCAATTGGGCGATGTCGGCCTTGGAGGTGTCCTTCTTAAACTTGACCAGGATTTCTCCCGGCGCGTACTGGGGCAATTTTCCCTTATCCACCCAGACCCGGGAAATGCCGTTACCGGCATGTGCCAAAATAAAGGAGAGGAGAATGGCTGCTATGAAATATTTTCGCATCAGACCCTCCATTTTTGGCGTTTAGGAGATGATATTCACCTCGATTTCCTATATTAATGGATTGAAATATAAATACAAGGAAAAATTAATCAATTTTTATGCCAAACCGTTTCAAAACTCGTTTCCCAAAACACCCTGCGAGCGGTTTATAAACGGGATTTGTCCGTTCGCGCTATGGTGATTATGGCCGAGAAGAAAAATAAAATGGGTGCTAAGATGAGGATTATCCTCGAATTTGATCTCGTAGTCATTGCCGCGCTCAAGGCCACAAAGGGATACAGGGCGACTCGGACCCCCTTCCTTATTACCGGGCGATACGTAATAAATCCAGCCATGATGGGGCTATAGCGGTAGTAGAGGTCGACCCACTTTCTGCCGATGGGATGGGCCATGAGGTATTCATCCCGAAAGGCCCGAAGGAGATCGATAGATCTGCCATGCGGCGAGCCGTAGGCCGCCGTGGCAATAAAGCAACCTCCGCCGCCACCGCCTCTCGAAAGTCCACTATCTCCAACCGATATAGCTGTTACCGCTTCGTTGGTGTAGCCGGAGTTTCCATAACTATTGTAGGCCCTGACCCGATAGGTATACGAGGTTTCCCCTGCCAGATCCGTATCTAAATAGCCAGTTGTTTCCGGACCGACTTGGGCTATCTCCATATACTCACTGTCTTGTTCCCTTCTTTCGATCTTAAACCCCTCCTCATCAGCCGAGTTGTCGGCCCAATCGAATTCGACGTCCGTCTCGTAAACACGAGAAATGGATAATCCACTTGGAGCGGCGGGTAGCCTGAGGGAGTTATTTGCGTTGATTTTACCCCCCGTAGCCACCTTTCCCATCAGGCCCTCAAGGGCATCAGTTCCGTTTAGGATTCGCCATCTCAGATGGTCCGATGGAAGAGTCGGGTACTTGGCCAATATGAGGCCCGCAAGCCCCGAGACGTGGGGGGCGGCCATGGAGGTCCCCTCCAGGAACTGAAATTCATCCCCATCATAGATATGGGAGACCGAGGTGATATCCACATCATCGATAGAGACCCCATCGAAGGTATTTTGGTGGTCGGTGACCAAGCGGAACCTGATGTAGACCGTGGGTTCTCCATCGAATGCGGAGATATCATCGCTGATATTGACGAAGGTACCCTCCGTGGACCCCGTATAACCGACCCCTTGACCATAGATATTGGTCCATTCAATTCCATCAACGGAGGCCTCGACATAGAGAAGGTCCCTATATGGTTCCGTTTCCATGCGCAAGTAGTAAGTGAGGCTGCTCAGCCGTTTTCTCGACAGATCGACCATTGGCAGGATCAGCCATGAATTGGTGTTGTTGCCATAGTCTCCCCAAGGGCTATCGGTCCAACAGTGGGTAGGACTTCTATGCTCCGTGGCAACAATGACCCATGGAGTTGTCCCTCCCGTTTCCCAGTCTCCCGGTCCTGATTCAATGTCATCGGGGAAACTTCCCCCAACCGAATGCCAGGAGGGCCATGTGCTGTAAATAGTAACCCCGGGTGCTGCCACATCCACCGTGGAGGGTCCCCAATTAGAGAAGGAAGCGAGTGTATCTCTTTGATCTGTAGCGGCCACGGAGATGATGTTGGGGAGGTCGTAGCTGGCCGGGTAGAAGGGGTTATTATCGATGTTGAGATCGCTGTTTCCCGCAGCGGCGACCACGAGCACCCCCTCCTCATTACAGAATTGAATGGCATCAAAGAGGAATTCGGAGAAATTATTCATTCCCCAACTGGCATTGATGACCCGGGCCCCCTTTTCAACGGCATATTCTATGGCGCCGATGGCATCACTCACCGTCCCTATGCCATTGGTGTTTAAAAAACGAAGTGGCATAATACTCGCCTTCCACATCACCCCGGTAATTCCCTCCCCGTTGTCTCCCATGGCAGCAATGGTTCCCCCAACATGTGTGCCATGACCGTGGTAATCGATGGGATCGTTACTCCCTTCGACGAAGTCCCAGCCCCTCCAGTCGTCGACTTTCCCGTCGCCATCGTCATCAATACCGTTTCCCGTGGCGGGATCGGTGGGGTCGGCCCAGGGGTCTTCACCGGGATTTGTCCACATATTGGCCACAAGGTCTGGATGGCTAAATGCAACCCCCGTGTCGATAACCGCGATTATGACCTCTTCGCCCCCTGTGGAGATCTCCCAGGCATCGGGTGCATTGATGTCGGCCCCGGGAAGGCCCAATCTCCCCCCTATGGTCTGTCCGAAATTATCTAATCCCCAGAGGATGCCGTAATTGGAATCCTCTGGGTCGAAGGGTGGATCGTTGGGGAAGACTTGGCAGGCATAGATGAAATAATTGGGCTCCGCGTATTCAACGGAGGGATTTTGGCGATAAAGCCGGAGTGCATCCTCCAACGATACCGAAGGGGGAAGCCCGATGTGTTGGACCTCCATTACAGGGAAGGATCTGATGAGAGATAAACCGGATTGGAGATAAATACGACCCTTACTGTTTTCGGAAACACCCTTTTTGAATTTGACCAGGATTTCATTGGAGGCGAAAGTGTCGTTTTTTTGAGTACTTGTGAGTTTATAGCTGTTTATAGAGGCAGAAGTTGAATTAACAGGGCTTGAGAAAAGGAAAAAGATTAAAGTTATTGAAATAATTAAAATTTTCATCATATAATAGTTCGAAATATTCCCTTTTAAGGGGGTTTCCGCAGTTCTCTCATGCCGAAAAACTGACAACATCATAAATTTATTCAATTTTTATGCCATTTGACTCTTTTTAACCCCATTTTACTCTCCCGTGGAGTATTCGCATAAAGGAAGTGAGATCTTTGATAAACTCGCACTTCGCTGCTCAACATGTTTTTTCTATAATCTCAAAGTCCGTTTAACCGCTAGACTGCAGCACTACATAACCGCAGAACCGCAACTCGCTCAGAGCTCGTTTGTCTCATTTTTCAGAGATCTCGAAGTTTTCTATTGACAAAAGCGATTCGGTTAATAAAATAAATGAGGTTGGCGGTGTAGCTCAGTTGGTTAGAGCATACGGCTCATATCCGTAGTGTCCGGGGTTCGAATCCCTGCACCGCCACCAAGGTGTATGTGAAGCCTCCTTGTCTTTAAGCGGGAGGCTTTCATAATGATAGAGAGGCAGGTCTCCAAGGGCCATTTATGAAAAAAGTGCAAAAAGGTATGAAAAAAATAAATACCTGTCCTCTTTTCATATTCAGGCCATATGGATCCGGGGAGCAATGTTCGGAGGGGTTAAGTTGACAAATCTTTTTTTTTCCTGTAAGTGAAGGATGAATGAAATAAAGGTTGGGGGTGAGGGTATGAAGGGAAATCGATTCGCCTTAGGTTCTTTTTCTGTGCTGGTGGGTTTAGCTCTCATCACAGGGTGTTCAAGTCTTGGTGCGGAGAGGAGCGCTTCGAAGGATGCACCTCCGGTTGGAGAGCGGGCAAGATATTATCATTTTGAGGATGTTCTTATCCCCCATGCATTGAAATTGGAGATGGATAAGTCCTTTATCTATGAGAACCCATCGTTAAAAGTGGGGAGATTAGTCTTCTCGGGGAGGGTCCAGGCATATTCCCTGGTCAATTTTTTCACTTACAATATGGAGAAAGATGGTTGGAGGCTGGTCAACAAATTTGGGTTTAAGGACCTGGTGCTCAATTTCTCCAAAGAGAACAGGAACTGTACCGTTAACATATATGATAGGCCTATTAATACCATTGTTGAGGTCTGGGTGGGCCCTGTTGGCGAGGGAGGATAATTTCACCAAGGAGACGGTGTGGCGTCGGGCCTCATTTCCGGAGGTGGTGTTAAAATTCCAAGGATCATGGGGGTGATGGAATATGTCAATTCTTAGGGGGGTAAAAGGGTATTCGAGAAAGCTCATCGTCAGGAAGATGGTTCAAATGCTCCCCAAACTCTCCATGAAAAATATGTCCAAGATCATAGACCTGGGGGAGAGCCTCATCACTCGGGATGACCACAAGGCAATCGCCGAGAGTTTGAAGAACTATATCGAGGAAGGCCATCCTGCCGTCAAACTCATTGAAAAGGTCCTCTACAAGCTCTCTCCTGAATGTCGGTACAGAACCATATACAACCTTTTTATCCTCGCACTGCTGGACAAAACCTCCGTTCGAGAATCCCTCAAAAAGGAACTCGGCTTTAGACCTCCTTTTTTCTTCGTGATCAGCCCTACCATGCGGTGTAACCTGAAGTGCTACGGATGCTATGCGGGGGAGTATGAGCAGGCTTCCGGCCTCAGCCATGAAGTACTGGATCGCATCATCAGGGAGGCGCAGGAACTTGGAATTCACTTCATCACCTTTTCCGGCGGTGAACCCTTCATCAGGGCGGATCTGCTTGATCTCTATGAAAAGCATCGAGACGTCATCTTCCAGGTTTATACCAATGGAACCCTCATCGACGAGAAGATAGCCAAGAGGCTAGCCAGGCTGGGCAATGTGGCACCCATGATCAGCATGGAGGGCTTCGAAAGGGAGACCGATGAACGTCGGGGCAAAGGCCATTTTGAGAAGGCGATGAGGACCATGGATTACCTGAGGCAAGAAGGGGTTCTCTTCGGCTCCTCGGTTACCCAGACCCGGGAGAATATATATACCATATCCAGTGACGAATTCGTGGATATGCTGGTGGAAAAGGGGGCCTTCCTCATCTGGTACTTCCAATACATCCCCATCGGGAGGAAACCCGACATGTCCATGATGCTGACCCCCCAACAACGGGATATCGTGCGAAGGAGGTTGAGGAAAATCCGGGCGACCAAACCCTTGTTCATCTGCGATTTCTGGAACGATGGTTCTTACATTGATGGATGTCTCGCCGCGGGCAGGGAGTATTTTCACATCAACGCCAATGGAGACGTTGAGCCCTGCGTTTTCGCTCACTTCGCTGTGGACAATATCAATGAGAAAAGCCTTAAGGAGGTGCTCGCTTCTGAATTCTTCCGGGAGATACGGTCCCGCCAACCCTTCAGCGAAAATCCCCTTATGCCCTGCATGATCATCGACAACCCCCATGATCTGAGGGAGGTGGTACGGAAATGCCATGCCTATCCAACCCATGCTGGGGCGGAGACATTAATTACCGACCTGGCAAGGGAAATGGATAAGTATGCCATGCAGTATCATAGAATCGCCGACAGAACCTGGAGGAATGAGTACGCGGGGGAATGCAAAAAGGCCATCGCCTCTTAAGGGGGAATCGTTTATCCCTAGCCCACCAGGAGGCATTCCCGAGGCCTTGAGGGAATACCTCTTTTTTTGTCCTTTTTGTACGTATAAAAAGAATTCATAGTATTGGTAATTCCGTCTCGTTTAATAGAGTGCTGATGTTAATGAGTTAAAGGGGATTGAGGCATAAAATGCCTTGAGGCGATTACGGAGTTATCCTCTATATCCTGGAGTTTCCTGGCTTTTATTGACAATATTTTTAACATATTGAATTTATTGGATGTTTTATTTAAAATATGTGAACACCCTTATCCCTTCGCTTCAGTCCTTCCGAGGTGACCCTTTCGGGATTCGCAGGCGGGGAATACTTTCCCCTTCCGGCCTCTAAAGGGCCGGCTTTCCCCTTCCTGCTCACCCTCGATGGGTACCCCACCTCTCCAGGAATTTAC
>CP070774.1:849032-850386 GCA_020346125.1 Syntrophobacterales bacterium | reverse complement strand
CCTCATCCATCTTCTGGATGAACTTGAACTCCATCTCCTTCTTGATCCTTTCGGGGATTTCCTCCAAATCCTTTTCGTTCTTCTTGGGAAGGATAATGGTATGGATGCCAGCACGTTTTGCCGCCAAGACCTTCTCCTTAATACCTCCGACGGGCAAGACCAATCCCCTAAGGGTTATCTCCCCCGTCATGGCGACATCGCTTCGAACGAGCCTCTTGGTAAACAGCGAGGTTAGCGCGATAAATATGGTCAATCCAGCGGAAGGGCCATCCTTGGGAATGCCTCCGGCGGGTACATGGATATGGAGATCGGTCTTATCGTAAAAATCCTCCTTAATTCCTAAATCCTTGGCCTTGGATCGGACGAAGCTCAAGGCAGCCTGAGCCGATTCCTTCATCACATCTCCCAATTGCCCGGTCAGAGCCAGCCCCTTCTCTCCTTTCATCTTCGTTACCTCGACAAAAATGATATCGCCCCCAGTGGGTGTCCAGGCAAGGCCCGTGGCCACGCCGGCCTCGGCTGTCCTCTCGGCAACTTCTGGGAAAAACTTTACAGGGCCCAGAAATTTATGCAGGGTTTCCGAATCGATAACCGTCTTTTCCTTTTTGCCCTCGGCCACTTCCTTAGCAACCCCCCTGCAAACAGAGGCAATCTCCCTCTCCAAATTCCTCACCCCCGCTTCCCGGGTGTAGGAGGTGATAATGGCGGTAAGGGCATCATCCCTAAATTCGATATGTTCATCCGTCAGGCCATGCTCATTGAGCTGTTTTGGGATGAGAAACTCCTTCGCGATCATCAATTTCTCGTATTCACTGTATCCCGGAAGCTCAAGTACCTCCATCCTATCCCTCAGGGTCTGATGAATCGTCTCCAATACATTAGCAGTGGTGATGAACATCACTTTGGAAAGGTCGAACCCTACGTCGATATAGTGATCCGAAAATGAAAAGTTCTGTTCGGGATCCAAAACCTCCAACAGGGCCGATGAAGGATCTCCCCGGAAGTCCATCCCGATTTTGTCTACTTCATCCAGCATAAAGACGGGATTATTGGAACCAGCTCTCTTGATTCCTTGAATAATCCTCCCCGGCAAGGCCCCGACATACGTCCTTCTATGCCCTCTGATCTCCGCCTCATCCCTTACCCCGCCCAATGAGATTCGCACGAACTTACGGTCCATTGCCCGGGCAATAGATTTCCCAAGTGAGGTCTTCCCAACCCCCGGAGGGCCGACGAAGCAGAGGATGGGGCCCTTCATGTCGTCCTTGAGTTTCCTCACGGCCAGGTATTCTAAGATTCGCTTCTTAACCTTCTCTAGGTTATAATGATCCTCCTCCAATATCTTCCGGGCATT
>CP070774.1:847010-848932 GCA_020346125.1 Syntrophobacterales bacterium | reverse complement strand
TCCATCCTCCCCATCAATCACGTCTACGAGGCCACATGCGGGATTTTGGCCCCAATTTATCTGGGCGGAACCATCTCATTTTGTGAGGGTCTCAAACAGGTAGCCTCGAACATTGAGGAGGTGAAGCCCAATTTCGTGATGGGTGTCCCGGCCCTTTACGAGAAAATGTATAACCGTATGGCGCGGGCCATCGACTCCAATTTCCTGAGCAGAACCCTGTTCCGCACAAAGCTCTTAAGGGGAGCTGTTACCAGGGGTGTTCGGAAGCGATTGGGCAAGGATATCCGTTTCATCAGTGGGGGGGCTGCCTTGGACCCGGATATAGCACGAGGGATAAGGAATCTGGGGCTTAAGATCTATCAGGGGTATGGGATAACGGAGACCTCACCGGTCATCTCCTTCGAATACGATGGCATGATTAAAGAGGGCTCGGTGGGAAAGCCGATTCCCAGGGTAGAGGTGAGGATTCACGATCCCAATGAGGAAGGGGTAGGGGAGGTATTGGTGAGGGGACCCAGTGTTATGAGGGGGTATTTCAACAACCCCGAGGCCACCGAGGGGGCCTTCATGGAAGGGTGGTATTGCACGGGGGATTTGGGATGCATGGATGATGAGGGCTTCCTCTACGTGAAGGGGAGGCTGAAGAATCTCATCGTCACAGCAAATGGAAGGAATGTCTATCCCGAAGAAGTTGAACAGGAGTTGTTAAAGAGTCCCTACATCGAAGAAATTATGGTCTACGGGAAAAAGATTTCCCCTTTCGTCGAGGAGATCCATGCCCTCGTTTATTGCGACCAGGATTCCCTCGATCTCTACGCCGAGGAGATGGGTATCACCCCCATGACCGTCGGGCACATCGAGGAACTCATTAAATCAGAGATCGGGAAATACGGAAAGAACCTGGCCAAATATAAAAGGGTAAAGAAGTTTCGAATCCGGGGGGAACCGTTTCCCAAGACATCAACCCGCAAAATCAAGCGCTTCGCCTTGGGTGATGAGATCGCGGTGAGCCACTGAGACAGCCATTTCATTCAATGCCCTGGGCCACGACCTCCGTAATATCCATCACCTTAATCCTGCCCTTCTTTTCCCTCCGCAGCCTTGCTGCGGCAACATGGAGGTTGCTCTTACAAGCTGGGCAACCGGAGATGACGGTATCTGCGCCGATATCTAAGGCCTCGGTTATCCTCTTATAGGCAAGGGTTGAACTCAGGGCGTTGTCATAACCCTTCAGCCCGCCCCCGCCACCACAACAGTCGGCCAGATTGCGGTTCTGCTTAAACTCCAAGAGTTCAAGGCCGGGAATATGCTTCAGGATATTCCTGGGGGGTTCGTAGATCTCCATATGCCTGCCGATATCACAGGGATCATGGTAGGCCACTTTCCCCGAGAAACCCTCTTTGAAATGGATTTTTCCCTCGTTTATGAGCCGCTCGATATATTCGACCGCGTGGAAGACCTCGATGTTGAAATCGGAATATTTGGGGTAAATGTGCTTAAAGGTCCTGTAACAGCCCGCACACGTGGTCACAATGGTCTTGGGGTTGAATGTGGAAAACCGCTTCAGGTTGTTGTTCATAAAATTCCTCAATTGCTGCTCCGCGCCCACCAGGTGAGCCAAGTATCCGCAACAGTGCTCCTCATTGCCCATGGTGGCATAATCGATGCCGGCCTTGTCCAAGATCTCCATGGTATTTGGGACGACATCAATATCCTGATAGCTCGTAACACAGCCGAAAAACAGCAGGGTATCCGCGGCCTTTTCGGCATAGGTGGAAGGGTAAACATCCGTCCGCTTCTCTGAAGGCTCACTAAAAGGGTTCCCGTATTTGGAGATGCTTTCCATGAGGCCTTTGTGGACGTCGGGGAGGTATCCCGCATCGACCAACCTCTTTCGCGCGGCCTCCACGATATCGGCCACC
>CP070774.1:831774-846910 GCA_020346125.1 Syntrophobacterales bacterium | reverse complement strand
GGGTTGGCCTTCTTTAGAAATGCGGTGGAGTATATTCGTGAGGAGTTACTCTGAGGTCTATGAGAAACCATTGATCTCATATGGGAGGAATAGAGATGAATAAGGCTGAGCTCGTAATAAAGGTCGCCGAAAGGGCGAATGTAACCCAGAAGGTGGCAAAGGTCATCGTGGATACGATCTTCGAGGGTATGAAGGATTCCCTCGTTAAGGGAGAAAGGATCGAGATACGGGGGTTCGGCAGCTTCGTGGTGAAGAATTATGGGGGGTACAAGGGAAGAAATCCTAAAACGGGGGCATTGGTAAATGTAAGCGGGAAGAGGCTTCCCTTTTTTAAAGTGGGAAAAGAGCTCAAGGAGAAGGTGAATTCCTGAGCCCCTTCATCTTCCTCGCAATGGTCAAATGAGAAAATTACCTGTTTTCCCAATATCTCTTGTAATAGCTCTTCAATTGCTCTAATTTGCCTTCTATCTTTCCATATCTATTTTCCTCATTTCTTTGGCATTCTGTAATGTCCATTATCGAATCCCCCCTGAGTTCCCTCAATACAGCCTTTACGGAAGTGGCCAGGCCATCCAGATCGTATCCCCCCTCTAAAGCGATAATGATCTTCCCGCCGCACGTCGCTTGAGCAATATCCATGGTGATATTGGTTAGACGGGCGTACCCTTTCTCCGTCATACTCATTCCCCCTAGGGGATCATGGGAGTGAGTATCAAACCCCGCGGAGATGAGAATGAGCTGGGGATTGTACGATAATGCGATTGGTTTTAAAATGTGGAGGAAGATATTTGCATATTCAGCATCACCACATCCAGGGGACATTGGGACGTTCACGGTAAATCCCTCTCCCTGTCCAATCCCCACTTCCGTAGGAGCTCCGGTGCCCGGATAAAAGAAGTCATAACGATGGGTTGAAAAATATAACACCTTAGGGTCCTCATAGAATGTGTTTTGGGTTCCATTTCCGTGGTGGACATCCCAATCGATAATAAGGACCTTTTCTAGCCCGTGAGTCTTAAAGACATATTTTGCTCCTATGGCGATATTGTTGAATATACAGAAACCCATAGCCCGGTTCCCTTCGGCGTGATGGCCCGGGGGCCTGATGAGGGCGAAGGCATTATCCAACTTTCCCTGGAGGACCATTTCGATGGCCTCCAATACCCCTCCCGCTGCTAAACAGGCGGCTTCATACGATTTGGGAGAAGTCAATGTATCCGGGTCCAACCTCCGAGTGGGTTGCCCTGAGGTAGAGGAGATCAGATCTATATAGGAGGGAAGGTGGACCATCCCCAGTTCTTCTCTGGTGGCAAATCGTGGCGAGATTTCAGTAAAGTTACCCTCCATATCCCTCTGCCGGAGCATGGCATAGATTGCCCTGAGTCTATTGGGGTTTTCCGGGTGATAATCATCGGTAATATGTTCGATATACCTTTCATCCCTGACGATCCCTGTCCTGTTCATTGCACCCTCTCTTTTACAAAAAATCCTGGCTCAAGCTACCCCGATTAGCTCCCTTTGTCAAGGAGGAGGACGATGTGAGAGGTTCAGATTTATTAATATAGCTTGACTTTTACAGAATAGATTGCTTAGAATTCACGAGAAATGGATGTGAGACGAATTGAAAAATTGCTCGAGGACATCAAGGCGGGGAGGATCGAAATCCGTGATGCCCTGGTTACACTGAGAGGCCTTCCCTTCGAGGATATTGGTCATACCACAATCGACCATCACCGTGCCCTGCGGAAGGGGTTTTCGGAGGTAATTTTCGGCGAAGGCAAATCGAGCGGACAAATCATATCTATTATGCAGCGAATGAAACAACAGGGAGATAATATCCTCGTAACCAGGGTCCACAATCGAAAGGGATTGGCAATTAAAAGGGCTATCCCGGAGGCACAGTATTATCCTACCCCCCGGATTATTACCCTGATGAATCATGAGGTCGAGCTTGTGGGGAAAGGGCTCATTCTGGTGATCAGTGCGGGAACCTCTGACATTCCCGTGGCCGAAGAGGCTGCTCTTACCGCTGAGATGATGGGCAATCCAGTAGAAAGACTCTATGATGTAGGCATCTCCGGGATTCATAGGCTGTTTAGCAAGGCTGAGTTGATCCAATCGGCCAATGTGATTATCGTCGTCGCGGGAATGGAAGGAGCCCTCCCAAGCGTTGTTGGGGGATTGGTCGACAGACCTGTCATCGCCGTTCCCACTAGCGTAGGCTATGGAGCCAGTTTCGGAGGTGTTACGGCCTTACTCGCCATGCTCAACTCCTGTGCTTCAGGGATTTCCGTGGTTAACATCGATAATGGGTTCGGGGCTGGATGCGTGGCCAGCCTCATCAACAGGGACCGGGAATCGACGCCCTAGGAAATGGAAGTGATAGGGCAAGGGGTTTTCCTCAAGCTTATCTCTCTATAACTACTATGATTGAATCCACTTCTGGATACTGGCTCATATCATATCTCCAGCCCATAAAGCCATTGCTGTTCACCCTTTTAGGGCTGGATGAATGGATTACCCTTGTGTTGGTTGGCCTTATGATCTTTTTTATTTACAGAAATGTGAGGAATTACAAGTCGATAACTCAGGAAATGGATACCCTTTTTCGGAGATATCTCCTCTTTCGAAGCGATAAACAGATAACCCTCAAGATGCATGAGCAGGATGAGAAGATTCGCAATGAAATCCTGAGGTCCATTTCCAATAGTTGGAAACATTTTAGGAGAATCCACGGAGAGCTGGTGGACACATTGCTCGGGAACATTCGGAAAACGCTTTTGGCCTTTTATGTTATCCTTGGGATTTTATTTATTAATACCCTAAGGGTCTTACTCACGGATTGGTTCAAGACCGGGGAAATTCAGCCCCCCCTTGGGGTAGCCGTCAAAGAGGTTCCGAGCTACCTTCTGCTTATCTTGGGCTTCCTCTTAATTCGGATTCAAACCAGTCGAAGAAGTGGAGATGTGGGTAGGCCCTTCGAAATCAAACCGGAAACAATTTTTCCGGATATCGGGATTCAAGACCGAAGCCTTTACGATGAATTCGAGCCCATCGATGAAGGTGAAGGAGACGGAGAAATTGAGTCCGATAAGGCAGGCACGCCGTAGGACAGGAGTGGGATTGAGGAGGGAGATGGTGGATAGAAGGATTAAGGTTACGGTGGGCGAGGGGGAGGTATATGGTGAATTGAATGAGACGAAGACAACCGATCTCATCTGGAAGAGTCTCCCCATTGAAGCCCAAATCAATACGTGGGGGGATGAAATCAGGCCAGCCAGTCCGGTGAACGTCTTCGGAAGGGTGATAGAAGATACAACACTCCTGAAAGACCTTAAAAAGGGGGGTATCCGTCCGTATAGAGGAAGGGGGCTGATGTCCACGAATACCCTCGTTGCGAAAGGGAAAGGTGGTTCGGCATGAGGGTGTGCTATCTCGATTGCTTCTCGGGTATCAGTGGGAACATGGTCCTCGGGGCTTTGATAGATATTGGTTTGCCGAAATCCATCCTTCTCGAGGAGTTGTCCAAGCTGGGGGTTGAGCCATTCGACATTGAAGTAAAACGAGATGAAAGGATGAGAATCCATGGGACCCATGTGAAGGTGAGGGTCAGGGGGGATGGAGGTCCTCAACGTTCATATCGGGAAATTAAACTGATGATCGAAGAGAGCCCATTGGATCTTCCGGTGAAGGACAGGAGCCTGAATATATTCCATCGATTGGCCACCGCCGAGGCTAAAGTTCACGGCGAAAAGATCGATGAGGTTCATTTTCACGAGGTTGGCGCACTTGACTCCATCGTAGATGTAGTAGGAGCTGCTGTTGGGATGAGCCACCTGGCGATCGAGCGGGTGTTTGCCTCGAGAATTCCCGTGGGATCTGGGTTTGTTCATGGGCAACATGGGCGATTACCCGTTCCCGCACCGGCCACCCTCGAGATATTAAAGGGGATCCCCATTTACTCTTCCTCCCTCAATGAAGAGCTGGTTACGCCTACTGGAGCGGCCATTTTAACCTCATTGTCCGCCGGCTTCGGTAACATTCCCGAGATGAGGATCGAAAGGGTGGGGTATGGTATGGGCGATAGGGTATTCGAGGAGGTCCCAAACGTATTGAGGATCATCTTAGGGGAGGGCGAAGGACCATGTGAGGGCGATAGGGTTTGGGTAGTGGAAACCGATATTGACGATATGTCCTCCGAAATTCACGGCTATCTTATGGAGAAACTTCCCGAAATGGGAGCTCTGGACGTGACCTTCACTCCCATCCAGATGAAGAAGAGCCGCCCTGGCATCACTATCAAGATCCTCTGCTACGAAGCGGAGGTTGACATGATCATCGATACTCTCTTCAGGGAATCGACCTCCATCGGAGTGCGCCTCTATTCCGTCCGAAGGGCAAAACTGAGCCGAAAAATAGAAGAGGTGGAAACCAAATATGGCACGGTGAGGCTCAAGGTCTCCACCGACCACAGGGGTCGGATCGTTAACGTAATGCCCGAATATGAGGATTGTAAGAGAATCGCTAAA
The DNA here is from genome assembly GCA_020346125.1 of Syntrophobacterales bacterium. Lineage (GTDB taxonomy): Bacteria > Desulfobacterota > BSN033 > WVXP01. Next base: position 842,381 of record CP070774.1, on the reverse strand, counting down.
GCTATTGGGATTCCCCTGAAGGAGGTCTATCGAGAAATCCCATCAAAGAAAGGGGTTGCACCAGACAGGTGATATTCAGCGAGCTTTCTCCTCCCGCCTCCCAAGGGCCATGAGCATCACCCTTCCGAGAATCTCCTTTATTTGAACATCCTTGATAGGGGAGAGGGTCTTTTGAATCTCCTTCGAGATGCCCTTGCTCGGCGATGGAATAGGATTTGAGGACCGTGAAGGGGGTGGGGGTGATTCCCTTCGAAAATCGATCTCTCCTAATTTGAAACGGATTTCCTCGATGACATGTGCGCCCAATCTCTTATTGAGTGCCACAACGATTTCCTTGCTCATGTAATAAAGTTGCTGCATCCATGCAGAACTGGAAACCTTTACGAAGAGGATTTTATTTCTCATGTGCTCGGGTTGAGCGTGGTGAAACACATGCTCTCCTACTACATTGTTCCAAACATTCCAGATCTCATGCTCCTTCAATTTCCCCTCTAATGACATCTTCTTCAGGGTCTTCTCCAGCACCGCCCCGACCCTTTGTGGATTTCTCCTTGCCTTAGCCTTCATTCCTCCCATCCTTGGGCTTTGGGTGCATCGATCCTGGGAAAGAGGGCCCTTACCCTTTCTACATTGGAGTTAGCTCTATATTGACCCCAGATTTTGGCCTGGCTAAATTCTTGCCCTGCAAGCTTATCCCCCAGGCCGATCTGACGCCATATCTCAACGCCCGTTTGGGGCATAACTGGGTAGATAAGGATGGCGATAATCCTCATGGATTCCAGGGCATTATATAATACGGAAGCCAGCCTCGTTTGACGTTTTTTTTCCTTGGCCAGGGACCATGGTGCCGTCTGGTCCAGATATTGATTGACCTTGGCGATCAGTTTCCAAGTGGAAATGAGGGCCTTATTGAAAGCCATTTCCCCTATAGAAGTCTCCACTTCCTCACCAACGGACACGGCGCATTCCCTGAGGACCTCATCGATGGGTTCTGCAGGACCCATTGATGGAGCCTTTTCCCCGAAGTATTTGATTACCATGGCCAAGGTTCGGCTGAGGAGGTTTCCCAAGTCATTGGCGAGATCAGAGTTGATTCGCTGGACGAGCGCATCTTCACTGAAATTAGAATCGAGGCCAAAGGTCATCTCCCTCAGGAGGAAATAGCGAAAGGAATCCAGGCCGTATTTCTCCTTTACCTCTAAGGGCCTGATGATGTTTCCCAGGCTTTTCGACATTTTGCTCTCCTTGATATTCCAGTACCCATGGACGTTGAGCTTCTTGTACGGCGAAATGCCCGCAGCCCGGAGCATAGTTGGCCAATAGATCCCATGCGGGATGAGAATATCCTTTGCTATGAGGTGTTCGGCCACCGGCCAGAATTTTTGGAAGACTTTCCCCGAGGGGTAATCCAAGGCCGAGATATAGTTGATAAGGGCATCGAACCAGACATAAGTCACATACCGAGTATCGAAGGGAAGGGGGATTCCCCAGGAAAGCCTGTTCTTGGGACGGGAGATACAGAGATCTTCCAGTGGTTCCTGAAGGAAGGAAAGGACCTTATTCCGGTAGATCTCAGGCCGAATAAAATCCTCATGATCCTCGATGTGGTGGATCAGCCAATCTTGATATTTACTCATCTTGAAGAAATAATTTTTTTCCTTAATGAATTGAGGCTCCTTTTGGTGATCCGGGCATTTTCCATCCACCAGTTCGCCTTGTGTATAGAACCGTTCGCAACCGAAGCAATAGTATCCACCGTATTCCCCGAAATAGAGGTCCCCGCTATCATGGACTTTCTGCAAGATTAGTTGAACTACCTTCTGGTGTTTTTCGTCGGTGGTGCGAATGAAGTAGTCGTTGGAGACGTCCAATTGGGGCCAGATGTCTCTGAATAAGCCGCTGATTTGGTCAGCATACGCCTTGGGGGTTTTGCCTGCCGCCTCCGCCGCCTGGAGTACCTTGTTACCATGCTCATCCGTTCCCGTCAGGAAAAAGGTCTCAAAACCCGATTGTCGATAGAATCGGCTCAACACATCGGCCACAATGGTAGTGTATGCATGCCCGATGTGGGGGACATCATTCACGTAGTAGATTGGCGTGGTAATGTAATACCTCTTTGACATCTCCCGTGGTTTCCCTTAGAGGTCGGATGCATTGAGGATCATTTCGGCTCCATCCTCCAATTGGAGGGTTACCGTCTGGGCGAGGATGTTTTGCCGAATGACCTTTCCTTGTCCGAATTTGGTTTTGATCCGCTTTCCAAGCTTGGGGAGGTTCTTCCTGAGTTGGGAATAAATTTCATGTTCAAAGGCTAGGCAACATATGAGTCGACCACATACGCCTGAAATTTTTTCGGGATTGAGGGCGAGGTTCTGTTCCTTGGCCATACGAACGGATACCAGGTCAAAGGTATTGAGAAAACGTGAACAACAGAGCTCGCGACCACAGCTCCCCGTTCCTCCGACCATCTTGGCTTCATCTCTAACGCCAATCTGTCTCATCTCAATTCTGGTATGGTATTTGGACGCTAAATCCCTTACCAGTTCCCTGAAGTCAACTCTCTTTTCCGCGGTAAAATAGAAGATGGCCTTGCTCCGGTCGAATAAGAATTCGACACGGACCAGTTTCATGGATAGCCCCCTGGCCCTTATCTTTTGCAGGCAGAAGTCGAAGGCTTCTCCCTGCATCTGGACATTCTTTTCGTCTTGTTTCACATCCTCATCGGTTGCCTTCCGAAGGACTGGTCGGAGGCTTTTCAGGAAGGACCTTTTCTCCCTTTCCCTTGGCTCAACGGCTACCTTTCCCAGAAATCGGCCCTTTTCCGTCTCCACTAAAACCCTATCGCCCAATTTGAATTCCTCATCCGAGGCGTCGAACTCATAAATTTTGGCATTATAAAGCTTCACGCCGACAACCCTAACCATCTCTTTAACTCCTTGTATTGTCATGGAGGCCTCTGGTTCTGGCTAAATCCAGGAACATTGCCTCCAGGGTTATTTGCCGATTGGCATTGCGATCCAAGTTCCATAAGGCACCCTGGATGACCTCCATTCGATGGATCAGGGATGGAGTATTCGTCCTGGGTGCCACTTTCTGGATCTCCTGCGAAAGGTCGATGTTAATCAGGTGAGCCCCGCCTCCCCTCTCCTTATATGTCAAAAGATCTCTATACCAGGAATGGATCATGGTTAAGAGCTTGGGTAGGTCTTCACTGCCTGTGCTCAATTCCTCGGCCAGACCCAATATTTGCTCTGCCCCATAGGAGGGAAGATCGATGATTTTTTCGATAATCTCCCTTCTGGCCCGAAGAACAAAATCCAGGTCCGCGTGCAATGCCTTCCCCAGACTCCCATCGGCATGGGAGGCAAGAATGTGAGCCTCCTCTCTTTGCAGCTCCAATCTTGAACGAACAACCTCTGCTATTCGATCAAAGGGCAATGGATTGAAGGGAATCTTTTGGCAGCGAGATGCAATGGTGGGAAGAATGAGATCTAAATTGGCGGCAAGGAGGATCATCACGGTGTGAAGAGGAGGTTCCTCCAAAATTTTTAGCAAGGCATTGGCCGCCTCCTGCCTCAATCGATCCGAGCCTGAAAAAATACATACCCTCCTCTTCCCCTCATAAGGCCTGTGACTCAACTCCCTCTGGAGATCCCTGATCTGGTCGATTCGAATCCATTGGCCTTGAGGCTCCACCAAAATGACGTCGGGATGGTTAAGATGTTCCACCTTCAGACAGGATCGACATTCATCACAGGGATCTTCGCTACCATGGGGACAATTGAGGGCTTTGGCCAGGCTTAGGGCAACCAATTTTTTCCCAATCCCCTCTTTTCCCAGGAAAAGGTAGGCGTGGGCGACCCGCCCATTCCTCATGGCATTTCGGAGATGTTCTATCTGACTATCATGTCCGATAATATCCTTGAAAGACATCTTGCCCACCTATGACGGCTTCGTAAAAAGTCCAACTGCTGCGTTACACTTCATCTTTCGTCATTGCGACGCACTGTAAGTACGCCTCATTCCTCAAGATTCGAAAGCCTTGCATTTGGAACTTTTTACTTTGTCGTCCCATTTCTGACTTTTTACGAGGTCATCACCTATGAGTCATTTCAAAAAGGGATTAACGAGTCGCCGGATTTCCCGCTCAACGGTATGTCCATCTCGTGATCCATCCACGACCTTAATCCGATCGGGTTCAGCTTTGGCGATCGTGAGATAGGCATCCCTCACCCTTTGATGGAAATCCCCGCGTTCCCCTTCGAATCTGCCCTCTTTCCATGATGAGTCCTCGGCCGCCATTCTTCCCCTGGCCCTCTTTAATCCCACTTCAACGGGACAGTCCAGCAAAATCGTCAGATCGGGTTTTACCCCCTTGGTAACCGTTTGATTGAGCGTTTCAATCAAATCGAGGGCCATGCCTCGCGCAAACCCTTGATAGGCAATCGTCGCATCGTGAAACCGATCGCAGATCAAAATCTTTTGAGCCTTTAGGGCAGGTTCAATCACCTCCGTAACGTGCTGTGCCCGATTGGCCATGATGAGGTATAATTCGCTCATGGGGGTCAGGGTTTCGTTGTCCGAGTCCATAAGAATATCCCTGATTTTGTTCCCAATTCGGCAACCGCCGGGTTCCCGGGTAATTTGACATCGGTATCCCTTTTGTTCCACATGACTCCTCAACAGTTGAATCTGTGTCGTTTTACCGCTTCCTTCTATGCCCTCGAAGGTAATGAATAATCTCACGTTGAGCTTCCATTTCTTATCATTGAGGACGCATTATCTATGTAAAAAAACATAACTATTTAAATTTTTAAGTAGAATTATAGGATATACCTCCATTCATTGTCAAGGAAATGGACCCCTTCCAGATCCAGAGGGGATTTCTCCTTGAGGAAATCCATTTCTGTGATAAGATGAACTCCCAAGTCCTTTGGACGATTACAAAACGGGAACATCGAAACAAGTGGAATATGGGGCTTAAGAAAAAATGGGGGGAGGTTAGGGTAACCATTCCGAAGGAGGCACAGGAGGCCTTTGCCAATTTCCTTATGGAAAGGGGTTCCACAGGGATTAGTATTGAAGACGAAGGGGAGAAAGAGGGGTTCGAAATAGTCAAGGCCTATTTTCCCTGGCCGCTTATGATTGAGGCTCAATCCATTTCCCGCTATTTAGAGGCGATAAGGGAATTTTTCCCCAAGATTTGCCCATCTGATATAGAGGTTCGCTCTATCGCTGAGAAGGATTGGATGACGCGTTGGAGGGACTTCTTCAATGCCTCCCAGCCGGGAAGACGAATTGTCGTCAAACCCCCTTGGATCAGCCTAAGGCCAAGGGAGATGATCGTTATCGATATCGAGCCGGGAATGGCCTTTGGAACGGGAACTCATCCGACCACACGGCTTTGTCTTAGGGCATTGGAGAAAGCATTAACCGGCGTATATGACCTCCCACGAAGAGGTGGGAGAACACCCCGTTCGGTCTTGGATGTGGGCATGGGATCGGGGATTCTCGCTATTGCCGCGGCCAAATTGGGTGCCCGGCATGTTGTTGGTATAGACGTCGACCAAAGGGCCATTGATAACGCGAGGGAAAATATCCGTATTAACAAATTGAGGAGAAGGATTCGATTGAGAAAGGCCACCATCTCTCAGATAGGGGAACAATTCGGTGTAGTTGTTGTGAATATCAATGCGCAGACCATTAAGGGTATGAGGGATCACCTCATGGAACGCGTTGCGACTGGGGGTATCCTAATCCTTTCCGGAGTCTTAGATGGAGAGGTGGATCTATTGAAAAAACTTTTCCCTGATGGGTTTTTCACCTTGACGGAGGTATCCCGGGAGGACGGGTGGGCATGTATGGTTTTAAAGAGAGCATGAGGGGGATCAGTGTCGCGCTTTTATGTCGAAGCTCCCCATCGGATGGGAGATGAGATAGAGATTTCGGGAGCTGAGGCGAAACATATCCAAACGGTCCTCAGGCTGAGGGAAGGGGATGAGATTGTTCTCTTCGATGGGAAGGGGATGGAGTATTGGGGAACAATTGAAAGCCAGAGGCTCCATCGGATAACGGTGAAAATTAGAAAGACAGGTTCTCCCAGGAGGGAATCCCCCATTGAGGTCATCTTAGGGCAAGGCATCTTGAAGGGGAATAAGATGGATTATGTATTGCAGAAAACTACTGAGATGGGTGTCTCGGCCATTTTCCCATTCGTTTCATCGAGGACGATTCCGAAATTAGGGGGGGAAGGGGGCGAGAGGAGATGGAATCGTTGGAAGAGGATCGTCCTTGAATCGGCTAAACAGTGCGGACGAACCGTTCCTCCCAGGGTTGAGGGGATCCATAATCTCGGATCAATTCTGGAGTGGCCCTTCCGTGGTTTTGTGAAGTTGATTCTTTGGGAAAAGGAGGCGAGGTCCTTGAAAGAAAGGGTGAGGGAAATCGATAAGATTTCCGGGAAATTCCTCTTCCTCGTTGGGCCCGAGGGAGGTTTTTGCGAGGAGGAGATCTCCGTAGCAGAAGGGAAGGGATTCATCCCCGTGGGGCTGGGACCCCGGATCCTGAGGTCAGAGACGGCCGGAGTTGCCATGCTCAGCATCTTGCAATATGAATTTGGGGATTGGGGACTTCATCAGCATCGTCCTTGTAGGGGGGATTCTGCAAAGGTTTTTTTGGTGTAAAAGGGGATGGCCCCGATATCAACTGATGGGTCGAGATCAAGGTAATACGGGATGATTTCGTAAATTGCCCTTTCCCCCCTGGAGGGCATGAGCAATGCCGAGGAATTCCTTGTATGGTTTGCATTGATTGGCATGCTTGCATTTTCTCCTGCAGACTTCTACGTTGACCTTGGGATTGCCTTTTCGCTTTTCGCAGATGATATAGCTCATGGTTTCACTTCCCCCAATATCTTGTATCTCTATTATTATTTATCACTAAATATGCCAGTTGTCAAGGGGAAAATAAATTTTTTTATAAAAAAAATTTTTAAATTTAAGGAAGTTAAAATAATAAAGCTAAACTATTTCTGCTTTTTTTATGTAGTCGGCTGAAATAAAAGAGTATTTCTGAAATTTCCTTTTCTCAAGGCCGTAAACACTGGTGGCGATTTGGGGAAATGGGGAGGATAGGCTGACTAGGAGCATGTTTACCATTCTCGGGAGGATGGGATGGGTATCACTCTGCAAAAGGTATGGGATCTCTATACGGGGAAAGTAATTCGCCTCTCTAAGGAGAGGCTGACGTTGCCAAATGGGGTAACGGCAGAGTTGGAAATTATTCGCCATCCAGGGGCTGCAGCTATCGTTCCACTCCTTGACGACCACAGGGTGGTCATGATCAAGCAATATCGGCATGCTGTAGGGCAATTTCTCTGGGAGGTCCCCGCGGGAACCCTAAACCCGGGGGAGAGCCCCATTGAATGCGCCAAAAGGGAGCTTCCTGAGGAGGTGGGTTATCGCGCCCATGCATTCAAAAAAATAGGCGATATCTTCCCAGTTCCGGGTTACTCAGATGAGCATATTCACATCTTCTTGGCTACCGGCCTCATCCCAAGCTGCCAGAATCTCGATATGGACGAAGTACTGTATGTGAAACCTATCCCACTAGAAGAGGCATTGGAAATGGTCAAAAGGGGTGAGATTCGAGATGCCAAAACCATCATCGCCCTTTATTTTACGGCATTGAAGGTACAATAGGCTTTCCATACGTTGAAGAGCAATTCATAACCTTGAGGGACTTGGGAAACAAGGAGGAAGGTGATGAGGGTGAAGGATATCATGACGAGGGATGTGGCGACGTTAGATTTAAACGACGAGCTCAGTGTGGCCGACGATATTATGAAATTGGGGAGGATAAGACATCTTCCCGTCGTCGATGAAGGCCGGTTGGTGGGGATTATCAGCCAGAGGGACCTGTTTAAGGCCTCATTGGCCTCGGCCATGGGCTTTGGGGAAAAGGCAAAGAGGGAGTTCATGAAGACGGTGGCCGTGAAAGAGGTGATGGTGGATGAGGTTGTCACCATCTCCCCCCAGGCAGATATTGAGGAAGCGGGCAAGGTGATGTTGGAGAAGAGGATCGGATGCCTTCCCGTAATTGAGGAAGGCAATTTGATTGGCCTCATCACGGAGACGGATATCCTGAGGTATTATGTGGAATCGGCAGGTGGATGAACCACCATTTCTTGAGGGAGGAAAATGTGAAGGGAAGGTCCATCTGGATAGCCTTCGGATACACCCATTCGGTGTGGGGAGCGAGGCTATCGTAATCTATCGTTCATTCGATGGCGAAGGTGAGAGTCTTCAAGATGTGATCCCCATAGACGACCTCCACCTTCCAATTGCCTTTCCTCTCCGGGAGGATTTTTTTTGAACTCCAAGTCCTCCATTGAGGCGGCGAGATTGAGAGCTCCACCCTGGCTATTTCCACGTTCCCATAGTACCAGACGTGATAGATAATCCCTTCCGAGGGAATTTTCGCCAGATGAGTAAAACAGTAAATCGTTCCAATGGTGGATGGATATGTTTGTCTGATCCCCCTGGGGGTTCGGTCATCAACCCTCTCGCAAATCACCGCATTTTGGATGGCAGGCAGCTCGAGTTTCTGCTCAGCAGACAATTTTCCGATTTGGCCAAGAGGGGGCCCAAGAAAGGCCACAATGGCGATCGCGGAAAGAATCAATGGCTTTCGTTTCGTTTTTGTCATTTCGTCCCTCCCTTCATCGATGTTTTTTTATCATTTTTGGTGTTTTTCTATCATTTATAGCAGGAAATTTGGCCACGTCAAATTGGCTAAGGAGCTCTGTGAAAAACTCGCTCTTCACTACTCAGAAATATTTTTTCGACCATTCTAAAGCTCGCTCCGCTGTAAAGAGTGTCTTGGGTGCCACTCTGTCCCACAACTTATCGGAATGTGTACCGCCTTAACCGTATGACTGCAGCACCGCAGCACTGCAACACTGTATATTTCCAGGCTCAGAGCTCGTTTTCCCAATTTTTAAGGGATCTCTTAACCGCACCTTGACTTCGGGGTGGAATTCCCTTATAAGTTGAGGAAATTAGGGAATTTACTCTCCTGGATTCATCCCATGGTAAGGAGTCGGAAGTTTATAGGGATTTATCTTGTCCTGGGGGTTCTCTGCGCCCCGTCCTGTGTGAAGGAAATCGGGAATGTGGAGACCGAATACTTTTATGGAGATTATAGGGGTGACTCCGTGGTCCTTGGCAGGATTGGGGTGGTGGAGGAAGGGGTCGAAAAATCCTGGGAGAGTCCCCGAATAGACCCTTCAACCAAAACCTCCTTTCAAATATTCATTGGGGGATGGCATTCCGAGCTGAAGGTTTCACACTTTCTCAGGGGGAATGGGTATTTCTGCCTTAGGTTACCCCCTGGGGAGTATAATTTATGGAGATGGGTCTATCAATTTCCCGGGGGGCATGCCAACACAATTGGCCCTCTATCAGTCTATTTCGATGTCTTGCCCGGGAACACCATCTATATCGGAACCCTCTACATACACCTTCCTCCAGTCAGCTCGATGTCACAACGATCGTTCGGCTCGGAGCGGGCCAAGCCCAGGTATGATATCGTTGATGAGTATGTTATGGCCATGGCGTTTTGGAGAGACCACTATCCCCATTTCCCGCACTCCGTGGAAAGGCATTTGATGCGTTTCTTCCGTTGATTTGTCCACCCTTTGCATTGATGTAATTCCCTCCCGAGGCCCCATATGTGTATGATGGTGCGCAAAGCTCGGAAGAATAGCCTTGAATTAACGGGGAAATTTCTCGATAATGTTTTTGATTATAAGGGGGGCGATAAGGACTGAGAAGGAGGGATGATTCATGATTATCAGTATCAATCCCCAAAACCCTCAACCCAGGTTAATCAGAAGGGTCATTGAGGCACTGAAAAATGGGGGGGTGATTGGTTATCCCACCGATACCATTTATGGTATAGGATGTGACCTATTCAATAAGGAAGCCATAGAGAGGATCTACAAACTCAAGAAGCATAATCGGAATAAACCCCTGAGCTTTATCTGTTCGAATTTGAAGGATATCAGCCGATATGCCTACGTGTCAAATTATGCCTATAAGACGATGAAGCGACTCCTACCAGGGGCGTATACCTTCATACTGGAGGCCACAAAGTTAGTCCCCAAGATGGTGATGACTAAGCAGAAGACCGTTGGAATTCGGGTCCCGGATAATCCCATTTGCCTTGCCCTTGTGAGGGAATTGGGCCATCCCATCATTAGCACAAGCGTGTATCGACCGGACGAAGAGCTTTACAGCGACCCCCGGGAAATCGAGGAACGCTTTGGCAAAAGCCTCGATTTGGTCATAGACGGGGGAATTATCGTGGCGGAGCATTCGAGCGTTATCGACCTTACCGATGAAGTTCCCGAGGTAATCCGAAGGGGAAAAGGGGATATTAGCGCTTTTGGATGATGGAGACGAATATGTCCAAGGTGAGCCGAAATCCGACGACGACGATGTTTCCCCTGCCCGTCATGTTGGTCACGTGTGTGGATGCATCTGGGAAACCAAACATCATCACCCTCGCTTGGGTGGGAATGGTCAACTCAGATCCCCCCATGGTCT
>CP070774.1:818694-831674 GCA_020346125.1 Syntrophobacterales bacterium | reverse complement strand
CTATGGATAGGAGTTCTTCTAAAACCTGGTTGTTCATCTTTTACTCTCCTTCATATTTCTCTCTGAGAGATGACGAACCCGAAAAAAAGCAGCGTCTACATGCACATTCAACGGTCCCTTACTCTTGAGCTGCTCAATGGATTGTCCCTCTGGGTTGTATATTAGAGGTAAGTAAAAATTCCACCTGTTGACGGCGTTAGTTGTCTGAAAAAAATAATAACGAAGAGATGAAAAAGGTGGTCCTGGGGAAACCCTTTCTGGTTCAGTAGTCTGATACACAGTTATCCTTTTTGACCACCCTTGACCATGCGAGGGCCTCGCCTTCTGATTTATTTAGTTCAGCTTTACCGAGACTACTTTCGAGATTCCCGGGGTCTCCATGGTCACCCCATAAAGGGTATTGGACATCTCGATGGTCTTCTTATTATGGGTTACTAATATAAACTGGGAGGTCTTGGATAATTCGCTTACAAATGCTGCGAAACGGTCGATATTTGCATCGTCTAAAGGGCCATCCACCTCGTCCATAAGGCAGAGGGGGGTGGGCTTGACGAGAAAAAAGGAGAAAAGCAGCGCAATGGCCACCAATGCTTTCTCCCCGCCGGAAAGGAGATCGATATTTTGTAACCTTTTACCGGGTGGTTGGGCTACGATCTCAATTCCCGTAATGGAAAGATCTCTTTCATCGGTAAGCACCAGATCTCCCATTCCTCCTTCAAACAACCTGGCGAATACTTCCTGAAATTTCCCCTTCACCGCCTCAAAGGTCTTCAAAAACTGACGGGTTGTCGTCCTATTTATCCTTGAAATGGCCTTCCTCAAGTCATCCATGGCCTCCTCTAAATCCCTCTTCTGCTCCATCAGGAAATCATATCGCCCCTTCAATTCCTCATACTCGTCCAATGCCACCAGATTGACTCCCCCCAACTCGTCGAGGGCCGATTGGAGTTCATCGAGCCTCCGTTCCGCGGGTTCCCGCTGAAAATCGGGGACCCTTTCCTCGAGCAATTTCTCCAAGGAAAGGCCATGCCTTTCCGATACCCTCCCCTCCAGATGCTCAACTGAAAGGTGAACTTCGGCCATTTTGAGATTGAGTTCATTGGTCTTTTGGCCAATCTCATCCCGTTTCACCGTTAACCGCTCATGACCGGATTCACCCTCCCTGAGGACTTCGGCCAATCTCTCCTTCTGTCGTTTTTGGACATTCACTGTCCTGGTGAGGGATTTGAGCTCCTTCACACTCTGCTGTCCTTGTTTCCGGAGGGCCTCTACTCGCTGCCTGGCATCGGAGATTTCCCCCCTGACACGCTCTACTTCCCTCAATTTCCTCGCGATCTCATCCTTTGCTCCCCTTTGGGATTGCTCCAGGTTGCCGAGCACTGCTTCAATGGCATTCATCTTCTCTCTCTGCGCCGCAGTGTTCACCTTGAGGCCGGTAACATCTCGATTTATTCGCTCCAAGGCCATGTTCTCCTCATCCAATTTCGCCTGCCATTCACTTATCTTCTCCTCCCCCTCCCGCTTCCGATTGTCGAGTTCCCTCAATTGGTTGGAAAGGCCCTCCAATTCTCCCCTCCTTGTTTCAAGCTCGGCTTGGAGTTGTCTTCCGTCAAATTCCAGAATCTCCAACCTCTGTCCTTCCCGAATCAGCCCTTGTCCCCTCTGTTCCACATCCCTTTTGCAATCCATGAGCTCTATCTCTTGCTTGTGTCGATTCTCCAGCAGGTCATCGAGCTCCCTCTCCTTTGCCGAAATGGTATCAGTGAGTTTCCCATTCGCTGTCTCCTTGAGACGAATTTGCTCCTCTAGCCCGGATACGCTATTCTCAAGCTTTTTGATAAGCCTCCTCCTCTCAAGCAAGCCGAACCCGCCTTCCTCTATGCCTCCTCCCGTCAGACTTCCATCCCTCTCCAAAACCTCTCCATCGAGGGTCACCAATGTTCGAAAGCCATTTCCCTTCTTCCACAGCCTGTGGGCTATCTCCAGATTATCGACAAGCCATACATCCTCAAGGAGAAATGCTATTACGGGGGAAAAACCCTCCTTGACCTTCACAAACTGAGCAAGGGATCCCAACAATCCTTCCTCCTTGGATCTGCTTTCCCCCTCCACGGCTCGAATTGAACCCTTTGGGGTGATGGGGATGAATGTAGAGCGACCGCAACTGCGGTCCTTCAGATACCGAATGGCCTGCATCCCCTCCGCAAGTCCTTTCACTACTATATGCTGTAATTTCCGATCCAGTGCGGCCTCTAACGGCGCCTCAAATCGCTCGTCCGTCTCTATCATGTTTCCGATGAGCCCGTAAATTCCATCCAGCTCTCCCTTCTCCTTAGAAAGCATTACTGCCTTTACCCCACTATCGTAGCCCTCGTAATTTTTCTCCAACTCCCTCAACGATTCGAGCCTCGACCCCTCCCGGTGAAGCATTGCCTCCATCTTTTTCAGCTCCGACTCCTCAGCGATAATTCTCCGACGCAGAGCATCAATACCCGCTCGGAGGACCTCCCTCTCCCCCTCCAGTTTCTCTTGAGATGAAATGAGGGCGTTCATCCTCTCATTTGACTGGGATAAGAGCTTCTCCATCTCTTCAACCGCACCTTTCGCCTCCTGTTGCTCAGTCCCATTACGAACTATTCTCCTTTCTAGGCCTTCAATCTCTTTCCCCACACTGGAGACCGTGTTTCTCGAAGCCGATATTTGAGAAAGGATGTCCACGAGACTGGCCTTCTGGTCCTCCAGATCGTTCATCGTGCCCTCATTTTGGCGTTTCAGGGACTCAAGCTCCTGCTCCCGCTCCTTCAATCCCGTCTCTTCCGAGAGGATCTGTTCCCTCAAATCGGACCTCACCCCTTCCATCCTTGACCTTTCACTCCTCGTCTCCTCCAGCTTGGAATTCAATTGTCCGATCTCCTCCAGGTACTGCTTCTCCAGATGGGAGAGGCGGTCCAGCTCCCTGTTGATGGCCTCAATCCCGTCTTCACCCCTTTGGAGCTCGTTTTGGACGCCAAGGGTTCTCCGTTGGTCCTCATTGAGCCCCTCCTCCACCTCCCTCAACCTCTGCCTGGTGTGCTCGACGAAGTTCTGTGTTCTCTGTAACCTTCGTGTTACCTTCGTCCCCTCCTCCCTCAATCCCGCTAAGGCCTCTTCTATTCCCTCCCTCTTATTCAACAGCCCCGCATACTCATCTGCGGCGATTCTCGACTCGATCTCCTTAACCTCCCCTCTATATGTCTTAAACCGCTCTGCCCTTTTTACCTGCCGATTCAACCCATTGATCTGTCTTTTAATCTCCCCGATGATATCTCGAAGCCGAAGGAGATTCTGTTCCGTCGATTCCATCTTTATCAAGGCGGCCCGCTTTCTCTCTCTGAACTTGGATACCCCGGCTGCCTCCTCGAACAATAACCTCCTTTCCTGCGGCTTTGAGTTAAGGATAAATTCGACCTTTCCCTGCTCGATAATGGAATAGGCATTGGTCCCAATTCCCGTTCCTGCGAATAAATCCGTGACATCCTTGAGCCGGCATGGGTTTTTATTGATATAATATTCGCTCTCCCCGGAGCGAAAAAACCGGCGGGTGACCATGATCTCCTCATATCCTGCGAATTCGGCGGGAACTCCTCCATCCTCATTGGAGAACAGGATGCTCACCTCAGCCATTCCCATGGGCTTATCCCCATCGGCCCCATTAAAGATCACGTCTTCCATTAACCGTGCTCGAAGGTGTCTTGCGCTCCTCTCTCCCACCACCCACAGTACGGCATCAACGATATTGCTCTTCCCGCAGCCGTTTGGGCCCACAATACTTGTAATTCCCACGGGAAAGGAGAGGCTCACCCTTTCCGAGAAGGACTTGAAACCCAAAATTTCCAGTTTCTTAATCCTCATTGTCACCTCCCGGGAGAGCAACGGATGCCCGTATGAAGGTGATGGCCCTTTCGAGCCGCTTAATCGTTTGGGCCTTCCCCAATATATCGATCACCTCAAAGAGCCCAGGGCTTACGGTTCGACCTGTGAGCGCTACCCGAACGGGTTGGGCGACTTTCACCAGCTTAATCTCCCTCCTTTGGGCAATCCCCCTGAACAATGATTCAACCTCTGCCTCGGACATGGCCTCCACTCTCCTGAAACCCGCTATCAACTCCTCGAAGATATCGATTACCTCCGGCAGCAAAAAATTCTCGGCTGCCTCCTCATCGTATTCAATCTCTTCCTTGAAAAAGAATTCCGCCAGGTCAGCCATCTCCGCGAGGGTCTTTGATCTATCCTGAAGGTTTCTAATGATCTTGTTCAATTTCTCCCCTTCCCCGGTGTCATAGCCTTTTGCCTTGATGAAGGGGAGCAAGAGAGGACGCAGCTCATCTGCCTCCCTCGCCTTCATATGATTTCCATTAATGGAGCGAAGTTTTTCAGGGTTGAAGATACCCGCTGACTTCCCCACATTCTCCAGGGAAAATTTCTCTATCAGTTCCCCTATGGAAAAAATCTCCTGATCCCCATAAGACCAGCCAAGCCGAACCAGATAATTCAAAAGCCCCTCGGGCAAATACCCCATCTCTTTGTAAGCCATAACCGATTCCGCCCCGTGGCGCTTGCTCAATCGGGTTCGATCATGGCCGAGGATCATCGGGACGTGGGCAAAATATGGAAGGGGGTAACCAAGGGCCAGGAACAGCAGAATCTGCCTCGGCGTATTATTAACGTGATCGTCTCCCCTGATGACGTGGGTAATGCCCATAGTTCCATCATCGACCACCACGGCGAAGTTATACGTGGGCATACCATCGCTCCTCTGGATAATCAGATCATCCAACTCTGCATTTTCGAAGACGATCTGTCCCTTCACCAGATCCTCCACAACCGTCCTTCCCTCCTGTGGACATTTAAACCTCACCGCATAGGGCCCATCGGGATAGGGGAGCGGGAGATCTCGACATTTGCCGTCATATTTCGGCTTTTTCCTCTCCTGCAGCGCCCTTTTCCGCCTCTCCTCCAGCTCCTCGGGAGTGCAATAACATGGGTAGGCCTTTCCCTCGGACAATAGCTTGTCTACATGTTTTTGGTATACGGCAAGCCTCTCTGATTGGAAGAAGGGCCCCTCATCCCAGTCCAAGCCCAGCCACTGCATGCTATCCAGGATTGCCTTGACCGCATCCTCCGTGGATCGAACTATATCGGTATCCTCAATGCGCAGGATGAACTTTCCCCCGTAATGCCTGGTAAAAAGCCAGTTGAATAGGGCCGTCCTTACCCCCCCAATATGTAAGAAACCCGTTGGGCTCGGTGGAAAGCGAGTTCTAACCTGGCTCAATTCCTCCCCTATTTAGTATCTTCAGTGGCCACAATATGCTCACGAATGAATCGGATGATTCCTTGCGATAAGTGAATTTCAACAGTTTCAATTGAAATATTATTTAGTTCATTCATGCTTAGATGTCAAGGAAAAAAAAGTTGGAGTTTCCGGACTTTTTTCAGGGGGACTCCGTTGTTTCTGAGCGTAAATTCCTCTTTCTGACCGCAGCACTTCAGCACCGCAAGACTAAATGATTTCGCGCTCAGAGCTCCTTTTTCCATTTTTCAGAGATCTCATGAGCGGGAGTCCTCTTCATTTTGTTATTTTACGGCAAATAGATAAGTATTGAAAGAGGGAAATCTTGCGATAAAGCAGTTTCCGGAGGTTCTGGCTTTCCCACCTCGACATAAAAACACTTGTCGTAGATGCACGTGGGATCGACTGAGTAAGGATTGGAATGATACGGCTATCACGATTTTGCATAGCTATACACATCTTGCTTGGGGTTGTAGTACGGATGACGATCTTCATCATGATACACATCTCATTAACGGTTGGGTTGTAGACAGGGTGCAATTCATGAAAACGGTTCCCGAATCTGGTGAAGTTGATGCGAGTGTTACTGAGAAGCATGTGGGCACAAACAATCCTTATGTAAAAGTGCACTGGTGGTCGACAGCCTGGGATTATGTCGAATACACGCTTGCGGTTTATATCAAAGGAACAAAAGGTACCAATTGCATTGAAGGGATACAAAGGGGAAAGCCAGGACCTAAAATCATGCCTAAAGGTGATTGCCTCTATTGATAGAGATCCTGGAAGAAGAGGGAAAATAATAGAACATTGAATCTTGGATCGGTCTTCCTCACCAATTCCATTTATTTGCGTTTGCACTCTACAATGGAAACGCCGTTATTCACAGGCGTAATCTTTTCAGAAGGCCATTTTCCTCACGGATGTGCAAGGGAAACTTATAAAGAAAAATAAGGCTGGCGTCGAAGGAAGGGGGACGCTTAAGCCTTCCCTACCTCCTCGACGATTTTATAGATGGAATGTAAGGCGTGCTCAAGCTTGGCTACATCCGTTCCACCCGCCTGGGCCATGTCTGGTCGGCCCCCACCATTCCCCCCCACTTTCTCTGCCACCGGTTTTATCAATGTATCGGCATTGAATCGGGAGAGGAGGTCATCGGTAACCCTCATTAGCAGAGAGACCTTCTTTCCCCTTTTCGATCCCAGCAAGACAATCCCCGACCCGATTCGATCCTTCAGTGTATCCCCGAAAGTCCTCAGGGATTGGGGATTTCCTGCCTCTACCTGAGCTGCAAGGACCTTTACCCCATTAATAACCCTCACCTGATCCATGAGGTCGATGGATTTGCCCCCGGCAAGCCTGTCCCTCAGGGACTCGATCTCCCTCTCCAATTTCCTCTGATGGTCCAACAACTTTTTTACCTTCGAGGCCACCTCCCCGGAGGGGGCCTTTACTATGGAGGTAACCCGCTTAAGCTCCTCCTCCTGCTGCCGAACATAGTGGACCGCATCCTCTCCGGTGAGGGCCTCAATCCTTCTCACCCCCGCTGCAACGCCCGTTTCCGCTATGATCTTAAAGAGGCCCACATCCCCTGTCCGAGAGGTATGAGTTCCCCCACAGAGCTCCTTGCTGAAATCGGAAATACTCACTACTCGCGCTTTATCGCCGTACTTCTCACCGAATAGTGCCGTAGCTCCCTCTTGAATGGCCTCTCGCGTTTCCATTTCCTGAACATCGACCCCTATGTTCTGCCTGATTCTCCCGTTGACGAAGTCCTCAACCCGAACCAGTTCTCCCTCGGCGAGGGGGGAAAAATGGGTAAAATCGAACCGGAGCCGACGGGGCTCCACCAGGGATCCGGCCTGCTTCACATGATCCCCTAAGATCTCCCTCAGTGCGGAATGAAGGAGATGAGTCGCGGTGTGGTTCAGGGCAATCCTCGCCCTCGTCTCCTCATCAATGGAGAGGACAACCTCGTCCCCTACTCTCAGGATACCCTCTTTGACCAAGCCCCTGTGAAGGATCAAGCTGGACATGGGCCTCCGGACATCATTAATCTCTATGACCAGGCTTTCCTTTACCATCTTCCCCTTGTCCCCTACCTGGCCTCCTGTCTCACCATAAAAGGGAGTTCTTTCCACGACAATCTCCACCAAATCTCCCGTTTCGGCCTTATCCACGAAATGATCCCCTTGAATGATCTTTACCACCTTTGAAGTACATTGAATTTCATCGTATCCCAAAAATTGGGTCTCGATTCCCTCCGAGGAAATCCTTCCGTAAATCTCCTTAAGCCCCTCTTCCCCTATGCCTTTCCAAGACTCCCTTGCCTTGCGCCTCTGTTCCTCCATGGCCCCTTCAAATCCGTCTAAATCGATGCGAAAGCCCTCCTCCTGAACGATATCCTCCGTCAGGTCTACCGGAAACCCATAGGTATCGTAGAGCATAAAAACGACACTCCCCGGAATGACCTTGCTTTTCATCTGGGCCAATCTGGCCGTCTCCTCCCTCAAAAGGTTTAAGCCTCGATCCAACGTCTCGGAGAAACCCGTTTCCTCTAATTCTATCACCCGTCTGATATAGTTCCGGTGCTCCACCAACTCCGGGTATGCCTTCCGCATAAGTTCTGTCACAACGCCGGATACTTCTCCCAGAAAGGGGCCTGTAATACCCAACTTTCTGCCGTGGCGAACTGCCCTCCGCATAATCCTTCTCAATACGTAGCCCCTTCCCGCTTTATCCGGTAAAACGCCGTCCCCAATCAGAAAGGCGGCGGCCCTGGCATGATCGGCGATCACTCGAATGGAGATATCATCTCCTTCATCCTTTCCATATTTTCTTGAGCTGACCTCTTCGATTCGGGCGATGATATCGCAAAAGAGATCCGTGTCGTAATTACTGGTAACCCCTTGAAGGACAGCGGCAATTCGTTCCAACCCCATCCCCGTATCGATACAGGGCTTGGGCAATGGAGTCATTTGCCCATTCTCCTCCCGATTAAACTGCATGAAGACCAAGTTCCAAAGTTCTAAAAACCTATCGCACTCACAGGCAACTCCGCAATCGGGGCTCCCGCATCCAACCCCCTCCCCTTGATCTATGATAATCTCGGAGCATGGACCGCAAGGCCCCGTCTCTCCCATAGCCCAAAAATTCTCCTTCTCGCCCAGCCGAACAATCCGCTCCGACGGGATCCCCACCTTTCGATGCCAGAGGCCAAAGGCCTCTTCATCCTCCTCGTAGATTGAAATCCAGAGTTTCTCCTTGGGAAGGCCCATATGATCGTTCAGTAAATCCCACCCGAATTCAATGGCACCCTCCTTGAAATAGTCCCCGAAGGAGAAATTCCCCAGCATCTCGAAAAATGTGTGATGGCGAGCCGTCTTTCCCACATTTTCCAGGTCATTGTGTTTTCCCCCCGCCCTTACACATTTCTGTGACGAAACCGCCCTGGTATAATCCCTCTTCTCCTCCCTCAGGAAAACCCTCTTAAATTGAACCATTCCCGCATTGGTGAATAGTAAACTCGGATCCTCTTTGGACACCAAGGGCGAACTCGGGACGATCTGGTGACCCCGATTCTCGAAATAGCTCAGAAAGGTTTTCCTTATTTCGTTACTGTCCATCTCCGTAACATCCGATCCTATAAGCGCTCGGGCGGGGGTCTCCTGCCTCTTTTGCTATCCTCCTCCTCTTCTGGCTTATGAACCTTCTCAAAATCGTCCCAGGGGGTATCGCCCGTAGCAAGAATCCCCTTCACCCTCAGGGCGAAATCATCGGGGTTGGTGCTCTGTCTCAAGGCCTCTTCATAGCTAATAAGATTCCCCTTTAACAGGGACATCAAGGACTGATCGAAGGTCTGCATCCCATAAGTTGTGTACCCCTTGGCTATGGCGTCTTGGAGCTCTCCAGTTTTTTCTTTCTCGATAACACACTCCTTTACCCTGGCTGTAGATACTAAAACCTCCACGGCGGGAACCCTTCCCACACCGTCCGTTTTCGGAACCAACCTCTGCGAGATAACCCCTTTGATAACCCCTGCGAGCTGCATGCGGACTTGCCTCTGATGATAGGGTGGAAAAGTCGATATGACACGGGTTACGGTCTCCTTGGCATCGATGGTATGGAGGGTGCTCATCACAAGATGCCCCGTTTCCGCTGCGGTCAACGCGGTTTCGATGGTCTCGAAATCCCTCATTTCTCCAATCAAAATGACGTCTGGGTCTTGCCTCAGGGCACTCCTCAGGGCATTGGCAAAGGTTCCCGTGTCGGACCCCACTTCCCTCTGATCAATGATAGCCTTTTTGTCGTCATGTACAAACTCGATAGGGTCCTCTATGGTAATAATATGACACGTCCTTCGGGAATTGATAATATCGATCATCGATGCCAAGGTAGTAGACTTTCCACTTCCCGTGGTACCCGTGACCAAGATGAGGCCCCTGTTCTCCATGGCGATCTTCTCCAGCACCCCAGGCAGGTTGAGCTCCTGAAAGCCCTTGATCTGATAGGGTACGATCCTCAAGGCAACGCGGATTTTACCCCTCTGTTGAAAGATATTGACTCGGAAGCGGCCCAGACCGTGGATTTCATATCCCATATCAACTTCCTTTTCCCTCATAAACCGTTCCTTCTGCCACTCGTTCATAATCCCCAGGGCCATCTGGTTTACTTCATTGTAACTATACGGTTTGGCTCCCTGCATGGGTCTGAGATGTCCATCAATCCTGACAATGGGCGGCTGTCCAATCTTTATATGTACATCCGATGCCCCCTTTGTCAGGGCCTCCAATAAGATTTCATTCAGCTCCACTTTTCATTTCCTCCTCTCTCGATCTCCCTTTCAAGTGAAACCGCCCCATTATTTCCTCCTCGATCTGTTGAAGTACCTCTGGATTTTCCTCTAAGAAGCCCTTTGCGTTCTCCCTTCCCTGGCCGATGCGTTGATCCTTATAAGAATACCATGTCCCGCTCTTCTCGATAATGTTGTGGTCTACAGCCAGATCTAAGATGTCGGCCTCCCTCGATATTCCCTTTCCATAGATCATGTCGAACTCCGCCTCTTTAAAGGGAGGGGAAACCTTATTCTTCACCACCCTCACTCGGGTCCTGCTGCCGATGACTTCCTGTCCCTGTTTGATTGACGCTATCCTCCGAATATCCAGCCTCACGGAGGAATAAAATTTCAACGCATTTCCCCCCGTCGTCGTCTCTGGATTGCCGAAGAGCACTCCGATTCTCATCCGGATCTGATTGATGAAGATGACTATGGTCTTTGACTTGCTTATCGTAGCCGCTAGTTTTCGGAGTGCTTGAGACATCAGCCTGGCCTGAAGCCCCATATGGGCATCCCCCATTTCTCCCTCGATCTCCGCCCGGGGAACCAAGGCGGCGACGGAATCGATCACCACCATGTCCACGGCACCGCTTCGAACGAGTATTTCGGTGATCTCCAAGGCCTGCTCGCCCGTATCCGGCTGTGAGATAAGCAAATCATCCGTTTTCACCCCCAGTGTACGGGCATAGTGAACATCCAGGGCGTGCTCTGCATCAATGAAGGAGGCAATTCCTCCCATCCTCTGGGCCTCTGAAACGGCATGAAGCGCCAAGGTAGTCTTTCCCGATGCCTCAGGCCCGAAGATTTCCACTACCCTTCCACGCGGAAGTCCTCCCACCCCCAAGGCGATATCCAAGGCGAGCGATCCTGTAGGGATAATTGGCACATCGGATAAGAGGGCATCGCCACCTAACTTCATGATGGCCCCCTTTCCATACTGCCTTTCGATTTGGGTCATTGCCAAGTCAATGGCCTTCTCCTTATTCCCCTCCATTCCCATAGCCTCATCCTCCCCCCAATTTGAAGTCCCTCAGTTCACTATAAATAGGACCGGTGGGCCTCAAATCGCTTTTGAATAATACAAGCCTGTCCACCCGGAACTCCCCCAAATCGACGTGGAAAAGATCCTCCATTCTCACAAGGAGTCCGGATTTCCCCCTTCCCGACCTTACCCGTCCCAATGTCAAGTGAGGTTTGAACTTCCTTTCCTCCCCTGGATACCCGATTCGTCGCAGGTCCTCTTCAACCGCCCTCTGGAGGGACTTCAGCACCTCGCCATCATCCTCGATCCCCAACCATATGACCCTGGGATTTTTTATGCTGGGAAAGGCACCCAGCCCTTTGACTGTGAGGCTAAACGGCTTCACCCCTGATACCGCCTTACCCACGGCATCAATGATCTCATCACATGCCTCTTTGTCGATATCTCCGAAAAACTTCAAGGTCAGGTGAATCCGGCTGGGCTCAACCCATCTTACATCGGCATGGGATTGTATGAGATCACCTTGAACTCGCTCTATACCCTGGGCGATTGTAGGAGGAAGTTCTATAGCTAAAAAAGAACGTATCTTCGGCATATTGAGGGGAAGAGACCTGACAGATTTCCGTCTGCATGGGACGATCTATTTCTGATGTTCACCTACCCGAATATCAAAATATTAGCATTTTTCTCCCAAATGGTCAAATAAAATAAGGACCAAACTTGACGGCTTCGTAAAAAGTCCATCTACTGCGTTGCGCTTCATCCTTCGTCACTGCAGCGTACTTCTATGTACGCCTCATTCCTCAGGATTTGCGCGCCTTGTATCTGGATCTTTTTTCTTTGCCTTCTTATTTCAACCTTTTACAATGACGTTAAACTTGAAGGTCGAAAAACCCATCATATAGCCCTTGGAATCCCTTGCCTTGAATAACACCATGTTAAAATGAGCCCTCAACCGTTCGCTCCTTCATGTTATCTTTCCCAAATCAATTTATGATGGCCTCGTAAAAAGTCATAAATCAGACGGCACAGATGGACTTTTTACGAAGCCGTCAATTTATACAGCTCAACAAAAGACTAAAGCCGGACAACTCATACAATGAGACCTTTCATCTCCCCTTTCCAAAGAGATCGTATTAAGGGAAAAATACCTTCAGCTTATCCCAAAGGGTTATGAATCGGGGACGGTACATGAAGCCGGGGAAATTCCTATTTTACATGACACCCATGCCTTCGATTATGGAAAGCATGACCGCAGCAGCCATCACCGAACCGATCTGCCCCCCCGTGTTGGCCCCCATGGCGTGCATGAGGAGGTAATTTTGCGGGTTGTATCGTTGCCCTTGGACCTGGACTACCCTGGCTGACATGGGATACGCGGATATTCCAGCGGCTCCGATCATGGGATTGATCTTTCCGCCCGAGAGAACCTTCATGATCTTGCCGAACATTATACCTGTCGCCGTATCGATGCAGATGGCCACGAACCCAAGCCCGAAAATGATAAGGGTCTGGCCCTTGAGAAAGGTCTGCCCCTGCATGGTAGCCCCGATAGCGAGGCCGAGAAACAAGGTCACAATGTTGGCGATCTCATTTTCCGAGGCCCTGGTCAGGCGGCTCACCACGCCGGATTCTCTCATAAAGTTGCCCAGGCAGATCATTCCGATGAGGGGAATTCCCTTGGGTGCAATGAGTCCCCCGATAAGGACCACCATAACGGGAAACAGGACCTTGGTCCGCTTAGACACGGTTGGGCGAACTGCCCCCATTTTGATCATCTTCTCTTCCCTTGTGGTGAGGAGACGGATAATGGGAGGTTGAATGATGGGGAC
>CP070774.1:816060-818594 GCA_020346125.1 Syntrophobacterales bacterium | reverse complement strand
ACAAATTTAGCACCTATGCTTCTTGGTGGATAAGGCAGGCTATAACCCGTGCAATTTCCGATAAATCCAGAACCATTAGAATCCCCAATCACCTCTTGGAAAGCAAGAGCAAACTGGCAAAAGCCTTCAATGTCCTTTCAAAGAAGTTGGAAAGGGATCCAACTCCCAAGGAGATAGCCAGGAAAAGCGGACTCCCCTTAAAGACCATCAACAAGGTTATGGGACTGGCCAAAGAGCCTCTATCCCTTGAGACACCCATCGGGGATGACGATGGGCGCCTCCAGGATCTGATCCCCAATGAGGACTCCGATTTGGCTACCGATAATTTTATCGAAAGCCTCGATCTCTCCAAACAAACGCAGAGGTTGTTATCAACGTTGAACCCGAGGGAGGAAAAGATCCTAAGGATGAGGTTCGGAATTGGGGAAAAGACGGATTATACACTGGAAGAGGTCGGAAAGAGGTTCGGCATATCCAGGGAGAGAGTACGCCAGATCGAGGAGAGGGCCCTGAGAAAGCTAAGGCACCCTTTGAGAAACAGGGAAGTTCAGCAACACGCCGATTGAGCTATTCCCCCAGGTTCTAACCCCCTTTATTACGTTATATCTCCTCCGCAAGGGCAGTAGAAAGGTATCGTTCCCCACAGCTGGGGATGATAACGACGAGTAATTTTCCCCTGTTTTCCGCTCGTTTAGCTACTTTTAAGGCAGCCCATACTGCTGCTCCCGAGGAGATACCTACCGGGATTCCCTCCTCCTTGGCCATTCTCCTGGCCATCGTGAAGGCATCCTCGTTGGAAACGGTTATAACCTCGTCGATGATTTCCCTGTTGAGGATGTCGGGAATGAATCCCGCCCCGATCCCTTGAATTTTATGAGGCCCCGCTTTCCCCCCCGATAGGACCGGGGAATCGGCCGGCTCGACGGCAACAGCCATAAAGGCGGATTTCTTCCCCTTAATTACCTCGGCCACTCCCGTTATGGTTCCTCCCGTGCCCACGCCTGCCACCAACACATCAACCCTGCCATCGGTATCCTCCCATATCTCTAGGGCGGTCGTTTCCCGGTGGACCTGGGGATTCGCGAGGTTTTTGAATTGTTGCGGCATGAAGGCCTTCGGAACTTGACCCACGAGCTCTTCGGCCTTTTTGATCGCCCCCGGCATGCCCTCAGATCCAGGGGTCAAGACAAGCTCCGCTCCCAGCAATCTGAGAAGTTTCCGCCTCTCAATGCTCATGGTCTCTGGCATAGTCAAGATACACCGATATCCCTTCGCGGCGCACACGAAGGCCAAGGCGATGCCGGTATTGCCGCTCGTTGGCTCAATAATCACAGTCCCTTCTCCGATCATCCCTTTTCCTTCGGCTGCCTCAATCATGCTTACCCCGATCCGATCCTTGACGCTGGACAGGGGGTTGAAAAACTCGAGTTTGCCCAAAACGGTCGCATCTATCCCCTTCGTAACCCTGTTGAGTCTGACGAGGGGGGTTTTCCCGACTGTCTTCGTAACATCGGAGAAGATCCTTCCCATACCAACCACCTCCCTGCCTCATATACCCATCGAAATCAAGCCGACAGCTGAATTTCACCCGGAACCTTCAGATGCCACCGGCCTGTCATGGCTCATCCCATGACTTGCTCTTGGCCCGTCGCTTTTCCTGCTAAGAACTCGGTTCGAGCGCACAGGGGATACACAGGTTTTTGCCATTAATCTCGCGGAGGAGATCTATTTTCGTTGGCTCTCCACAGAGATCACAGATTCCAGATTCGGTAATCCTAGCCTTGGGAGGAATATCGAGCGAGATCTCTTCAATTTTGAAGAGAGACTCGACGTCGGCCTCGAGCACCTTGTGGGTCCTCTCTCTAAGAAGTTCTCTGAACCGTGCCACTTCTTCTGGAGCTGCTTCATCGTTTTGCATCTTTTTCATGAGGGAACGGTGCTCCCGATCAGGTTCAAGCGCATCGGGCCGGAGGCATACGCGAACCGCTTTGCCCCGCTTTCTGCTTACAAGGGTAAAGGCGTGTTTCCCGTAGTTCTTGAAGATGAAATTTCCCTTGCCAAAGGTGCATCCCGTCATCACCTGAATCGCATCGGCACCACAGGCATCGCTTTCCACCAAGGCAACTAATTCCTCATCCTCGGTCCTCTGAACGGCCAGCCGTTGCATAAGAACTCGAGCCGCCTGAAAACCAATGGCCAGCCCCGGACAGATATGTCCGTGGAAGCTAGCGCATCTCTCAAAATCTTCCAAACAAACCCCGGCGATTTTGGCCATGCAATTCTCACCTCCATGGGAAAGCTAACATAACAACAAGGATACTTCAACGAAAGGCGTTCCAAGGATCTGAGTTTGTGACTGTTGATTGAGAACAGCGGGGAATCCTGAGATCTCTGAGCCCGATTCAAAGAGGATTTGACTTCACTCGGCGTTGTGGTATAAGGGGGGATACATTTCAATGACTCCCTTTATAGCGATTTCACGAAGACGTGGAGAGGGCATATTTGGCCTATTGAGGGGTTTGCATATATTCGGG
>CP070774.1:786978-815960 GCA_020346125.1 Syntrophobacterales bacterium | reverse complement strand
CAGAGGTCTGACCCTTGGCCCTTGCCTCCAAGAGGCGACCCAAGAGGATGAGAACGATGATGGCACCGGCCGTATCGAAATAGACTTCAGCCATCAGCCCCTTTGCCGCGAAGAGCCAGGGGAAAAAGGTGGCCAACACACTGTAGACGTAAGCAGCAGAGGTACCTACGGCAATGAGGGTGTTCATATCTGCGGATTTGTGTTTGGCGATCTTCCACGCCCCAACATAGAACTGCCATCCTACCCAGAACTGGATGGGGGTTTGAAAAATGAGCTGAAGGTAAAAATTGACCTCCCGGCTCAGTTCATAAAGGTTGGATAAACCCAGCGTCTTCCAATGGGCCAAGAGAAAGATGGGAACAACCAGGATAACACCGGTGATGAACTTCCGTTTCAATTTTCCATATTCGGCCTCCCTGGCCGCCTTTTCCCGATCGACGATGTCCTCCTTTGCAACCCTCTCCATCTCCAGAATCTCGTAGCCAGCATCCTTGACCGCCTTCTTAAAATCCCCCATGGAAACGGCGCCGGGGATATACTGGACGGTAGCTCGCTCCGTTGCGAAATTGACGCTAGCACGCACCACTCCTTCCAATCCATTGAGGGCATCCTCCACCTTTTTCACACAGGAGGCACAGGACATCCCATGGATCGGCAAAGTAACCTTCTCTATCTCTGCCTCATATCCTAAATCCCTGATGGTAGCTACGAAATCCCCCATGTGGACC
The DNA here is from genome assembly GCA_020346125.1 of Syntrophobacterales bacterium. Taxonomy (GTDB): domain Bacteria; phylum Desulfobacterota; class BSN033; order WVXP01. The sequence continues at coordinate 815,232 of CP070774.1, read as the reverse complement.
CGGGATGGATCGAAGGTGATGGTGGCTTTCTCCGTGGCAAAATTCACCTTAGCAACAGTGATGCCGCTCATCTTGGAAAGCCCTTTCTCAATCTTGGCAACACAACTGGCACAGCTAATCCCCGTGATGGGAAGCTCAACCTTCTTCAAGCCCTTTGTGGGAACAACGACTGTTGGCTTTTGCTCCTCTTCCTTCTCCTCCTCGGGCCCTAAAAATCTCTCAGGGGATTCATCGAACTTCTCCTTGCAGGCCGCGTTGCAAAAGTAGATGAACTGTTCCTTATACACGCTCATAGCGGCGGCGTGGGGAATGTCCACGGTCATCCCGCAAACGGGATCAATGGCCGCCCCCCATTCCCTCTTTCCCCGGATAAATTTCTGAGGATCTCTATCGAAAGCCTCTCTGCAATATGTTGCGCAGAAATAATAATCAGTTCCCCCGTGAGTCGTTTTGGCAGGGGCCGACTTCTCATCTATGATCATTCCGCAAACCAAATCGATGGCCACAGCGTCTCATCTCCTTTGTCTTAATGAAATTAACGTAATGTTATCATGAAGGAAACTATCTAAACATAATTATCGATTACTTCCTATGCAAGTCTTCCCTTTTCACAGTTACAGCGATCAAAATATCGTTTTAAATAGCACCAACAAACAATCTTATCTTATACCAAGTCACACAATAGGTAAATAAGGTGAATCATGTATTTTATGGGGAGAAATACGGTATTTTGAGTTTTTTTCTTCCGTATGAAAAATCTCCTCAAAAATAAGATGATCCATTTCCATCAATCCAGGTCTATAAATATCCCAAACTGAGGGTAAAAGCAGGGGCAGTGAATCGTTCGATGCTCCTTTAATGGCATTTTGGAGCTTTGCCGCCGTAAGCCTCCCGGTTGGCTTGGGCGAGCCTGTTCAAGAATCGGGTCCACCAACTCTCCTTCTTGCCGAAAGAATATTTGTCTGGATTTTTCTCAAAGGCATCATAGCAGGATAGGGCGCAAAAATAGAACATTTGTCCCTTATGCTCAAGGACCGCAGCAGCACTGGACTCTTTCACCTCCATCCCGCAAACTGGATCTTTTACCATGGTGATTACCTCCTGATTTTTTAATGGCAACTCAGTCTCTTCTTCTCATCCTCTTTTCCTTCCCCAGCAGGTGAATGAGAATGACCTCCGCCGCAGCATCCCATTCCACCCCGGCGCATCAGAAAGAAGAACAACCCTATTACTCCCAAGAGAATGAGCCATTTTTCCATGTGCAAACCTCCTTAGTACATTTTATGGTTCCCCGAAATTTGATCCGGCAAGATCTCAATAATCACTGGTAAGTATTCCGCCTTATTTTCAAAATGCTTATTCAATGCCTTGATGACGAAATAAGACCCGACGAGGAAGCCGACACCCATGGAGACAGTCCGTATCTCCTTATACGGCGTATCGAGCGAACTCTCAATCACCGCCCCAATAATGAGGGCAAGAATTGGGACCATGAAGAGAATAAAGAAGACCTTCAGAACGTTCTTTGGAATTGGGGACCATAAGGAAAACAGTGGCCGTAAGGCCGCCCTTTACCCCATTTCAAGGATTTGCCACGACCAATTTAACGACATCCCGGAAGAGATTTTTCTCTTCCAGGACATGCAGGCCCGCCCTTTTAATGTTTTCGACGGTATTCCGGTTGATGTTTACCCCCATTAACTTGACTATGATTGGATTGAGGAAATCAAAAACCTTCCCCAAGAGCGTTCCTCCTGGTCTCACATGCTCCAATAGAATGATCTTTCCGTCCCTTTTGCACACCCTCTTGATCTCTCGCAATCCCCTTATGGGATCAGGCACGGAGCAGAAGACGAAGGTTCCCACGATTGTATCGAAGCATTGATCATCGAAATGGAGATCCTGAACGTCCATGTCAACTAAATCGACTTTCACCTTTTTGTTTTCGGCCTTGCTCCGGGCCCTAGCTAGCATTCCCTTGCTGAAATCGATGGCTGTAAGCGATTTGCCAACGGGGTAGAAATCCACATTCTTTCCCGTCCCCACTCCCACCTCCAGAATGCTATCTCCATCCAAAGAGTCAAAAACCCTTCTCCGCCATCGGGAAAAGACGACCTTTTCGAGGAGCATCTCCATGATGTCATAGTAAGGGGAAATCCGGTCGTACCTGGCTCTTATCCTCTCTGTCCGATCTTTCTTCAAAAAAAATCTCACCTCACGAGTATTGTTTCAACAACTCCCCAATAATTCTATAACAGGCCCGAATAGGCCGTAAACATCAGGGCGAAGATCAATGAGATATATCCGATCTCAACCATGCTCCGCTCTTGGATCATCATCCCATCGGTTGATGTCTCTTCAGAATCCTCCTCAATTTCTTATCGTGTACCCTGTAAGAAAAGGCTTTCTTGCTGTTTATGAAGACAACGGGAACTTCCTCATTAAACTTCTCGTGGATGTCACCCCTCGATTCGATATCAACCTCTTCAAATTCAAAGGGAATCTCCTTCTTCACCCTTAAGATAATCTCCTTGGCGACAACGCAGAGGGGACACTCCTTTTTCGTGTATAGCTGGACTTTAAGATCCATGGTGGACCGGGAAAATTCCCTTTCCTAAGCTTGACACACCTGCTGATAATCCACCAACTGAGTGATAGAAGCGTCCTTGCCACAGAGGGGGCAGTTTTCATTCCTCTCTATGTTGAATTCGTTGAAGGTCATATCCAGTGCGTCGAACACCAAGAAACGCCCGATGAGGGGATCACCCAGACCCGAAAGGAGTTTTATCGTCTCGAATGCCTGAACCATTCCGATAATCCCCGCAATGGCACCTATCACCCCGGCCTCCTGACAAGAAGGGACAGTCCCCGGCGGTGGTGGATTTGGGACGATACATCGGTAGCAAGGCCCTTTGGACCAGGGGTTGAAGACAGTAGCTTGCCCATAGAACTTCAGGATCCCCCCCAAAACGAGGGGTTTTTTCTCAAAGTAACAGGCATCATTGATCAAGAACTTCGTGGGGAAATTGTCGCTCCCATCGATGATCACATCATACGGCCTGATGATCTCCCGCACGTTCCCGGAAGTCACCCGCGTCCGGTAGGTACGGACCCTCACATCTGGATTGAGGGCCTTCAGCTTTCCCTTGGCGGAGCGAACCTTTTCCCTGCCCACATCCTTGGTAAAATGGAGGAGTTGCCTGTGAAGATTGGAGAGGTCCACAACATCCGAATCTGCAATCCCCAAGGTTCCAACGCCTGCCGAAGCCAGATAAAGGGCGGCGGGGGAACCCAACCCACCCGCTCCCAAGATGAAGACCTTGCCCTCTTTGAGCCTTTCCTCCTTCATCCCGGCCGATTGGGACGAATAACCTGACCCAGGAATAACCTGGCAGGGGATAGATTCCGATCCGCCGGCGATGGCGGGTGTGATTGAGAAGACATACCCATCATTTACCGGGGTTTCCAAATTCTCCATGAAACGGATATCCTCATCATGTAAAAAGATATTGATAAAGCGTCGCATATCGCCTTTCTCATCATACAGCCTTTCCTTCAGTTGGGGATAGGCGGAGATAACCTCCTGTATCACTCCCCCCACCGTGCTCCCTTTGCGCTGGATAACGTCCTTTCCATGCATATGGGGTTTTAGTGGAGAGGGTATTCTCACTTCAACGCCCATCTTTCGATCCTCCCTTGGTTGATCTGGTGCCCATAGGAATCCCTATCCTCCATTAAATGGGTAATGGTAGGATGTTCCCCGCATAAGGGGCATTCCCTGTTTCGCTCAACCGGTTTCCGATGAAACCTCATGCTGAACCCATTCAAGAGGAGCAGCTCGCCTTTTAAGAGGTCGCCCTTTCCCAGGAAAAATTTGAAGACCTCCGCGGCCTGGATCAATCCCATGAATCCTCCCAGGTGGTCAAAACCACCTTCTCTTTCCGATCTGTTTTCATCGAGATCGGGCTTTGGAAAGACACACCGGTAGCACGGACCTTCTCCCGGGTAGACGCTCATCGCCCTGCCCCAATCCCCCTTCATCTCCGCGATGAAAAGGGGCCTCTCCTTGAGCACACAGGCATCGTTCACCAGATACCGGGTATGGGAGTTGCCGGTACATTCCAGGATAATGTCATAGCCCTCGATAATATCAACGGTATTTTCGACGCCCAAACTGACGGGGTGGGCTTCGATTGAAACATCCGGATTGATCCCTTTCACCATTTTAGCGGCCGATTCCGCCCGATTTTTCCCCAAAGAGGGCACGGTGTGTAAAATTTGCCCCCTCAGATCTCTTTGGGTTACGGTATGGGAATCGACAATCCCCAATTTTCCCACCCCTCCGGCGGCCAGGTACATGGTGGCGGCCGAGCTTAAATGCCCGGCGCCTACAATTAAAACTCTACCACGGCGGATTTTGGCCTGGCCCTGTTCCCCAACCTCGCGCAGGATGATCTGACGGCTGTAGCGCTTCAATTGGTCTCGCGTGAAATCGAGATCCCTCAGCACCTCAAAACCCGATCCTTTCCACTTCTCAATTCCACCCCGCAAAGAGGCCACATCCTTATATCCCATTTCCATCAACGTCTTGGCGGCAAAGCCGGAGCGAACCCCCGCGGCACAATACACCACAATGGGCCTCTCCTTATCGGGAATTAGCTCCTCCACCTGCATCTCTAAAAAACCCCGGGGGAGCAATTCAGCCCCAGGAATGTACTCCCTTCTTACCTCGTCCTTCTCCCTGATATCCAATAAGAGGGTCTCTTTGCCATTGGTCATCCGTTTGTTCAATTCTTCAGGGGATATCTCTTTTATCTTTCCCTTTATTTCCGACCACATCTCTTCAAAAGCCTTGCCCATTTCCCTAACCTCCAGGAATAACCGTTTTAAACCACTATGAAAATCGCTCAATCACTCGAATAGGCTCAATATAGATCGCTTCCTTCCCTATTCTGAAACCCTTTACAGTAGTCCCCCCGTCTTTCAAGGAGATGATGACGTAAGCAACATCGGGAAAGAAGGCCAACCTCACATCCCTCTGCGAGGGAAAGGGGATGGTGTGCGGGTGGGAGTGGTATATGGCCACCATGTCCAGATGTTCCTTTTCCATCTCCCTGAAAACCTCAAGTTGCTCCTCTGGGGCCATCAAGTATGTGGTTCTTGATCCGTCTGCATTGCTCATCTCGTACATACGGCGGACCGTCCTCCCCTTCCCCGCCAATATTCCGCAACACTCCCGGGGTGCCTCCCTTAAGGCATGGTCAACCATTTTCTGGAAGATCGTCTTAGGAATCCTCACCATGCGGTCTATCCTCCGAACTTACCTTCCCTTCTTAAGGCTCCCTTTTTTCTTACAGAAATACTCCTCCACGGCCAGCTTCAATGCATTTGCAGCTAAGGCGAAACAGGGGAACCGCTCCTCAGGTAATTGGTCCATGATATCGCTGACCGTTTCATCAGAAATCTTCAAGGCTTCTTCAATCCCCTTTCCTTTGATATTTTCGGTGATGATGGAACTGGCTGCAATGGCTGCGCCGCATCCAAAGGTCTTGAATTTTGCATCCATTATCACCTCCCTTTCCACTTTTATGGATATTTGCATGATGTCACCGCAAGTTGCATTCTTCACAATTCCCGTTCCATCCGCATCCACGATCTCTCCAACATTTCGCGGGCTCTGGAAATGATCCATCAAGAATTTTTGATACGCTTTCACCTTTTAACCCCGGATGATCTCAATTTTTGCCTCTGTCCGAGGGTGTAGTGTTTCCACTCATATTCGCAGGATGCATCGGCTACGATGCTTTCGAGCGAACTGAGGGGGCAGACCTATGATCGAGATAGAGAGGTCTCACCTTGTTTTCACACGGGATCAGCGCTTTTCCCCATGGGAAAACCTTAGAAATAAACCTCCATGGCGCTGTAAGGGCAGACGGTTACGCACATCTCGCAGGCAATACATTTAGCCTCTTCAAAGCTCACCACCATTGTATCCCGCTTTACTGACAGCGCATAGGTGGGGCAGAGAGACGTGCAGGCCGTACAGTGGGTGCAACGGTCATCCAGCCACTTCACATCCTTGGAAAGCCGCTGAGTCTCCACCCCAAGTCTTGCGAGATATTCCATCCCCCCGTCCAGCTGTTTCTTCGTGCCCGTGAGCTCGAGCACTAACATCCCCGCCTCCATTGGTGTTATGTTGCCACGAAGGATATTGACCATGAGGTCGTATTCTTTAATCAATTTATAGGTGATGGGTTGATTAGTCAGGTCAGGCGGAAACCTGAGTACTACCTTTGTCGTTGTCATAACACTCTCCTCCCTTCACAGGGGCCAAAGGCCAGCTCTCTCCCTCTGGAATGTGTAATATCCTTCGGCCCCCCGTACAATGCTAAACGTGGTTCCTGGCTCTAATGGGTTTTTGCTGAAGTCCTTTGAAGACGATGCCAGAATCCGACGATGGAATCTGCTGGACGCATTCGGTCAGAAGAAACTGGCCCTTCTGAATCCAATCCTTCAAAATGGAGGCGATCTCCCTGGCCATGGCATAACTGGAAAGGCTCGCCGTGGGGACCTCCTTCCCATCGACCGATATCTCACCCCTTTTCAACTGGGCGTAGCTCACCTCCCCCAGGCTTCCCGCCTCTCGCTGAGGATACGTGTTGCTGTAGTCCACGATTTGCGTCACAATATCCTCGTCTCGAACTGCGGCCTGAATGAGAATCTCCTCATCCACTATAGGAATGGGAATACCGATACCAACAGTCAGAGTCACGCCGTATCCCCTGAAAGACGTCCCCCGAAGCCACCTTGAGTCCATCTGTTTCATATCACCAATCACAGCGATGGTCCCGGCGGGCATCTTAGGAACGCCGAGATCCGTTCTCGGGACACACGGGCTGTGCTGTGTGCCCTGCCACACAATGTACCCCGTACCTCCGCCGAGAAATACTCTCGTTCCAACCCCTATTGTCCGGTAGAGAGGATCACAGAATAGAGGGCTCAACTGGCCTGCGCTGCAGTAGTTCGCGTTCCCCAACCGAGGCTGTAGAACGCCCATATACGTGTAGATGGCCCGATCCGACACATTAACGGCAACGTTATAATTCTGATAACAGTTTCTGGGGTTGAATAGAACCGCTTCGTTCATGTCCTTGAGACTGATGCGGGTCTCAATGCTCTTCCTTGGATAGCAGTCTGTCCCGTATGCCGTGGCGGTCAGCCGCACCTCTTTTCCCCCCACCAGTTCCTCTATGACGTGACCACCCCCGTAGGCAAATTTCCCGGGGAAGACCGCATTTCTCGGGTCATCGTCAGGAATGGCTGTGGCCCCCAAAAGGATATCTACGGCCGCAAAACCAGTGTAGACTGGGACACCGTTCAGATAGGCCTTGCCGCCCCCGATCTTGATTCTGGGCTTTGAGTGACCCACGTTGAAATAGGCTCCGGACGAGCACATCGGGCCAAAGGTGCCGGTGGTGACAACATCCACCTCTTGTGCCGCCCTTTTAGCCCCCTTTTGCTCCACAAAATCGATGATCTCTTCAGCGGTAAGTACCAGGGCTTTCCCTTTCTTTACCTTCTCATTGATTTCTTGAACTGTCTTCATTTATCTCCTCCTGAAAGGCAAGGCACCCCGCTCCACAGGGTACCCCGGTTATGAAATTGATCATGCCAGCACATGCTCAAAAGATCCCTCGATTGCCCCCAGTGGGGGGTTTCCATGATCCATACCATAACCATCACCTGCCTTTCACGGAGTCAGTCTTTACTCGCCAGTCGAGGGGATGCGCCTTTCCTCTTGTGTTTCTTGCTCGACTGGCATGAAAGAACTTCTTAATAGAGATAAAATCAAACAATTTAATATAGCGTGCTTTATTCGGAAAATTCAAGTAATGCCATGTGGAAGTTCGGGAGGAGGGGAAAGACTTGCTGAGAAAATCGGAAGATTATCGGCGGGCAGTGCGAAAAGAACCCTGGTCACCCGAAATCCGTCTTAACTCCCCGGCCCCGATCGCTCGAAAACAGAACCAGCATTGTAATGCCAGTCCACATATCACCTGGGTCCTGCATGTCCATCTCCATTGTGTCACCACCTTTCGATAAAACGATACATCAATTTATCCTACAATATGCTATGAGTTGTCAAGATATTTTTTCTGCAGTTTCCGGAGTTTTTGGAGAACACCGTTGTTCCTGCGCACACATTCCTGGAGAGGTTTGATACCCATCATTCGAGTGCTTCATTATTTCAATAGGGGCCCTAGATTCCTATATAATCAACAGGTTACAAAAACACTCCCTATAATAAAGGTCGGGAAACTCCAGCTCATCTTCCTCGTGAGGGTCCTCTCTTACGTAGGAGAAGCCGGATGGGAGTTCTCTTGAAACCCAGGGACTGTCGGATTCGATTAATCAGATACCTCTGGTAAGTGAAGTGTATTCGCTGGGGGTAATTGGCAAAGAGCACAAAGGTCGGAGGTTTAGTAGAGGCTTGGGTTCCGTAGTAGATCTTCACCCTTCTGTTTCCATAACGGGGTAATGAAACCTTCTTCGTGGATTCCTCAATGAGGTCATTCAGATGGGAAGTTGAGACCCTCTTTGCATATTCCTCGGCTACTTGATCCACCATGTGGATGGTGTCAATTACCCTTTTTCCCGTGAGTGAGGAGATGAAGATGATGGGGGCGTAATGGAGGAATTTCAGCTCCTCCTTGATATGAAGGGTGTACTCTGCGGCGGTATGGCCGTCCTTCTCGATTAAGTCCCACTTATTTACAACGATCACGCACCCTTTGCCCTTTTCGTGGGTAAACCCAGCTATCTTCGTATCCTGTTCCGTCACCCCCTCTCGAGGATCGATGAGAAACAGTGCTACATCGCAACGATCGATGCTTCTCAGGGCCTCGACAATGCTGTATTTCTCCAAACGAAGACTAATCTTCTTCTTTCTCCTGATCCCCGCTGTATCGATGAGGAGGTATCTCCTCCCCTCCATTTCCATAAAGGTGTCGATGGCATCCCTGGTGGTACCCGGGCTTTCATTAACGATTACCCGATTATAGCCCAGGATCCGGTTAATAAGGGAGGACTTCCCCACGTTGGGCCTTCCAACTACTGCGACCCGAGTAACCTCCTCCTCAACCTTCCCTTCATCAGAAGGAGGCAGTCCCTTGAGTACTTCCGTCATGAGGTCGTCTACGCCGTAGTTATGCTGGGCCGAGATGGAAAATATCCCTTCCGCTCCTATCCCATAGAATTCAAAAGCCTTTTCCTCGTGTTTGGGCCCGTCAATCTTGTTGACGATGTAAAGGACGGGTTTCGCCTCCCTCCTCAATATGGATGCGATTTCCTTATCCGACGGGGTCAGTCCGTCTTTCCCATCCATGAGAAATAGGATCAAATCCGCTTCCTCGATGGCCAACTGGCACTGCTCCTTCATTTGCATGAAGATCCTCTCCCGGGATATGGGCTCAAAACCCCCGGTATCGATGAGGGAGAAGGACTTATCATCCCATTCAATATCCGCGTAATTCCTATCCCTAGTAACCCCGGGCTGGTCTTCCACGATAGCCTTCTTTAGGCCCATGATCCGATTAAAGAGGGTGGATTTCCCCACGTTGGGTCTTCCTACGATGGCTACAACGGGTTTCATAAGCTCCGCCTAATTTAGAAAACCTAATAATTTCCGAAAGATAGCATATACATGGAGAAAAATCAACATGCTACCTCTTCATCCACGTGCCATTTCCTTACTGTTTTACCATTTCTCATGTTGGCCCTTTCCTGATCAAAGCGCTCACTGCTAAAAGGCTGCTCTGTTAAGCAAAAGGTTAGATTCTCCTAAAGTAATAAGCACTAACCAAATTTTCGCAACGCCTAACAATTCTGGAGTTTCCCTGCTTTTATTGAAAATATTTTTTTACATATTGAATTTATTTGATATTTTATTTTAAATATGTGAACACCCTTGTCCCTTCGCTTCAGTCCTTCCGAGGTGACCCTTTCGGGGTTCGCAGGCGGGGAATACTTTCCCCTTCCGGCCTCTTAAGGGCCGGCTTTCCCCTTCCTGCTCACCCTCGATGGATACCCCACCTCTCTAGGAATTTACACTTAGGAACAACGGTGTTCTCCAAAAACTCCGGAAACTCCAGTAATAATTCCCTTGACTTCCACTTTGTGAATTTGCTTTAATGGCCTGAGAAATCCTGTCTGGAGGGCAGACATGAGGGTCTATAGGCTATTTCTTCTTATCTCAAAACACACATGAGGAGGAAATTATGAGTAGTTTTAAGGACCGCATGATTCGTGCTGCAAAGCTCGATGCTACCCTCTATGAAGAGGTAGAGGCTGACACGGAGGCTATGGGGCAGGCTATGGGAGTTGTCGTTCTCTCCAGTATAGCAGCCGGCATAGGAACAATTACGAGAGGAGGGGGTGCTGGCATAATACCGAGTATTTTACTGGGAACGCTCTTTGCCCTTATTAGCTGGTATGTGTGGGCCTATTTAACGTATTTTATTGGCACGAAATTCCTCCCAGAGCCCCAGACCAAGGCAAATCCTGGTGAGCTATTGCGGACTATCGGCTTTTCCAGCTCCCCCGGCTTGATTCGCGTATTAGGTGTGATACCAGGGTTGACGGGGTTGGCTTTTCTCGTTGCCTTTTTTTGGATGTTAATAGCAATGGTGATCGCTGTCAGACAAGCCCTCGACTATACGAGCACGTTACGTGCTTCAGTCGTTTGTTTGATAGGTGGGATCGTTCAAGGATTAATCCTTGCATTGTTATTCTCTATTTTGGGTGGACCATTAAAAGCCTAGTGCTTCTGGAAAGAAAAAGGTTGAAGGGGTATTACGTGATATCTGAAGAGGTGACCACGAAATTGCCGAAATTGTGAAATCGGATATTTCGTTCCCTCTTTTACTCGAGTACAAACCCTTTCTCATTAATAACCTGTGAGCAGGCGTCTACCACCTGAGGATCATAGAGGACACCCTTATTGTGTGAGATTTCTTCCAATGCCTTATCCATACCGAGAGATGGTCTGTTCGGTCGGCGAGAAGCCATGGCCTCAACCACATCAGCTACAGCTAAGATTCTTGCCTCCAGGATGATCTCCTCACCCGATAGCCCCTGAGGATATCCAGAACCATCCATCCTCTCGTGATGTTGACGCACAATCTGGGCAACCGGCCATGGAAATTCTATCTCCTTCAATATTTCGGGCCCAACCCGGGAATGATCCTTGACCAAACTCATTTCCATCTCGGTTAGCCTACCGGGTTTGTTGAGAATCTCAACGGGCACATATATCTTGCCAATATCATGAAGAGTTCCAGCAACATAGGTCCCCTCTATTTCCACCTTCGGAAGGTCCATCTCTTCGGCTATAGCAAATGCCAGCTTGGCAACTTTACGTATATGACCGGTGGTATAGGAGTCCCTCATAGCGGAATAGGGATCCCTCATTTCTACTGCCGAAGCCAGGGCTTTGATCGTCCCCCAACCGAAAAAAATGGATATTTCACTCAATGCCCTCTTTCCCTTTAAGGAAAACGGCCTATATCTTACTAAGCTATTCCTCGAATACCCTTAAACGGGTACTCCTAATTAAATAATTTTTTGGGCGATAATTCTGATAAATATATCCAGATATGAATATACTAGGAGAAAAAAATCATATTTGGATAATTTATTTTTTTTTCTTGATAAATTTCCTTTAATTTGATAAAAATTTAATTATGAATTTGGGCGAAACGATTAGGAAGAACCGCAAGAAACTGAAATTATCCCGTGTCAAACTCGCAAAATTATCCGGAGTTCCCTACCAAACTATCGACAACCTGGAATCGGGCAGGGTAAACAATCCATATATAGATACCGTCGCCAAAATCGCCGGAATACTTGATATGCCATTGGATTTGTTATATAAAATGAATAAGAGTCGCAAGATGATCGACCTTCCAGAGAATATCATCGAAATACTCAAAAGGGAGAAGACTAAATATTTTCTGACCCTGATTACCACCGCCAATATTGAGGGCATTTCCGATATAAAGGATCTCTGCACGTTTTTACTCTCCATCGGGGAGAAATTTGAGGATTGATAGGTTGCAAATTCTCTGCCAAGCCTCCTTCTCGGTCTAATCTTCCTTCTAACCACCCCAAATATTTGAAGAATCTTGCCAGCCGGACAATATATCAACGGATGCTTTGCTTGTTGGGGGCATTTGCAAAATTCAACCTTAATTTGCAAAATGCAATACTTCACCTCCGGCCTTGGGGGTATCAGTAGTAGTGCGGCTCATGTCGATGCCGGTGAAGACCACTCCCACATACTTCCCCTCCTAACTCTATTTCTTCGGTATCTTCTGTTACCTCTAAGTGTGATGTATGTCTATACCTATCTAATATTTTTTATCAAATTTCCCTTGACAATGATAGGTACGCACTGTTTAATAGGGCCTAAACTTAAAAAGGAATGGGATATGAGAGAGATATTCAGACATAACCCGGGCCGGATATTTCTCATCGTTCTACTGCTGTCACTCATCGGCATGCTCTGGGTGCCACGGTATTTCTTTGAACCTCGGATCTTCTTCGGCTGGCTGAGCGCCCCTTATCTTTCAGGGCTCATCTTGATACTCATCTGGCTTGTTGCCTATCTCATCTACTTCTTTAAATACTGGCCATTCAGAGACTAAGGGGGGGTGATATGTCAATAGTTATCCTATGTCTTTTTGGGATTGCTGTCCTCTGGATGGCAGTCTACGGCTACAGGATCTCCGCCAAGACTGCGGAGGATTACATGCTGGCCGGCAGGGGAATTGGGCTCATCGTGTTATTCTTTCTTACCCTCTTTGGCATATCAAGTGCCTGGACCTTCTATGCATACCCCGGATTTTTGTATCGCCATGGCCCTGCCTTTGTCTATTTTATATGGGGATGTGTGGCAGGTTTTGTCTCGCTCTACATGTTTTTCGGCCCCCGATTATGGGCGGTGGCCAAGCTCAACCACTTCCTCTCACCAGTAGAGGTCATGTCCCGACGATATGAATCGAAGGTCTTGCGCGTCATCCTGGCCCTTATCCTGCTCGCCTCCATGATCCCCTATATCGGCCTTGAATCCCTCGGTGTGGGATTGGGCTTTAAGGCCTTTGCGGGATTTCATCCGGCTGTAGGGATCATCTATACGACTATACTCTTGATCTGCATCATCCTCTTGGGTGGGATGAGGGTGACGGCCTGGACCAATATCTTGCTCGGCATTATCTATTCGACCACCTTCTTGGGCTCCCTCCTGTGGGTCATCAATAAGGTCTTCCCTGACGGCATCCCCCAGGCCGTCCAGATCCTTAGCGCCAAGAGTCCAGGGCTCCTCTCCGCCCCCGGACCGATGGTGGAGGGTGAACCCTTCTTTACTTACCCGATCATTGTGGGCGTCTTCATCACGGGATTGATGGCCTTTTCCTGGCCCCACATCGTCATGGGGACCCTCACCGTGAGGGATAAACGCATCTTTAAATGGTTCCCCCTGCTGGGTATCGTAGCAGGAGGGATCGGCTTTTACACCATCCCCTTTCTTTGGGGTTCCCTCGTCGCTCCTGCTATAAGCCTTATGGATGGTACCCTGGTCCCCGCGGTCAGTGGCAAGGCGGCAGACAATATCGTCCAGGTAATCATCACCAAATATCTCCCCGGGTGGTTCTCAACCTTTGCCCTCATGGGGGTCGTCGCCGCCGCTATCTCCACCGCCGCTATCCAACTGATGACATCGGCCATTCTGGTCTCCAGGGACCTGATCCATGGGGTCTTCAAGCCCGATGCTACGGATAAGCAGCTCATAATCTGGACAAAACTCGCTGTCATCGGCCTGCTCATCTTGTCCGTGGGGGTTGCCCTCTGGAACCCCATGGCCCTGGCCCTCTACCTCACCCATATAGCCGTGCCCGGATTTGCCCAGTGGGCGCCCTGCCTCGCTGGTGGGATCGTCTGGAAACGGGGGACAAAACAGGGGGCCATCGCAGGGGCCCTGACAGGAACGGCCATTTTGATTGCCGGATTCATCTTTCATTTGCCTACCATCGTTATAATCGCCTCCTATATTATCAATACCCTCACCTATATCATCGTGAGCCTCCTGACCCCTAAACCGTCGGACCAGATCAAGAGGGTATTCTTCGATGAAGTTGATGAATTTTTACAGGAGAAGGCCTGATGGAGTGGAGGCTGATCCATAATACCGGGTGTGAGGTGGCAGACCTGCTGGCACTGCCAGCAGCCGTAGCTGAGGCGAGGTTAGCGGGGCGCTATATCCTCGCCCAAAGGCCAGTACCGGAGACAATAATCATTCAGAGCGTTAAGGAAAAAGGAATCGTGGCTGGTGCGGAGGTGGTGATAGATAGGGAGGAAGCAGAAAGCGAGGGCATAAAGATCGCCGTGCGGCCGAGGGGAGGACGCGGGGGTGTGCGCCCGGCAGAGACGATATCCCTTCAAGAGCTGATGCTCAAGGCAAAGGACACGTTCACCTCGGCGGATACCACCTCTGATGAGACTGCTGCCCTCATCTATACCTCTGGCACCACAGGAAATCCCAAGGGGGTGATGCTCAGCCATGGCAACTTCATGGCCGAGTGCGAGGCGACCTCAGAGGTCCTCACCACCTCAGAGGAGGATAGATTCGCCACTTTGGTTCCCTTCTTCCACATCTACGGTTTGGCAGTTGGCATAGTGGTTTCTCTCTTTCGGGGGTGCAGCACGGTCTTATTCCCTCAATACTCTCCAGGCCAGTTCCTGAAGAGGATGGCTGAGGAGAAGGTCTCCGTCCTCATCGCTATCCCCACCCAATACCACCATCTTCTGCTTGCCGCCAAGAGGAGGCCCTTTGCCCAATGTCCTTTAAAAAACTGTATATCGGGGGCTGCCCCATTACCCGTAAAAGTCATCCAGGCCTTTAAGGAGACTTTTGGGGTTGATATTATCGAGGGGTATGGCCTCACCGAGACAACGGCAGCGGTAGCGGCAAATCCTCGGGGGAAGACAAAACCAGGATCTGTGGGTATACCCGGCAAAGGTATCCAGATAAAGATAGTGGATGACCAGGGAGATACGTTGCCCCCCCACAGGGCAGGGGAGATCCTCGTAAAGGGCGAGGTGCTGATGAAGGGGTATTATAATCTCCCCGAGGAGACCCAAGAGGCTATTAAAGATGGGTGGCTACGTACAGGTGATATTGGGTATCAGGACGAGGAGGGGTACATCTATATCACCGATAGACAGAAGGATATCATCATAAAAGGGGGATTTAACATCTCCCCAGCGGAGATAGAGGACCTTTTGTGCGCCCACCCCAAGGTGAAGGAGGCGGCCGTGATTGGCCGGCAAGAGAAGGAGGGGAGGGAGGAGGCCATCAAGGCCTTTGTGGTTCCTACCGAGGAGGGGGAAATACCCCCTTCGGAGATTATCGAATTCTGTAGGATGAGATTGGTCCCTTATAAGGTACCCGATGAGATAGAATTTAGGGAAGAGCTGCCTAAGAGTGCCACCGGCAAGGTATTGAGAAAGGAACTAAGAGAAGGCTATAAAGACATAAGGGTGATAGAAAGGGAATGAACCTCGGGAGACTCTTAGAGGAAAGGGCCAAGGAATATCCCAAAAAGGCCGCCCTCGTGTATGAGGGGAAGGTCATAAGCTTTGAGGAGCTCAACAGAAGCGTAAATAGGCTTGCCAGTGGCCTGCAAGATCTCGGCATAGAAAAGGGGGACAGGACGGCAATCATGCTCCCCAACTCGCCGGAGTTTGTTTACTCTTTCTTTGCCTGCCAGAAACTGGGTGCGGTAGCGGTCCCTTTTAATACGATGTATAAGGGCGGTGAGATACTTCACGTTCTTAGAGATTGTGGAGCGAAGGCGATAATCACCCTTAGCAGCGCAGTCCCCCTTATCAATGAGATCAAGCCAGAACTTCCCCGCCTTCAGTATGTCATTACCACTGGAGAGCGCAGCCTCACCTTTGCCGATCCTGAGTCAACAGTCTTCCTGCAGGCGGTGCTATCCAAGAATATCTTTCAGGACTTAGATGATGCCTTCAGGAAGATTGGGGATGCTTTAGTACAGGGGTTTTGGGAGTTAGGGTTGAAAGAGACGTGGTATAAGCACAGGGGAAGCCTCCGGATAGGGGTGAGGAAACTGGCGGGTTTCTATTTCTCCGAAATCGAAGATTTATATATGTTGAATATGGTCTGCTTCGTTGCCCCTTTCGACCCCACGGACTTCTTTTCCGTCATCTGGGTTCCACCAGAGGTAAAGGACAAGGTTTTAGAACCCCTGACCTCGATCCAGGAGGAGTTGGGAAAGCGACCCACCGATGGGCAATTTAGGGAGGCGATCCTGGGTTCCTTGGAAAAGCAGTTGGGCTTTAAAATAAAGGAGGGTACATTAACGAGGGACGAAAAATTCGGCTACGAAAAACATAAGGCAGTGGCTAAGAAGAAGTGAATCCTCCCGAAGGGCCTCCCTCACCCCCACACAAGAAAATACCACATTCTCTTATTCTACCCCAACTTTGAGATAGCACGGCCCATCCCCCTCGTTCCAAAAGAGGTATCTTCTAATTGGGCATTCAGCGGGGAGAGTCTGTAAGAAATTTGTGGACACCGTGGGGATGTTCCCTATTCGACTCCTCCGTGGAGACTCGCCACCCTTTTCCATCAGCTCACGGTGAATTTTGGGGACCCTTTGATACCTCTATATATAACGTTGTTAAAAACTTATACTTTTGTCCCTGGATTTTCAGCTTTTGTATAGCCTTGGCAATGGCCGAAGTGCAAACCTAAGATGAACATGATTGTCCATAAGGATGTGCGAGCATTTGGATCCAGTTGAATCAACCAATTGAGAAATACGGAAAAGGAGATCTTCCCGGTCTAGACCGTCATTGAAAGAGCTCGGGCCCCTCAACCTCCGTTATCATTACATGTATCATTACATGGTGAAGAGCCTCAGGGATATCTAATCTGGCTTTTCGAGGTATATTATCATCCCGACTGAAAAAAAGTCATGATTTTTTTCTGTTGCTCAGGCTTGTTTAAACTATGCCTCTGCAATCTGCCGTGTGGAGACATCAGTTACGCTTCTTTCTACCATCTTGGACTTACTGAAATCTAACATAACTGATTTTGCCCCAAAGCTCTTTGCCAATGTCTCCATAGTTTGTCGAGCTGATTTTTCGATCTCCGAACTTAATCGGTTTATGAGCTGATCCGCCCCACCAAAACGAGGAAATGAGGCCCTTCACACTCGCTTATGTTTCTGCTAGAGTAAGGCAAGATAAGTCAAAAACCGAGAACATAGAGGAGGAGAATATCATGAGCCAACCTCTCTCCAAGGAAGATCTGCAAGCCATGAACGCTTATTGGCGGGCGGCCAACTACCTCTCCGTTGGACAGATCTATCTCTATGAAAATCCCCTGCTGAAGGAATCCCTGAGGTTGGAGCACATCAAACCCAGGCTGCTCGGACATTGGGGTACAACTCCGGGTCTTAACTTCATTTACGTTCATCTCAACCGAGTGATCAAGGCCCAGGACCTAAACATGATTTTCATCTGCGGTCCTGGCCATGGCGGACCAGCCGTAATTGCCAACACGTATCTGGAGGGGACGTACAGCGAACTGTACCCAAATATCTCTCAGGATTCCGAGGGCATGAAGATGCTCTTTAAGCAGTTTTCTTTTCCGGGTGGGATCCCCAGCCACGCCGCGCCCGAAACTCCTGGCTCTATCCACGAAGGCGGCGAACTTGGGTATGCCATTTCTCACGCCTATGGGGCTGCCTTCGACAACCCTGACCTCATCGTCGCCTGCGTCGTGGGTGATGGTGAAGCCGAAACTGGCGCACTTGCTGCTGCCTGGCATTCAAACAAGTTTCTCAACCCGATCCATGATGGGGTCGTCCTGCCCATCCTCCATCTGAACGGATATAAGATCGCCAACCCGACAGTGTTGGCGCGGATCAGCCGTGAAGAGCTCGAGAGCCTTTTCATCGGCTACGGCTACAAGCCCTATTTCGTTGAGGGATCCGAACCACCCGAAACCATGCACCAGTTTATGGCCCAAATGCTGGATACCGTTATCGCCGAGATTAAGGCAATCCAGAACAAGGCCCGTACCAGTGGGGTTGGCAAGCGCCCCCAGTGGCCAATAATCATCCTGCGGACCCCCAAGGGCTGGACGGGGCCAAAGGAGGTCGATGGCCTGAAAACGGAGGATTTCTGGCGATCGCACCAGGTTCCCTTCGCCGAGATGGCGGAAAAGCCGAACCATATTAAACTCCTGGAGAAGTGGATGAAGAGCTATAAGCCCGAGGAGCTCTTCGACGAGAACGGGAAGTTGATCCCGAAACTGGCAGAACTGGCTCCAAAGGGCGAACGTCGCATGGGAGCCAATCCCCATGCAAATGGAGGTCTTTTGCTAAAAGACCTGAAGATGCCTGACTTTCGGGACTACGCCGTAAAAGTACCGAAACCGGGTCAAGTCGTGGCGGAGGCCACTCGCGTGATGGGCACCTTCTTGCGAGATGTGATGAAGCTCAACTTGGACCGGCGGAATTTTCGGGTGATGGGTCCGGACGAAACTGACTCGAATCGGCTCGGTGCCTTATTCGAGGTAACGAATAAAACGTGGATGGGTGAAACGATCGCTGATGATGACCACCTCTCCCCAGATGGACGGGTGATGGAAATCCTCAGCGAGCATACCTGCCAGGGCTGGCTAGAAGGGTATCTCCTCACCGGTCGGCACGGGTTCTTCTCCTGCTACGAGGCCTTTATCCACATCGTCGACTCCATGTTCAACCAGTACGCCAAATGGCTCAAGGTAACCCAAGAGGAAATTCCGTGGAGGCGTCCAATCGCCTCCTTAAACTACCTGCTCACATCCCACGTCTGGCGCCAGGACCACAACGGATTCAGCCACCAGGACCCCGGTTTTATCGACCACGTGGTGAATAAGAAGGCAAATGTGGTTCGCGTATACTTTCCCCCCGATGCCAACACCTTGCTCTCCGTAACCGACCACTGCCTACGGAGCCGGGACTACGTTAACGTCATTGTGGCAGGGAAGCAACCGGCACCACAGTGGCTTGATATGGATGCTGCCATCAAGCACTGCACCTCTGGAATCGGTATCTGGGAGTGGGCAAGCAACGATAAGGGAACTGAGCCAGATGTGGTTATGGCATGTTGTGGAGATATACCGACGCTCGAGACGCTTGCCGCCGTTGATATCCTCCGCGAGCATGCGCCCGACCTGAAAGTACGGGTAATCAACGTAGTCGATCTGATGACGCTCCAACCCAGGGAGGAGCACCCCCACGGTCTTTCGAATTGGGACTTTGACGCGCTGTTTACCACCGATAAGCCAATCATCTTTGCCTATCACGGCTACCCCTGGCTCATCCACCGCCTGACCTATCGCCGAACGAACCACAAGAACCTCCACGTCCGGGGCTATAAGGAGGAAGGCACCACCACCACGCCATTTGATATGGTTGTCCTCAACGATCTGGATCGCTTTAACCTGGTAGCGGATATTATTAACCGGGTATCGAAGCTCGGGTATATGGCTGCCTACACCAAACAGTTCGTCCGCGACAAGCTCATTGAACACAAGGAGTACATCGCCAAGTATGGTCAGGACATGCCCGAGATTCGCGAATGGACGTGGAAATGGATCGACGAATGAGGGATCGTGTGTAGGGAAGTTCCGCGCTCAGCGGAGAGCTTGAGAAATTTTTCAAAGGTGAGATTTCTTGAAGACCTCCCTGACTCCATAGCGAGCAAGTTCATCGGCTGAAAGCCACTTGGCCCCCTTTTTGAGAAAGGCCCAACTGTCAAGAACGTTCTCGAACAAGGAGCGTTGGGTTTCATCGAATTTGGCCCTCCATAGCATCTTCCCACTGGGCACATCAATGGGATAGACCACAAAGGCCACGGATGCGGGGCTGAAGGCTCCCATAGCGCCCCCAATCCTCTCTTCGTACCTCCAGACAGTCCCTGCAACCATGAGATTGGCTCCTAAGGCCCCCCCTAATTTTTCTGCCAGGGTCCTCAGCGTATCCTTAGGCTCATCTTTGGAAATCCTCTCATGGGTCTCCAATGTCTTTTCAAGGAATCGGGAATACGGTAATATCTTCTTTAATTCCAGAAGTTAGAGATATGAAAGTAATCAATCCACCAATTGGATTTACAATAGTTAATAGCGAAACGAATGCATAGATGAAGAAAGTCACTACTTCCATACTGCCGTGTAATCTTTCTCTATTAAGTATTTTTTAGTCATAATTCTTTCCTCATTGTTTTTTCTTTTTAGCCAGTATGCCTGGAAATCCCTTTGCTCCTGACCGTTTCAATTTTCGGGAATTATAATGATCCCCTATGGTAAAAATTGAGGCGATGAGGTAATTGACAGGCGACATCCCTTCTCAGACTGGCTCTACGCAGCTTTTACTTTTTCATCATGTACTACATATCGCATTCTAACCCGGAATACACTTAATTTTAACACGGCATACCTAGAAATTAAAAGAAAGAGAGTATATGATTAGGATAAACAGAGAATGTACCCTTGGGGAAACTTCAAAATTCCTCCTGAATGAACTTCAATATCGCATCGTTCCATCCATCGGGGCCGATTCCCTCAGCTTTTATGAGGTTTGGTAGGGAAATCCTTCTATCATGTTCTCCCCGGTAATTTCGCACAAGGACTGGGTAATCAGCTTTCTCCAACATGGGGAAATCGACCGGGCTATCACCCAAAGCTATGGTGATGATATCCCCGAACCTCCGCTGGTAGAGCCCCCTGAGTATTTCTACGGCTTTACCCTTATCGTTATCTCCCATCAGGTGATAAAACCTCCCCTGATCACATCGAAGACCTCTCTCGCTTATTGAAGCCAGAAGAGTGTGGAGTTTTTCTTGGCCTCCCTTGAAAATAAAGGGCTCGTCGAACTCACGCTCTTTGGCCAACTCCACTCCTTCTTTGCTCAACCCGGTAATCTTGGCCACTTCTGATTCACTCATATCTCCAAATCCCGTAACATCAAAACCATCTCTTCGAAGCTCCTCCAATGCTTGCCGCAAAAGGGCATATGGTGTTCCTAAAACAACCGCGAAATATCCATTGATTATCTCTGGTTTCGGCCATACAGCACTTATATCATCTTCCGCGAAATAAGAAAGGGGAACGAAGATGCCTCCTCCGTTCTCCGAAATGAAGGGATGTGGGTTTCCGAGCCTTTCCCTCCAGTACTCAATTTCCGCCCTGGTTTTGCTCGAACAAAGTACCAGTGGTATTCCCTTCTTCTTTATCAACTCTATTGCTGGCATAGCTGCCGAAAATGAATACATCTCAGGGTCGAGCAGGGTCCCGTCAAGATCCGTAAAGACTATGGGTTGCGACACCATCGCTTCATCCTCGTCCCGTATACCGCAGACATTCTTGTTGACTCATTTACCCTTCATATTCTATATTATTGATTTTAACGAGAGCGGAATCAGATTACAAGGCTCCTACCTGCGAAGTCTGGAGTACCCTGAAAGTCAAAGGGATATGGTTGAATAGTAGATTACAGATGAGTCGGCGATCTCCTGTTGGACTCTCACCGCCGGCCATTATGACTGAAGGGCTCGGGTTAAACCTCCTCGGCCTAGAGGGAGCCGGGGGGAGCTAACCTACCCTCTCTGAGATTTGCGCCATGGACATTCTGGAATACATCAACGAAAACGTATTCACCTATAAAGCGGATATACCCTCCCTGGAATATGCTAAAAGCTACCTCCAAGAGAGGGATTATCCTCCTCAGGAGAAGCAGCTCGTAATTACCATCCTCGACAGGAATGAGGATCCGGAGGCGCTCCGTTCAACGGTAATTCAGCTGGCAATGACCAACATCTTGAAGGAGATATTTCTCAAAATTGATAGAGATCACTTCCAGGTGCAGACGATCATCGTGAGCGACCAGTCAGATCTGGACATCGCAAAGACCAACAGGGGTTTACTCTATACCGTTAAAGATGTGCTTACCAATATGCTGGGAACGGCCGATCATCCCCGGATATTCCATTTCCACTTCGATGGCCAGATCAGTCAAATAGCATATGAATGTCTCAGAGATCCCTTAAGGATTAGGAAGGAGGAAAAGGGCAGTCCAATTCTCGGCAAAGGGATAAACATGGCAATAAGCTCTCTCGTCTCTTCAGATCTTTCGACGGCTGGGAGACGGGACAGGGATAC
This sequence comes from Syntrophobacterales bacterium, assembly GCA_020346125.1. GTDB lineage: Bacteria > Desulfobacterota > BSN033 > WVXP01. Next base: position 792,941 of record CP070774.1, on the reverse strand, counting down.
TGTTTTGGTTTACATGGATGCAGAGAATAAGGAGGTAAACTACAGAGATCCATTTCTCCTTGGCTCGCCGCTCATTTACGAGGGCTCACCTATTTTATTCAGCAAGGCGGCCTTCAAGAGATACCACATGGAAGGAGAACGGCGAAAGCTCGGCGGCAGAGTGAACGCCTCCCTCGGTGTTCCGCTGATAAGCATGCTCATCTATAAAGGCCTGATACCTCTGAAAAAAACTATAGTTTACCCCCTCTCCGGGGAAATAGGGATAGAGAGAAACCTTTTCTGGTCAATGAGAATAGCAAAAAGATTTGGGGTTGAAACAACGACTCTTCTTCAGCTGTTTGGAAGAGATGAAAAAGGCAACACAATGCTTCCTGAGGAACGCTTTTTGCAAGTAGATCTTGGGATTAACATGGACCAACCCATAGCCGAAGGCAAGCCTGGGAGAGAGGTCCTCAGGGGGGTCAGGAGAATGTCGGAGGATATCATTCACTCCACCTTTCAGATTATGGGTAAACAGATTAGGGAAACCTGGGGTTCTTACGAGGAATTCATGAAAATGTTCAAAGAATTTCAGAGACACAGCATGGAGAGGTGGATCCAATCCCATGATAACAGGCTTATCACGGGAGGCATAAGCCATGAACAATTGAGGAGGGTCGTCTATAGCGTTGTACGAGAAAATGCCGATAACCTTTATGCAGAAGAGAAGCTTCTTAAAAAGAATTTTCGAAAAATAAGAGAGGCGTTAAGCCCCGGCGATGAAGGATTCATGCCGCCAATAAACAAGATCAAAGATGCCATGGGAAACAACTTCGAGGAACTGAGGGAAAGGCTCATACAGAAGGCGGAACGGATCTATTGACGGAGAGAGCTCCAGTGCCCTATCAAATGGGAGGAAATAGATGGGCAACCAGGAACTGCGAGGAGTATAGATCATGCACTATGACACAGCCTTACGCTCGTATGCATCCAAGCGAATTGAGGAGATAGAGTCCGCGGATATCCTCGTTGGAATCCCCTGCTACTATAGTGAGAGGACTATCACTCAAGTAATCCAAATGGTCAGCCACGGGCTGGCAAAACACTATCACGATCGAAAATCCCTTATTCTGATCGCCGATGGGGGATCAACCGACGACACCCGAGAAGTAGCCAAGGAGTTCCAGATTAAACCCTGGCAGGAGAAACTCATCATTATCTATAGAGGTCCGGCGGGCAAGGGAACTGCATTGAGATCCGTCTTTGAGACAGCACACCGACTAGGGGTTAAGGCATGCGCCGTGGTGGATTCGGACGTCAGGAGCATTACCTCGGATTGGATCAAATATCTCATTGACCCTGTTTTGGAGAACGGATACCAGTTCGTGGCCCCCATTTACCTCCGGCACAAGTACGACGGAACCATCACCAACAACATCGTGTACAATATCACCCGTACACTTTACGGAAAGCGGATTCGACAGCCCATCGGGGGGGACTTCGCCTTCTCCCAGGATCTGGCCAAGTTTTATGCCGAGCAAGATGTATGGCAGACAGAGGTGGCACGGTTCGGAATCGATATCTGGATGACCACCAATGCCATTACGCAGGGCTTCAGGCTTTGTCAGTCCAACCTTGGGGTAAAGATTCACGATGCCAAGGACCCCGTGCAGCACCTGGGGCCGATGTTTCGGCAGGTGATTTGGACCATCTTCTCCCTCATGGAGCGTTACGAGGATTACTGGAAGAAGGTCCGAGGGAGCGAGCCAGTGGAAATATTCGGGCACGAGAACCACGTGGAACCCGAGCCGGTAAATTTGGATTTGGAGGGTATGATCCAACAGTTCAAGGTCGGGTTCCGTCAATTCTCGCCCCTCTGGAAGGAGATCTTCTGCGATGATTGCTTTGAGGAGATCCGGAAGGCCGCACACTTAAGATCAAGAAAGTTTCGACTCCCAATTGATACGTGGATTCAAATCCTCTACGAGTTGGCGACGACTTTCCACACCTGGACTGCCAACCGCAATAAGTTAATCGACCTGATGACCCCCCTCTATTACGCCCGTGTAGCATCCTTCGTACGGCAGAGCTGGGAGATGTCTTCGGAGGAGGCCGAGGCTCTCGTTGAGGAGCAGGCCCAGAGCTTTGAGGAACACAAGGATTACCTCGTCACGGTGTGGGATGAAAAATCCGGCCAATTGTCGAAGTCAAGGGGTAAATAAAGAGGTTACAAAGGGGTTTAGAGGACCGCTTTTCGGGCACGTAACCCTATAACCCTAGCCCCCAGATATCCTATATTCCTATCAACTATGCCTTTACTTGTGCGATCAATCGAACCCTCTAATTTGTCTCATTGGCTGTTAAAAGATCTAACAATTTGGGGGCATAAAAGATTCTATTTCTTTTCCTCTTAAGAGTTTCCCGAAGAATGCCGATTCTGACAAGTCTCGTTACTCCTGATTTCACAGAATTATAAGACCTATTCCATTTTTTGCTTAGTTTTGAGATGGAAATATATGGATTCAAGAAGATTTCATCAATTAACATATGAGCACATTCAGGAATTTTCTTGGTTCCTATAAGTATTTCTTGGTATTCAGCGTGAAGCTCCAATATCTTTCTGGCATCTGATATGGCTTCTTGTGCTTGATTGGCAACTCCACGAAGAAAAAAATCAATCCAGCCCCGCAAATCCCCTTTCTGACTAACAGCAAAGAGTCTGGAATAATACTCTTCCCGATATTTTTCGAAAAAGGCCGATAGGTAAAGAAGGGGTTGGGATAAAAACCCTCTTTCGCAAAAGAAGAAGGTAATTAGAAGTCTACCAATACGGCCATTACCATCAAGGAATGGGTGGATCGCCTCAAATTGATAATGCATCAAAGCACATTGAATTAAAGGTGGTTCTTTAGGATTCGAATTAAGATACGCTTCCCAACCACTAAGCGCATCATTCATTTCTTTAACAGGAGGTGGAATGAACGTAGCTTCATTAAGCGTACATCCCGGGGGACCTATCCAATTTTGCTTCCGGCGAAGTTCTCCCGGGGTCATATCTTCTCCTCGTACCCCTTCCATTAAGACTTTGTGAATTTCGCGAATCAGTCTTATGCATATGGGTAGTTCATCTAAAAGGCCTATTCCGTATTCCATTGCCCGAACATAATTTTTCACCTCGCGGACATCTGGTACTCTCGGTTTCTCTGGTTCGGCAGCCTCGAAAAAGAATAAGTCGCTGAGTGAGGTTAGAGTCCCTTCAATCGCTGAGCTTGATACCGCCTCTCGCCGGATATAGGGGGAAATCAAAAGGTAAGGGTTGGGTAGTATCCTTCCTGTTCCGGATAAGTCTCCTAATAATCTTGCCGCTTCAGAAAGGAGAAATGAAAGGTTTCTATCATAATTGATTTGAGGCGGTAAGGGGTTGGGAAGAAATGCGTAATAGCCCGTCAATGTCCTTATGCATTTGCCCGCTGTCGTTTTTTTAAAATCTTTTGGATTCAGTGAAGGCTCCTATTGATAGATGATACACTAATCAGATAGCTTATTGCAAGATAACATAAAATCCTGCAATAGTCAAATTCTTATTGCCGAATTCAGCAATAACTAAAAACCTAACTGACGGATATTGTTAAATCCTTCAATAAGAGCTATTTTATTACTATTAGGAAAGGAACAAGAACGGTAGTAAAATGGTAACAATTAATAAAAAAGAGATTAGACCAAATCGCCTAACCCCTTGAAATCGCTGGAGGCGGCGCCCGGATTTGAACCGGGGAATAACGGTTTTGCAGACCGTCGCCTTCCCACTTGGCTACGCCGCCCTGGAGCGGGAAACGGGACTTGAACCCGCGACCCCAACCTTGGCAAGGTTGTGCTCTACCACTGAGCTATTCCCGCTACAATATAAATAATTAAACCAACTCCTTTTTCTTGTCAACCATTTTGGGGAGCTCCCCCCACTGTCGGAAGAATCCCCTAAAATACTCCAGCCCAGACCACACGGTCAAGACTAAGGCCGCCCATAGAGAGATCATCCCGACATTATGAAAATCGATGGAATAGTATGGGTAGTGGCAAATTAAGGTCGTCGTAGCTATGACCTGGAGCAGTGTTTTATACTTCCCCAATTGGCTTGCTGATATGATGATGCCCTCATTGATGGCAATGGCCCTCAATCCCGTTACCGCCATCTCCCTTCCCGCAATGATCGCCACAATCCAGGCCGGAACCCTTCCCAGATGAATGAGCATGATGAGGGATGTTATCACCAATAACTTATCTGCCAGTGGATCGAGGAATTTCCCGAGGGTAGTTACGATATTCTGCCTCCGAGCGATATATCCATCTAATCCATCGGTAATGGCTGCAAAGAGAAAAATCATGGATGCGATGAAACTGGTTACCTTTCCGGGAGAAAAGAGCAAAAGAACGATAACGGGAATGGCCATGATGCGCAGGATGGTAAGTGCATTGGGAAGGTTCCAAATCACCCTCTTCTCAGGCCTTCCCGGCGCTTCCTTCCGAAGGGTATCCGGCTTAATGCTTATAACTTTCATAGTATCGAAGCACTTCCCTTACGAAGTTTCGGGTCTCACCGTAGGGAGGAATTGAATGATTTTGAATAACGGCGTTCTTTCCAGCATTGTATGCCGCTATAGAAAGTGTCAAGTTGTCTCCAAAGGTATCGAGAAGGTGTTTCAAATGCCTCACGCCGCCTTCGATATTCTGCATCGGGTCGAATACATCGACCACACTCCACTGCGCGGCCGTTTTGGGCATTAACTGCATCAGACCTTTGGCACCCTTGCGGGAAATGGCATAGGAGTTGAATCCCGATTCGGCACGCATGATGGCCTTGACCAGGGCGGAGTCGACGTCATACTTCTTTGAAAATTTCTCGATCATATGATCGTATTGATTTGGATCGATGGAAACGGATACCGGATCCCCCTTCTCCCGAATGTAGAGCTGATACCTAGGGTCCCTCGGACAGTTGGTAAAGTGATAATTTCCATTCTCGTCGATGTATCGATATATCCCCCCATAACACGGGGAATCGATGTTAGGTAAAGGGAAGATGATCGCGAGCAAAATGATCCCGAGAAGGAGAGAATAAGGATAACCAGCACAAACCTTTTTGTAACCGTGTCTATCCATTGTTTCTTTTATATTTTTAGCATACCCCACTGGGGTATGTCAATATAACAGGGGGCGACTGACTTCAAGATTTCGTTGCCAGAGGAGGAAAGATGTTCGAGGAATCCCACCTTGGGGTTTTTTCTGCAGGATTTATGCCAAATGGCAGCCGATATGCTCACTTCCGTGATTCCGTCTCCAGCCCATAGTTGTTACCTCACCTCTTCGTATGTGACTATTCCCATGGCCCGGTCCAACCTTGCCCGGGCAATATTAAAATCGCTTAAGGCATTATAGTAGTTGCTCCTGGCCTGAGTGAGCAGCGTTTGGGCATCCAGGACGTCCGTGGACGTCGCAACCTGCTCCTTATACCGCTCGAAGTTCATCCGATAATTCTCCTCGGCCTGGGTGATGGCAGTCTTTGCCACATCGATCTTCTCACGAGCCTCCCTTAACCTCAGGTAAGCCTCTTTCACTTCCAGGGAAATCCCATCTTCCACTTGTACCCTCGCATCTTCTGCCTGGACCAGCCTTGTCTCTTTCTCCCGCAGCAACTTTCTCTTCTTCCCCCATTGCCAAAAGGTCCATCGGGCATAGGCCATGATGTTCCAGCTATCCTCATCCTCATATTGGCTTCCCGAAACTCCCGGGTCATCCCCCACCCTTTCATAGTTGAATGACAGGTTTACGGTGGGGAAATACTGGCTTTTTGCCAGTTGAACTTCCTTTTCCGCCATTTTCACGTTGAGCTCTGCCTCCCTCAGTTCTGGACGTTTCTTGCGGGCTTTTTCCAAGGATTCCTCAAAGGAAACCTCCATGGGGCGATACTCCAAGATGTCCTCTACCTT
>CP070774.1:769225-786878 GCA_020346125.1 Syntrophobacterales bacterium | reverse complement strand
AGGAGCAGAAGGGAAAGCAGTTCGATCCCGAATTGGTCGATATCTTCGTCCGATACCTTTTAGACCAAGGGGATTAATCCGGCTGTGAAGATAAGGTCAAGACTGATCGGAATCCGTATCTTCATTGCAATCCAAGTCTTTACTACCCTCTTGGTCCTTGCCACGGGATTTCTCGCCATTGAGATCAATCGAAGAAAGCTCCTCCGTCGTAAGGAGGTCAGCATCTCCGAGATCAAGCAGGTGACTCAACAAATGCGGATATACGTTTTGATCGGGGGGTTCGTGGCCTGCTTGTCGGGTGTAGTTCTCACCTATGCCATCAAGGAACCCATCAAGAAATTGACCAAAGGAGTCCAATCCGTTGCCCAAGGAGATCTCAGAAAAAGCCTGGAGCTCTTCCCCCATGAGGAGATCAATCAACTCGTCCAGGCCTATAATCAAATGGTCTCTTCATTAAACCGATACCTCTTGGAGAGTTCTACCGGTGCTGTGATAACCATCAACGCCCATGGAATCATTACGACCTTTAACCCTGCTGCGGAGACCATATTCGATTACGACGCCAGGGAGGTGGTGGGGAGGCACTTCACGGATCTCTTTCCCATCAATGAGGCTAATAAGGCCCTCACTGATATGATACTTCTTGGAATTGAAAAGGAATTAGCCAGTTCGGTTGAAAATATCACGCTCATGACCGATAAGGGCAAGAAGTTGGCCATGAGAATCAGGACGGCGTTATTGGGAAGCGCCGAGGAAAGGTTGGTGGAGGTGGTGGGCAGTTTTCGTGATCTGGAAGAGATCAAGGAAATCCAACGGGAAATACAGAGGATCAATCGGCTCGCATCTTTGGGAAGCCTTGTGAGTGGACTAGCCCATGAGATTCGAAGTCCTCTGGGGTCTTTGAGAGGATTGGCCCAACTTCTACAAGAGGACCTCATCACCAGGGGTGGAAAGGCGGAATACATCGAGGTGATCCTCAAGGAGATCGACAGGTTGAATAAAGTCGTGGAAGAGCTCTTGAACTTTGCCCAACCCTCCACCTACGAGTTCGAACAACGGGACATAGAGGAGATCGTTCGGGAAACGGTATCCCTGGCCAAAGGCGGTTTTCTCCAAAAAAGAATCACCATCAGGGAGCATTATCGGGGGAACCTGCCTCGGATTCCCGTTGAAGCTGATAAGATGACCCAGGCAGTCCTCAATCTCATCAACAACGCGTTAGAGGCTACCCCCGAAGGAGGAACCATTAAGGTTAGGACGGATCTCATCTCTCCGGCCATGGATAAAGATGATGCCGGGCCCCATCGGTCCGACGCTTCGATACCTCGATGCGTACTGATCGATGTCTTCAATACGGGAGACCACATCTCCTTCGAAGATAGTGAAAGGGTGTTCAATCCCTTCTTTACCACGAAGCCCCGAGGAGCTGGATTGGGGTTGAGCATTGCCCAACAGATCGTCACCGCTCATGGAGGTCATATTAGGGTAATGAACGAGGTAGAAGGTGAGGGGAAAGGTGTGATCTTCAGAATCGAACTGCCGATGATGGTGGCGGCGATCCCCCGGGCTAATGCATTGCCCTCCCCATCTTGAATATGGGGAGGAAGATGGAGAGCAAAATCGATCCCACCGCCGCCCCGATGAAGATGATGAGTATAGGTTCGATGAGGGTCGTCAAGGTGGTGATGGTTGCCTCTATCTGTTGCTCATAGAAATTTGCTACCTTGCTCAACATCCTGTCCAACGTCCCCGATTCCTCACCGGTACCGGACATCTGAATCACCATCTCCGGAAATACGTTTCTCCTTTCACTCAGGGCTTCGGCAAATCCGCTACCCTGTTCGATGGACGTTGAACTCTCACGGATAGCCCTTTCCAGCATCTTATTATCAGCGGTTTCCGCAACCAGATCAAGGGCGGCCAGGATGGGAACTCCGCTATTGATCAAAACCCCTAATGTCCTGGTAAATTTGGTCAGGGAATATTTCCGCATCAATTGTCCTAAGATGGGAATCCCGAGCTTCTGTTTATCCCAGAAAAACCGTCCCCTTTCGGTTTGAAGTTCCATATAAATGAGAAACACGATCCCTGCGGCAATCAGTAGGAGAGCCCAATAGTATTCCCTCATAGCAACGCTGCTAGCAATCAATATCTTGGTAGGGGTCGGAAGGCTCACATTCCCCCCTGCATAGATTTTTTGGAAAACGGGGACAACCTTGGTAACCAGGAGGATGATGGCGAATGCCGTGAATCCAATCAGAAAAAGGGGGTATGTAATGGCTGCCTTCACCTTCCTGCGAAGGTTCGCGGTCTTCTCCAGGTAACTTGCCAGTTGAGAAAGGGTTTGATCCAACCTTCCGCTCACTTCTCCGGCCTTGACCATATTGACGAAAAGCTTACTGAATATTTTTGGATGTTTGGAAAGGGCATCGAAGAAGGTGCTCCCCTCCTCGACATCAATGCTCACGGAATCGATGGTTCTCTTGAACTGCGGGTTTTCAACCTCATTGCCGAAGCTTGTCAGACACCGAAGCAGTGGCAGGCCGGCTTCAACCATGGCCGACATTTGACTCACAAAGAGCAAAACTTCATCGTGTTTAACACCACCTCCGATAAGCGGAGCCCTCATTGAGAACCGTCTCTCGAGCCCCTTTTCCGGCGCCCTCTTCTTCTCCACAATGTCGAGGACGGTGAGGGCTCGCTGGTGCAATGTCTCTATTACCTCCAGCTCGCTGATTGCCTCCAGCTCGCCCTTAACGTTTTTTCCATCGCTCTTCTTGGCCGTGTAGGAATACAGTGGCATCTTAATCTTCCTCGATGGTCGCCTTTAAGACTTCCTCTGGAGTCGTGATTCCATCTCTCACCTTCTGCAGGCCATTTTCCCTTAGGGTGCTCATGCCCATTTCAACGGCCACCTTCTGCATCCCATCAATATCGGCCCCATTGAGGATGGCGTTTCGAACCAGAGTCTTTATCTCCAACATCTCACAGATGGCAGTCCTGCCGTAATACCCCGTGTCCTTGCACCTGCGGCAACCCTTGCCGTGGTGAAAGAGGAGGCCCTTTTGAGTCTGAGTCTTACCATCAATGGCGAGGCTCCGTAGAACCTCCTTGGTGGGCCTGTAGGATTCCTTGCAGTGGGGACAGATCTTCCGAACTAGGCGCTGTGCGACGGCCAAATTCAACGATGAACAGACGAGGTATGGTTCCACGCCCATGTTGATCAACCGGACAATGGTTCCCACGGCATCATTGGTGTGAAGCGTGCTGAATACCAGGTGTCCTGTAAGGGCGGAGCGAATGGCCATCTCCGCCGTCTCCAAGTCACGAATCTCCCCCACCATGATGATATCCGGATCCTGACGGAGGATATATCGTAGTCCGTTAGCAAAGGTAAGGCCGATCTTGGGATTGGCCTGCACTTGGTAAATCCCCTTGATCTGATACTCCACGGGATCCTCAACCGTAACGATATTTGTCTGAGAGGATTTGATCTCAGTAAGGGCCGAATAGAGGGTAGTCGTCTTTCCACTTCCCGTGGGTCCTGTGAGGAGAACCATTCCATGGGGGTTTTTTATGTACCTTCGAAAAATCTCCAGTTGGTCATTACCGAATCCCAGGCTGTCCAAATCCAGGGAAAGGGACCCCTTCTCCAGGAGCCTCATCACCACCTTTTCACCAAAGACAGTGGGAAGCGTGGAGATCCTCAAGTCAACCTCTCGAAACCCCTGTTTGATGGTAAAACGGCCATCCTGCGGAAGGCGCCTCTCGGCGATATCCATGTTGGACATGATCTTGATTCGGGAAATAATAGCCATCTGCAGCGCCTTTGCCGGCGAAATGATATCGTGAAGCACGCCATCGATCCGATAGCGAATGCTCAGGCGTTTCTCCTGGGGCTCGATGTGGATATCGCTGGCGCGCTCAGTGATGGCGTTCGAGATGATGTAATCCACCAATTTGACAATGGGGGCCTCCTCCACTTGCTCCCGAAGCCTCTCCAGGTTAACCTCACGCTCTTCGTCGAGCTCCCTCTTGAGCTCAAGGTGGGTCTCCGATACATCCTTTAAAACATCCTCCAGGCTCGACTCCTGGTTGCTGGTACCATAAAATCGATTGAGCAAGGTTTCTAATCCCGATTTTGATATTATGGCCGTATTGATTTTATGATTCGTAATGGTCCTGATGTCGTCGATGGCGATGATATCGAAGGGGTTCACCATAGCCACCATCAAGGTATTGTCCCGGATGGAAAGGGGTATTGCCATACATTGCCGAGCCATACGTTCAGGGACGAGCCTTATGACCTCGGAATCGATAAAGACAATTTCATCAGGGGTTAGATGCGGGATGTTGAGCTGTTGGGCAAGGGCGGTGAGGACCTGAACTTCGGTGGCAAGGCCCATCTCGACGATGACATCCCCTAAAAGACCTCCCTTCTCCCTCTGACGATCTAGGGCCTTGTTGAGTTGTTCCTGTGTGATCACCTTGCTGTCGACCAACAAGGCGCCAAGGGATTTGTAACTCAAAGTATAGCTTTTGGGAAGGGCCATTGTTCAGTTCATCTTAATTGCGGGATTTTTCCTGCTCATCCCCCTCATTACGTGATAATTTGAGGCGTAATGAATATCAACAGTTCCCGATACACTGAAATATCCTGCTTGCTCTTGAAGAGAAGACCCAAAATGGGAATCTTGGACAAAACGGGGACACGCTCTCGATTGGCTTGCTTTTTGGTGCTCAAAAGACCTCCGATGACCACCGTCTCCCCATCCTTCGCCAGGACCTGTGTTGACGCCCTCTTCGTTCCAAGGGTGTCGTATGTCATCCCCTGGATTGTGGTTTCACCCAAAATCTCGCTCTTTTCCACGTCCACCAGCATAAAGATTGAACCATCTCGGGCGATTTGAGGGGTGATTTTCAGCTTCGTTCCTACGTCTTCTAGGCGAATGCTGACCTGGGCCGTCTCAGCATCATACCCCTCGGCAACGGGGACCTTTTCCCCCACGAATATCTCCGCTTCTTGATTCTGGACCACGAGTAATGAGGGCTTGGAGATGATCTTTACATCCCCCGTCGTCTCGAGGGCCGTGAGCTCAATATCCAGCCTTCGGAGGTCCACTGTCGTCGAGAGCCAGCCCAGGCTGAATGTGGCCGCGGGATTTGTCACGGGCAGATTCACCACATCCCCACCCGCAGGGCCCCCGACGCTGAGGGTACCCTCGCCTGTGTCAAACACCCCCTGGCCGCCCCATCTGATGCCCAATTCCCGAGAGAAATCGCGATTCGTCTCTACGATCCTCGCATCAATTCTCACCTGTCCCGTCGGCAGATCCAATTTTTTGGCCATCTCCGCAATTTCGCGGACATTTTCCTCAACGTCGGTAATGACTAAGGTGTTAGTCTTCCTAATAATGCTGACGTTGGCTCCCCTATCGACCCCTTTCTCTTTTTTATGGCTTAACAAATTCTCCATGGCATCCTGCAAATCGGTAGTTTCCCCCCCTTTCTCCTTAGAGAGGGTCGTTCCGATATAGTTGAGATTGACATAGGACGTCTCCAACGGTTTTTCCAATTTCTGGGCTTCTCTCAGCTCTTGGCGCGCTTTATAGATATCAAGTTCGGTCCTCAACTTCTTCCGCAACTCCCCTTGTTCGTCAACCCGGATAATATTCCCATCAATAACGTAAGTTAATCCACTGCTCCTGAGTATGGCGTTAAACCCGTCTCTCAGGGAAGTGTTCTCGATATCATAGGTGATTCTCCCCAAAACCGCAGGGGAAAGGATGAGGTTCAAGCCATACTCTTGGGCAATGATGGTCAGGACATCCCGAATATCCACATCTCTTACCCTCAAGGAGAAGAGTCTGTCACTTTCCAAGGGGTCTTTGGATTGGGGAGATTGGGATAACCCCATGGATGAGAGGCCGAGGAGAAAGATCATTAATAGCACAATAGAGAGGGAAACCTTTTTCATAACCATTTACCTCTATTTCGTTTTGACTAACTCTTTGATCTTTAGCGTGCGCTTTTTCCTTCCGTAAACCGTTATCACCTCATCCTCGCCAATTTGGAGAATGTGGTGTCTCGCGATCCAATCCCCTTCCCTGACGATCTTATCGTTAATAATGGCCACCTTCTTTCCACCGATATCGATGATGCCATTCAGCTTCAATCGAGACACCCTCTTTGGTCTTTTCTTACGAATAGACGCGGTTGTAATCCTCTTCTCCCTTTCCAGCTTCTTCTCCAGAAAGGGATCCCTCTTTACCACGATATCATCCCTTACCACCACTTGGATAGGGGAAACCTCTCCTTTCGCCATTTTTTCAGGGACCGAGGCTTCCGTCTTTTTCAATTCGAAGGTGCTGACGGTGAATTTGAGGCGATGCCATAGCGGGTCTTTGGGATCATTCTCAATGTGAAGGTCGTCTAAATTGAGCCCAAAACTGTTCTCGAGGCTATCGACAAACTTGACGATTTCCTCGTATTTGGATTTGGTTTCGACCAAAAAGGGGTACCGAATATAATCGTCAGACTCCTCTTGGGGCATGGGTTTCACCATAATGGTTTTGATCCCCAACCGATTGACCACGTCATTTACCTTCGCCAAAAAGGTAGGTGTTCGTTGTTCCGGGGGGATTTGATGCCTTTTGAAATAGTCGACGTTCACCTCCTCTTTGTTGAATCTCTCGATCTCCGCTCGAATTTTATTGAGATCCAGCATGGCCTTTTCAAATCTTCCGTTAAGGGAAGATACATCCCTCGACCCCTTTTTTACCTTAATGCTTTTAGGCCGATAGAAAAAGAGATAACAGAGTAAGGAGACCGCGATGAAAAAGACCACCAAGGAAACTGCCATACCCTTTATGGAAACAGTCGATCTCATCTCGAAGCCTTCTCCTTTCCAGCCTCAATCCCACCACCTTTAAGCTTGCTGGAGATTTCAAATTCCATGAGTTCTCGATCTTTCTTCCGGGAAAGGTGAGTGTAGACGAGCGTGGCCGCGTCGAAATCTCGCTGAAAGGAATCAAGCCTATTCAATGATGATATGAGATTGGCAATGCTATCGAGGGGTTCCCGACCTGGGATGGGCACGGTGACCCCCTTGATGGTTAGGTAGATCTCCTCCTCGGCCTCCCTTGACCCCTTCTTCTTTTTCTCAGTAGTCTTGATTGATAGGTCGGTAAGCCATAAATCATCGGGCATAATCCTGCTGATATCCATCAATTTCCGGACCCATTCAACCCTTTTTACTCGCAGCTTAGAAATGAGGCCCCGCTCTTCAGCCGCCGTTTCCAAATCCTTTTCCACTTGGCTCAACTGACCGCTCAGGTAGATCTTCTTCGAACGATTCATGTGCAACCTTCGATCTAAAGATGAAGAAGCCTTCATGTAGGCGAAACTGATTCCGAGGAACATAAGGATAATCAAGGGGATAAGGATTGCTACGGATATATGTTTTTCCTCCCCTTTTAACTTGGGAACTTTTTTCGGCCTTCTCCCCGGCTTATATATGTTGATCTGAAATCTCACCTATTTATTCCCTTATCGCGAGTCCAACGGCCAAAGCCAATTTACAAAGGTCATTCTCAAATGGGACCAGCATGGAGGGCTGCTCCACATCGATTTTACGAAAGGGGTTGAGTATCTCTACGGGCAGACCCAGTTCGCTGCTCAAATAGCCATCCAAACCCGTTAGGGTCGCGCTCCCCCCGGTGAGAATGATTGTGCTAAATCCCTTTATTTTGGCCTGATTCTCATAAAAGGTCAAGGACCTACGCACTTCCCTGACCAGATTGTCTAAGGATGGTTTGATAGTCTCAATCAAACCGGTGGAGTCCTGGCTCTTCTTGAAACTCTCGGCATCTGTGTAGGAGAGGCCATTTCCCTTCATAATGTCATCGGTAAAATCATTGCCGGATATCATAATATTCCTTACGAAATACTGGCCCTCTACACCATAGATACTAAGGGTAGTATTTTTGTCCCCAATGTCCATCAGCACGACGAACTCATTTCTTTCGATTTCTTCATTGAACACTACGGCGTTCACCAGGGCCAAGGGATTGACATCGATGACTTGGGGCTCGATGGGGATTTCTCGGAGTAGTTCGACGTGGTATCGTACAAAATCCTTGATGACAGAGACAAGGATAATATCCAATGTATTGCTGGCCTTGGATGTATTGATGATTTGGTAATCCAATTCGACATCGTTGATATCGAAGGGAATGTAATTTCGCGCTTCCCATTTTATAGCGGAGGCCAACTCCTTTTCCGTCATAAAAGGGAGTTCAATCTGTCTGATAGCAGTGGATACTCCGCCAATGGCGGTGATAATCGAAGTCCTTTTGAGATTTATTCCCTCGATGGCTTTCTTAATGGTCGATACGGTTATCCTTTTCGGATCTTCCTCAAGATCGATCCCCTCCGGTGCAATCTCGAAGGCCCTGACCGCAAGCAATCGATAACCTCCCATCCCCCTTCTTTCTAATTGGACGCATTTTACCGAATGAGATCCGATATCGAGTCCTAAAGTCTTCTTGGAAAGGAGGCCGAAGGAATCTCGGGTCTTCTTCTTTTCGGGTATTGAAAATCCCTCAAGTCTTGCCGCCTCCTCCGGGATATGTTCGGAATCCACGAGGGGTGGTTCGAAATCCTTCTTCCCCCGGATCACCTCAAGTAAACGATTGGTTGCAGCGATATCCTTATCCTTTTTCCTCAAATGAGTTCCCCTCTCGCTTTTACCGTTATCCGAATAATTTCCCCGTCAATGATCTCCTTTTCCTTGATCAACATAGTGATAAGGGCGTGATGGCAGAGATTGATAATCTTTCTCGGATAGCCAAGGGTTTCCTCATATATTGCCATATATGCATCGTCCGTGAATATGAACCTTCCGCTGTTGAGACCGGCAGTTCTTAATCTAAATTCTATCATTTTCCTCGTATCTACCTCATTTAACGGGTAAAATACATATTTCATGTTTACCCTGTCGAGAAAATTCTCTACCCCTTTTACTCGATCAGTAAACTCCATCTGGGCAAAAATGAGGAGTTGAAGCAATTTGTATTCGTTGGTTTCATAATTGAGGAGATTTCTCAATATCTCCAGATGGGGTATGGGCAATTTCTGACCTTCATCAATGAGCAACACTATGGTCTTTTTCTCCTCAATCCCTTTCTGGAAGAGGTAATTCTGGATGGCCTCCTTATACTCAAATGTTGAGCGTCCCGATGGTGTTGTATCGAACAACTTCACCAAGTTGTTGAAGAATTGGAATTCCGTGGGAAACCTGGGATCGAGGATGAAGTGGAAAACATAATCCCGGCTTTCCCTCTGAAACATTCGGTACAAAACCCTGGAAAGGCTTGTCTTTCCCGTGCCCACTTGGCCCAATATGATATTCAACCCTCGTTTTAGACGAATTGCGATTTCCAACCTCTGAAGACATTCACGATAGTCATCAGAAAGGTAGAAGAAGGCGGGATCTGGCGAACTTGAGAAGGGCTCCTTTTCAAGTCCTAATATCTCATAGTAGTGCATCTAAAGTCTCTCAATTTCCTCGAATAATTTATTATTGTCAAATACACGATGTTTGTCAACCATTTTCCTCATAGAGTTTTATGACTTTCCGAGGGACTCCGTTGTTTCTGAACGTAATCTGGCGGAGAAGTGGGGTACCTATCAAGGGTGACCAGGTTTCAACATGAGTCTTCGACCCTGAGCTCCATTCGGAAGGATTCAACAGAACGGAAGGGGCAGGGGAACTCCAATTATCCTCCCCGCGAGTCTTCTCTCTAAATCCGACAACTATCCGGCAACCCTTGCCATTCGTGGACAACGTAAAGAGCACTAGTGGGTCTCCCGAAATAGATTAAACCTTGATGATTTCCCCTTTGATCTCTTTTTCCAGGGAAAGGATGCCAATGGTGTTACGGCCTGTGAGGGATCGAGTTGGCGAACCAGGGTTAAAAAAGAGGAGGCCTCCCCTTTTGTGATTTACCGGATAGTGGGTATGACCGTATATAAGGCAATCTACTGATGGCAATTCACCTTTAATGCGTTTTTCCAAGCCAATGGGAGATCCCCAACCATGGATGAGGCCAATCTTAAAGCCCGAAACATCGATGGTCCTCTTTTGAGGGAGAGAAGACCTGATTTCCCCCTCATCCATATTTCCACAAACGGCGATTAGATTCCAACGTTGGAAGAAATCGACGATGTGCTGGTCAACGAAGTCCCCCGCATGTAAAATCATATTCACGTCATTGAAATGGGCAAGGGCGATCCTTTCAAGCTCAACAGTTGGCTCTCTGAGATGGGTATCCGAAATCACGCCGATCTTCATCGCTGTCACCAATAGGCAGCATATCCCCTACCATAAGGCATTCCTCAGTGTCAAGAGAAAACACTGAGATCGCTCAACTCTGGGAAAAGGAGCTCCAAACGCGAATAAAATGTCTCGGAATGTCTACAATATATCGAACTCATAGGTTTTTTGCCATGATCGATTTGTACTATCCACATGGAATATTGGATTATTGGAATAGTGTGTATCGAAAACAAAAAGGCGCTACTTTTGCTTCAGGAGCGATTCGCTTGAGGATCGCTGAGTTTATCCTGAGAAACGAAGGACCTGAGGCACAGGGTAAAGCATTTTTGGCCTTCAGCCTCAAATCAGCCGTAGGTGGATGCTCCTCCAACATCTATCAGGGTACTACCTATCCATAAGCCCATCATTCCAGTTTTCCATTATTCCAATGTTCCACTATTTTAACCGGAGTGGAATGAAATTTAGAATGGTCTTAAAAATATGTTGAGCAGCGAAGAGCGAGTTTTCCATAAATCTCACCCGGGGGAGTTTTCGGATCTATTGATTTGGAGGATAAAAAATGCTATTAACTGGGTTAAAGGGCTCAAGAATTTTATATGACAGGCATCATCTTAGCAGGCGGTAAAAGCAAAAGAATGGGGGAGAATAAGGCCTTTATCGATGCAGAGGGAGCACTCCTTTTCGAGAGAGTCTATCGCGTATGTAAGGAGATCTTTTCGGAAATCATCATCGTGGCCAATGATGCCAGCCCTTTTGAGAGATATGAGGCTATTCTCCAAAAAGACATCATTCTGAACAAAGGAGCCCTCGGAGGTCTATACACAGGGCTCTTCCACTCGGCCAGCTATCATGCCTTTTGTACGGCATGCGATATGCCCCTTGTAAATCCAAGGGTGATCAAATATATGGTGGAAGAGAGGGACGAATACGATGTCGTTATCCCCAAAACCCACGATGGGCTCCACCCTCTACATGCAATTTATTCCAAGGAATGCTTAGACCCGATGAGGCAATTGCTTGACGTAGACGACCTCAGAATTATCAATTTCTTTCACCAGGTTAGGGTGAGATATATCGAGGAGATAGAGATAAAAGAGTTCGATCCTTATATGAGGTCGTTCATCAACGTCAATACCGAAGAAGAAATGGAGGCGGTGCGGAATATCTTGAGGAAAGCCGAATAATAGTAATCCATGTCATCAAAAATAATTCCACTCGCATTCCTCCTTGCTTGCTTCCATTATCCCGTTCAATGGAGCCTCGCCTCAGCTTCATCTACCCCCCAAGAGAAGCTTTTGACCATTGCCATCGGTGCCTTTAACGATAAATTGTATGATTTTGCGGAGAATCAGTTCGAGAAATACATCGAATCCTATCCCCATGGTCCCAATATTGACCGTGTCTACTACCTCCTGGGAAGGACCTATTATCTCCAGGGAAAGCTTTTGGAGGCAAAGGAGGTTTTCCACAGGGTCGTTCATGAATTTCCCTCCTTTGGACAAATGGGTAACGCCCTCTTTTGGTTAGGAAGGACATGGCTCGAATTAGGGAACCAAGAGGAAGCGGCCACATATTATAGGAAATTGGTTCTTCGGCACCATAAGAACGAATATCTGGGCCAGGCATATTTTGATTTGGGCCGTATCTACATGCAGCGTAAACGCTTTGCAGAGGCGGAATACTATCTGAAAAAATTTATGTCCCGTCCCATAGCAGGCGACACCTTAATCCAAGCCCAATATTGGCTTGGTCTCATTTTCTTTAACCAGGAACAATACAGGGAGGCCGAAGAACAACTGGACAAGCTGGTGAGTAGCCCAGCTTCATCTCGGAATCCCTTTTTTCGAGAAGCCCTCTTTTTGCTCGCGGAAATTCGGTTGAGGCTCGGTCTTTTTGAAAAAGCAAGGCAAGGCTATCTTAAATTTACCCGGTTATATCCGCAGGACACCTTATCCCCGGATGTGCTCTGTGGATTGGGCTGGGCCCAATATCAATCAGGGGATACACAGGGAGCTATCCAGACTTACGTAGAGTTCAAAAAGAGATTTCCCGAGTCGAAATTGTTCCCCGAAGTACGGTCCCGTTTGGGGAAGATTTGGCTCCAGCAAGAGGACTATGCAAGGGCATTGGAGGAGTTTAAAGGAATGGTCCAAGGCTTTCCCCAAGATCCTGCATTCGGTCAATCCCTTCTCAATATGGGATGGTGCTATCTTAACTTGGGACAATTCGAGGAAGCCGCCAAAATTTCCCATAAAATCCTCGAGCTTCCTGCCCATGAAAAGGAGAAGAGTTTGTCCCAACTCCTGCTGGGTGAGGTCTACTTTCACGAAGATAGATATTCTGAGGCCCTCCCATATTATTTTAACCTCATTAATATTCCCGAATATCGAGAAAATGCCCTCTTTAAAATGGCGAAATGCTATTTCTATGAGGGGAAATTCAAGGAGGCCTTAACGAATATTGAAATTTTGATCCTTGAGTACCCCGATTTTATAAACATGGAGGAACTCCTCTTCATCAGGGGGGAGGCATCTTCAAAATTAGAGGATTTCGATCTCGCCATTCGCAACTACCAACAGATAATAAAGGCCAACAAGACCGGGAAGTGGACCGCCCATGCCTTATTCAATTTGGGTAAAATTTACGTATTACGGAGAGACTTGGAAAAGGTGAAAGAGGTCTTTCAGCGGATCATTGAGGATTTTTCGAGCAGTCCCTTAAGCCCTATAGCCGCCTTTCGGCTGGGAACCATTTACTTTAAAGAGGGAAATTTAGACAAGGCGTTGGACGCTTTTACCCTAGCCTTGAACACAGATGACAAACGTGTTTTGGCCGAATCCTATTTTCGCCGTGGTGAGATCTATTTCAAAAAAGCCAATTACTCAAAAGCCATGGCAAACTTCAAGACCATCGAAGGGAATTTTAAGGCCCAAAGGCCGTGGTATGAGCTCGCGCAATTTGAGGTGGGAAATATTCAGAGGAAATTGGGAAATTTCACGGAGGCAAAGGCCGCTTACAAAAAGGTATTGGAAGACTCGAAGGACCCCGAGTTGAGGGGTATCACTCAGAAGATGTTGGATGAGCTGGACATGGAGGAAATGAGACAATAAATGAATACCAATTGGCCAAGGATTTCAGAAATGACCGAAATTGATCTAAGGGATGTGATAACGATCGAAAGCCTCTCCTTCTCCATTCCATGGAATGAAGCGATGTTTAAATCGGAATTATCCCTCGATTATTCCCACAATTTTACCCTGAGACTGAGCGTCAATGGAACCGGGGACGTACTCTTAGGTTACATATGTTTCTGGGTGTTTCACGGTGAAGCCCATCTCCTCAATATCGCCGTACAACCGGATTATCGTCGTATGGGTTTGGGTACGCAGCTGATGCGATTTTTCATCGACTTCTGCCGCTCCAAGAAGGTTGAAACCATCACCCTGGACGTTCGCTCATCAAACGATCCCGCCATTGAGATGTATCGGAAGGTGGGTTTCCGAAAAGTGGGATTGAGGCCCCATTATTATGCAGATAACGGCGAAGATGCCCTCATCATGGGATTGAAACTAAAAGCAAAGATAGGTCGATGAGCTGTTCTCCATCAGAAGGCAAGGAGAGAGGGGGTCCCTATCTGGTGTATGGGACTCTTCGGAAGAATTCTGAGGTTGCCCCCTCTTATCATAAGATGAGAATACGCACTCCCATTCCATATGGGGATATTGGGCCCGGCCAATTCTTGATGGTCAGGATATCAGAAGAGCCTTTTCCCCTCTTGAGGAGACCATTCAGCATACATTCCCTTAGGAATTTAAGGATCAAGGACGGCAGTGATATCGAAATTCTCTATAAAGTAGTGGGAAAGGGGACGAATCTTATGGCCAGTTGGAGAAGGGGAAAGAGGATCAATATCCTGGGCCCTCTGGGGAATGGCTTCTCCTTGTCAATCAAGATGGGAACCCAGTTTCTGATAGCGGGGGGAATCGGTGTGGCCGGCCTTTTTGCCCTGAGCCAAGTGATGAAATCCCAAGGACACAAGTGTTTGGTTTTCATCGGTGGGAAGACGAAGGAGGACATACTCTGTGTGGATGAATTCCAAGGGGCGGGAGCCGAAGTACATGTGGCTACGGAGGATGGGGGCATGGGGTTCCGGGGCATGATTACGGACATGGTCGAATCATTTCTCCAGAATCGCCCCAAACCCTCGGGACTGTTCGCTTGTGGTCCGGTGGATATGTTGAAGACCATCGCTGAGATAGCAAAGTCTCAATCCATTCCCTGCCAAGTCTCCTTGGAATCCATGATGGCCTGCGGTTTGGGAGCATGTTTGGGGTGTGTAATCCGGACAAAAGCGAAACTCCCCCTCAGATCTGCAAAGGCAACCAGCCAAGGATGGGGCGTCTCCTTTAATCGGGTCTGTAAGGAGGGTCCCATCTTCGATTCCGAAGAAGTGGATTGGAGGGGAATATGACATACGAAGGGCAGAAAAACCCCGTACATCGCCCCCGCATGTCAGTTGATATAGCGGGGATTAAATTAAAAAACCCCGTTATGGCCGCCTCGGGGACCTTTGGCTATGGCGAGGAGTTTTTCCCTATGGTAGATCTCAATCATTTAGGGGCTATCATTACCAAGGGAATCTCCCTCAAGCCCATGGAGGGGAATCCCCCGCCCCGCATTGTGGAAACAGTGAGTGGCATGATCAACTCTATCGGCCTTCAAAACGTTGGCGTTCAAGCCTTCATCAGGGATAAGGTACCCTTTCTAAGCCAGTTCAAAACGCCCGTCATAGCTAATATCTTTGGAGAAACTGTCCGAGATTACGGAGAGCTGGCAAAGAGATTGAACGACCTCCCCGTAATTGCCGGCCTGGAGGTAAATATATCCTGTCCAAACGTGGCGAGTGGAGGAATGCTGTTTGGAGCAGATCCGAAAATGGCCCACCTCGTCGTCCGAACGGTAAAGCGGTTCGCTCATCGGCCGGTCATCGTAAAGCTCTCCCCTAATGTTACGGATATCACCCTTATAGCTAAAGCCGTAGAGGAAGCGGGGGCCAACGCCATCTCCCTCATTAATACCCTTAGGGCCATGGCCATCGACCCACAATCCCGAAGGCCCTTATTGAGCAGTATCTTCGGGGGTCTTTCTGGCCCAGCCATAAAACCCGTAGCTCTAAGGTTGGTATGGGAGGCTGTCAATGCGGTGAAGATTCCCGTGATTGGAATAGGTGGCATTATGAATTCGGACGATGCCTTGGAGTTTATCATCGCTGGAGCCCGTGCTGTCCAAGTAGGGACGGCAAACTTCGTCAACCCCACTGCCTGTATCGAGATCATCGATGGCATTGAAGCCTATCTTAGGGAGAATGGATTCCAGCACATCAATGAACTGGTGGGAAGTCTCAGGACACCATGAAGAGAAGGTGGGAAATTTACCCTCCAAATCCAACGCTTCAAGAGACCTTTTCAAGGGAATTGGAGATCTCCCCCATCACCGCCCAAGTTTTAGCAAACCGTGGCATTAATCAAATCGATCAGGCCAATCAATTCCTTCGTCCCAGTCTATCCCATCTCCATTCCCCCTTTCTCATGAAGGATATGGACAAGGCTGTGGATCGGATCATCCAGGCGCTTTTAAGGCGAGAACAGGTCCTCATCCATGGGGATTATGACGTCGATGGGATTACCTCCACTGCCATTCTCATCCTCTTCTTCCAAGCCCTCCAATTCCCCTGTCGTTACTACATCCCCCATCGAGTCAAGGAGGGATACGGTCTCCACCGCGATACCATAGTGAAATTCGCCCAACAGGGGATAAATCTGATTATTACCGCTGATTGCGGCATCTCCGATATGGACGAGGTCAAAAAGGCTCAGGAGATGGGAGTGGACGTCATTATCACGGATCACCATGAGATCCCCGACGAAATTCCCCCGGCTTATGCTGTCCTCAACCCGAAACAGGGGGATTGTTCCTTCCCCTTCAAATCATTGGCCGGCGTAGGTGTAGTCTTCAACTTAATCATTGCCCTTAGGACCAAGCTGCGGGAACGGGAGCAGTGGAATGATGGGGAAATTCCCAACCTCAGGAGGTATCTTGACCTGGTGGCCATGGGAACAGTAGCCGATCTTGTCCCCCTTCAGGACGAAAATCGTATCTTCGTTCGGTTTGGTTTGGAGGAGTTGACTCAGGGTAGTCGTCTTAGCATCCGGATCCTTAAAGAGGTCTGTGGCGTGAAGGATGGTATCATCACCACGGGGAACATTGGTTTCCAATTGGCCCCTCGAATCAATGCAGCCGGCCGCCTTGGGGAGGCCCAAAAGGCCATCGAACTCTTGGTGACCCCTGAGCTGAAACGGGCGGAGGGAATAGCTCGGGAGTTAAACCAGGAAAACAGCAGGCGACAGCGGTTGGAAGAGGATATTTTCATGGAGATCATGGATTGGATCAAGGGGGATGACCGCCTACTCCAAGGAAGCTCTTTGGTCTTTTCCTCTCAATCATGGCACCCAGGGCTCATCGGGATCGTGGCGTCACGATTGGTGGAGCACTATTACAGGCCAACCATTCTGATATCCCTCGATGGGGATCGGGGAAAGGGATCGGGGAGGAGCATTGAGGGGTTCGATCTCTATGAGGGGATTAAGAGGTGCAGCCCGATGCTTTTGAGCTTTGGGGGACACCGCTTTGCAATCGGCCTCACCATCGAAAGGGAGAAGATCGAGGCATTTAAGAGTCGGTTTGAGGAGCTTGTATCGCAGTGCTGTAAACCCAGTGATTTCATTCCCAGGATACGAATCGATTCGGAGGTGGCTTTGTCGACCATCGAAAGGGAGCTTATAGAAGAGCTCTCATTACTTGCGCCTTTTGGACCCTCCAACCCCAAGCCAATATTTTGTTCGAGGGAATTGGGGGTAATGGATTCCAAGATAGTAGGGGAGAACAATTTGAAGTTAAAGGTGGAGGAGGATGTCATTTACGATGCCATCGGGTTCCGCATGGGCCACCTCCACTCATTGGAATCAAAACGGATCAGGATTGCCTTCGTCCCCCAAATCAACGAGTGGCGGGGTGTGAAAAGCATTCAACTTGAACTGAGGGATATTCTCATCTGCTGAGAACCTATAGACTCTCGTTTCCGTGTCCGTGTATTTCGTGCTCGCGCTCGTGTTTCGGACCACATCATTTGCCATTTGGATTTTGACATTTGAACTTTCCATTTTCAACCAATAACACCAATCAAACTAATACAACCAACCAACTCATTGTCATTTGATATTTGAAATTTTGCCTTCTGCCTCCAACCTCTAACCT
>CP070774.1:756944-769125 GCA_020346125.1 Syntrophobacterales bacterium | reverse complement strand
ATAAGATAAGCCAAAACAGAAACATAATACAAAACGTTACAACTATTCCAAATCCCCTTTCCCCTCTATTCATCGTCTCCGCTCCCCCCACTTCCAAGGTTTCAAACCTCTTTTATAGGCCGCTTTGACTATTGCATGGATTGCCGTTGGATTAGCTATGAAAATGAAGATGATGAGAAACAGGAGCTTCACAGTTACAACCAGTGTTCCAGGGTAATGAAAGAGGTGGTAGATGATCAAGCCAACAATGATCAGCCCCTCTCCAAGGGTATCGCACTTCCCAGTCGCATGGAGCCTCGTATAAAAATCAGGAAATCTCAGTAATCCAATTGCGCCGATGAACATGAAAAACATGCCAGTAGTTAAGAGAATTGTCACGATCACATCTATTAAAAGCATAATTCACCCCTTTCGAGATATTTCGCAAATACGAGAGTGCCAATAAAATTCAGCATTGCATATAGAAGAGGGATGTCAAAAAAAAGAGGTCTTTCAAAAATATAGCCCATGATTACCAAGAGAACGACAGTTTTGGTCCCGACGACATTTACCGCCGCCATCCTGTTAAAGACGCCAGGGCCAACCACTGCTCTGTATAAACAGAGCAGTATCGTTATCACGTTTAATAGCCCAATTACTAAGAATATGGATATCATCTTTTTCCCCTATCTGCTCGTTTTTTAGATTAGAGACATCACCCGTGACAACTATCTCAAAAAGGCCTGTGACCTGTTAGAGAAAAAACAATAGAAATAGACAGCCTTTTCAGCTAATTCTTGTTCAACAAATTTTTTTTGAAGATATACCTATCATCAAGCTCATCAAGCTGATCATCACGAAATAGTGGCTACAAAGGCATTGAGGTGATCAATAACATATTCTATTCCCCAGGGGGCCCTAATCTCCAGATAATAATAAAGAATTCCTTCCCTTACTTCAGCACCGTGACTTTTTCCTCCAAATCTAAAAGATAATAGCGCGTTCACTTGGTTGACTCAGTTCCCGTTGACGTGAATTCCTCCTCTAATAGTTCCTTCAATTCCTTCTTGGCATCATCCGAAAACGTGCTATCGGAATAACTTCCAACCAGGTCAGTGAAAACCTTCCTCGCCAAATCCGTCTCACCTAGCTCCAGATGAGATTTTCCCAGATAGAAAAGGGCCTCGTCGAGGGCATCCACATCCGGATAAAGCGCCACAATACCCTCGAGCCTCGCCTTGGCCCCTTGATACTTCTTTTTCTTATAATGAAATTTAGCTATGTATAATTCCTTCTCAGCTAATCTTTCCCTACATATTTTCACCTTTTCCCGTGCCTTATCGGTGAAAATGGAAGGTGGATAGTTGGCTATGAGGAATTCGAAATTTGACAATGCATTTCTGGTGGCACTTTGATCACGGTCTGCTGATAACATCTGATTGAAATAGGACAACCCGATCTGAAAGATAACATATTGAATATTCTCATTGAAGGGGTGAAACTTCCTGAATTCCTCGTAATGGCTGATGGCCTCCGTATACTCCTCTTGAAAGAAATAACAATCAGCAACTTTCAATTCTGCCCTGGTATAGTAGGGGTCTTCGCCGGGAAAACTGCCTTTTAATTCATTAAATACCTCAAGGGCCCGGCTATACTTTTTCTTTTTATATAATGCCAATCCATTCTCGTAGAGGGCAGCTGGGCTGGTTTCCTCTTCCTTCAATTCCCCCTTCTTCCACAGACAACCCCCGAGGAGTAAGGATAAAATAATGACAGTGCCTACCATCCTTTTCGAAGTAAACATATTACACCTTTCAAACTCACCTAAAAAATCCTATGATCGCATATATATCGGGCAAATTCTACTGTTACTTTAATATATAAAGGAAGGTCCAAAGTCAACCCCACAACATAATTACCCAATGTTATCGTTACCACCTCTAGGGGCAGCTTTGGATCGGGTAATACGACTGTTATGTGGATTCGCCTTCCCTTTTGTGATATACAGCGTAAGGGAATCTTATGACGACGAAAATGAGAAAGGACCTCAAAGAGTTTTTACTGGAGGGTGCCGGGGTGCTGGGGGTAGCACTCACCGAGGAAAAGGTGAAGGCCTTCGGATTCCTCCTGCACGAATTGATGAAATGGAATCGAAAGATGAATCTCACCTCCATCAAGGATCCGTTCGAAATCGTTGTTAAACATTTTCTTGATTCCCTGGCCGTTTCTCCACACCTCCCCCCCGGATCTTCCTTGCTGGATGTAGGGTCCGGTGCTGGGTTTCCCTGTATCGTCCTAAAGATCTATGATCAAAGCTTGAAGGTGACCTCCATCGATTCGTCTCGGAAAAAAATCTCTTTTCAAAGACATCTCATTCGACAGTTGAGGCTGGAGGGTATAGATGCGGTTCACGCCCATCTCCCAGATCCAGGGGTCGTTGGGAAATGTAACAAATCCTTCGACTACGCCATCTCCAGGGCCTCTGGTAACCTGGAATCTTTCCTTCGAATCGCCCGCCCATATATCAAAGATACGGGGATCATTATTGCCATGAAGGGGAAGATGGGGGTAAAGGAGGCGCTCAATAACATTACCGTAACACGGTTAAATATGAGGCTTCAAAGGGCGGTTTCATTTACCCTGCCCTTCATCGATGTCAACCGAACGCTCCTTTTCTTTGCAGGAAAGGAATCCTGAATGAAATCCTCGGCAGGGCTTTTGGTAAAAAAACATAATGACTTCATTCTCCATTTTTTTCTTCTCAAAGGACCCACTTTATGGTATATTTCATCTAATCACAAGATAAAAACAGTGAATAATTCAGAAGAGTTAGAATAAAACTCACGGATTAATCCTTTTTCTTTTAACGTAACTGTTAGACAATTGAAAGATGACAAGGATTATATGCATCGCCAATCAGAAGGGTGGTGTAGGTAAAACCACCACGGCGGTTAACCTGGCGGCGTGTATCGCCGCCGCGGAGAAAAAAACGCTCCTGGTTGATATCGATCCCCAGGCCAATTCCACCAGCGGGGTTGGATGTCAGAAGGATGAGAAAAAGGAGAATATCTACCACATCCTCATCCAGGGATATGGTATGGAGGGGATTATCAGGGAGACTGAAATACCCTATTTAGACATCGCTACCTCTAACTCGGATCTCATCGGGGCCGAGGTGGAGTTGATCAACGAACTGGCCAGGGAGAAAAAGCTGGATACGGTCCTCAAGGAGGTGAAGGATGAATATGACTATATCTTCATCGACTGTCCTCCCTCCCTTGGGCTTTTAACTATCAATTCCCTCACTGCCGCTGACTCGGTGATTATTCCCCTTCAATGTGAATATTATGCCATGGAGGGTTTATCAGAGCTTTTCAAAACAATTCGGTTGATAAAGCGTCACCTCAATCCGGGTCTCGAGATCGAGGGAATTTTACTGACGATGTTCGATGTTCGAAATAACCTCTCCCACCAAGTAGCTGAGGAGGTTCAAAGCCACTTCAAGGATAAGGTATTTAAAACCGTCATCCCGAGAAATGTGAAGTTGAGCGAAGCTCCCTCATATGGGAAGCCGATTCTCCTCTATGATATCAACTCAAAGGGTGCTGAAAGCTACTTAAATCTGGCGAGGGAAATATTAACCAATGGTATAGGCTATGGTGACTAAACGGCCGGCTTTAGGAAAGGGATTGGGGGCCTTAATCCCCGATATCGAAAAGGAAGACCGGAAGAATTTCTTCTCCTGTGGAATTGAAGAAATCGTCCCCAGCAGATATCAACCCAGAAAGGGATTCGACGAAGGGAAATTGGATGAACTGGCCGCTTCCATTAAGGAGAAGGGAATAATTGAACCGTTAATCGTCATGAAAAGGGATAGAGGTTACGAGCTCATTGTTGGGGAAAGGAGGTGGCGAGCAGCTCAGAGAGCGGGAATAAAGGAAGTTCCCGTCATCGTGAGGGATGTCACCACCGGCGAGGCACTGGAGTTGGCCCTGATCGAAAACCTTCAAAGGGAAGACCTCAATCCCTTAGAGGAAGCGGAGGCTTATAAGAGGCTCATGGAGGAATTTCAGTACACCCAGGAGGAGTTGGCCAAGAGGATCGGTAAGGATAGGACAACAGTGGCCAATGCCGTAAGGCTTCTCAAATTGCCCCAAGAGATTAAGGCCTACATCGCCGACGAAACCATTTCCAGCGGACATGCAAGGGCGTTGCTCGGATTGAATAGCCTGGAAGAACAAAAGATGGCATGTGTCAAGGTCATCAAAAGGGACCTTTCCGTGCGGGAGACCGAGAGGCTGGTAAAGAGGTTAAATGTCCAAAGCTCGAAAAGGGACATAGCTTTAAAGCAAAAAGACGAGGAGGAGCTACACCTGGGGTATTTAGAGGAGACGTTGAAAAAATTTCTGGGCACCCAGGTGCGGATACCCAAGAAGGGAAGGAGGGGGAAAATCGAGATCGAGTTCTATTCCAAGGAGGACCTTGAGCGAATCGTTGAGATAATCATGGGTTCCCCCACCATAGAAACATGACGTAGTGGCTCATGATCCAATAGATTGACGGATTTACCTTTTACGATTTACCCACTTTGCCACAATAGAAAAGTTACCTAATAAATCCTGGATTGAACTCTTGGTCCTCCGGTAAATCTCATCATAGGAGTTGGAATACAGCGGGGAAGGGATGAGATAATTATTGCAAATATATCTCAAATGTGATTTATTTAATTTTTATTGGCCTCCTTTTATAATAGGCTAAAAGTAGCAGAGGCTTGTTATGCAGGGAGGCTAAATATATGGATAAATTTGAGTATGATCAGACGTATTTTTAAATTGCCATCTGGCATTTGGTGGGTTAGGAACCGAAGCCCGTGAAAATTAGCTTTACTGAAAGGTGAGTGGAAACGTTTCTGCCACCGTTAAAATTGAGATCCATTATACAGGAAAGCTGTATGGAAACATCACGACTACGATCTTGGTAATCGAAGAAGGAGGGCTATTCGACGGGACCTGGAAGATGAAAAAGGTGGTCGATGCAGCCCCGAAAAGGTAACCCTCAATAAGGAAAAAGGGTGGCACGAGCAGGGCGAGAGGGGCAGAGAAGGTTCTGAGCTGAAGGGAGATAGATGGTAATGCTGAAACTCATCCAGGAGATCATGAATGCCGAGGATAAGGCCCGGGAGATGATAAGGAGCGCAGAATCGCAGGCCACAGTAGCCCTCGAGGAAGCCAGAAGGAGGGCCGCAGATGAGATCGAGGCGCAACGAAAGGCCTCGATCCGAATGGAGAGGGAGGCTATAGAAAGGGCAGCTGAAGAGGTTCAGGGGGAAATAGGAAGATTGAGGGAGAGGGGAAGAAATGAGCTGGCACGTATACGTGATACGGCTCGGGAAAATATAGATAAGGCGGTGAAACGGATCATGGAGGAAATATAAGCATCATGGCCATATCTCCGATGAAAAAGGTGACCATTCTAGCCCACCAGGAGATCCAAGAGGATCTCATCCGAAGGCTCCAGGAAATGGAGATGCTCCAGATCTCCAGCTTTAAATTGGATCCAGAGGCAGTGGAGGACTCGACCCTCTCAAAAAATGGTGAGGTCACCGATGAGCGTTTAGAGGCCCGGCACTCGGATATTCAATCCGCCATTAACTACCTTTCCAAATTCAAGGAAAATAGGGGACTGATCTCCGGCATCCTGCCCTCGAAGATTATCCTTTCTCCCGAGCAGTATCAACAAATTGTCGATAATTTCGAAGAAGCGCCTGTAATACAGCAAATCCGAGGCCTGGAGAGGGAAAAGAGTGACGTGCTTTCCGAGATCAGCAGGGTCGAATCCCTTATGGACCAACTGAGGCCATGGATCAATTTAGACGCCCCTCTTGAGGATCTCAGTCCGACGGACCATACGACTATCCTCCTCGGCCTGCTTCCGTCGAAAATACTCCCCGAGTTGAGGAAAAAGGCATTGAGCCTTACTGAGGCCTTTGAGGTGGAAACGGTCCACGAAGGGAAAGAGGGGACGTATCTGGTGGTCACCTTCCATAGTGCATTCCAAGAGCCGCTCTTGGATCTGCTCAAAAACCTCGGCTTCGAGGAAATCAAATTCCATGACCTCAAGGGAACGCCTCGGGAACTCTATCAATGGTATCTTTCCCGGATCCGCGAACTTCGGCAGATGATCCAAACCATTGATGAGAAAAGCGGTGAGTTGATTCACCACCGGCAGAATCTGCAGATCCTCTATGACCACTTAACGGATCAACTTCAGCAGAAGAGGGCCGAGTCCTTCTTTGGACAAACCGCCGAGACCTTCATCATCGAGGGGTGGATTCCCAGCACGAAATTGGCGAAATTCCGGGACCGGCTTAATGAGGAATTTAAAGAATTAGCCCTCTTTGAGGTGGAGCCGAAGGACGGAGAGACTCCCCCCATCTACCTGGAAAACCCCAAGTCCATTCGACCATTCGAGGTTATCACCGAGCTCTATGGCATGCCCAATTCGAGGGAGTTCGATCCTTCTCCCTTTTTGGCCCCCTTCTTTTTCATCTTCTTCGGCCTCTGTCTCACCGATGCGGCTTATGGAATCATCCTTACTATAGCCTTTCTCTTTTTTCTGAGGAAATATAGGGTAACATTGGGGAGAATTAAGCTGATGTGGGTATTACTCTTCGGTGGAATCTCCGCTATCTTTATGGGAGCCATCACCGGGGGCTGGTTTGGTGATCTAGTGGATTACCTTCCATCTTCCCTTTACTTCCTCAAAGAGGGCAGGGATGCTCTGATGTTATTTAACCCCATGGATCAGGTTATGATCTTCATCTTCATTGCCCTTATTCTGGGATTCATTCAGGTCTGCTTCGGTTTGGTTATCAGGATAGTTCGAAATATTCGGGATAGGGATTGGGTAGAAGCCCTCTGCAGTCCCCTGGCCTGGCTCATTCTGATCAACTCCATCGTTTTGATCCTCCTCGGTCACAGGGACATCCTTCCCCCATTCCTTAAAACCATTGGAATGGCCATGGTCGGCCTATCCGGCCTGACCATCCTCCTTTTTACCGACCGCACAACCCCCAATCGAATCATCAGGGTCGCCTGGGGTATTTATGAACTTTACGGGATCACCTCCTACCTGGGTGACGTCCTCTCCTATTTGAGGTTATTTGCCCTCGGACTTGCCACGGCGATCATCGCCATGGTTGTGAACCTCTTGGGGAACATGGTATTGGGTTTGCCCTATGTGGGGTGGGCCATATTCATCCCAATCTTCATCATAGGCCATCTATTCAATATCGCTATCAACGGGCTTGGGGCATTTGTCCATACCCTCAGGCTCCAGTATGTGGAATTCTTCCCCAAATTTTTCCAGGGGGGAGGAAGGCCATTCAGGCCCTTTAAGAAAAATCCCAAATATTCCATCGTCGCCGATGGATTATAAGGACGAGCCCATCAAATCCATCAAAAGGAGGCACCTATGGACTTCATCAGTTATGCCATCCCAATCGCTGGGGCTGCCATCGCCGTCTTCCTTGCTGGCTTTGGCTCGAGCATCGGCATCAGTACTGCGGGACAGGCCGCAGATGGAGTGTTGACGGAAGACCCCGATAAATTCGGTTCCCTCCTGATCCTGGTAGCCTTACCGGGAACCCAGGGGATATATGGGCTATTGGGTGGATTTCTGGTCATCTTTAAGTTAGGATTGCTCGGGGGAACCCCTGTAAGCCTGAACCTATTACAAAGCTGGCAAATCTTCTTCGCAGCGTTGCCCGTTGGATTTGCGGGATGGATTTCAGGCATCCATCAGGGAAAGGTATGCGCCGCAGGTGTTGCGATGGCGGCAAAAAGGCCGGAAACCCTGATGAAGGGAGTTATCTACGGTGCTATGGTGGAAACCTACGCCATCTTTGGCCTTATCGCAACCATTCTGCTGCTCCAGGGTATCAAGGTATAGCCTTCAACCGGTGATCACGGCCTATGGGTTTAAAGAGGACTGCGGTCTTGTTGTCCATTGGAGTTAGGTATGTCCCTTGAAGCCATTGTCGATAGGATATTGAGGGATGCCCGGCAACGGGCCTCTCAAATTGAAGGGGAAAGCGGAGCACAGGTTCAATCCATTCGATCCCAATGCGAGGAAACGATTCACGCTCTCCAAGAGACTTCCAGGAAGAGGGCCGAAAAGCTGGCGGAGGAGCAGCGGAAAAGGATACTCTCGATAGCGGAACTGGACATCCGTAAAGAGGTTCTCGCCCTAAAACAGAAGATGATAGAGAGGGCATTCGAAAAGGCCCTCTCCCAGGTTTTGGAGGGGGATGAGGAGGGGTACTCGGCGCTGTTGAAAAAGCTCATCCTGAAAGCCGACCCAGAAGGCGATGAGGAACTGATCTTAAACCAGAAGGATCGGGAGAGGATGGGTAATGGTTTTATCCGGGAGATGAACGAAAGCCTTCTAAAGGCAGACAAAAAGGGGAAACTGAAGCTTGCACCGGAAAGCCGGCCCATCAGGGGTGGGGTAATACTGCGAAGGGGTCGTAAAGAGGTCAACTGCAGCGTAGAATCTATCATCTATTTAAAACGGGATGAGCTAGAGGCGATAGTGGCTCGGATCCTCTTCCCCGATGTGAAGGAGGAGGAATAACGTTCAGTGGAGACTAAGTGGAGATACGGAGACGATGTTAGATATGCTTACGCTGTAGGACGAATCCGCGCATTGGAGACGAGGTTACTCACGGGGGAAAGGGTCGATAGGATGGCAGAGTCGGGAAGCATCGATGAGCTTTTGAGGCTTTTGGGCGAGACCCAATATGCGGATTCCTTCTCGGGACTGGCCTCGCCCTGGGAGTATGAGGCCATTCTGGATGATGAGATGGGAGAGGTCTTGAAGCTGATGGTCGAGCTGTCGAGGGACACGGCCTTGACCGATATTTTTCGGCTTCGATATGATTTCCACAACTTGAAGGCCGCCCTCAAGGAGAAGTCAGGGGGCGAACCTCTGGATTCAGCCTACATCGCCCTGGGGACAATCCATGTGGAACGGGTGCGGGATGCGGTTCGGGATGAGGAAAAGGTTAGGGACATTTCGACACCTCTCAGGGCAGCCTTGGAAGTGGTGACGGAGGCTTTCCCCGAGGCCCCGGATCCCAAATGGATCGATATCCTCATCGATCGAGAGATGTTCCGAACCTTTTTGGGCGTCGCGATGAGAGAGAGGTGCCTGTTCCTCCATGAGCTCTTGAAGGGGGAAATTGACCTAATCAACATCCTCTCCTTTTTCCGAATTCGGTGGGAAGAAGGAGAGAGGAGCTTCTTCCAGGAGGTCTTTTTGGAAGGCGGTACCCTTTCCAGGGAATTTCTGTCGGGCCTCTTCGAGGAAAACCTTGATGCCGTCCCATCTCGGTTTTCCCATACCCCCTATGTCCTGATGGTGACCGAGGGTTTAGCCCATCTTCAAACCCAGGGATCTTTTTTTGTATTCGAGAGGATGAGGGAGGAATTCCTTTTCAGCTATATAAAACGGGCCGGTTTGATCGCCTTTGGCATCGAGCCCCTTATTGCCTATCACTATATGAAGGAGAGCGAGATCCGTACCATTAGGACCATTTTCGTAGGGCTGTTGAACAATGTCCCTTCGGAGACCATTAAGGAGAGAATATCCCGTGGCTTCTTCTAATATCGCCGTGCTGGGGGATAAGGATTCCATTCTCTGCTTTCGTGCTATTGGGGTTTCAACCTACCCCGTGGCCAATTCAGAGGAGGCTAAGCCGATTCTAAGGCAGCTGTGCAGGGAGAATTATGCGGTGATCTTTGTCACTGAGCCCATCGCAAGGGAAATCCCCGACCTGATCGATGATCTGGCTATGGGACCTCTTCCCAGCATCGTCTTGATACCGAACAATCAGGGATCCCTTGGCCTGGGGATGGAGAAGATCAAAAAGACCGTGGTTAGGGCCATCGGCGCGGATATCTTTGCAGAGAGTGAGGGAAAATAGATGAAGGCAGGCGTAATCATCAAGGTGGCAGGTCCACTCGTTGTCGCCGATAAGATGCAGGATGCCCGGATGTTCGATGTGGTCCGGGTGGGCGAGAAAGGCCTTATCGGTGAAATCATTGAAATCCATGGGGAGAGGGCCTTCATCCAGGTCTATGAAGATACACGGGGTATCGGGCCGGGGGAGCCAGTGGAGTCAACGGGCCTCCCCTTGAGCGTTGAGCTGGGCCCAGGGCTCATCGAATCGATCTACGATGGCATCCAACGTCCCCTGGACATCATCTACGAACGGGCGGGCGATTACATCACTCGGGGCATTACCCTGCCGCCCATCAATAGGGGGAAGAAGTGGACTTTCAAGCCTCATAAGAAGCTTGGAGATTTGGTCGAAGGGGGTGACATCATCGGTTCCGTACGGGAAACCGTCGTGGTTGAGCATCGCATTATGGTCCCCATCTCCATCAAGGGGATCATCAAGGAAATCCGAGAAGGGGAATTTACCGTTGAGGAGATCATCTGCCGGGTGGAAACCCCTGATGGAATGAGGGATATTTCGATGCTTCAGAGATGGCCCGTCAGGATACCCCGCCCATATAAGAAGAAACTCCCCCCAGACGAACCCCTCATGACAGGGCAGAGGGTCATCGATACCTTCTTCCCCGTGGCAAAAGGGGGCACGGCTTGTGTGCCTGGCCCATTCGGAAGCGGGAAGACGGTGATTCAACATCAATTGGCAAAATGGGCCGATGCGGAGATCATCGTCTACGTGGGGTGTGGTGAAAGGGGTAACGAGATGACCGATGTCCTCATCGAGCTCCCCCGATTGAAGGACCCTAAGACCGGGGAAACGCTGATGCGACGGACGGTTCTCATCGCCAATACCTCAAATATGCCCGTGGCTGCGAGGGAGGCTTCCGTCTATACGGGGATCACATTGGCCGAATACTTCCGCGATATGGGATATAGCGTAGCCCTCCAGGCCGATTCGACCTCCAGATGGGCTGAGGCCATGAGGGAGATATCGGGTCGTTTGGAGGAGATGCCTGGTGAGGAGGGCTATCCCGCTTACCTGGGAACTCGAATTGCGGAATTTTACGAGCGATCGGGAAAGGTGATCTGCATGGGAAGCGATAACCGGGTCGGGGCCTTGACGACCATTGGATCCGTTTCTCCCCCCGGGGGGGATCTCTCCGATCCCGTGGTCCAGACAACCCTGCGGGTGGTCAAGGTCTTCTGGAGCCTGGAGGACAGGCTTGCCTTTCAGAGACACTTCCCAGCCATTAGTTGGTTGGACAGTTACTCCCTTTATCACGATAACCTTGAAGAGCACATAAGGCGGTATGTGGTTGAGGCATTTCCCGAACAGCGCAAAGAGGCGATGAGGCTGCTCCAGCAGGAGGCCGAATTGGCGGAAATCGTGAGGTTGGTTGGAATCGATGCCCTTTCCATCTCCGATCGATTGATCTTGGAGACGGCTAGATCCATCCGGGAGGACTTCTTGCACCAGAACGCATTCCATGAAATTGATACCTATACCTCATCCGAAAAGAATTATTTCCTATTGAGCCTTATACTCAAACTCCACCACCTCTGCGAGAAGATGGTGGAAAAGGAGATCCCCTTCAAGAGGATTCAAGGGTTGAGGGTACGGGAGGAGATTTCCCGGGCTAAGTATGTTCCCGAGGATCAACTTGAACAGCTCAAGCACATCGAGGAACACCTCACCTCCGAGGCGGAGGAGGTCATGCGGCAGGAAGGAGAATTGCATGCTTAAGGAATATCTTACCATAAAGGATATCTCGGGCCCTCTTTTGCTGGTGGAAGAGGTCGAGGGGGCAAAATATGAGGAGTTGGTGGAGGTGGAGTTGCCCGACGCAACGAAACGGATGGGAAAAGTCCTCGAGATGGATGGAGATAAGGCACTCATTCAACTTTTCGAGGGCACCACTGGCGTGGATATCTTCAAATGCAGGGTGAGATTTCTCGCCCGCGGAATCGAGATCGGCCTATCCATGGAGGTTTTGGGTCGGGTTTTTGATGGGCTGAGCCGGCCCATCGACGATGGGCCCAAAATATTGGCCGAAAAGAGCTACGACATCAACGGCAACCCTATCAACCCCTACGCCAGGGATTACCCGGAGGAATTTATCCAGACGGGAATTTCAGCCATTGATGGCCTCAATACACTGGTTCGAGGTCAGAAACTGCCCATCTTTTC
>CP070774.1:731314-756844 GCA_020346125.1 Syntrophobacterales bacterium | reverse complement strand
TACCGGTGGAAAGCCCGAGGGTCTTGCCTGAAGACCACTCCTTCACTAAAAGAGGTAGGCAGGGCATCACTGCAGCAAGGCCCAGCCCAAGAAAGAATTGGCTTAATAAGAGGGTCAGGTAGCCAGGCGAGAATGCCCTTAGCACAGCAGAAGCTGTCGAGATGGATAATGCTATCCTGAGAGCCTCCAGATAGCCTATTTTATCGCCTATCAACCCCCAGGGTATCCTGAAGAGGATGAGGCTTATTATGGCAGCTGAGAAGACAAAGCCGAAGTCAGCGTGAGATAGACCCATTTCCTCCATAATCACTGTGACCATCGGTGCTGTAGCGAATAGCAGTAAGTGCAGCACGAAGGCGATTGTGAATGAGAATGAGAGCATTACCCAGTAATATTTCGTACTCTCGTTCGCAGCCATATTCGCTTCACTTTGCTTTTCCAACCTATGAGATCATAGACTAATAGAGACTTAAGATCAAACAGGGCGCAAACCTGCTCAACATGCTTTGGTAAAAGTTCCCTAAGCTTTCCATTCGCAGGCCTGCGTCCGACGCAAAGATCATTCGGTTCTGTGCTTAGATGGGTTTGAAGGTGGGAAGGAATTAGAGGAACTTAACACCATAGGATTAAAGAAAAAAAAGAATGGCTTTCTAGGCCCCATTTTTCCCCTCAGAGAAAAGCTTTCCCAGAACTAACATTTGATTTATGGGGAAATCATCCCTGCTGCTCCAGGAGGTAAGAGAGATATTGCCGTAAATAGAGTTTGTCATGTTCGGACAGTTCTTCAAATTTAATTCCAGCTTTCATATCCCCACGTTCAGGTTTCAAGACATAAATGGCCTTCCCCCTACATTTTATCCTCTCTGGGTGAATGGCAATGTTGATCCAAAATCTCTCACCCGTTGCGAGACTATCTGAAGTCTCGATTCTAGTTCCCCCAAGGCTAAGGTCAAGAGTCCAAGCAGCCTTAGGCCTGGGATAAGACTCTGTAAAATAAAGGACAGGGTGAGTTGCTTGTACTCTTGGGAAGTTTCTTCTTTCCATCATATGCCTCCCAGAATTGTATGATGGTAACTCATTAAAAGCAAATCCCCCGGGGGATGTCAAGGAAATTGTGAGATTGTGTCATGAATGACGCTCCTGCGCCGACGAAGAGACTCGGAAAATGAGCGGTGGGGATTGGCCACATTAAATGGTGTTTCAGCCTATGAGGCAAACCCTGCGGTTCTCAGCGGTAGCTAACTGAAATACGCTGATTCGCTGATCCTCTATCCATAATAGATTTCAAACGATAAATCAGTAGAATTGGCAGGGAGGACCGGTAATAGATCACATCTTAACCAATAAACCAGGGCCATCTCTGACCCGCCTTCAAAGTTCCATGAAACTTAATCGTATTAATGCAGCCTACGAAACGATGCCATTTTTACATCATCGCATATATGTCGGAAGCTATCATTTCACGAGGATCAATCCAATAATAATACCCAAGAGAATGAGTATTATTATAATTTCGGCGCTATTTCCTCCTGACTCCAGTGCATTGATCTGGCTAGCGATCTGATGGATTTGTTCATGGTCGAGTTGGTGAAGGCGTGCTTCGATTTCCTCCTTCGTCAATCCGAGTAGCGAGAGTTTGTGCTGGATGAGCTTGATTTCCAATAGCTTTTGGATTTTGTGCAGGTCGGTCTCTCGATTGCTGATCCCATTGCCCTCACAGGGTGATGGAATGAACATGGCCTGCGCACTGCTGGCGAAGGATAAGATTGAAAAGGCCAAGGTGAGATAGCAGATAAATACCCTGTTAAAAATGAACCTCTTAAAGAAGATCATGAATTTCCCTCCTTTTCCTTGGATTAATGATGCGTATCGCTTATCAAAATCCCCTCCCATTGTCAAGTTGAAATAGCAAGAAGCGTTAACGATCATTTTTAAATGCCATTTTAAGAAAA
Organism: Syntrophobacterales bacterium; assembly: GCA_020346125.1. GTDB lineage: Bacteria > Desulfobacterota > BSN033 > WVXP01. The sequence continues at coordinate 754,892 of CP070774.1, read as the reverse complement.
AAGGCAGGGACGTGCTGCCCCATGCCTTTCATGAGAATCGTTTTATCTTCGGCCGCTTTCAATTTAGCTTTTTGATTCGATCATATCGGATGCAGGGATCACCGATTCCCGAATTTCGGCTCGCACCTTAGGCAACCCATCGGGATAATTCTTTCGGATAAACTCTAAGAGTTTTTCCCTCACCTCGCATCGTAGATTCCAGACAGTCGGAGCGTCTTGGGCACTCATCAGTGCTCGCAATTCCACCGTCCTTTCCGTGGCATTGGTAACGTGTAGGACCCAGGCCTTGCCATCCCATAGGTCTGTGTTCTTCAAAATCCGGTGAAGTTCTTCTCGTATGGCTTGAACCGGAACCGTGTAATCAACATAGAGAAAGACTGTGCCTAATATGTCAGCGGTTACCCTCGTCCAATTCTGAAATGGCTTTTCGATAAAATACGTAATCGGCAACACCAAACGCCTCAAGTCCCAAATCCGGACAACAGCATAGGTGAATGTTATCTCTTCAATTCGCCCCCATTCATTCTCCACTATGACAACATCGTCGACACGAATGGGTTGGGTGATGGCAATCTGGAGGCCGGCCAGGAGCGTGGCAATGGTTCGTTGAGCAGCCAGTCCTACGACGATACCGACAATCCCCGCTGAGGCTAAAATGGTGGTGCCGAGTTGACGAACCTTTTCAAAGGTCATGAGCATGGTTGCCAGGGCTAAAATGGTTACAACAACAATCACTATTTTCTTGAAGATCTGAAGCTGGGTTTGAATTTTTCGGGCTTGAAGGTTGTCTTTCACATCGATTCTGTATCGCGTAAGAATGATATCATCCAGGACGAGGGTCATTCGAACGATTAGCCACGCAAAGGATGCAATGAAACACAAGCTGAAAATATTTTTCACGAACTCAATTGTGGTCGGCGATATCTCAAGCAATGGCAAGACAAAACGGACCACGAATAGAGGAATGATCACCCTGAAAGGCCCACGGAAATGTTTGACTAAGGATGTATCCAAGACGCTTTGGGTGCGTCCCGTAATGCCTTCAGCTACTTTAAAAATGATATAGTGTCCAGCGAGAGCTATGATTATTGCTCCCCCAAAAAGCCCAAAAACCCGAGCCATTGCCTCCCAACTTTGCAAAATCTCTCTCATAAGATCCTCCTAAACTTCTCATGAAATCTTAGATTTCCTTCCAATTGCTCTTATTTTATCATAATTTCACAAAATCTATCTGAAATAGGTGTAAAGGAGGGATTATGCAGACCGGAAGGGAATCAAGTGAAGATTATACCCACAATTGGGATAGGGTCTATCTTCATATTCTAGCTGTATTTAGTAGATTCCATTTATCCCAAACCACACAATGTTCCGAACACAAATCAACACCGATTCTACCCGTTGAATCGCATAATCCTTCAAATAAAGGCCAAACATTCTTGTATATTGTCGCAACATGGCTCCCACCTGACATCATTTCACGTGAATCCTTGAACCCTTTACCCCTTGAATCCTTCTCTGATCACCAACTTTTTGGAGATGATCCACGATTTTTACGTAAAATAGCAAACAAGATAAAAAAAGTATTGACATCTCATCCTTGTTGTAGTAATAAAGAATAAATTGGCTCAATGGGCACCATGATGAAGACACTAAATAAATTTTTCTGGTTTTATTTTTACTATTTCTTTGCCGTGGTCTGCCCATTCGGCGGGGACTAGAAAGCATAAAAAATAAAACCAGAAGCCGTGAGCAGACCGATGATGCCCACGGCTTTTATATTTGAGAGCCGTGGAGGGTTTATTCCACGGCTTTTTTTAGGGGGAATGGAAAAATGCTGGTGATTATGGAAGAAGGAGCTACCCAGGAACAGATTGACGAGGTCATGCGGAGGATCAGGTCTCTCGAGTATGAGTGTCATCCCATGGAGGGAGAGAAAAGATTGGCTATCGGGGCCACGGGAGACGGCAAGGGAATGCATCGCCTCCAGGTTCTGGAGTGCCTTCCGGGAGTGGAGCGGGTTGTTCCCATCTCATCACCTTACAAGCTTGCCAGCCGAGAGACCAAGAAGGACAAAAGCCTGTTGAAGGTCAACGACATCGAGATAGGGAATGATAGGCTCGTCGTGATGGCCGGTCCCTGTTCAGTGGAGAGCGAGGAGCAGCTTATGGAGTCGGCCAGAGCAGTTAGCGAGGCCGGGGCATCCATCCTGCGTGGGGGGGCGTTTAAACCCAGAACATCCCCCTACAGCTTTCAGGGACTCGGGGAAGAGGGCTTGAAACTCTTGGCCGCGGCTCGCAGTCGTTTCGGGCTCGCCGTAGTCACCGAAGCGATCAATCCAAATGATGTGAATCTGGTGGCCTCTTACGCCGACATCCTGCAGATTGGGGCCCGTAACGCCCAGAACTTCTCGCTCTTAAAAGAGGTGGGCCAGGTCGGGAAACCCGTCCTCCTGAAGCGGGGAATGATGACCAGTGTCGAGGAGTACCTCATGTCAGCGGAGTATATCCTCTCCGAGGGCAATGGGAACGTCATCCTCTGTGAACGTGGAATTCGGACCTTTGAGACCTCAACACGCAATACTCTGGACATCAGCGCCGTACCCGTTCTCAAGGAAAAGACTCACTTACCGGTCATCGTTGACCCAAGCCATGCAGCCGGCAACTGGAAGTACGTTCCCCCTCTCTCCATGGCCGCAGTGGCTGCGGGGGCTGACGGTCTGATAATCGAGGTTCATCCCTGGCCGGAAAGGGCACTTTCCGACGGTGGCCAATCCTTAAGGCCGGATCGGTTCTTGAGACTCATGGAAGACCTCCGAAAGATGGCCAGGCTGGTAGGGAAGGATATTTGATGGAAAAGATCAATATGGTCCTCAAGCGAACCGAAAAGGTGTGCGAGATCTTTGTTGGGTTGGGGCTTTTTGATTTCCTGGCTGAGGACTTGAAGAAAAGACCGCTGGGAAGGCGCCTGGGAATCATTACTGACACCCGTGTTGAAACCGTTCTGGGGAATCGCCTCCACAAACGTCTGATCCGTGCCGGTATAAAGACCGATGTAATTGCCATTGATCCGGGAGAAGATTCCAAGCAATGGAAAACGGTCCAGTGGATCTTCGAGCGATTGATTGCCCTGGGATTCGACAGAAAGTCAGCCCTCATTGCCTTAGGGGGCGGTGTTCTTGGTGACGTGACGGGTTTTGTTGCCTCCCTCTATATGCGGTCAATCCCCTATGCTCAGGTTCCAACGACCCTTCTCGCCCAGGTAGACAGCTGTCTGGGGGGAAAGACGGGAATCGATCTCCCTCAGGGGAAAAACTTGCTTGGCACGTTCTACCAACCCAGCCGCGTCTATGTGGACACATCGATCCTCGGCACCCTCCCTTATGAGGAAATCCAGAATGGGCTCGCCGAGGTGATCAAAACGGCCGTCGTAAGGGACCGAGGACTGTTCCAACTTCTGGAAAATCGCCACGATGCGATTGTAGATGAAAAGCGGGATGCCTTGGAGGAAGTAGTTGCTCGTTGCTGCCGAATCAAGAGTGATGTGGTCATGGCGGATGAAAGGGACACAGGCCTGCGGCGAATCCTCAACTTCGGCCACACCGTGGGGCATGCCATCGAGGCTTACACCAATTACCGTGTTCCTCACGGCATGGCCGTGTCCATGGGCATGGCTGCAGAAGCCGTTCTATCGACCAGGATGAAGATGTTACAGCCCGAGGAAAAGCAGAGGGTCCTTCAATTGCTCAAGAGGTATGACCTTCCCGCATTGATCCCGGCCTCTTACGATACGGAAAAATTGATCGGCATCATGCATTCGGATAAGAAGGCGGAAGACGGCAGGATCGCCGTGGTCTTGCCCAAGACAATCGGAGATGCCATGATCATGCAATCCGTTCCCACCCTCTTAATAGAAGAAGTAATAAAGGAGGTTCAGGGGTGATCTGTATTCCCATCGTTGCATCAACAGAGCAGGATGCCCTGATCACTATGGAGGGAGCCGAAAGCGCAGCTGATGTCATTGAGGTCAGGCTGGATCTCCTTCCTCGGGAGGTATGGACCCCTCTTTTAAAGAGAAGGGGGAAGCCATCTATTGTAACTCTCAGGCCAGAGCGGCAGGGCGGTCAATTCAATGGGGAGGAGGCTGAACGCATCCGACTCCTGGGTGAAACTCTGGCCTTCAATCCTTCCTTCATCGACGTGGAGTGGGACACCCCTTCACACTTGATCAGCTCACTTCTGAGGAAAAAAGGGGAGAAGACCACGGTCATTCTTTCCTACCATAACTTTGAGGAAACCCCCGACAACCTGGAGGCAATTTTGAGAAAAGTCAACCCCAGGGGAGGGGACCTGGTTAAGATCGTGACCCATGCAAAGGTATTTGAGGACAACATGAGAATCCTCAGGTTCGTTGAGAACAACGCGGGGAAAACCATTGCCTTCTGCATGGGACCCCTTGGGCTTTCGAGCCGGGTTCTCACGCTTCGGTACGGGGGACTCATGACTTTCGGATCCCTCGAAAAAGGAAAGGAGTCAGCTCCGGGCCAGATTCCTTCCAGAGATCTGCGGGAGATCTACCGTGTCCACCAAATTCACCGGGATACCCGTGTATTTGGCCTCCTGGGAGACCCAGTTTTCCAATCCCTCTCGCCCATCATTCACAATTCCGCCTTTCAGGCCTTGGGGTGTGATGCCGTCTATATTCCCTTTCAGGTTCGGTCCCTCGAGACCCTCCTTCCCGTATTTTTGTCCATGGCAGTCGAGGGATTTAGCGTGACGATACCCCATAAAGAACGGATCATACCCCATCTCGATGGAGTGGATGACAAGGCTAAGGCCATGGGAGCGGTTAATACGGTGTACCGGAGAGACGGACGGTGGCTTGGTACTAATACGGACGGAGATGGAGCGTGGAGGGCATTGGAGGAAGCATGCGGTAATCTCTCGAAAAAGCGATGGGCCATCCTGGGGGCTGGAGGTGCGGCCAGGGCCGTGGCGTACAGCGCAGGTATGCTCGGATGCCCGAGGTCCCTGACTTTCCTTGGCCGGACCCAAGAGAGACTCGAAGGACTCCTATGGGATATGGGCCGGATGTTTTCCTTTCCTGTTGCGGGTTTTATCCTCGCGGAAACAGACCTGGGAAAGGTATTCAATGAAATCGACGTGATTGTCAACTGTACCCCCATTGGGATGTTCCCCCGGTTGGATGAGACCCCTATTCCTTCACCTCTTCTGCGTCCCTCGCACCTCGTGTTTGATACGGTCTACAATCCCCTGGAGACCAGGCTTCTGAGGGAGGCCAGAGTGCGAGGATGTCGGACGATTTCGGGCCTTCAGATGTTCCTTCAGCAGGCGGTGGCCCAGTTCGAACTATGGACCGGCAAATCCGCTCCGCTTCCCTTAATGGAGGCGAAAGCTCGGGAGAGGCTGGAAAGATGAAAAAACGCAGAATCAGACCCCTCGCCATTCTCGATGGCGCACTTACCATCCCTGGATCCAAGAGCTATACGGCTCGTGCCTTGGTCATCGGCGCCCTGGCCTCGGGTGAAACGGACTTGAGAAATTCCCTCCGTTCAGAAGATACGGACTACATGATTCAGGGCCTGAGAGGTCTCGGGGTGACTATCGAAGAGGACCAGGAAACCATTTTGATCAGTGGCACGGGAGGGAAGCTCAATCCCTCCCGAGAAACGCTCTTTCTCGGAGGTGCGGGGACGGCCGTCCGTTTTCTGACAACTGTTGCGGGACTCGCCAGGAAATCCCTGGTAATCGATGGAAACGCGCGAATGCGAGAGCGTCCCATCCAGGACCTCCTTGATGGGCTCAAGCCCCTGGGAATCCGGGCCAGATCCATCAACGGGAACGGATATCCACCGGTTGTGATAGAGGATGGCCAATTTGAGGGTGGCCGGACAGTCCTGCGGGGGAGCAAGAGCAGCCAATTTCTCTCCTCCATTCTTCTCTGCGCCCCTTATGCCAAGAGGGAAGTGGTGGTGGAGGTTACCGAGGATCTCGCATCCCGCTCCTATGTGAATCTCACCATGGAGATCATGGGGGAATTTGGCGCCCGGGTCACTCACCGGGACTATCAAATCTTCCGCGTGACTCCTGCCCCGTACCGGGGGAGAAAATACTTTATCGAAGGCGATCTATCCAGCGCCGCCTACTTTTTTGCCGCGGCTGCCATCACAGGGGGCCGTATTCGGATAAAGGGGGTCAACCCCCACACAAAGCAGGGAGATGCGGGCTTTCTGGATGCCCTTGAATCTATGGGATGCAGGGTCCATCGAGGCGATAACCATGTTGAGGTCGTGGGAGCACTCCTCCAGGGCATAGATGTTGACATGAGGGCAATGCCCGACACGGTCCAGACCCTTGCCGTGGTGGCTGCCTTCGCAAGGGGTACAACGCGAATCTTTCGGGTGGAACACCTCCGATACAAGGAGACTGATCGCATTACCGCCCTTCGACGCGAACTTGAAAAAATGGGCATCAAGACAGCCCACGAAAAGGAGACACTGATAGTCGAGGGGGGCGAACCACGTGGGGCAGAAGTCGACACATATGGGGATCACCGGATGGCCATGGCTTTTGCCGTGGCGGGTCTGAGGACGGCTGGGATGGTGATTAGGGACCCGGATTGCGTCAACAAATCTTTCCCCACCTTCTGGAATCTCCTGGAGGGAATACGGTGAATCTGATTCTCATTGGTTTCATGGGAGTGGGAAAGACAAGCGTGGGAGAACGGCTGGCTGAGAGGCTGGGATGTCCCCTTATCGATACGGACGCCCTCATAGAAGAAGTCTATTCCATGACCGTTGCGGAGATATTTGAAAAGTATGGGGAGGCTTCATTCAGGAAAACGGAAAAGGCGGTGGTGGAGCGGGTTTCCAAGCTGCGGGAATGTGTGATTGCTACCGGAGGCGGAGTTGTCCTTGATCGGGAGAATATCGACCGACTCAAAGGACATGGTCTCTTGATCCATCTCAGCCTCTCCCCCCGGGCCATCTACCGCCGAATTGGATCTGAGGCAAAGAGGCCTCTCCTTAAGACGAATAATCCACGGAAAATTCTGAAAGCCCTCTTTCAATCCAGGGAGGCACTTTACAGGGCTTACAGTGACTTCACCGTTGAACGGAACGGAATGAATGTGGAGGAGACGGTTGAGAGGATTCTGGAAATGGTGGCCTCCTGCGGGGCAGCCGGAAGATTTCAACACCATTTATCTCGGAAGGGGAGAATCATGTCGAACCATTTTGGTGAAAGGTTCAGGATCGTCACCTTTGGCGAGAGCCACGGAAAGGCAATGGGAGTAGTCGTTGATGGTATTAAACCCGGATTTGATTTTGACGTAGAGGCGATCCAGAAGGAGCTCGACCGGAGAAGACCGGGGCAGAGCCACCTGGTCAGCCCCAGGGAAGAAGACGACCGAGTAGAGGTTTTATCCGGCGTCTTTGAGGGAAAGACCCTGGGGACGCCCATCTGCCTCCTCATTCCCAACAAAGGCTATGACCCCAAGGCCTATGATTCATTGAGGGACCTGTTTCGTCCCGGTCATGCCGGATATACCACCCTGAAAAAATATGGTATCAGGGATTATCGAGGCGGGGGTCGTCACTCGGGACGAGAGACCGTCGCGCGTGTGGCGGCCGGGGCTCTTGCCAAGAGGGAACTGGAAAAGGAGGGTATCCAGATTATCGCTTATACCAAGGAGATCGATGGGATCATGGCCCAGAGGATCGATTTCGATGAAATCCAACGAAATCCCCTCCGATGCCCCGATAGGGAAGCTTCAAAGCGTATGGAGACAAAAGTCCTCTCCTACAAAACCCAGGGCGACTCCATCGGAGGCATTGTGGAGGTGATCGCTCACAATGTTCCTCCGGGCCTCGGGGACCCGGTTTTTGGGAAACTCGATTCGGAGATTGCAAGGGCCCTCATGTCGATTGGAGCAGTCAAAGCCGTTGAGATCGGTGATGGGTTTGAGGCCGCCCGCATGAGGGGGTCAGAGCATAATGACCAAATGGATCGGCACGGGTTCAAGACCAACCATGCAGGCGGAATCCTTGGCGGGATATCCACCGGCCAGGAAATTCGGGCCAGAATCGCGGTCAAACCAACCCCTTCTATAGAAAAGGAGCAGGATACCATCGATATTTTTGGCCACGAAAGACGCATCTCCATCAGGGGAAGGCACGATCCGTGTATCTGTCCCCGAATTGTCCCTGTCGCAGAGGCAATGATGGCCCTGGTTCTGTACGATGCCCTTTTACGGCAGAGGGATCTTGAGGAGAAGGGAGATGGATTGGATCAATCCCGGCTGGAAATAGAGGCACTCGACCGCCGGCTCATCCAGCTTCTTGCAGAGCGAAATGAGATCTCCAGCCGCATAGGCCAATACAAGGAAGAAAGGGGCATTACGATCAGGGACCGGACGCGGGAGAAGAACCTGCTAGATGAGAGGCTGAAATGGGGCAAAGAAGCTGGGGTGGATGCAGAAATTGTAAAGCAGATATTTCATGGAATCCTCGCGGAGTCAAGGAAGATCCAAAAACAATGAAGAAGACTATGGGAATTGTGGGTTTCGGTCGGTTCGGTCGCTTTTCGGCAGCCTCTCTCAGGGACCATTTTGATCTCGTCATCTTTGATAAAGAAGATCGAACGAAAGAAGCCTCGCAACTGGCTGTTCGAGCAGGGTCATTAAAGGAAGTCGCCAGGTGTTCTATAGTTCTCCTCTGTGTACCCATCTCCAAAATCCAATCTGCCCTGATAGAGATCTCCCCTCAATTGCCGGAAGGGTCTCTGGTGGTCGATACCTGCTCCGTCAAGGAATACCCCGTTTCTCTTATGAAAACCCTTTTGCCGCCCCACGTGGAAATCTTGGGAACCCACCCACTTTTTGGACCTGATAGTGCATCTGGGGGCCTCGAGGGAAAAAAGATCGTGCTCTGTCCGGTTCGGATTCGAGACCTCACCTGTGTAAAGGGTTTTCTGAATCACCTGGGGCTCAACGTCCTGGTCTGCTCCCCCTCCGAGCACGACCAAAAGATGGCCTCAACGCAGGCCATTGTCCAGTTTCTCGGAAGGGCCTTTCTGGAGATTGAACTGACTCATCAGACCGTATCAACACCCGGATATGAGACCCTCATCGGCATTCTCGAGGTCGTTCAAAATGACACCTGGGAGCTCTTCCGTGATCTTCAAACATTCAACCGGTTCGCAGGAGAAATGAGGCGAAAACTCATCGAGTCCCTGGCGATGTTAGACCAGAGGCCCGATCTGGTGAGTCCCCCTTCTCTTGACCAGGTAAGAGAGGAGAAAGGAAATGAGAGTTGCATTTCAGGGAGAAAAAGGCGCATATAGTGAAATGGCCTGTTATGATTTTTTTGGATCCGAGATAGATACCCTCCCCCTCCTTACCCTGGGTGATGTCTTTCAGGCGGTAAGTGACGGGTCGGCCGAGATGGGCGTCGTCCCCATTGAGAATACCTTCGTTGGAACCGTCACCAAGACGTATGATCTCTTACTGGCTCAAAATCTATTCATCGTGGGGGAGACTTATCAGCGTATCGTCCACTGTCTCCTGGCCAATACGGGAGCACGTCTCGATCAGATCAGCCGGGTGTACTCCCATTTCCAGGCCCTTGAGCAGTGTGAAGTCTTTCTGGCGACATTGGGTGCGGAACCCTTGTCAACTCGCGATACGGCTGGGGCTGCCCGGATGGTGAAGGAGAGGGGTCATGTCGAGGAAGCTGCTATCGCCCATGAAGCATGCGCCCGAATCTACGGCCTCGACCTCTTGAAAAGGTCTATTGAGACTGATCCCGATAATGCAACTCGATTTGTGGTTATTTCGGGGAAAACGCTGAAGGTGACCAAAAACGTCAAAACCTCTCTTGTCTTCGCGACAAAACATATTCCAGCCGCTCTTTACAAGTGCTTGGGAGGTTTTGCCACCAATGGAGTCAACCTCACCAAAATCGAATCAAGGCCCAATAAGACCGAGAAACCGGGATATCTGTTTTATCTGGACCTGGAGGGTCACCCCGAGGACACCGATGTAATGGCCGCCTTAAAAGAACTCAATTTTTTTGCTTCCTTTGTGAAAATACTGGGCTCCTACCCCAAGGAAACCTTTGGTCCATCATAGTAACTGTGTGATTCCAATACCCTTTTAACCTGAAGGAGCCGGAAGGTCCTGTGAGGTGGTGCAATTGCATGAGGGAGCAGGTCTGAAATCCTTAAGGGAACGAAATCCGAGGCTATTCAGAAGGGCATCTCAATTATCATTCCCCTCCTCCCTGGAAACGGGGGTGATCTCCCTCGGAACCAGCACGATTTCAATGCGCCGATTCTTCGCCTGTCCCTCTTCGTTTTCATTAGAGGCGACAGGGTGGTATTCGCCATACCCTGTAGCGGACAGCAACGTGGGATCAATGCCGATTGTTTCCTGCAAATATCTGGCTACATTGGTGGCCCGAGCCGCCGAGAGCTCCCAGTTTGTAGGGTACTTCTTTCCGAGCTCCGGTCCAATGGGAACATTGTCCGTGTGACCTTCTACGTTTATGGCCCTGTCCTCCACCTTCGATAAAATCTCCCCCACTCGCTCCAGCACCTCAATACCCTGGGGCTTAATGGAGGTTTTTCCCGAGTCGAATAGGATTTCGTCCAACATATTCACCTTCAATTTTCCCCTCAATTGCGTGATGGTAATTTTCCCCTTCTCTATCTCCGATTTCATACCCTCCAGGAGATCTTCGTAGGTGGCCTTCATCTCTTGCATCTCTTCTTCCCTCTCGCGTTCTAATACATCGACCTTTGATTGGAGTGATTCAACATCCTTCTTCAGATCTCTATTTTCCCCTTCCAGGAGGCTATTTTCCCCCTTCAGGCCCTCGACTTCCTTTTTCAGGTCGGCAACATGCACCCTGAGGTCTACGATGTTTTTGCTCAGGGTATCCGATTTGGCCCGTAAAATCTCCTCCAAATCACGGTTGTCCTCTTGTAGTCGGAAGATCTCCTTTTCAAGGGAAAGGTTTTTGAGCTGCAATGTGGTCCTCGCCTTCTCCAGATCATTCCTCTGCCCCTGGAGGGTTATTACTTGTTTGTCGAGGGCCTCTTTCTCTCCCTTTAACCTGGCATGTTCGGACTTCAACGCCAGCAATTCCCTCGAGAGTTTATCGCCCTCCTCCACCTTTAAGAGATAATCCCTTTTACTCACACAACCTCCAATAACAGCGAAGGTCAAAGCAAACGAGATAATCAAGATGATACGCTTCTCCCAATTCATTGTTCACCTCCATGTGGTTTCCTTACCTCAGTAAGGATATTTATCTTCCTAAATCAATCACCGTGGGATCTAAGGTGCCCACTAGATCCCTGGTTCTGAGCTTTAGGATGAGGCCACGCCTCCCGCCATTAATATAGATTTCACCATGTTTCAAGATTCCCTTATCCACGTAGACCGGAAGTTGGGTCCTCGCCCCAAAGGGGCTGATACCTCCCACGAGGTATCCCGTGAGGCGCTGGGCATCGCGCTCGCTGGCCATCTGTGCCTCCTTAACACCAATGGATCTCGCCAGCTCTTTTAAGGAAACATCCTTGGAACTGGGCATGATCACGAAGACGAAGCGACTATCCGAGAGCTGGGAAACGAGGGATTTGAGCATAGCGTCGAGGGGGACACCCAATGCCTTGGCTGCGTATTCCGAGCCCTTTTCCCTGAAATCGTACTCAAGGGATTCGAAGGGGATCTCCCGTTCAATTAAAAACCATTCGCCTCTACTGGACACGATGGGTCCTTATCAATATCCCTAAGCCCGGTACATCCTTGGGTATTCTCGATAAGAGAAGCGAGCCTTGTCCCATACCCTGAGGTAAATAGCCTCTCCTCGTTGCCGAAGAAGGGGCGAAGGTGTGAAATGGTGGCCACTATTCTATTACGGATTCCCCTCGAAAGCAAGGGCAAATTGACTACGGTTTGCTCACCTTCTGGAGAAGTGGGGAACCCATCGAGGCCAAGCGGAATTCGCCGAATATTCTGGTATTGGGCATATATATGGGGAAGGGATTAGTATTTTAAAACCCCAATTGCTATAATTAAAGTATTAGGATACGAGCAGCGTTTGAAGGGGAAAATATGATCCACGGAGATGAATCACATTACGCCGGAAAACACGGGGCTCAGAAACAACTCGACCAGGCCATTGCGGACGCCATCAGGAAACGCTCGGTTAAAGGGAAGTTATCATGTGCAGCGGCATTTCACATTGCGGAAGAGGTGTCCGTTGAGCCGTCAGAGGTAGGACGGACCTTGGATCTCCTGGAGGTGAAAATTATAAAATGCCAATTGGGGCTTTTCGGACATGAACGAGGAAAGCACCTTATCGTCAAAGCCGCTGAGGCGGTTCCACCAGCTCTGGAAAGGGCTCTTCGAGCAAGTCTGGTCGATGAACGGCTGCCATGCGCCACCGCGTGGGAGATCGCGAAACGATTCGATTTGCCCAAAATGGGCATTACATCTGCTTGCGAAACGTTGAATATCCGTATTGGTCAGTGCCAATTGGGCTCATTCTGATAATGAAAGGGGCGTCTCGGGCGTACCCGCGGGATCTCCTCCATCGATCCCTTCTATTTCCCCTCTTGAGATTCCGGCACATTCCCCGAGGTATCCAGACGGCAGACGAAGTCCGTCTGGCAGGCCTCACATTCGAACTGAATGGTGGTGTGATCGATATTGAATCTATCGCTGAGGAACCGGTTGATGTCCTCCCGAATTTGTGAGCTCCGGCTGGTCATCTGATCCTCGATAAGGACGTGGGAACTCAATGCATAGATCCCCGAGGTTATGGTCCACAGGTGGACGTGGTGCAGATCCCTCACGCCCTCAATAGCCTTAACACCGTCAATGACCTCGTTCAGGTTAACATCCTTCGGGGTGGACTCCAAGAGGATGTGCACCGACTCCATCACCAATTTATAGGCCCCTATCAGAATAATACCCCCGATGACAAAGCTGATAATGGAATCAGCCCTCTTCCAGCCCGTAATCAGGATGATTGCCCCTGCGAGTATGACCCCTACAGAGGAGAGAAGGTCCCCAATAACGTGGAGGAAAGCCCCCTTCACGTTCAGGCTCTCATGACTGCCCGCTCTTAACACAAGGGCGCTGACGAGATTGGCCCCAAGTCCAATGGCGGCGATGCCCAACATAATGAATCCCCTTATCTCCTGGGGTTCAATGAACCTTTGATATGCCTCATAAAATATGAACAGCGATAAAGCCAAGAGCACCGTTCCATTGGTTAAGGCTGCCAAGATTTCCAGTCGGTAAAAACCAAAGGTCTGCTTCTCCGTTGCGGGTCGTGTGGCAAAACGGAGGGCGAAAAAACTTAAGAACAACGCCAAAACGTCCATGAACATATGCCCTGCATCACTCAACAGGGCGAGACTATTACTCAACAGACCACCGATCAACTCGGCCACCATGATGCCGCCGGTAACAAAAAGGGCAATGAGGAGGTTACGTTGATGGGAAGAGGCCGACTGTATGTGGTTGATTCGGTGGATGTAATCTTGTTTCATATGGTGTTCCACGTAATATATAAAAGGAACATGGTCATATTGTCTGCCTGATTTTTATCACCTTTCTAAATATACCACTTTCATCAGCGGCGGTGAACCCTATAGTCCGCGAAAAGCCCTTTTAAGAACCTTGTTCACTCCAGTCCTCATGGAGATTATTTTTCGATTCAAGGGATATCAATACGTGCATATGATAGGGAATCCATTACCAATGCAAAGTGGGAATAAAGATAATAGAAGAGGGAAGCAAGTGCCGCTGTTGATTGCCTCGTTGTGGAACCGGGGGAGTTTCTCGCTATGCACGACGGTTTGGTCTACGGATATAAAGCCGATCGCGCGTGGTCTATTTGCTCATTGGATCGGCTGATGATATTAGATAGAAGATGACCTACGAGAAATCGTTAATACTGCGGCCGGAAGGTTTCCCTTCCGGCCGCATTGGCTCTATTCTGTAGAATTACGGTCTCGGTGGATCACCTACTCCTCAATGGTTATTGCCTCAACCGGGCAATCATCGACTGCCTCTCGGCACGTCTCTTCCGCCTCTGGGGGAACAATGTCCACCTTTGCGACGGCGGTATCGTTCTGCATCTCAAATACCTCCGGGCAGGTCTCGACGCAAAGTTCACAGCCTGAACACGTATCTTGATCAACGACTGCCTTCATACTCGCAACCCCCTTTCTCTCCTATTTCTCCCCGTAGATCAGTTTGTTCACATTGCCCAATGCACTAACATATTAATTCTTATCCTCTGAAATCGTTCGCCTATGCCAATCCGTTCGCTCACCATAGATATCACTCATAGGATGTGATCCTAAACTATATCAAAAAAAAACCCAATATCAAACCCTGTAAAACGGTAATTATAAACTTGACAAAAATTTCACAATTTGATTTCCTAAGTGCAAGTCGAATCCGTTAGCAGCGGAGAACATACAATGGATAGCGATTTTTTGAAAAGGGTATCCTTAAAACCCCTCGATTCTTCTCATTTAGGATATATTGTCGAAATAGATTACCAAATATTGGGAAAACGACGTCATTCTTTCTGGGAAAAGAAAATACGCGCAGTGAAGTCTAATGCTACGTCCAGCGGTATAGTAGCTGAATTGGACAACAAGGTCATCGGATTCATATTGGGAGTGGTCAGCGGTTGGGAATTTGGCGTGCCGGCATCGGTGGGTTGGATCGACACCATAGGGGTTGACCCTAAATATCAGAAGAGGGGCCTGGCAAAGACCTTGATGAGGGAGCTTGTTAAAAATTTCAGGGAAGCTGGGGTGAAAAACATCTACACCTTGGTCAATTGGAGTGATTGGGATTTACTCCAATTCTTCAGACGGATGGGTTTTACCCGTGGAGATATGATTAACCTCGAACTCAAAACTCGGTAGTGGGAGAATCATCAATTTCGACATCAAATAAAGAGGGGGATTCTTTAGAAGGTCTCCATATCGCGTAATCCGTCGAGTTGAGGGTTGTCTATTCCCTTGTGTTGGATGAGTACTTTGAACACATCTCCCATCCCACCATCTGATAGAATAGGCTTCCAAAAAAATCGGGGTTTTCCTTGCGAAGATAGCAGAGGATATCACGGCAGAGGAGGCCTTTTCCCGAACCAAATTCCACAATTCGAAAGCCCGATGGTTTTCCCATGAGAACCCACATCTGATGTATCTGCTTGGCGATCATCTGCCCAAATATGGGATGAACGCAAGGACTGGTATAATAGTCCCCCTCCTTCCCGATCTTCTCCTTATTCGTGTGATAGTATCCATATAAAGGATGGTGTAGAGGCAGAGATTCATAAACTCCCGGAAGGTTATCCTTCCCCTCTGCCGGATTCGATGAAGGATCGCCCTTTCTAATCTCCGATTTCTGGCTTGCCGTACGGCTTCATTTTCCGCTTAACAACATCTCAAAGACATTCACAATCTCATTCCCTTTGGGACCACTACAATGTTGGTATCAGCTACGGTAAACTTCTTTCTGTCTTTATCTAAATCGAAGCCGATTTCCATCCCCTCGGGAACGGTAATCCCTTTATCAATGATACTTCTCCGGATTCTCGCATTCCGCCCCACGGAGACTCCCTCCATGATAATGGAATCCGTCACCTCAGCATAACTATGGATCTGGACGTTGGGGGACAGGATGGAATTCTCTACCCTCCCGCCACTGACAATACAGCCTCCCGAGAGAATCGAGTTGATGGCAACCCCGGTTCGACCTACCTCGGAGTGTACGGTCTTAGCAGGGGGGAATGGTTCATAATAGGTGTGAATAGGCCACTGGAAGTCATAGAGGTTGAATTGGGGGATGACGGAAACCAGGTCCATGGTGGCATCAAAATAGGCATCCATCGTCCCCACATCTCGCCAATATTTCGGTTCCACCCGTTCTTCATCCCAAAAGCTGAATGCATATACCCTATCACTTGTGAACATGGACGGGATTACATCACGTCCGAAATCATGGCTACTCCCTTTCCGTTTGGCATCCTGTATCAACCTCCGGACCAGTATCTCCGTGTTGAAGACGTATATTCCCATTGAGGCTAATATGGCTTCGGGATTTCCGGGAAGGGTCCTGGGGTGCTCCGGCTTCTCCTGAAACCCAACGACCTGATACTCACGGTCCACTTCAATAACCCCGAATTCCCTCGATGTACTGCTTGGCATCTGGATGGTGCCAACGGTTAAGTCAGCCTCCTTTGCCATGTGATATCGAATCATTTCGTTATAGTCCATCTTGTAGATATGATCCCCGGAGAGGATTAAGGTCAAATCCGGCCTCTCCTGCTGAAGGGTATAGAAGTTCTGGAAGATCGCATCAGCCGTTCCCTTATACCAGCTTTCATCCAACCTCTGCTGGGCCGGGATGGGGCTAATGAATTCCCCCAATTGGCTGCTGAAGAGATTCCACCCCAACCGGATATGGCGATCTAAGGAGATAGACTTATACTGGGTCAGGACGTAAATCCTCCTGATGTTGGAATTCACGCAGTTACTGAGGGTGAAATCGATGATTCTGTAAATCCCCCCAAAGGGAACGGCCGGTTTCGTCCTATCTTTGGTAAGGGGATAGAGCCTCTCCCCCTTACCTCCCGCCAGAATCATAGCCAATACTTTTTTCATGGCCATTTTCTCCAGAATTGAGTTCCCATATCCCATAGATCAAGGGCCTTACTGCATATAACGATCGTTTCAGCCACGCTTTCTCTGCTCGATGGCCACCTTACAATCCTCACAGATGAATCGGGGAAGGGTTCTTGGATATTCTATCTTCTCCCCTCCTAAGCCCCAGTCAATGATATCAGTGACTAAAAGCTCCTCCCTGAAGAGGTGATCCATACAGAGCCCCATTCCGCATATGATACAAATGACCACCGCTTCCGTGTCCAAACCCTTTTTTGCGCATTGATAGCATTTCATCACCCATACCTCTGCTTCGTATATCGATAACGTAAAAATTTATCAAAGGCTATTTCAAAATACAACTCCAAATCTTTTTCCCGCTTCAGTCGAGACCATCAGGCTTTAGGCCCAAGCCGGGTTGGAAACAGTTATTGTTGACCTCAGAGACATGGAAGGCAAAAATAGAAAACAGAAAGGAGGGGATATTGCCCTGATTTCGCCTTAGGTTAGGCTTCTATCATCCTTACATTTACCGCCCAGGGGCCTTTAGGCCCTCTCTCGACATTGAACTCCACACTGTTGCCCTCTTCCAAAGCGTTAAAATCTGTTCCCTCCAAAGTGGAGCGGTGGAAGAAGATTTCTCTTCCATCTTCTGCACTGATGAACCCGAATCCCCTTTCCCGAACAACTCTCTTTACCGTTCCTTTCAAACCTATCAACTCCTTCCTTAAGGATTTATATCACGTCGGTTAAAAGAAGGTTTTTTATCACCCCCTCATTAATTATCCTCCCATTGCCCCTACTATTCTCCCTCGCCTCCCTCTCATAATCGCCTTAACTCTCCTTCAGTGTTAGAACACTCTCCCCCCACCCTCACGGATGGTTTTGCTTTATTGAGTATTAAATAAAAAAGCTTCCTAAAAAGGATAAAACCCCTTAGAGCCTTAGTATCGGCATCTTCAGAGGACCTCTTCTCACCATTTCCTCCTGAAGGTTTGGGCTATAAAAGATAATTCGTAAGTATTGTGGAAATATTATGATTCAGATAACACAAGGGAATTGAAAAAAGTAGACTGAATTATTAGGTAGAAAAAACGGATGAGAAATACCCATTATTGTAAAGCCATGCAGGTTGCCATGAAAAGGACAGCTTGTAATCAATTAGCTCGTTGAATAAACAGAAAAATCATGGATGATGAGAGACTCACTAACCGAGCAAAATTAATAGAGAAACCAGGATATGTTACGTATAGAATCGCTAATCAGGTGAATGGGCAAAGAGGGCAGATAATAGGTAACATCTCGAAATCTGCGCCCTCATGAGATAGGAAGAGCTAGTTTTCCGTTTTTGGACACTGTCAGTGCGCAAAATGATGATTTTCAGCTGAGAAAAGTGTTATAATTATTGGGGGAAGCAAAGTAGGCTTATGTTATACTATTTACCTTTGCGAAGAGGGAAAGGAGAAGAACTATCATGAAAATCTCAAGAAGGATAGGTGTATCGGTTCTCATGATATTATTTTTGGCTGTTGGTCTCTGCTTTGGTCAAGATACCGCTAAACAACGGCGGGATAAAGGTTTGGAGTATGCTGCCCAAGGGAAATTTAAAGAGGCCAAAGAGCAATTTGACAAGGCATTAAAGGTTGATCCACACTTTGAATCTGCAACAAAATGCTTAAAAGTCATTAATGATGTAAATAAAGGCAAGATAAAAAGCAAGACAGCTATTCATATTTTCAAGGGAGAAATAGCCTACTGGGTCAATAGGCGCTGGGTTGAGGCAATTGCCGAGTATAACAAGGCAATACAGATAAACCCGAGGTATGCTGTGCCTTACGGTTATCGAGGCGATCTCTATTTACTCCAAGGCCTCTATGATGAGGCTATCTCTGATTGCAGCAAGGCCATAGAGGTAGATCCGAGGTATGTTTCGGCTTACAATACTCGGGGGGTTGCCTATTATAGCAAAGGCCAGTATGACCAGGCTATCGCGGATCTCAACAAGGCTATCGAGATAGAACCGAGGAATGCCATGCCCTACAGTAATCGGGGACTTGTCATGATGGAATTAGGGAATATAAAAACGGCTTGTTCTGATTGGAAACGGGCTTGTGAATTAGGGGATTGTCGTTCCTATACGACTGCAAAAAAATTGGGCTATTGCAAATAAAAGACTGTACCGTAGAGAGTTACAGGAATGGTAGAGGTATTGAAGCCTTGGCATTTTACAAAAATAGGTTTGAGTAATACTCAGCGAGCTGTCAACTCAATTGCCTATGTCTCTATATTGTATAGTTATTTATTCCGCTGTGACTATATAATTCTGCTATGAATGGAAAGCCTTTCATAGGTCTCCTGGTTTCCTATTACTCTATGTAATATGGACAGGCTGGGTGCATAATCATAACTGTATTCGACGGTAAATGCTCTACCTCACATTAACGAATTGTGATTCAAATCCCTGATAATTGCCATCCTCCCCAGATTGTCTGATCCATCTTGAAATCGAGATTGGGATATCAATTCTTGTTGACTTTCTCGCACTCTTCCTCTTTATTTACAATCGAGAGAATTGAGTGAGGATTCTAAACCACCTGACTTTCCGTCCAGCGTTGAATGCCTCAACTTTGGCTTATCACAAAATTCCTCCACTCCTCCGTTTCACCCTCAATTATCTCTTTCAGGAAGACGCCCATCTTCATAACCGTTGGAGAAGGTATGGAGGCCCACCTTACCTCACCAACACCCCTAACGCTATCCTGTCCCAGCTTTGCGTTGACCTCCAAGTCGAATTCCCTGTCCTTCCCCATCAATTTCCCTCCGGAGGGAAACTTCCCTGCTTCCGGGTATTTCAGCTCTAAGCTCAACCCCTCCATGGATATATCCATGGTTATCCCCTTGAACTGGGTCTCGATGGCTTCTTCCTCTTTGAGATTGATCAGGCGGATACTGACGGGGATTGCCGCCCTAAACCGCTCGTGTTTCCTGCGTTCAACACCACTGTAACGCACGAAAAAAATCATCTCAAATCCCCCAAAGACCCTTGACTTCACTTCCCACATTTACTGAAGGTCTGGTTTTTCAGGTATTTATGCATATTTTATACCATATCGTATCCACCTGTAATTAAGTGAAATTACAATAAAAACTGAATATCCTTCTGACAAATTCCAATCAAATCTGGATAATTTTCCCCTGATAATTGCCATCCTCCCCAGATTGTCTGATCCATCTTGTATTCAATAAAGTCCCTCAGGGGAAATGACAGGCCATAAAAACCTGGTTACATCTAGGATGAATTTATGGGTGTTTACTCTATTTCTCCTAACCCAAGAGTGGTAATGTAATAACGGAATTAAGGAAAGGATTACCGGTAATTAATTACCGGTTTCCCGGGTAAAAACAACTTTCCCAGAACTCTCACGAGGTCAGAAGAGGAGCTTTACGACTTCCCGAAGGGATTCAACCCCTTCAAGCTGGATGGAATCGATCTTTTTTATCCTTCCTCGATTGGTCTTGGGGAGGATACATCGGTCGAAGCCGAGTTTAACCGACTCCCTTACCCGAAGCTCAGCCTGATTGATCCCCCTGACTTCTCCGGTTAGCCCAACCTCACCGAATACCACGGTCTTAGGATGAACCGGTTTATCGAGAAAGCTTGAGACCACGGATATGGTAATGCCCAGATCCATTGCTGGCTCATCCACTTTGATCCCACCGGCCACGTTTAGAAAGATGTCCTGGTTATACAATTTCAATCCCATCTTCTTCTCCAAAACGGCCACCAGAAGCGACAGGCGGTTGTAATCGATCCCTATGGCCGTCCTGCGGGGGACGGCCAAACTTGATGAGGTGACCAGGGCCTGAATTTCCACCAGGATGGGGCGAGTTCCCTCCATGGATGGAACCACTACGGATCCCGAGACATTTTCAGGTCTTTCCGACAGGAAGATTTCCGAAGGGCTGAGAACCTCTTCCAGCCCGGATTCCTTCATCTCGAAGACCCCAATCTCGTTGGTCGGCCCGAACCTATTCTTCACCGCCCTCAGGATCCGATATGGATTGCTTGATCCTCCCTCGAAATACAGCACCGTATCAACCATATGTTCTACCACTCGGGGGCCGGCTATAGCCCCTTCCTTTGTAACGTGCCCGATCAGGAAGATAGGGATCCCCGTGCCTTTGGCGAGCTGCATCAGTCTTGCCGATGACTCCCGGACCTGACTAATGGACCCAGGAGCTGATTGGAGCTCGGATGTAAAGACGGCCTGGATGGAGTCGATAACAAGGACAGCTGGTTTCAGTTTCTGAATTTCCTTGAGGATTCCCTCTAGAGAAGTTTCGCAAAGCACGAATAGGCTAGCCGCGTGAATTCCCAGCCTCTCCCCCCGGATTTTCGTCTGTCTGGGTGATTCTTCCCCAGAAACGTAAAAGACCTTTAGCCCCTCCCTGGATAGCCGATCCGATACCTGAAGGAGAAGCGTTGATTTCCCTATCCCCGGATCGCCACCGATCAAGACGATGGACCCCGCGACGATCCCCCCTCCCAAAACCCGGTCGAATTCCCCGATCCGGGTCTTCAACCTCTCCTTCTCCTCTGCCTCTATTTCCGTTATGGGTTTTGGAGGTTGATCGGCGGAGAGGCTCCAGCCTCTCGTCTTGCCTTCCGGCATTTCGACGAGCTGCTCCTCCACCAGGCTGTTCCACGTAGCACAATCCGGACACCTTCCCAGCCATTTGGGAGAACGATAGCCGCACGATTGGCAGACGAACTGGGTCTTCACCTTGGCCATGAGGTACTCCACCGACTTGCCGAATGAATGGTAGCAGGAGCCCCAATCCTTGTCAAATCCTAAAGCTCCAACCATCTTCAGGCATCCTGAGGGACCTTATGTTAACCCGCCCCTTATGTGAAGGGCCCCCTCCCTCAGGGCCTTCTTGACAGCCTCTTCATCCTCCGGCAACTCCTGTGGGATGATTTCGAGGGTGACCATCTCTCCATAACTGGATTCCCTCAGGTAATTCATTAAATCCACAAGGGGTAAGATCCCATGGCCGGGAAGGAGGTGTTCCATTTGGCGTTGATAATCGCTGAAATGGATGTTTTTAACCCTTTCGGTTTTGTATAATCGAAGGAAATTCCCTTCAAAACTCGCGTTGGCCGTTCCCATATGGGTGCAGTCGAAGGTGAAATAGAGGTTCTTCTTCTCGATAAAACGGACCATATCCCTGGTTCTCCGTAAAATATACGGGTTGAACCTCAGTAACTTTCCCTTATAGGGCATGTTCTCCATGGCGATTGTCACCTTTCCCCTTCCTAGTTCTTTTTGAAAATCCCTTACCGTATACATCCACCGCCAAAATTTGATCTCCAGATCGAGCCATCTAGGTGGATGAAAATTAACCATGGGAACGGAAATTTTCTTCGCCAGCTCGATGGTCTTAATGAGTGCTGCTATGCGATCTCCCCATCCCGGAATCGGATCAAAGGGGGCGTGGAGGATATAGATAGGGGCAATCTCCTTCAAATTGCTTAAGAGGTTATAGCCCTCATCTTTCCCAAATGTTTCGTCAATGATGACCTCCATGCCATCGTAGCCTGTCTCGGAGGCAAACTGAAAGGCCTTTTCCAATGGGAATGTGTAGAGGCTTCCCGATGAGAGTAAGATCTTCATAATTTCTTCTTATCGCCCTCTATGGTAATCTCCCCCCTTGTGTCTGAGATTTCATTCCACAATAAACCACGCTTGGGGGGAAATTCAATAACGAGGGGAATGGTAGGTGACGCTCTCTTCTATTTATCTAATTGAAGGGGAACTTCCGCTTTGAACTCCGGCCTCTCTCTTCAGAGGTTCTCCCAGTCTGCCTCCAATACTAACTCTAGCAGAACCTAAATGTAACTCTTCCCATAGTGTTAAACCCTTGTCGTCTCCCGTTAATTGCTTTAGTGCCGATGCTATACCCCTGATCAACATGTAAGTTTTCTTCGCCTTTTTCATGGGAGTAGCTTTAGGCCAATTAATTCCAGATGCCTGGGATTTTTTCCTTGCAGAATGAACAAAAACCATCCTTAACATGATTTTCTAAAACGATGAAGTGGGTCCTCTCGATCAACTTCTTGTGGCATTTTGGGCAGTACGTGCTATTGGCGGGATGGCCCACCACATTTCCGATATATACATATTCTATTCCCTGGCCCATTGCTATTGATCTGGCCTCCTCAAGGGTATTAATTGGGGTAAAGGGGAGATGTGTCATCTTGTAGGAGGGTGAAAAACGGGTGAAGTGGAGCGGGGTGTCCTTTCCCAGATTCCCAGAAATCCACCCGCACATCCTCTCGATGTCATCCATCTGGTCGTTGAGGGTAGGGATGATCAGATTGACAATTTCGAGGTGCTTATTCGCACCTTTTATGGTCTTCAACGTCTCCAATACGGGCTCAAGCCTTGACCCTGAGATCTCCCGATAGAATTTTTGGCTGAAGGCCTTCAGGTCGACTGTGACGCCGTCCATGAATTTGAGCAATTCCAATAAGGGGGCTTTCGCAATCCCGCCGTTTGTGTGACAGAGGGTCAATAGACCTTTCTTTTTGGCCTCTTTAACCACGCCATACATCAACTCATAGAAGACCGTGGGCTCGTTGATACTGTGGGATATTGATCGACATCCGTGTCGCAATGCTTCCTCGACGATCTCCTCTGGCGTATAGCGAAAACCCCTGATCTCCTCCGGAGGGGATTGAGAGATGGGCCAGTTATGGCAATGCTTACACCTGAAGTTGCACGATGCCGTGTAGACACTGATGTTCTTATGACCTGGGACGATGTGATACATCGGTTCCAGCTCGATGGGATCGATCT
>CP070774.1:719225-731214 GCA_020346125.1 Syntrophobacterales bacterium | reverse complement strand
CTCATAGAAAGATTCCCCCAGCTCTCGGCCTCCTAACCCTGCCTTTACGGATTTCTTTTTTTAGGTAAAGATGGGCTGACAGGCAATGACAATCCCCCCCTGAAATCTTGGAGAGATCAGTGATGAGATCCTCGATTATTCCGTTGTTGCAATATTCTCCCCCGGGGTCTCCTCTCATATTATCAAAAAGCAGAACGGCAATGGATGACCCCAATCCATTTTTTCACTCCTTTCCGAGACGGGCCCTATTGAATTAACGCTTTCTCCTGTCTTTCATCCCTCTGCTACAAAATTGGTAAGAGTCCCGATCCCCTCGATCACCACATCTACCCGGTCCCCAACTGCCATAGGACCGATTCCCGAGGGCGTGCCCGTGGCGATAACATCTCCAGGCATCAAGGTCATAACCTGAGAGATGAAGCTGACAAGCTGATAACAATCAAAAATGAGATTCTCCGTGTTGGAGGACTGTTTGAGGTCTCCCTTGAGGAATGTCTCCAATTTCAGGTGGTGAGGATTCAGGTCCGTAACAATCCAGGGGCCCAGGGGAGCAAAGGTATCAAACCCCTTGGCCCGTGTCCACTGTTTGTCCTTCTTCTGGATATTCCTGGCCGTCACATCGTTGAAGCAAACATATCCGAGGATATGATCCTTTACCGACTCAAGGGAAACAGCCCGGGTCATTTTGGCAATAACCACCCCCAACTCCCCTTCATAATCAACCCGGGAAGACATCCTGGGGTAGATTATTTTTTCCCCCGGACCGATTACTGCGGTCGATGGCTTGAGGAAGAGCAAAGGCTCATCGGGAATCTTTGCCCCTATCTCCTCAGCGTGATCGCGATAGTTGAGCCCCACGGCAACGATTTTCCCAGGGACACAAGGTGCCAGTAGGTCTACCTCCTTCACCCCTTTAATCCGTGCTTCTACCGTAAACTCCCCAAAGACATCGCCCCGAATCTCTCGAATCTCTTCTCCCTCTATGAGACCATAAGCAATATTCTCTTTAAACCGATAGCGTACGATTTTCATTTCGTTCTCCTATACGAAAACCAGCCCCCCTACCCTGCTCCCCATAACTCGCGTTCAGGATCGATATTCACTTTTATTATAGAAAAGGAGGACTGGTGATTCCTTGGGATGAGGTGCGTCCTCCCATCCAAAACTGATTATCGCGACATCGGCGGTGCTGGCCATCTCAATGGCCTCTCGAAGGCCTGTTAAATCAGAGCCAACAATTACTATAACATGCTCAAGGCGACTTTTTCATTCATAATTAAATCATAAATCATGATTTATAGTAAAGTCGACCGAAAAGAATTATCGATACGGAGGAGATCTCTTAATAAGCCGCTCTTCGGGCCTAACAATTTTTTCGACTATTCTCAAATGGGCTCCACTCCAGCTAAAAGAGTGGAATATCCGAAATGGATTATTTGGAAGATTGGAATGATGGGTTTATGAAGAAAAGAATCCATCGTAATGATCCATAAAAAATACCATTTAAATCTTATGCCTTCCCGAGGTAGGATGATATAATCAGACATGCGAACCGAGGAACGGGGGTATTTTACCATGGGAAAGCCAAAAATTGTGATCGTTGGAGGTGTTGCTGGAGGCGCATCGGCTGCAGCAAAGGCTCGTCGATGTTCTGAAGACGCTGAGATCATCATGTTCGAGAAGGGCCCGGATATCGCATATGCCAACTGCGGCCTCCCGTATTACCTATCAGGCGTGATTGAAGACCGCGACAACCTTCTCATTGTCACAGAAAAGCTCTTCCACCGGCGATTTCGGGTAGACGTCCGGATCCACAGGGAGGTCATTCGGATTGATCGGGCACGCAAGGTAGTAATGATTAAGAACGTGGAGACAGGAACCACGGAAGAGGAATCCTACGATCGTCTCATCCTTTCTCCCGGCTCATCCCCCGTGATCCCTCCCCTCCCCGGGATTAACCTTCCCTTCGTCTTTACCTTCAAGACCCTTGAGGATATGGACCTTGTCCATCAATACTTGCAGCAGAGAGATCCTCAGGAGGCGGTCATCGTGGGAGGAGGCCTGATCGGGATGGAAGTAATGGAAAACCTTTGGCTCAAAGGCGTGAAGGTCTCTATTGTGGAGAAATTAGATCAGATCCTCCCCTTCCTGGATTGGGACATGGCGGAGCTGATCCGCCACCATGCCGAGGCTAAAGGGGTGAGGTTTCACCTCTCCCAGGGTTTGAAGGCGATTGAGGATCGAAACGGTTCCGGCATTGTGCAGACAGAGGCAGGCCAAACCTTGAAGGCCGATCTCGTTATCCTCTCCTTGGGGATTAGGCCTAATACGGCCTTGGCAAGGGAAGCAGGGTTGGAAATCGGTGAGACGGGCGGAATCAAGGTGAATGAGCTCATGCAGACCAGCGATCCCGATATCTTTGCAGTGGGGGACTGTGTGGAATCCATTCACCGGGTAACGGGTAGCCCCTTCCTAACACCCATGGGATCTGCCGCCAATAAACAAGGCAGGGCTGCTGGAGCCAACGCCTTGGGGAGGAAAATTGCGATTAAAGGCTTTGTAGGAACGGTGATCTTAAAGGTCTTCGACTTAACTATTGCCAAGACCGGACTTTCCGAGATCGAATCCCGGCGAGCGGGTTTCGACCCTCTCGTAACATTCATCCATCCGGACCACATCGCCGGATACTACCCTGGCTCAAAACCCCTTAATATGAAGACGATCACCGATTGTACATCGGGGCGACTGCTGGGAGGTCAGGTCATCGGGGAGGAGGGAGTGGACAAAAGGATCGATGTACTGGCAACGGCGATATACCATCGGATGGATTTACAGGAACTTCTTCAACTCGACCTTGCCTATGCACCCCCTTATTCAGCTGCCCGGGATCCCGTGGTAATCGCCGGGGCTGTTGGGCAGAATTTCTTTGAAGGGGACTGGATTCCCATAACGCCTGCCGTTCTCAAGGAGAAAATTGAAGCTCGAGAGGATTTGGCCCTGATTGATGTCCGATCCAGAATGGAGGTTCTTCAAGAGGGGATGATCCCTGGGGCCATACACATCCCATTAGATCGCCTCCGGGATCACCTCGACCAGCTCGATAAAGTTCGGGATACCGTGGTATATTGCCGTACAGGCCTCCGTTCTTATCTGGCAACACGCATCTTGATGCAGAAGGGATTTACTCGGGTGAAAAACTTGACCGGGGGAACCATGAGCTGGGGCTATCCCTTGAAGAAAGGGAGTGTGAAATAGGGTTCGAATAACGGTGAGCGATCTCTCCCGTGGGACGTTCATCTTTCCTCTTGATACCCATTTGCCGAAAGCAGAATGTCTCTCGTAATCCCCGCGGGACTCTTTACCAAAGGTCTGGAGGGAATTTTGAGACCCTCTTAAAAAAATTCCATTATTCTGTAGATATTTTATATCATAGACGGTAAGATTTTTGATAGTAAACTCTTTTACTTTTATCGATGGAGGCATTTGTGGATTTTACACCCCTGTTTAAACCGAAAACCCTGGCCGTCATCGGTATTTCCCTCCATAATGACCGTCATCCGGCCAATGTCATCTACAACAAGAACAACCTTCGATTTCAGGCCGAGGTATTTCCTGTAAATGACCGGGGTGGCGTTCTTCAGGGAGAAACGGTCTATTCCCGCATCTCAGATATTCCCCAAACGGTCGACCTGGCAGTGATCGTCGTCCGCGCTGAAATGGCTCCCAATCTCATGGCTGAATGTATTCAAGCTGGAGTGGGTGGAGCGGTGGTCATTTCCGGGGGATTTGCCGAAACCGGTCGAACGGATCTGCAGGATCACCTGGTATGCATGGCCAGAGAAGCGGATTTCCCCTTTATTGGCCCCAACTGCCTGGGGATTTACTCCCCTCCCTATATGGATACCTTCTTCCTTCCCAGCGAACGAATGGTGAGGCCGGACAGGGGAAGAGTCGCCCTGGTCAGTCAAAGTGGTGGTATCTTAGTGGATCACATGACAAAGTTCGCCGAGGAAGGTGTTGGCCTGTCCCTGGCGGTAAGCATTGGAAACAAGGCCCAGATTCGAGAGCTGGACCTGCTCAGATATTTTGCTCAAGACACGGTGACTGATGTCATTGCTTTCTACGTAGAGGGCTTCGAAAAAAGCGAGGGCAGGGAGTTCGTCCTGGCAGCCGGCCACTGTCCAAAGCCTGTGATCGTTTTAAAAACGGGCAAAACCCCCGGGGGAGACCGAGCCATTTTCAGCCACACAGCCTCAATTGCCGGAGACTACGAGGTCTTCAGCGCGGTGATCTCCCAATATGGGGTTGTGGAGGCCAGAGATGAATATGAGCTTGTCTCCTACTGCGAAGCACTGAGCTGTTACAATCAGTCCATTGAAGGTAAGATCGGTATTATCACCGCTAGTGGAGGGCACGGAGCCCTGGCCGTCGATACCTGTCTCTCCCATGGCCTCTCCGTGCCTACCCTATCTGAGCAGTATCAAGCTGAACTAAGGAAACAAGTTTCACCGAGGTTGAGAGCAATTGCCTCCCTGAGCAACCCCATCGATCTAACGGGGAGCGCCGTGGATGACGACTTTATCGCCGCGGCTAAATTCCTGAGTAGGAGAGGGGAAGTTGACTGCGTTTTGATACTTCTCCTGCCCTATACGCCTGGGATCACCTCGGATTTGGCAGCCCGATTGAGCCTGATTTATCGGCAAGAAGGCAAACCGCTGATCGCTTACGTCCCCCATGTAGAAAAATATCGTATATTCATTGAGGGATTCGAATTCAACCATATACCGGTTGCCCATTCCATTGAAGGGGCGGTGCACATGGCTGAAGCCGTGAGAAAGTGTCAACCTTGTTGAAGAAAAGGATAAGGGATATACTCTCTGCTTCAAAGGATATGGGTTGGGTCTTGGAACCTCATGCCAAGCGCCTCTTTTCCATGGCAGGCCTGGATGTTCCTCGATTCACCTTGACGAACACGGTAGAGGAGGCAGTTCAGTTCGCCCAGGAGGTCGGATATCCCATAGTTGCGAAGGTGGTCTCCCCCAGGATTGTCCATAAATCAGACAGGGATGGGGTGGCTGTTGGCATCGATAGTGATGAGGAGGTGGCAGAAACCTTTAACCGGTTCAGGCGGATCGAGGGATTTATCGGGATGCTGGTTGAGGAGATGATCGCCGGCGTAGAATTAATGGTGGGTGCCAAGATCGATTACCAATTTGGGCCGGTGATTCTCCTGGGAATTGGTGGAACAGGGGTGGAGATTTATCGAGATATCACCTTGAGAATGGCGCCCCTTCGCACCAGTGATGTCGAATCGATGGTAAAAGGGCTTAAGGCAGGCAGGATTCTGGAGGGCTACCGGGGCTCAGAGCCGATCAATCTAAGCGAATTGACCAGGCTTCTTGTAACCTTTTCCAATCTAGTTATGGATCTTGAAGAATTCATCGAATCAATCGACCTTAACCCGGTCATCTGCTCGTCAACGAATTGTGTTGTGGCGGATGCGAGGATTATGCTAACGGATTGGGAGCAGCGAGATATCACATGAGACTCCTCCAGATCCCAGGAGAATGAAATGGCGGAGGAAAGTTTGAAAGTTTTTATCCTATCCGTTTCCGGATACTCTGTAATTTTTTACCCTGATTTTTCACCGCCTACCATACCGCACCTTCAAATCCCTTCAAGCCACATTTCTTATTATCGAAGGTAAAAATCGTCCATATTTGATTGGCAATATCAATAAGAAATTCAGGTGTCATAATAAATCCAACCAATTATCGTTGAAATGAATATTGGCATGAAATATGCTATTATTTGAAATAGACGTTATGTAAATGGTAGGAGGCTATCCTCTTATTAACCGAAGGGAGATCGGGTCAGAAAATAAAGCAATAGGCTTCTTTACGCGAGGTGAGAGATTATAAGATGAGGAAAGTAAAACCCTAATAACCTCAAAAGAGTCAGAGGCAAATCACTATGAAACTCACAAAAAAAGAGCTTTTGGATATTATCATAAATTTCATCCCAGAGGGGACCAAGAAAACCGGTCTGGGAAGGGAACATTTTGAGAAAGCCATGTTAGATTCCATTAACCTAAAGTGTTTTACAAAGGAAGAAAAAACGAACTATATAAAAATAATGAAAGTGGTTTTAGATAAAGTCTTTCCCTGTTAATTCTTTTTATCCCTCTCTTTCTTTGGCCTTCCTCCTCTCTCTTTCCGTGCCGTTTATACCCTTTAAACTCAAGCTCCAATTCTCCATCTGCGAAAGAGCGATGATTGTCGAAAACCAAATCACGGATTTTCCGAACCTCTTCTTCTTCCTTTTAGTATAGTCCATGTTCGACTATTCGCCTTTGAAGTACCGGGACACGGATTTGATTTCGTGGGATGATCTCCTCTTAAGGAAAGTGTTATAATGCAAATCGTATGGGTGAGGATGGTGATGTGTACGCGATTGGGCGTCCTGAATTTCTCGTGCTCATCGCTCTGGGCAACGCTTTCTCCCTTGATATCTCAATGAGATAGGGGAAAAACCAGATGATGTTCTGTTTTGGACAGGAGTGTCTTCGGTGATCGGCCTTTCTACCGCATGGTTCACTGAAAGAGAAGGCATAACGGGTTGTGATGTTGTTGGTGAGATCGTGGAGCTGGGGTTCAAGGGGATGGAACTAGAGTATCGTGTCACTGAGACAATGTACCGGGAAATGCAACCCATGATCCTCAAGGGAAAGGTCAAAGTGATGAGCATTCATAACTTTTTCCCCCTTCCTGACGATGTTCCCCTTTCGAGAGCCAGCGGCGATCGGTTCCTGCTTTCTTCCCCGGAGAGAGAAGAAAGGGATTTGGCCATCCGGATGACCATTCGCACCATCGAATGTGCACAACATCTGGGTGCTGCGGCTGTGATTCTCCACCTGGGCAAAGTAGACATGGAAACGGAGAATGAGCGTCTGTACGATTTGTTCAACCGCCAGAGGCTGGATGGCCCCGAAGGACGTCTCTTTCTCGAAGATAAGCTAAATGAGAGAAGGGAGAAGAGGGGCCCTCACCTAGAGAGCGTCTTCTTCAGTCTGGATCAGTTGAATCACGAGGCGGAAAAGCGCGGTATCCTTTTGGGTGTTGAAAATCGATACTATTATCACGAAATCCCCGACTTCGAGGAGATTGGACTCATTCTAGACCGTTTCTCCGGAGGGTCTATCCGGTATTGGCACGATATGGGCCATGCCCATGTTTTGGAAAGGCTCGGCATTGTTGAATCAGGATCGCTTCTTCAATCGTATGCACCCCATAATGCGGGCATTCATATCCATGATGCCATCGGAACTGACGATCACCTGGCTCCGGGCGCCGGGGAAATTGATTTTATGGATCTAGCGGACAGGTTACGGTCCGCTCGAATCAAGATCCTGGAGGTACATAAGAAATCTGATCGCCTCGAACTGATGAATGGGAGTGACATGGTGCAAGGAATCGGTATAATATAAGACCTTGTTCGAGATAAACTGTCCATAGAGGTATTCACGGCGAGGGGGGCGGAGAAAATTATTACTGGGGCCTGGTTACTGGCACCATCACCGCTGATGCTTTCCTGGTGTGCCGGAGAGAGTCGGAAGGAGGGATTCCAATGAGGAGCGACAAAATAAGAGTTGGATTCGAGAGGGTACCCCACCGGTCACTGCTTCGTGCTCTCGGATTTACTGATGAACAGATGAAACGCCCCTTGGTGGGGATAGTGAATTCCGAGAGCGAGATCAACCCCGGACATATGAACTTAGATAAGGTGGCAGCCGCAGTCAGGGATGGGGTTCTCATGGGCGGTGGCACGCCCGTAGTGTTTCAAACCGTCAGTATTTGTGACGGACTGGCAATGGGCCATGAGGGGATGCGCTACTCACTCCCAAGCCGGGAGATCATTGCCGATTCCGTGGAGGTAATGGCCCAGGCCCATGCCCTTGATGCACTGGTCTTGGTCACCAATTGCGATAAAATTACTCCGGGAATGCTTATGGCTGCGGCGAGGATTAACATCCCCAGTATTGTCGTCAGCGGCGGGCCTATGTTGGCGGGGCGTGTTAAAGGCCAGCCGGTGGATATAAGCGATATCTTTGAGGCTATCGGGCTCTATAAGAGTGGAAGGATTACCGAGGAGGAGCTGGCAGAATGGGAACATGGTACGTGCCCAACCTGCGGCTCCTGCGCCGGTATGTTTACCGCCAATACCATGAACTGTTTAGCTGAGGCGCTGGGAATGGCGCTTCCCGGAAATGGTACAATACCGGCGGTCTATTCCGAAAGGTTGTCCCTTGCCAAGGAAGCCGGAATGAAGATTATGGAGTTATTTGAGAGGGAAATCAAACCGCGGGATATTCTCACCATGAAAGCCTTCGAGAATGCCGTGACAGTTGACATGTCGATCGGGGGATCTACCAATACTATACTCCATCTCCCTGCCATCGCTCATGAGGCCGGCCTTGAACTTTCCCTCCATACCTTCCACGCCATCAGCCAGAAAACTCCTCAATTGTGCAAGCTCAGTCCTTCGGGTGATCATTTCATCGAAGATCTCTATTCGGCGGGAGGAATCCAGGCCCTTATGAAGGTACTTGCCGACGCAAAACTCATCTCTCCTGAAGCCTTAACGGTGGTGGGGAGGACATACGGTGAGGTCTGGAAGGAAATAGGCATTACGGTAAAAAGGAATGACGTGATCCGTTCTGTGACTGCTCCCTACCGACCTGACGGTGGGATAGCGGTTTTGTATGGGAACATCGCTCCTGAGGGGGCCGTGGTCAAGAAGAGTGCTGTAGACGAGGCCATGTTGCAACACAGGGGACCGGCGAGGGTCTACCATTGTGAGGAGGACGCCATCCAGGCTCTTATGAAAAACCGGGTAAAGAAAGGCGATATCGTCTTGATCCTGAATGAGGGGCCAAAAGGGGGGCCCGGGATGAGGGAGATGCTCGCGGCGACTTCTCTCGTTGCCGGAATGGGTTTGGACCGGGACGTGGCCCTCGTAACGGACGGTCGATTCTCAGGGGCGACTCGCGGTGCATCCATAGGTCACGTATCACCGGAGGCAGCTGAAAACGGCCCCATAGGCCTTCTGAGGGATGGAGACAGTATCCAAATCGATCTTTTAAACGGTACGTTGAACGCGGAACTGAGCGACGAGGAATTCAAGAGGAGACAGGATGAAGCGGGCCCTCCGAAGATGAGGGAGGTTTCGGGTTATCTCCGTAGATACAGACAAATGGTTAGCTCAGCAGCCACAGGGGCAATTCTCAAGGGCTGAACTCCGAGGTCCTTACTGTCAGTGCGGCTTTGAAGGAGAAGGTTTCCCTATTTCCCCTTTATCCTTTTCATTTTTCTCTCTTTTCTGCCCCTCCTCCTCTGTGATTCATGTGAGGGCCCCATCCAAAGGGTGAAGGAAGCGGAGTATGATGTTTCTGAGAAAAATACCTCCCACGTCTAATTTCTTCTTTGGTTGGTATATACTTGCCTCCTCATTTGTTATCCTCTTCCTCAATGCAGGGGCTCGAGTTTCCTTCGGAATAATGTTCAAACCGATGATTGCAGAATTCGGCTGGAACCGTGGTTCAATCTCTTTGGCCTTCTTCGTCAATATGATCTTTTACGCCCTCTCTCTCACAATCATAGGCAGGTTTTATGACCGGTATGGCCCCAAATGGGTGATCATCATCTCAACCATTTTTCTCTCGGCGGGATACACCCTTATTTCCCTCGTTGACTCCCTCTGGCAATTCTTCGTCTATTACGGGATTATAACTGCTATTGGGTTGGGTGGAACCTCCATCCCTCTGATCGCAGCCCTGATGAGTAAGTGGTTCGAAAAGTGGCGCGGCCTTACCATTAGCTTGGCACTATCCGGTAATTCCCTAGGACAGTTTGTACTCGTTCCACTTTTCACCATCTTTACCTTACGTTATGGCTGGAGAACCTCATATTTCTGTATCGCATCGATCATGCTCGTGGTCAATATCACCCTGGCGCTGCTCGTGATGAAAGGGGATCCAGAGGATCTTGGCCTAAGGCCTTTTGGCTCTGGCGAGAAGACAAACGGCAAAGAAGCCAAAATCCCATCGGTCGAGAATCTCCGAGATCTGGGTTTAGGGGAGGCCATGCGCACACGCTCCTTCTGGCTCTTTATCATCGTTATGTTCATCTGTGGTTCCGGCGATTTCTTGGTCATAACCCACTTGATCCCCTTCGTTACCGATTATGGTATTTCACCTATCACGGCGGGCAATATGTTGGCCTGGTATGGATTGATGAGTTTAGCAGGGATAATGGTTGCCGGACTTGCCTCGGACCTGATCGGAAATAAGATCCCCATCGCCCTCACCTTTCTGCTGCGAGTCTTGTTATTCCTTCTGATCTTGAAATATCAGAATCTGGCCTCCTTCTATATCTTTGCCTTGAGTTTCGGCTTTACCTATCTTATTACAGCGCCTCTCACACCTATTCTCATTGGTAGACTCTACGGAATTTCCCACGTCGGTGTTATTACTGGCTTTATTACCACAATTCACCACTTAGGCGGGGGTTTTTGGGCCTATATGGGAGGATTGATCTTCGATCAGATGGGGAGTTATCGGTTAGCCTTTATTCTTTCGGCGATTATGGCTCTTGTCGCCGTTATCAGTAGTATTTTCATCGTCGAGAGAAGACATCAGGCCATCCAATAGATATCCAACTCACACGGGGTGGGATTTCAATTCATTATCTTATCAGTAAACTATCAATACCTTTCTTATATTCCTAAAGGTTTCTCGCAAGCCAAATGACCTGAAGAAGGTGATGCAGATATCGACGTACCTTAGGTGGACCGGGATGGCATTGTCAAGACTCATCCTGGAGGTCAACGACCTTCTTCTCCTCGGCCTCCTTCTCCTTAATGGGGGTTACCTTTTTCGCCATCTCGACCCCTTTTTCCATCTTGCAGGATCCGTCCAAAAGACCCCCTTCTCTGATCACCAAGGTTGGAGTGGTGATATTTCCGAATAGTTTTCCGGTGGAATGGATCTCGACTTTACCGGTGGCAGTTACGTTTCCACTCAGCTCCCCGTCGATGACGAGGGTGCCGACGTTAATTTCGGCATTAACGGTTGCCATCTCACCGATGATGAGCATATCCCCGGAGAAAATCTCCCCATCGAACTTACCATCAAGCCTCGCCATCCCCTCGAAGCTCATCTTCCCTTCGAATGAGGTATTCTTGCCCAAAAAGGCCTCTACTTCACCAGACTTAATATCCCCTTTTCCCAACATTTACGCCCTCCTTTCCCCGATTGACACCCTTCAAGGATTTAATCGGAAGCCACCTTTTGGTTCTGCGGTCGTGGAGTTTTTCAGTGCCAATGGCTGAGTTCATAGCGCCAAAATAATGTATCCCAATGGAAAAATCAAGACCTTAATGACCTCAATTAATAAAAAATGCATGGGGTGCCATAAGAAAATGGACCAAGGAATTACGAAATTCAGGGCATGCCCTAATAAAAAATAACCTAACGAGGATCCTCCTCATCGAAACAGAATCTTACACCGGGCGCGTAGAACTGCACGTGAGAGATACGGATTGATGGCTGGATGAAAATCCGAATTGAAGTGAGACAATACGGGATTCATTTTGGGGCTCTGAATGAGTACCGTAACTAAAAAAAGAAGCTCATCCCCCGTAGGTTACATCACCCCTTTGACCGAAAACGAATATTTCCGAAGAGTTTCCGGACTTTTGGGCTCTTTCCAACGCCCGATCGCCCAAATTCCTTTGAGCCACTCAAATAGCAATTCCAAATGTCAAAATTCAAATGTCAAATAAAATCCCAATGCGTAAATGCCAAAACTCTTAATTTTCCTCAATAGTTAATGTAGTTAGCTTGGTAAACCAGTCGATAACTCAACGACTCGAACAATCAGCCTTCCCCATTTGTCATTTGGCATTTGACATTCATTTGAACTTTGAGCTT
>CP070774.1:718077-719125 GCA_020346125.1 Syntrophobacterales bacterium | reverse complement strand
GCCTGAGGGAGGTATTGGGATACTCGGCCGAGGCCAGCAAGCTCTACAAGGAGTTCCTCGATCTCGCCTCCATAAAACCCTCCCCCATCAGTATCTTCGACGCCCTCATTCATATGGCCATCACGGTCTACCTCAGGGGAACGAAGGAGGCGGTGGACTACTATCGACTCCTGATCGAGGAGATCAAAGAGGAAAAGGTCTCCAAGGGCATCGGGGTTATCCCCAATGAACGGTTCCGTCTCTATTGGGAAAACCTCCCCATCTGGTTCAAGTTTAGGGATCATTCCGAATTCCTGGCTGCCCATAACGCGGTAATCCTAACCTCCCTCTATACCCATGCCTGGAGTTATGACTTTGATGTATCAAATCCCATGCGTACCTTAGCGGAAAACTACACATCGGTATTTTCCAATGTCGAATTGGAGGAGCGGGCGGAAAGGGCGCTGACCCTGTTTAGGCAGTATTCCCTCAATGGAAACATCATGTTCCTGAACCGGAGTTGTAAGGCGGTAACCTTCGGCGTCTTTGAGCTCAAGGATATGCTCACCAAGGAAACGGGGATACCCGCTTTGGTATTCGAATCCGACATGGGTGACCCCCGTTTCTATTCCGAGGTTCAGATCCGGACGCGACTCGAGGCCTACCTGGAAACCCTGGATCGGATGGGGGTTGGATAAACGACAGATACCTGTCGATGGTGGGCATTAGCTTTCTGTTGAATTGTCAGGTGCAATAAATTCTGCGATAAAATTCAGGATGAAAAAGTCTATTTCTCCAGCTTTGATAAAGGAATGTTTTAATAACCGATATAATATCCCTTACTCATTTTTTGGGAGACAATCAGCTCATTCTTTATACCCTCAGTATCCAAGGTGCATCTCAGAGGATAAGGGAGCAACGGATGGCTCCAAGAATCCATTCAGATCGACAAAGATCGCTCGTAACCACCTGTTGCTCTTATGATTGTGGTGGCCGCTGTCTCCTAAAGGTGCACATTTCCGAAGGGAAAATCCGTCGAATTGGCACGGATAACCGGCCTGGCCCAGGC
>CP070774.1:716925-717977 GCA_020346125.1 Syntrophobacterales bacterium | reverse complement strand
CCTTTCCACATTATTGATTCTGGAGGAGATGGTGAGCATGGCGGTGGTGAGGAAGATGACGGCAAAAAATGGGATTCGGTACCTCTTGAATATCGATATTTCCTTTTCCAGCATGGGCGTGAAAAAAGGGGCTAAAAATGGACCGTTGTCAATTTGAGCAAGTCGAGATCATCCAGTACCTTCCCGGCACCTAAAACCACAGCTGAAAGCGGATCATCGACAATGGTGATGGGAAGACTCGTTATCTCTCGCAATAGAACATCGAGGTTTCTTAAAAGGGACCCACCTCCTACCAGCACGATCCCCTTATCTACGATGTCCGCCGCCAACTCCGGGGGGGTGCTCTCCAGGGTAATCCTCACGGTCTCCACGATGGTATTGATGGGCTCGGTTAAGGCCTCCCGAATTTCTTCACCGGTGATCTCTAGCGTTTTCGGAATGCCGCTTACGAGATCCCTTCCCTTCACCTCCATCGTTTTAGGAACCTCTTCAGGATATGCAGTGCCAACATCAATTTTGATTAACTCTGCAGTCCTTTCGCCGATTAAGAGGTTGTATTTTCTCTTAACAAATTGGAGGATGGCTTCGTCCATTTTATCGCCGGCTACCCGGATGGATTGACTCACGACAATGCCCGAAAGCGAAATGATGGCAACTTCCGTCGTGCCTCCACCGATATCGACAATCATATTTCCCGATGCATCGGTGATGGGGAGTCCAGCACCAATGGCGGCAGCCATCGGCTCTTCAATGAGATAGATCTCCCGTGCCCCGGCCGATTCTGCGGATTCCCTTACAGCCCTTTTCTCGACGGGGGTAATTCCGGAAGGGATACAGACGATAACCCTTGGTCGAACCAGAGTTTTTCGGTCATGGACCTTGGTAATGAAATACCTCAGCATCTCCTCCGTGATTTCGAAATCGGCGATCACCCCGTCTTTCATTGGGCGGATGGCAAAAATGGTTCCGGGTGTCCTCCCCACCATCTCCTTTGCCATTTTCCCCACGGCGAGTACCTTCATTTCCCCTTTACTATCCTTTTGCACGGCGAC
>CP070774.1:715757-716825 GCA_020346125.1 Syntrophobacterales bacterium | reverse complement strand
TTATGGTCTACGGGAAAAAGATTTCCCCCTTCGTCGAAGAGGTCCATGCCCTCGTCTATTGCAACCAGGATTCCCTCGATCTCTACGCTGAGGAAATGGGCATCAGACCCTTAACCGCCGGGCACATCGAGGAACTCGTTAAATCAGAAGTCAGGAAATACGGAAAGAACCTGGCCGAATATAAACGGGTGAAGAAGTTTCGAATCCGGGATGAACCGTTTCCCAAGACGTCAACCCGCAAAATCAAGCGCTTCGCCTTGGGTGATGAGATCGCCGTGAGCCATTGAGGCAGGGTTTTCATTCAATGCCCTGGGCCACGACCTCGGTGATATCCATCACCTTAATCCTACCCTTCTTTTCCCTTCGCAGCCTTGCCGCGGCAACATGGAGGTTGCTCTTGCACGCTGGACAACCGGAGACGACGGTATCCGCGCCGATATCCAAGGCCTCGGTTATCCTCTTATAGGCAAGGGTTGAACTCAGGGCGTTGTCATAACCCTTCAGCCCACCCCCACCTCCACAACAGTCGGCCAGACTGCGGTTCTGTTTAAACTCCACAAGTTCAAGGCCGGGAATATGATTCAGGATATTCCTGGGGGGCTCGTAGATCTCCATGTGCCTGCCGATATCGCAGGGATCATGATAGGCCACTTTCCCCGAGAAGCCCTCTTTAAAATGGATTTTCCCCTCATTTATGAGCCGCTCGATATATTCGATGGCGTGGAATGCCTCGACGTTGAAATCGGAATATTTGGGGTAAATGTGCTTAAAGGTCCTGTAACAGCCGGCGCACGTGGTCACAATTGTCTTGGGGTTGAATGTGGAAAACCGCTTCAGGTTATTGTTCATAAAATCCCTAAATTGCTGCTCCGCGCCCACCAGGTGAGCCAGGTATCCGCAACAGTGTTCCTCATTGCCCATGGTGGCATAATCGATGCCGGCCTTGTCCAAGATCTCCATGGTATTGGGGACGATGTCAATATCCTGATAGCTGGTAACGCAGCCGAAAAACAGCAAAGTATCCGCTGCCTTACCGGCATAGGTGGAAGGGTAGACATCCGTCCGCTT
>CP070774.1:714560-715657 GCA_020346125.1 Syntrophobacterales bacterium | reverse complement strand
CCTTTTTCCGCCTTCGTTTTTAAGACCATAGCGGATCCCTACGCTGGGAAGCTCACCGTTTTCAGGGTTTATTCGGGGATGATTAATCCGGATTCGACCATCTACAACTCGACCAAAGGGGTCAAGGAGAGGATCGGACAGATCTACGCCATGGAGGGGAAGAAACAGAAACCGCTGGGATTGGCGATGGCAGGCGATATCGTTGCCGTTGCTAAGCTCAAGGAGACCACGACGGGGGATACCTTCTGTGATGAGAAAAATTCGATTATCTTCGAGCCGACGAAACCCCCGGTTCCCATCATCTCTTATGCCTTGATGCCGAAAAGCAAGGGAGACGAGGATAAGATCACCTCAGCCCTGATACGTCTTGGCGAGGAAGATCCCACCATCAGCCTGAGCCGGGATGAACAGACGGGACAGATCCTCCTTTCCGGTATGGGACAAGTTCACGTGGAGGTGATTCTCGAGAAGTTGAAGCGAAAATTCGGCGTGGAGGTTGATCTCAGTGTGCCCAAGGTTCCGTATAAGGAGACCATCCGCGTGGCGAAAAAGGGGGTCATCTATCGCCATAAGAAGCAGACGGGGGGGCGAGGACAATTTGCCGAGGTTCACTTCGACATCTCCCCGCTGCCCCGTGGGGGAGGGTTTGAATTCGAAAACGCCCTGACCGGGATGAACGTGCCCCGTAGTTTCGTTCCTGCCGTGGAGAAGGGGATTGCCGAGGCAAGGCAGGATGGCGTGTTGGCGGGAAACCCGGTTGTGGACTTAAGGGTTCGCTTTTACGACGGGAAATCCCACGAAGTGGATTCCTCGGAAATGGCCTTTAAAATCGCTGC
Organism: Syntrophobacterales bacterium; assembly: GCA_020346125.1. Lineage (GTDB taxonomy): Bacteria > Desulfobacterota > BSN033 > WVXP01. The sequence continues at coordinate 714,821 of CP070774.1, read as the reverse complement.
CATCATGGGCTTGAAGAAGGGGATACGGGAGGCCAATCCGGTACTCTTGGAGCCCATCATGCGGGTTCAGGTCACGGTACCAGAGGAGAACATGGGCGATATTATGGGTGATCTGAACAGTCGAAGGGGAAAAATCCTGGGAGTTGATGGAAAGGGAAATTATCAGGTGATCGAGGCCCATGTCCCCATGGCTGAGGTGCTGAAGTATGCCCCTGTCCTGAAATCGATGACCGGCGGGAGGGGGCAATTTACGATGGAATT
>CP070774.1:713358-714460 GCA_020346125.1 Syntrophobacterales bacterium | reverse complement strand
ATCTACTATTGATACGGTTAATTTACAGGGTGCCATTTCGGAAATTCATGCTCAACAGGAGTCTTGTAGCCCATCACATTGTCGGTCCGCCGGTTGCTCCTGGCCCCCATCAGGATGGTATTTTACCAGTCCAAAGGCCCTCTGGGCACTGATTCTTTCTCTCTTCTCCTCCGCACAGGTGTCCGAAGGCTCACAAGAACTGTTTATCCCTGTGTCTTATTCCTCTCCCTCCTTCTTCCCTGGGTCACCTTTGGCCAGGAGGGGATTCTCATGGAGCCGGTCGTAATTACAGCGACCCGATTGGAGGAGCCCATAAGCGGGGTGCCGGTCTCGGTCACGGTCATAACCGATGAAGACATAGACCGTAAGCGGGCGGTTACGGCGGAGGAAGCCATCCGTGAAGCACCCGGCGTTTACGTGAGGCGAACAGGCACCATTGGGTCGGCGGCGAGCGTTCGGATTCGGGGTGCCGACGTAACTCAGACCTTGGTGATGATTGACGGGGTAAGGGTGAACAACTCCTGGACGGGATTCTACGATTGGGCGAACCTGATGGTGGACAATGTGGAACGAGTTGAGGTCGTCCGGAACGCCCAGAGCGCCCTTTACGGATCAGAGGCCATGGGGGGAGTGATCAACATCATCACCACTACGGGTCGGGGAACCCCCAGGGTCACCCTTTCGGGGGAGGGAGGCACCTTTGATACCTATCGGGGATTGGGAAGCGTGGTAGGCCAGTGGGGGATTACCAACTTCGCGGTTTCCCTCTCACGTCTTGAGAGCGACGGTCAGTTAACCAATGACGATTACCAAAACACCACCCTCTCGGCACGACTGGGTTTGGATATCACCGAACGGGTGTCTGCGGCGTGGACTTCCCGTTACATCGACTCGGTGAAGGGGTTGGCCATCAACCCTAACGAATTTTGGCCTTTTCCAACCCCCATTCCCTTTCGCCGGGATCAAAATCGCGATCGGGAGAACACCTTCCTCCTCAATGTTCTCGATGTGGGCTGCGAGGTCTTTCCTTGGTGGGATTTCACCGTGAGGGGTTCCACCGTGGATGACGAGGAGCTGGTCGAGGATCAATTCACGCCGGGAG
>CP070774.1:712155-713258 GCA_020346125.1 Syntrophobacterales bacterium | reverse complement strand
GAAACACAGCATGAAATCCATTGTATTTTGACCAGTCGGTATGGATAATTCTATTTTCCTGACTCAGTTTTTGGAAAAAAGGCGTATTAGGATATGGCACTACAATATTCGGGGAGACCATATCAATACCAAGTTCGTTGGCTTTTTCCAGAGTTATTTTGAAGATGTCTTGTCTGTCATCGTCAAAACCAAACATAATGCCAGCATATACAGAAATACCATAATCATGCAGCAACTTAATTCCTTTTTTGTAGGATTCAACAATATTGTGTTTTTTATCACAATTCTTCAAACTAAGAGGATTAAAAGACTCGAGGCCCAAAAAAAGACCTTTGCAGCCGCTTTTTGAAGCTAATCGAACTAATTCTTTATCATTCGTGATAGCAAAGGTTGACTGTGCAAACCACCTTTTCTTTAAAGGAATCATTTCTTGAAATAACTTTTTTGCCCACTGAGGGTTGCCGATTAAGTTATCATCCCAAAAAAGGATAATTCGGCGCTGTAAAGGGCCCCCTTCAATCTGTTCAATTTCTTTAATTACTCTTCTTGCTGGTATAGTCAAAAACTTAGGATAGACTGTGCGGGTCGTACAGAATGTACATGAAAAGGGGCATCCGCGGCTTGCCTGAAAGGTGTTTAAGATACTGTAACCCTTTGGATTTAGCAAGTCACGTCTTGCAAAGGGGATATGCTCTACATCAATGTCTTGAGTATTTCTGTAGAATTTCCTTAAACTGCCTTTTCTGAAATCGTCTAATAATTGAGGCCACGTTAGATCACCCTCACCAATCACAACAGAGTCGATATGCTTAGCCGCTTCATGAGGCAATAACGAAGCATGAGGACCACCACATACGACCGTCTTACCTCTCTTGCGGAATTCCTGAGCTACTTCATAGGCCCTGGGAGCTAAAGGTACCACAAATGTTATCGCAATAAGATCCGCTTCTTGATCAAAATCTATGGTTTCAAATGTCTCATCAACAATAGATACTTCAATATCAGGAGGCGTATAAGCCGCCAATAAGGGGTGAGTTAAAGGTGCCGGTCGCAGTAATTTCAAATTTCTTGGTATCTTGAAGAGATAAACAAAAATAACTTTC
>CP070774.1:710942-712055 GCA_020346125.1 Syntrophobacterales bacterium | reverse complement strand
CATCTGTGCGATTTTGATAGCCATTTTTGGCGACTTACTTGGTAATAAGTCGCCATCCTATACAATTTCAATGAGTCAAGTCAATAGCCAGGATGACGCCGATCTGAGTGCAGAAGAACGAGCCAAGGCTTTGTAGTCCACAAATACGGCCGGGATCATCAACGCCGGACTATCTCGAAAAGCAGCGTATGGGGGATATTGCACGTAATTTTGTTCTGGACAGAGAGCAAGAAGCACGATATATGGTTCTTTCGAATTGCGAATCCAAGACAGGAGGTTGTATAAGATGGCAGACGAGGAAAAAGAAAAGAGGATACGAAATCTCATTGAAACCATGAGGAAAGAGAGGGGTTATCTGCCCGCCCAGTGGGCTTACCTAGCCGAGAGGGATGTCGATTTCATGGAAGCTTATAATAGCCTGTACAACAGGGGATTAACAGATGGGAGGGCACTTCCGGCAAAAACACGGGAGTTGATTGCCATAGCCATACTTGCATATCGAGGCCGTACTGACGCCGTTTATGATCATTGCAAGAGGGCCTTGAAGCTTGGGGCTACTGAGGAAGAGCTCCTTGAGGCCGTTGAAACGATGATTATACCCGGGGGAGCGCCTACTTTTGCAACCGGATTGCAGGCCCTGATGAGAATTGAGGAGGACAAAAAGGCGAATTAGGAAGGGAGGTATGCGAGGAAAACCGACCAGGTCCTCCTTGGTTTTTCAATAGATGACCTCGAGAATCATGGGCGCGGAGCGAACGGGAAGATTAGCCCGACAAGCTCGAAAAGGGGAGAAAGGAGAGGATTATGAGCGGGCCATATATCATTCCATTGGATTTAGGCGATACGGTCATGGACAAGAGTCTATTGTACTTGCGCAGGTTTGTAGGGGAGAAAGACCATGGGAAAATTGTGGCAGCGTACATTGGCGGGGCGAAGAAAAAGATCGTGGTCGATACAGGGCCCCCCGATATGGAGCGCACCCTCAAATATCATCCTTACGCAAAGTCCGAGCCCAATAGGCCCGACCAGAATATCGTTTCTCAGCTCGCTAAGGCGGGAGTGAAGCCGGAAGAGGTTGACATTGTTATTTTGACGCATCTCCATTGGGATCAT
>CP070774.1:709713-710842 GCA_020346125.1 Syntrophobacterales bacterium | reverse complement strand
CCCGACCTATACATGGCAGCTTCTATTGTCATCTTAGCAACCTTTGGCACATACTGCGTTCAGAACAGCTTCCACGATGTGATCGTCATGTTCGCCCTCGGCACGCTCATGTACATCGGGAACAAATTCGGGTTTTCCGCACTGCCAGTGGTCATGGGTGTTATCTTGGGGGGCATTGCGGAGAATAATTTCCTCAAGGGCCTGTTGATAGCCGATGCGGGGAAGGGCCTATTGCCACACTTCTTCACTGGCCCCATCAATATAATCCTGATCCTAATCTGTGCCACCTCCATCGCGTATGGGATTTATAGTGGGAGGAAGGGTGAAACGAAGAAGATGCGAGTGGGAAGGAGCGATGCGATAGTCGGAGGTGTCATCTTACTGTACGCAATTGTGGTATATAGCTCTATGAAAGCGAAAGACCCACTGACCCCTATCTTTCCCGCCGCAACGCTGATCATTATGGGCTCTCTGTCACTGCTGTTACTCATTCTCTCCCTGGCATCCATGATGGCAAGGAAAGAGCCTAGGGAAGTGAGCCCGGTACATTTTCCGTTCTCCAGAATAATCTTTTCAGGGCTGCTGATAATCGGTTACCTCTCTGCGCTCAACATTCTGGGTTTTTACTTCACCGCCTTTGTATTCTACCTGGTTTTTGCCTCGATCGTCGCGTTGGACAGAGAGGCCATTTTCAGCCGCCTCCACAACAAAGTACTCACGTCGGTCTTATTCGTATTCATCCTGTACATGCTCTTTAAGATGCTCCTGAAGGTGCAAACCCCTACGGGCTTGGCATTCTAAAACATCTTTCTCCCTTGGGTCCCGCCGAATGCCCTGCCTTTAGCTTGTATTGCAACCTGCACAATATGATACAATTATCGGGGAACCGCACTTTTGAACGGAAGAGCAACCGAAGAAGGAGGATCGAGGCCACATGGTAATTCGCATAAGCAAGGAGTTCTGCAAGGGCTGTGGGTTTTGCATCGAGTTTTGTCCGAAGAAGGTTTATGAACTCTCAGATGAGCTCAACAGCAAGGGATATCAGCTGCCACGGATAGCGAAACCCGATGACTGCTCTGAATGCGGACAGTGCGACCTGTACTGCCCAGAATTTGCCATAGTGCTCGAG
>CP070774.1:708466-709613 GCA_020346125.1 Syntrophobacterales bacterium | reverse complement strand
GGGTGGAAGACCCGGAATTAATTAAGGCGCTGGATGAAAAGGGAATCCAATATAAGGGGAAGCAGGAAAATAAATGGCTGAGCGGTATCTTTGCCTGGGTGATCCCCATCATCTTCTTCTTCATTATATGGCGGCTCCTTTTCTCCAGGATGGGGCCGGAGGCGGGAGCTCTCTCCTTCGGGAAGAGCAGGGCGAAGATCTTTGCTCAAAAGGAGAATAGGGTCACCTTTAAGGATGTGGCCGGAATCGATGAGGCCAAGGAGGAGTTGCAGGAGGTAATTGAATTTCTGAAAAACCCGGGGAAATTCCAAAAGTTGGGGGGGAAGATACCAAAAGGAGTATTGTTGGTTGGATCTCCTGGAACTGGCAAGACCCTATTGGCGAGGGCTGTGGCCGGTGAAGCCAATGTACCCTTTTTCAGCATTAGTGGATCCGACTTCGTGGAGATGTTCGTAGGGGTGGGAGCTGCTCGTGTAAGGGATCTTTTTGGACAAGCTCAACAACGGGCTCCCTGTATCATCTTCATCGATGAGCTGGACGCACTGGGAAAGGCAAGGGGCGTCAACCCCCTGGGCAGGCACGACGAACAGGAGCAGACCCTGAATCAATTACTGGCTGAGATGGATGGGTTCGATCCCAATACCGGCGTCATAATCATGGCCGCTACAAACCGGCCCGAAATCTTAGACCCCGCCCTGCTCAGACCGGGGCGGTTCGATAGACATGTTCTGGTGGATCGGCCCGATATCGTGGGAAGGGAAGAGATATTGAAAGTACACACCCTGCGGGTTAAATTGGCCAAGGAGGTGGATCTGAGGGTAATCGCCGCCCGGACCCCAGGCTTTGTCGGGGCAGATCTGGCCAACATCATCAACGAAGCAGCCCTTTTGGCTGCTCGGAAAAACAAAGATCAGGTGGAGATGGATGACTTCGAAGAGGCCATCGACCGGGTCGTAGCCGGCCTCGAGAAGAAGAGAAAGGTAATGTCCAAAAAGGAGAAGGAGATCGTGGCCTACCACGAATCGGGTCACGCCATGGTGGCCTCAGCCCTCCCTAACGCCGATCCCGTTCATCGGATTTCCATCATTCCACGGGGTATCTCAGCCCTGGGCTATACGCTTCAGCTCCCCACGGAAGACCGATACCT
>CP070774.1:707212-708366 GCA_020346125.1 Syntrophobacterales bacterium | reverse complement strand
AAACTGAGTATCCAGCTTTTTCATCTTTTCGACGATGCCCCCATACTCCAGTTCGCTATAGGGAAGCATAGCCGCACCGGAGAATCCTTGCTCCCGAATGTCTGTTGCCTTTCTGGCAACTTTCTCCCGGATATGATCCCAATAGGGATGGTCGAAGGCATCGGCAGGCTCGGTAAAGGTGCCATTATGAACGCAGAATGCGAGACAGCTAACCACGGGGGGACCATCGAAGAAGGAGATAGATGAATTCCGCTTCACGGGCATCAGGGGACCCGTATGGCTCCCCCTCATAAACCCCGCGACGTAATGCCCTATATGAAAAGGAGAAAGCACCTCCCCTGTGGCCGGAAAAGCTCCCTGGACCCTTACCAGCATGACGGGATCATCCTTTCCGGTATATTTCCCCGCAATATTGTGCAGCCGTGTCGTGCTCACGGCTACCGCGATTTCCCCGTTATTCCTCGAGTGAATGGATTCCACCACGAACCGTTGGTTGTCCCTCAGGAGTGCCGCAATATCATAGAGATCCTCGGGTGAATTGAGTTCGATGATCCTATCTCCCTCGGTATAGGAGACGTCCATGATGGTGAATTTAAATCCCTTGTCCATAGCGGGACTCAAAATCAACCCGGTGCTATGCATCGGGTCCGTAAAACTCAAATAGAGGGGAAGGTTATACGCCCCTGGATCGGTCTTGTCCGCTGCGAAAAAGAGGAAGGGTTCATTGGGCCTCTCTTCAAATTCCATTTCGGCTACCGCAGGCCCCATCCCCTTCACATTGCCCGAAAAGGAATCCTTCAAGAGATCCTGCCCCGCTCCATAGAGGCCCTGTTTTCTGGCCACTTCGGTACCGGTGAGGAAGGCATCCCAGGCCAATTTATGGATCTTCTCCGCCCCGACCCCTTCAGTATGGGAAAGAAGCAATGCGACATCGTCTCCGGTATGGCCCACATAGAAATCGTTCACGAGGTTCTTTCCCTCAATGCGGAGGAAGTTCTCGACCGCCTCTAACAGGTTCTGGCTTGGCTTAATATGACCTCCAATACTGCCGATATCCGCCTTTATTATGCTTACCGTCGTCTTCATACCTCACCCCCCTGAAAGGTTATTTCATTCGATTAAAATTTCCATTTCCTCATCTCCTCGAAGGAGGA
>CP070774.1:705949-707112 GCA_020346125.1 Syntrophobacterales bacterium | reverse complement strand
CGGCTTCCCTCGCTTCAAGGGCCTCCCCCACGCATACGATAGGCAGTAAGCCCTCTCCTAGGGAGGCTTTGATCTTTTTCTGTACCGACTCATCCTTCTCACCGAAGTATTGCCGCCGCTCGGAATGACCAATGATAACGTATCGACACCCCACATCCTTCAACATGGTAGCGGACACCTCCCCGGTATAGGCGCCGCTTGGCTCCCAAAAAATATCTTGTGCACCCAGTTCAATATTACTTCCCTTGATTTCTCGAGATACGGCCCCTAAAGCCGTAAAGGGTGGAGCGACAACAATATCAACGTCCCTCACACCGGATGCCGAGGCCTTTAATTGTCGGACGAGATCCACGGCCTCCGAAACGGTTTTATTCATCTTCCAGTTGCCCGCTATAATTGGCCTGCGCATATCCCTCCTCCAACTCCTTCAGTTGTGGCAACGTGTTCAGCTAGAGGACATTCAAGTCGACGCGTTCGAACATCCTCTCGTTTCCTCAAGGGATTTGTTCAATAGTCCTTAAGACGAGTTAAGAACATCAAGTTATTTCGAGATAAATATAAGTAACTCCCCCATTCTCTTTGAGAAACCCCATTCATTATCATACCAGGAAACTACCTTAACCATTTTCCCGCCAATTACCTTGGTGGAGAGCCCATCCACGGTTGAGGAGTGTGGGTCCCCGTTGAAATCGATGGAAACGAGGGGTTCGTCACTATAGTTCAATATCCCCTTCATCTTACCCTGGGCATATCGTTGGAAGGTCTCATTCACCTTTTCAACCGTTGTCGACTTCTTTAGCCAGGCATTCAGGTCGACGACGGAGACATTGGGCGTTGGAACTCGGATGGCCATGCCATCCATTTTTCCCCTCAACTCCGGAATGACCAAAGCCAAGGCCGTGGCCGCCCCCGTGGTTGTTGGAATCATGGACATAGCCGCCGAGCGAGCTCGCCTGAGATCCGAATGTGGGAAGTCCAGGATCACCTGGTCGTTGGTGTAGGAATGGATTGTGGTCATGAGCCCGTATTCTACGCCGAACTCCTTGACGAGGATCTTGGCAATGGGACCCAGGCAATTGGTCGTACAAGAACCCATGGAAAGGATCTGGTGGCTTTTAGGGGAGTAATCACCTTCGTTTACCCCCAACACCAGGGTGACATCC
>CP070774.1:704686-705849 GCA_020346125.1 Syntrophobacterales bacterium | reverse complement strand
ACCCCGCCTGAGCTCTTGGGGTGAATAAAGGCTACCCTTGTATTGTGGGCCCCAAGACGGGGTTTTTCATCGATCATCCGGGCCCCCCGTTTCATCAGTTCCTCCACCTCCCTTTCGATATCGTCCACCTCGAGGCAGATGTGGTGGATACCGGGGCCCTTGGTTTCAAGGAATTTGACAAGGGGGGAATCGTCGCTCGTGGGTTGAACGAGTTCGATATTACTCTCTCCGATTTTGAAAAAGCCGACCTTGCTCTTTTGCTCCGTGACCACTTCCACGCCGGTAAGGTCCAATTTTAGGGTATCGGAATAGAATTTGGCCGCCTCATCGATGTCATGTACCGCGATGGCTATATGATCAATCCTCTTTACCATTTCAACAACCTCCCTTGCCGGGGTTTCGAAGTTCCCCTTCAGCGTTGGACGATCTTCTCGATGAACTGTACAATATCCCGGATAGTTGTCCCGGGCTGAAAGATTTCCCTGATGCCGGCTTTCTTCAGCCCAGGTATGTCATCTGCGGGGATGATGCCTCCCCCGAATACGGGAATGTCCCCCGCTTTTCTCTCCTTGAGGGCCTCGACGACACGCGGAAACAGGTGATTGTGGGCGCCTGAGAGGCAGCTCAGCCCCACGGCATCGACCCCCTCTTGGACCGCCGTGACCGCGATTTGCTCCGGGGTCTGCCGGATCCCGGTGTAGATGACCTCCATTCCCGCATCCCGTAAGCCCCTCGAGATGACCTTGGCGCCCCGGTCGTGTCCGTCCAATCCCGGCTTTGCGACGAGTACTCGAATTTTCCTTTCCCCTTTCATGGATTCTCTCCTTGAAATCTTCGTTCGGTCAATTTAAGATCTCTGGGAACCTTGAAAAAGAGCGCACAGAGCCAATTTGTTTCCCATTAGAATTAAGATGTGCAAAACCCTGACCGCATGACTGCAGCACCGCAGCAGCACCTCCGAACCGGAGGCGTTAGCTCTCCCTATATTCCCCGAAGACATCCCTTAACACGTCGGATATCTCCCCCACCGTGGCATAAGCCTTGACCGCATCCAAAACAGGGGGAACGATATTCCCATCTCCCTCAGCCGCTTGCCTCAGTGCTTCCAAAGTCCTCTTGACCTGGCTAGGCTCCCTCTCCTCCTTCACCCTCGCCAGTTTTTC
>CP070774.1:703392-704586 GCA_020346125.1 Syntrophobacterales bacterium | reverse complement strand
AGGAGGATTTCCAAGACAATTCCTTCGGTCGATCAACTCCGGTACTTCCAAAGGATAGAACACGAGATTCGTCGCCTGGAGGGGATTATCAATCAAGTCCAGAATTTCGCCACCCTTCGGAAACCGGCTCACAAGAGGGAGAATATAAGAGAAGTCGTTGAGGCGGCTCTCAAGTCTATTTCAGCCAGTGCTTCTCAGAATCAGGTGGCCATTGACTTCGAGGTGGAGGAACCGAGCTGGAGTCCCATAGCATTTATCGACGGTCCCCTTTTATCTGAGGCGCTCAGCCTTATCCTGGATAATGCCGTTGAAGCCATCGACGGAGAGGGGTCAATCAACGTAAAGCTACTTTCGAAGGACGACTTTATTGGCATCGAGGTTTCGGATTCAGGGTGCGGCATACCCCGCGAAAACCTCGGGGCAATTTTCGACCCCTTCTTCTCGACCAAGCCGGGGCGGGTCGGAATCGGCTTGGCGACGACTCATCGGATCATCAGGGAGCAGGGCGGAACGATCCAGGTGGTGAGTCAACAGGGAAAGGGGACGCGTTTCTCTATCTTCCTGCCCAAGGAGCGCCGGAGAAAAATCAGGACCCAGCGCCTTTCATAGCGATTGAGGGAGCAGCATGGAACGGAGAACCCTTACCAGGATTCTGGAGGACAACGCGAGGCGTTTTAAGGATAAACTCGTGCTGAGGTGGAAGGCCGAGGGCCGCTGGAAGGGTATCACGTATGGGGAATTCTATGAATCGGCGATGGATATTGGAACGGGATTGGCAAGGCTCGGTATGAAGCCCAAGGACCGAGTTGCGCTGCTGTCCCATAATGGGCCGGGATGGGTGATCTCCTATTTCGCCATTTTGATGAATGGAGGCATCGTCGTCCCCATCGACAAGGAGTTGAAGGCCAGCGAATTGAGGCACATCCTCGGCGACTCCGTGGCCAAGTTCATCATCCTCTCGGGCGATTTCCTCGAGACCTTGTGTGAGGTGATCGATCTACTCCCCTCGCTGGAAAAGACGATTACCCTGGATCCCTTTATGGAGGCCCAAGACAGCACTATGGAATCGGGGGATTCCCCTCTGCCAGGGGTGGCGGAATTGGAGCTCATTCATATTGACCGGTTGAGGCAGAACGAGACCTTTATCCGGCACGAGATGGAGCCTGACGACCTCGTGGCCATCGTCTATACGTC
>CP070774.1:702008-703292 GCA_020346125.1 Syntrophobacterales bacterium | reverse complement strand
AGGAGGCCAGTGACTTCCATGACCCCGAGAAACAAGAAGTAGAGGACATCCCTTTTAAACTTCTTGATTTCCCGTTTCATCGTCTTCTGCACCGGTAAAACGCGAAGGATTCAAAGGCCATCCGGTGTCTCCGAAAAACTGGAAAAACGAGCTCTGAGCCCGAATCAAAATCTACATCCAAATGGCTAAAAGATCAAAGTTCCCATCGGGCTTTTTTAGCGGTCCGGGGGCAGCTGGTTCAGCTCGATGAGAACCCCGCCAGAGCTCTTGGGGTGAATAAAGGCCACCCTTGTATTATGGGCCCCAGGGCGGGGTTTTTCATCGATCATCCGGGCCCCCCGTTTCATCAATTCCTCCACCTCCCGTTCGATATCGTCCACCTCGAGGCAGATGTGGTGGATACCGGGGCCCTTGGTTTCAAGGAATTTGACAAGGGGGGAATCATCGCTGGTGGGTTGAACGAGTTCGATATTACTCTCTCCGATTTTGAAAAAGCCGACCTTGGTCTTTTGCTCCGTGACCACTTCCACGCCGGAAAGGTCCAATTTTAGGATATCGGAATAGAATGTGGCAGCCTCATCAATGTCATGTACCGCAATCGCTATGTGATCAATCCTCTTTACCATTTCAACAACCTCCCTTGCCGGGGCTTCGAAAGTCCCCTTTAGCGTTGGACGATCTTCTCAATGAACTGGACAATATCCTGGATAGTGGTCCCGGGCTGAAAGATTTCCCTTATGCCGGCTTTCTTCAGCCCAGGTATGTCATCTAGCGGGATGATGCCTCCTCCGAAAACGGGAATGTCCACCGCTTTTCTCTCCTTGAGGGCCTCGACGACCCGCGGAAAGAGGTGATTGTGGGCGCCGGAGAGGCAACTCAGCCCGACGACATCGACCCCCTCTTGGACCGCCGTGGCCGCGATTTGTTCCGGGGTCTGCCGAATCCCGGTATAGATGACCTCCATTCCCGCATCCCGTAAGCCCCTCGAGACGACCTTGGCGCCCCGGTCGTGTCCGTCCAACCCCGGCTTTGCGATGAGCACTCGAATTTTCCTTTCCCCTTTCATAGAATCTCTCCTTGAAGCCTTCGTTCGGTCAATTTAAGATCTCTGGGAACCTTGGAAAAGAACGCACAGAGCCAATTTGTTTCCTATTAGAATTAAGATGTGCAAAACCCTGACCGCATGACTGCAGCACCGCAGCACCGCCTCCGAACTGGAGGCGTTAGCTCTCCCTATATTCCCCGAAGACATCCCTCAACACGTCGGATATCTCCCCCACCGTG
>CP070774.1:700622-701908 GCA_020346125.1 Syntrophobacterales bacterium | reverse complement strand
ACAATGGCCCCCGCGAGCTCAACTTCCTCCTCGGAAATAACCTTCTTGAGGCCCGCAATGACCGTGCCGAGAACCTGGGGAGTTATCAGGAGTCCGATAATCACTGCGTACAGCATGGGAAGCAGAACCACTGTCCCTGGCCCAACGGGAAACTTGTGGATCCCAATCAGCTCCGTGACGATCACTATGACCAGGACAGCGAGGTAAAGCTTCGCGTAACTCGAAAGTCTTCCTGTGGTTTCAAGCGCATCGTTTGATTCCATGTGCACCTCCATAATTCTATACGTCTATGCAGTTTTGGTGACAACCCATATACCTACACCTCTATTCCACTATTCAATCCCCCTCAAAGCTTGACAACAGGCGCTGCAGATATCTCCAGAAGCTGGTTCCCTCCGACGAAGATGCTGATTCAATCAGTGCCAGAGGGAATCCTCCCGAAACGTCGCCGTCGAACAACGTAACCGTATTGAGGGGTGAAGGAGGAAAGCCTCCAAGGGGATACCCGGAACCCCTTGGAGGCTTCGCATCGGCATTTTCCGATGACCTCTTCTCATAGTTTCCTCCGGAAGCTTGGAACTGTATGGGTGAATTCCCAACCCCATGCAAAAAAGCCGAGCCACCTTTTTACTGCGGCAACCCGGCTGTCTGTGTTGATGCATTGCCTCGGATGCTGTCCCCCAACAGACCCGTGGCTTTCCGCCCCACCCTCGCGGGTGGTTCGGCTTTCTCGGCCCAGAAAAAAGGAAGAGGCTTGCCTACGATCGACACCGCACGTGCCAGCATCGTACCAGACCGGGAAACGATGTCAAGTATATTTCGCACGGTGAGAAATTCAATTTTCAAGTCTGGTCCCATCCCCATCTTTTTCTTTAGCTGCCCCTCAACCTTATCCAAATTGCCGTAGCTAACCCAACTTCTTTCCTCTAAATGTTACGAGTCACAATGGAAGCCTTTTGTGTCTCCCAGACTTCGTACCACGGCCCATATACGGAAGATACATTCGGCGAATGCCTATATGAGGGGGGGCTTCTCAGGTCGGCTTCTTACAATTTCACATAGGGGGGTAGACGTGCCAGACTGGTTCAAACAAGGCTCGGGTTATCGGGAGCGGGATACAGATGAGAATATGAACCGGCGGGCTCAGATCCCTTTGAGGGCACGTAAACAATTAAAAATTGAATGTTATATTGCAAGACCTGACTCCATCTACTCTCGAGGCGGAGAAATGTGCTCTTCTCCGCCTCGTCGCTTTGGGGAATCTAAACGTAAACGAGTTCCAGCTC
>CP070774.1:699226-700522 GCA_020346125.1 Syntrophobacterales bacterium | reverse complement strand
GGAATTACGGTCCTTTTTTTGATGGGAGATGGATATGGAGCTGAATGAAGTGACAATCACCAAGGCTATTATCGAGCGTTTCACGAGGAAACTGGAGGAAAATTTGAATCCGGATGTGGCCGTGGTGGGAGGAGGCCCATCTGGTCTTGTGGCATCCTACTATTTGGCAAAAGGGGGGGTCAAAGTCGCCATCTTTGAGAGGAAGCTGAGCGTTGGAGGGGGAATGTGGGGTGGAGGGATGATGTTCAATGAAGTGGTAGTCCAGGAGGAGGGGAAACGAATCCTGGATGAATTCGGCATCCGAACCCGGCCTTATGAGAGTAGCTATTATACCGCCGATTCGGTGGAGGCTACCGCTACCATCTGCTCCCATGCTGTCAAAGCTGGAGTCACCATATTCAATCTCATCAGCGCTGAGGATGTGGTGGTCCGGAAAAATCGGGTGACGGGCCTGGTCTTGAACTGGACCGCTGTAGAAATGGCTGAGCTGCACGTCGACCCGCTTGCTATTCGATGCAGATATGTTATCGATGCCACGGGCCACGCCACTGAGGTGGTAACTATCATCCAGAGGAAGATGGGTGCCCCGCTTTTTACCGAGACGGGCAAGGTGGTGGGGGAGAAATCCCTCTGGGCGGATGTCGCAGAAAGGGATACCTTGGATAATACCAAGGAGGCATTTCCAGGGGTTTTCGTTGCTGGCATGGCTGCAAATGCTACATTCGGTTCGTATCGAATGGGGCCCATTTTCGGTGGAATGCTGCTCTCGGGGGAGAGAGTGGCGAAGCTCGTGATCGAAATGCTTGGCCAAGAGCGAGCAAAGGGATGATGAAGAGGATATTAACTATCGCCGGATCGGATTCGGGAGGCGGGGCGGGAATCCAGGCCGATCTCAAGACCATTACCCTGCTGGGTGGATTTGGCATGAGCGCCATTACCGCCCTGACGGCCCAAAATACGGTAGGGGTCCAGGGAATTGTGGAATTGGATGTGGGTTTCGTGAAGAGACAGATCGACTCGGTACTGTCCGATATAGGGGCAGATGCTATCAAGACGGGAATGCTTGCCAATTCAGAGATTGTAGTGGGCGTGGCGGAAAAAATCAGGCAGTACGGCATCGAGAAAGTGGTCGTCGATCCGGTGATGATTGCCAAGAGCGGCGACGCGCTCCTGAAAAAGGAGGCCCAGGAGACGGTTAAACGAGAACTCCTTCCCCTTTGCTCTGTAGTCACTCCCAACCTTCCCGAGGCATCCGTGCTATCGGGCAACGAGGTGAAGGGGCTCGACGATATGAAA
>CP070774.1:697828-699126 GCA_020346125.1 Syntrophobacterales bacterium | reverse complement strand
GATTATGAGCGGGCCATATATCATTCCATTGGATTTAGGCGATACGGTCATGGACAAGAGTCTATTGTACTTGCGCAGGTTTGTAGGGAAGAAAGACCATGGGAAAATTGTGGCAGCATACATTGGCGGGGCGAAGAAAAAGATCGTAGTCGATACAGGCCCCCCCGATATGGAGCGCACCCTCAAATATCATCCTTACGCCAAGTCCGAGCCCAATAGGCCCGACCAGAATATCGTTTCTCAGCTTGCGAAGGCGGGGGTGAAGCCGGAAGAGGTTGACGTTGTTATTTTGACGCATCTCCATTGGGATCATGTTGGCGATGTAACGAAGTTCCCCAATGCTGAATTTATCGTGTCTCAGGAAGAGTTGCGATTTGCCCTGGATCCGATTCCCCCTCTCTACATTGGTTATGAGGCACTCCGGTTGGGTCTGGAACCCTTGTTTCTGAAGGTCATTGAGAGGATGAGGACCGTGGATATGAAGGAAACAGAAATCGTGGATGGGGTGAGCGTAATACCGCTTCCGGGCCACACCCCTGGTTCCATTGGCGTAGTGGTTGATACCGAAAAGGGTCCGCATGTGATTACCGGGGACGCGGTGTTCAAGTATGGCAATCTAGAGGGTGCTCCTGAAGAACGCCTCCCTTTCTTGATGAGTGGGGTCTACACGGATATGCTGGCAATGTGGAAAAGCTTCGAGCTCATCGATGAAATCGTAAAGGGCGACTATTCCAAAGTCATTCCAGGTCATGATTCCCTGGTTTTCCAAAAGGAGAGATATCCATAATCGAAGGCTTTCGTACCGGGTGAGAACGAGATTCTAGATGATCAGGGGGCGGGCCATAAGGGAGGTCGTTGCCCCCTGCGTAGGATCTGTTCGTACGGCCCAGGCTCCGCCTCCCGCTCGCCTCTATACCTCAGGTAGATACGCCGTGCACACTCCGCAGGCTGATAGTACGCGTAAATGTCGGAAGCCGTAAGGTTCATGGGTATCCGCTTACGTCAAGAGAATCCATTCTGGAGTTTCCTCAGTTTTGGAAGGACACCGTTGTCCATGAGCGTAATCCGCTGGAGAAGTGGGGTACCCTTCGAGGGTGAGCGGGAAGGGGAAGGCCGGCCCTTTAGAGGCCGGAAGGGGAAAGTATTCCCCGCCTGCGAACCCCGAAAGGGTCACTTCGGAAGCATTGAAGCGAAAGGACAATGGTGTCCTTTTCAAAAAAGCGAAATCTATTACATTATCAATAGATTACAGACATATTGCCAACGAAACTCAGGAAACTCCAATGAAAGGTTGGAGG
>CP070774.1:696426-697728 GCA_020346125.1 Syntrophobacterales bacterium | reverse complement strand
TATGCAAAGTGCATGCAAGGCATAGAACTCTTGGTGGAGAGAAATCTTCCCCTCAAGCTGAAGTCGGTGGTCCTCACGTTGAATCGGCATCAATTGGACGAAATGAGAGCCTTTGCCGAGAACTTGGGGCTTGAATTCCGATTCGACCCCTTGCTGAACCTGAGAATTGATGGCCGAGGAAACCCGGCAAAGCTCAGGCTGCCGCCCCGCGAGGTCGTCCAGCTGGATTTGGACGATGAAACCAGGCGCATGGAATTGGTTGAACTTTACGGAAGATTTGGGAGGACCGAAAACGATTCCGAATTGCTGTTCAGATGCGGTGCCGGCATACATAGCTTTCACATTGACCCATATGGTCTGCTGCATATTTGCGGCATGGTCAGGCATCCCGGCTATGACCTGATCAACGGATCCTTTCGGGATGGGTGGCATCGGTTTTTGCCCGAGGTCAGGGCTCAAACGCGGAAGAAAGATAATCCATGCGCCGATTGCAATTTGCATATTCTCTGTGGCCAGTGTCCGGGCTGGTCCCAGCTGGAATATGGGGACTCGGAAAAACCCGTGGAATACCTCTGCCAAGTCGGCCACCTGAGAGCGGAACTGTTGCCATGGGAGGACGAGTTTAAGGAACCTACTCATACGGAGGTTAAGGGATAGAAAATGAAAAGAAAGATCAAGAAGAAATACGAAAAGCCAACGGTTACCAAGGTCGGATTGGAGGCAAAGATTTCGGTCTTAGGTAACTGTAAAATGACTAATCAGACGGGGCCTCCCGAACTTTCCGGTTGTGTCCTTGTTATTACACCGTGCTCCTCGATTGGCAGCTAAAACATCGCTGATCGGATGGATTCCCTTGGGAAATGAGGAAGAGAATACACATAAGGATTGCGGAAATTACGATTGCCCTCGAGTGGGAAGACCGAAATCTCCAGTGTGAGCTTCATCGAAGCTACCAATCCTTCTACGGCAACGGTACATCAGACATTGTTCTCCGCCTCCGCCGGGGTATCCAAGCCGTTCCCCTGGGGAAAAAGGTCTTCGATTGTGCCCCCGTATGGAACCTCTATCGAGGGGATAAGAAGTGGGTTATTACGCTCTTTACCGATGAAGGGTCTCCATATGGTGAGAGGGTAATGGTTTTACACCCGAGCCTTCGTCGTGGAGAGCTCTGCGTTCAAAAGCCGGCCGATGGCCCCCCATTTGCTATTCACCCCTTTAGCGGTCCAACCGCGGAACTCTTGATGGTACAGTATCTCTCCCGAGGCCATGGGACCCTCCTTCACGCATGCGGGATCATGCTCG
>CP070774.1:695012-696326 GCA_020346125.1 Syntrophobacterales bacterium | reverse complement strand
TGGGGGTGATCGCCTATATTTTTATCCTTTTTTCCCTCTTGGGATTTGTGGTGGGGAGTATCCTCTTTTGTATCAGCGTAACCTTTGTTATTCAAATTGCCCGAGGAGAGGTACGTTTCAAGTTGGCGACGTTATCCTTTATTTCTAGTGGCATCTTTACCTTCATGATGTATTACCTTTTCCGCCACGTATTCCATATTCACCTGCCGTAATCGATATCTCTATCCCTTAAGGCTCTCGGCCTTCATTTCCATCGGCTTTTACCGGGCATAAATGCGAACTACGCCATCCTTGAATCGAGGGACAACGGGGGCGCTATCTATCTCGGCGCACGTATCGATGTCCCTTCCCAGGCCCAAACGGATGAGATGCTGTCCCCACTCGGATCGAAGGAGCATTCCCCGAATATCCCCCTTGTGAACACCGTATAACATCTGTGTCACGGTGGCTGCATCGCTCTTTTCCAGTCCGCCTGATAGACCTTCGCTCAACCTATCGACCATCATCCCGGCACATACGGCATCTCCCAGCGAGAAGACGCCGAAATCCCCGGAACAGGCGATGAGGACGTCGTTATTGAGGCTGAGTAACTCATCACAGACCGCCGATACGTTGAGAAAAGAGGCAACGAGGACCTCCCTGGCGCTCTTCAGTTCGTGCATCGCCTTCGTCCCGTTGCTGGAGGTAAATATGATGTCCTTTCCCTTGACCATTTCCTCCATATAGTCGTTGGGGGAATTGCCAAGATCAAAGCCTTGAACCTTGACCCCTCTTTTCGCCCCTCCGAGGAGAACTTTTCCCGACTCGAATTTTTCCGCCAGCTCCCTCGCCCCTTCGATAGTAGTTATGGGTATGAAGGAAGAACATCCATTTTTGAGGGCCATAATCGCCGATGATGTCGCCCTCAAGACGTCTATGACAACACCGATTTTATCCCCCTTATCCTTGTACTGCACCTCATCAGCGGTGAAAGCCACGTCAACCCTCATCATCGACCCCCTTAGATCATGCTGTTTTTTCCCATCCCATTGTCCCCCCATAGATATGATCAATTCCGAACATTTGGCAAGGGAAAATATTGACTTTTCTGATAAAGGGGAAAAACGAGCTCTGAGCGCAAAATCATATGGTGTTGTGTTGCTGCAGTCGTGCGGTTGAAACGATAAACGGCGAGTTTTTCGAAGATCTCTCACCCGGGGGGAATTCGTGTTGAAATTCGGAGGGCTTTAACGGTAGAATAAGACCCAATTGAAAGGTATTTTTCGCAGAAACGAGAGGGAGGTTTCTCATGGAAGCAGTCTGTTACACGCTGGA
>CP070774.1:693598-694912 GCA_020346125.1 Syntrophobacterales bacterium | reverse complement strand
CGGCCCGATTTCAACCGAACCGATCCCATTCGGGTGCTGATGGGGCCCCAGGATGATTGCTATACCCCTCGGGGCATTGCCACCTTTTTGAATTCAACCTATCGCATTAGTCCCCAGTCCGATAGACAGGCTTTTCGCACGGAAGGTCCGGAGATTGAGATCGCCAAAGGGCCGGGCATCATTAGCGATCCCATCCCCCCGGGTGCTATTCAGGTACCGGGTGACGGCAAACCGATCGTCCTCCTGAGGGATTCGCAGGTGACCGGCGGTTACGCCAAAATTGCGATCGTTGCTCGGGTTGAGATGGATTTCCTGGGACAAATGATGCCTGGGGATACCATCCGTTTTCAGCGCATAGACCGGGAGACGGCACTCGGTCTTCTCCGGCAGGAAGCTGGCCGCCTTGATGAGGTGAGGAAACTCTTGAGGTAAAGGCCCTTTCAGGGCCTGATAAGGCGTCACCTGCAACGCGCAGCGAGCGCATGCCTGAGGGGTTTGGAGTTCCACCTTGGACATCAATGGAGGAAGAAGGGGGCGAGCGTCTTCCCTTTTCTTGGGTCCTGGGAAATCTCAACGACCACAGAGAAATTCGGGGAGGCTTGGGTCCGATCCAGAAAAGGGTTTGACTTTTCTTACCATCGTGCTATAAGGTAGGAAAATTTCGATGATGCCTATTGTCACGATGTTCAGTAGTTCGGGACGTTAACCTTCTTGAGTGAGCTGTGAGAGAAGGGTTCCAGAAAATGCCGATATGCAGCCTCTGAGGGGCGTTTTATCTCCTCGGAGGCTTTTTATTTTTGTTCTTCGACGAAAACAGACCACTGGAAAGTCCGGACAGGAAAGTCACCCATTGAAAAATTGCCCTGCGCCCTGATCTTAAGCACATCTTGAGCCACTGGCGATAATTTAGTTCTCCTTAGATTTCCCATAGCCCCGCCCTAAAAGGAAAGGGGGTGATAACGTCAAATACGGCACAACATGCTGCAGAGGGGCAAAATAGGCTCAACGGTCCAGAGGACCAAGAAAAAAGGAGGGTCTAGAAATGGTTACCAGGAAGATTTTTTCAATTTTGTGCGCCGCTTTGCTGGTTGCCTTCGGTATTGGCATAACTGGTGAGGCGGCTCATGCAGTTACTTTCGACGGGCTGGTAAAACAGGTCGATTGGCAGAAGGATCTGGTAAAGCGGCTAACAGCGAAGCAGTGGATGCCTCCGGATGGCTGGGAGATCGTCAAGGGGAAAATCCCGAAACTGGTCATTTTCAATTCGGGGAGCCTGAAGTACGATCCAGCCACAGAGGTAAACGGAAAGATTTT
>CP070774.1:692172-693498 GCA_020346125.1 Syntrophobacterales bacterium | reverse complement strand
CCATCATCCGCTATTTCAACCAGGTAAGGGGCATTGCTCCAGCATGTTTCCCCGTCAGCCTTAGCGGCTGCCTTATTCGCGTTCTCAAGGAACTTCTTGTCATAGTTCCCGTTCTCGACGATCCAGCGAATCATCCCGAGGGCGAGGTCGCCATCGCCCCCTGGTTTTATCGGCACCCACCATGTTGCCTTTGCCGCCGTTTTTGAGAGCCGTGGGTCGATCACCGCCATCTTGAAGTTCCTCTCCCTGAGGGATTTTGTAACCTTTTCCGTCATAGGGGGTGGGCCGAAGTTTGCCTCAAAGGCGCCCGTGCCAAAGAAGATAACAAACTCGGCGTTAAGCAGGTCGGGCTTCATGTGGGTTTTTCCCTTCGCCCACTTGCCCTTCTTCCACGGACGCGTCATCTCCTTATAGGCAATGTGGTGGCTCTGCTCACATATGGTTGTATGCTCGTAAAAATTTACCGAGCCAAAGGAGTCGAAGGTCCATCTCTTGCCGAGCTCCTTTCTCCCGTGTTCAATTCTTCCCGCACAAAAGATAAATTGATTGTTCACGGGCCCGAGGTCCGGGTGATCGGGGTCTATGAGGACCCCCAAATGGTCCCTGTACTTATCCTTGAACTCATCGACGGTCATCTCTTTCTTTTTTATCTTCCCCACATCCTTAGCCATCGATTTTGCGAGCTTCGGATCTCTCAGTTTGTAGACATCCTTAAACCCGGGTACCCCTCTCTCCTCCCCAATGTCGGCGAAGAGCTTCCCCCCCTCTACTACCTCTTTAATAAACTGAGAAAAAGGTATCGACTTCCATTGATTCGAGCCGCGGGGGCCTGACCTTTTGAGAACTCGGGTCAGCCTGTAAGGATCATAGTGCGTCTGGATGCCTACCTGTCCTTTCACACAGATCTTTCCATCGATATATGCAGCATCGATGGGTGATGTGTCATACGGGATGTGGTACAGCAGGTTTTGCGGTGAATAGGGGTTGCCATCAATCTTTATCAATATCCCCTCATAGAGCTTGGCCTTCATGGGACACGCGACGTGACAATTGAGACAGGTGGAATATATGATGTTCTCGGGCTGATCTAGGAGATACTCCTCGCCCGCGTATTCGGGATTTTTAAGGGTTTCGAGCCTCTCGGAGCATGCTGCAAGAACTGAGCTTCCCCCGAGGAGTGCTGAGCTCTTGAGAAAATTCCTGCGGTTCATTTTTCGGCTGTTCATAACTCGTCCCTCCATCTCAAACGGAATACTCTTCGGAAGTCTTAATCATTGGCAACAGTCGGTAAAAAAGAAGGAAGAAAAAGGCAACAACTGAGATCAG
>CP070774.1:690724-692072 GCA_020346125.1 Syntrophobacterales bacterium | reverse complement strand
TTCCGACGGCAGACGCGGCTGATGATATTAAGTTCATGATGGGCAGGCCGGGACGGCCACATCGCCTCAAGGCCTCTCGTCCCAACCTGACCGATCGAATGGCCGCGTAGATCTCCAAGGGAGAGCCGGCAGGGGCAGGGATTCCCCTCACACTATCAAGGGCTGAGATGCTGATGGAATCGGCGTCGGGAATGGCTCCGTAAGCCTCAACGAGATTGGTCATAATCTCCTCAGTTGACGCCACAATACCGGAGCCCACGTGGCACCAGGGAGGGGTGCCATCCTCCGGTCTCCTTGGCAAGAAGATCTTCGCCTCCTTTCCCTCTCCCACCTTACACGGAGGTGAGGGCTCCGCAATTCCTTCCTCGATTTCATCCTGGCCCAATTGGATCACCCTATTGGTATCCCGACAGTAGACCCCTACCTCAGTGAAGAATTCGACCGCGGCCCGAAAGACTCGATCGGCTAACTCATCGTCAGATGGGACGGGAGTACTCGGGTCATAATGGATATCGTATCGTTGTATCACGTGGCCGAGCTTCGACACGAAGACGTTCATGTCGAAGTCCTTCTCAGTCATAATTGGACCAGTTAGCGCACGCTTACATATCTCCAGGAAATCGACCATCTCCATGGCCCTCCTCTTTATGCCTTCATCGTCTCCAAAACCTCGCGGCTTCTTTCGAGAAATGAATCGATATCGTTATCACTGTGGGCAAGAGAAAGGTACAACTTCGTCCCTAACGGGTTTAAGAAAATGCCCTTCTCGAATAGACCCAGCATGAATCTCCTTCCCTTGGCCCTGTCAGACCTGAATACCGATCGGTAGTCAATGACCTTTTCCCCGGTGAATATGACCTGGCCTATCGGGCCATCACCGATGACTTGGGCAGTAATCCCCAGATCGCTAAGGATTTCCCTCAATCCTTCCCTGAGGGAATTGCCAAGGCCATGGAGCCTTTCGTAGGCCCCGGGTTTTCGCAGTTCCTGGAGGGTTGCGAGGCTCGCCGCCATAGAGACCGGGTTTCCGCCCCCGGTGGAGGCGACCCACACGTAGTTTTTCGATCCCAGGTTTGCCTCAATGCACAAGTCCATAATCTCCGCTTTGCCGCAGAAGGCACCGATGGGAAATCCACCACCCATTGCCTTCCCGAAGGCCGCAAGATCCGGCGTAATCCCGTAGTACTCTTGAGCCCCTCCATAGGCAAGGCGAAATCCCGTGACGACCTCATCGAATATGAGGGGGATTCCCCTTTGCCTCGTGACTTCCCGAAGCCCTTCCAGGAACCCTTCCTCGGGAGGGGTACATCGTTGGAGGGGCTCGACGATCACCCCTCCGAGTTGATCT
>CP070774.1:689228-690624 GCA_020346125.1 Syntrophobacterales bacterium | reverse complement strand
TGGGGGTAGAGGATCAATTCCTCTTCTTCGAATTCCTCCATCAGGGACGGCGCCATAACGAAGATTCGCCTTCTCAGCATTTCCAGTTTTTTGGGTGAGGAGAAGGAGGTCATAACGGCGGGATTGCAGTTAACACCGGCATTGAATAGGTGCTCAAGAGCTCGCAGCTGGAGCTCGAATCCCTCGGGCTTTGAGTTCGTGAGCAGGGTAAAATCATTTCGATCACAGCCTTTTATGGAAACCCTTACGTGGAGAAAGGGGAAAGCAGCGAGATCTTGGGCGTAGCTCTCGTCGGAACCGATTAAAATCCCGTTGGTTTCAAGGACAAAGAGATGCCCTTCCCAGCGGAGGTTATCGAGCAATCGAAGGAGATGGGATCGTCCAATGGTGGGTTCACCACCGCTCAGCCTCAGTTGTGTGAGCCCCTTCTTCCGGGCCTTTGAGAGAAGCTTCCGAGCGACCTCATGGGGGGCATAGAAGCGTCCCTCCTTTTTGGGGTTAAAGAGAATGGGATCCCTTACCCAGCAAAACTTGCAGACGAGCCCACACCCAACGCAGTCACCCGTGGCGATGCCACCATACCATCTATCCGTCCGGAATCTATAGTATTTGCGGAGTTCTCCCCTGACCACCTTCTGTTCAATGGCTCTATGCCTCGCAATGGGGTCGTAGGCCATCGGGTTTTCCTCAAGGACAGCAGAATGTCAAATCAGGAGGTATTCTAGATCCGGGATACCTTCCCTCGCTATCCCCTTTTCCGCCTTTTCCCCTTCACCATGACCTCCACGTCGGCCATCCCCTTTTTTTGGATCAGTTCAGGGGGTTCCTCTAACTCATAGGCCATGGAGAACTCATCTTTCGGCAGAAAATAGCGCGAGCTGAGTGTTTTTTCGGTGAACTCGCCCTCAGGGATCCCATCGATGTAAAGGACTCCCCGGCGGATGAAGACATCCACCCCGGGATATTTCTCTTCCGCTTCTCTCAATCTCTTCCTCAAGCTCATCCGCTCCCCCTTATCTTTCAAAGAATTTCCACGAGGATTCTGGAAGACTGGAAAAGGAGCTCTGAGCAGCGATGAGCGACTTTTCCAGAGATCCTCCCATAATATATCAAAAGAGTACCCTTAACAAGGAGCCCTCAAATCTTCCTTACCCGTTGGAAAATGGACTCGAACATTGGCCGTGTCAGACGTCCGATTATTTTTGATTACCAGTCCCTTTATGGTATAATACTTTCAATAATTAACGGGACTCAGGGAGCAGTCACCATCAAAAGGGTTTTTGGTCACGTAACAGGCCTTAAGTCCAGCCAGATAAAGAGACTAGAACGCATATACCGAAGAAGAATTCCCCCCCAAAAGATCATCAACCCCGAAATAGCCCGATATCTCTCCGAG
>CP070774.1:687726-689128 GCA_020346125.1 Syntrophobacterales bacterium | reverse complement strand
ACCCCCTTTTGCTCCATGACGTGGAGGGCCCCGCAGAAGGCGAGTCCCTTTACCCCTCCGCCCTCGAACACCAGATTCTCAAAGGGATAGGTCATGGCTGTCCCTCCTTGGTCCTCTGCTCGTTATGCTCCTCAGTTCGAAACGACATCTGGTAATCCTGCCTTCCCCCTAACCTCAATCTTACCCTAATATGCTATCGAGTACGTCTCTCGGGTAATCCCCATCTTCTGTTTCGTCTCTTTTGGCCACCAATTTATAGGTAGACGGCCTAATACCCCTTCCCGTTTGTTCTATGTAAAAAATATACGCATCGGGCGAAAAAACCTTCGATGGGACAACCCACCCACCGGTATTCCACACGTTAATGAATCTACCTCTAACCCGGATCTTTCGATCACCTTTGAGAACCCTCCCCCCGTGGTGTGTGTGGCCAAATACAAAGTGAAAATCCTTTTCGAATGCATCTTCGTCCAGTCCGCATATTTTCGTTAAATACCATATAATTTTCCTCCGGGAGTAATCATCAAGGACGCTGTGGGAATCCACGTCGTAGGAGGTGCCTCTATCACCGTACTTTATCCTGTGCCACACTCTCAGGTAAAGATCCCAAAATCTCTCCCTTATTCGGCTTTTACTCTCGTACCATATGAATTCCATCTTTTCATACGTTCTCTCTTCCAAATCCTCCAAATCATTTGCCTTCTCCGCACTGGTCAATTTTTCCAACAAACCGGAAAAGAGATGTCCGTGATCGAAGAAGAAAAATGAACCATCTATTTCCATCGTGTAATATGGGTACCCAACGGTTATTTTTCCCACCGAATGATCCGGTGGGAGACAGTTTCTTACGAAGATTTCAGCATCATCGATAAACACACCCGTTTTTGGCTCACAATCCCTATAATCTTCCTTTCCCTGGTCCTGTGTGAGGGCTTCAACCCATAGATGGTGATCGTGATTCCCAACGAGATAGATCATTTCTTGAACGGGGACTTCCGACAAAAGGGCGGAAAGGAAGAACTTCGTCGTATTATAAGCTGGTTCATCCTTAGCCTCGGATAACTCGACGATATCCCCGATAAGTATCAACTTCTCAATTCCAGGCTCAAATTTCCCCCTTCCCTTTGACAATTCACCGATTTTCTTGACGGTCGTCTGGATAATATTCTCCTGGCCTTCACAAATATTGAGCAAGCTCTCTTCCTCACCCAGGTGGAGATCGGACAAGGCCAATACTCTTATCTTTTTCATCGTAGTTACGCTCCTTATAGGAAATTGAATGTTGCTATCCGCGCCTTGGGATGTCGGGCTATATTCACGCTGGGGGCAGATCTTCTGGCCGTCCGGCCTCATCCCTACGCAAGGAGATCAATTCCCAGTTTCACGATTTTATCCACTGCCT
>CP070774.1:686217-687626 GCA_020346125.1 Syntrophobacterales bacterium | reverse complement strand
AAAGCGGGGAAGAGAGAATCATTGCTTGGCACAATGCTGTATTGAGGGATGAAGGGGGCAATATTATTGGCACCCTTAGTTCAGGAGAAGACATCACCCAGCGCAAGCAGGGGGAGGAGGCGCTGAGGATGAAGAACGAGGAGCTGGAGAACTTCACGTCCATCATTTCCCACGACCTCAAAAACCCCCTCGTCACCGTGCGGGGGTTTGTATCGGCACTTGAGGAGGATCACGGGGGCAAGCTCGATGAGGAGGCAAAGAGGTATTTGGGATTTATTCGGGATGCATCGGCGAAGATGGAGGCCTTGGTCAAGGATCTTTTGGAGCTTTCCCGGGTGGGAAAGGTGGTTCATCCAAAGGATGGGACAGATTTTTCACGAGTGGTGCAGGAATCGGTGAAGGTTTTCAGTTCGAGGATTGAGGAGCTGGGGATTGCGTTGGTGATGGCCGATGAGTTTCCGGTGGTAAGGTGCGACAGGCGGCGGATGACCCAGGTGATGGAGAACCTCCTTTCCAACGCCATCAAGTTCATGGGTAAGAACCCCTCCCCCAGAATTGAGATCGGTCACCGGGAGGAGGATGGGGTTCATCGGTTCTGGGTGAAGGATAATGGCATCGGGATTGATTCCCGATATCACGAAAAGATCTTCGAGATCTTTCAATCCTTGAAGGAGGTGAAGGATGAGGAGGGGACGGGGGTGGGACTGGCCATCGCGAAGAAGATTGTCGAGCAGCATGGTGGTCGGATCTGGGTGGAGTCGGCCAAGAGGAGGGGGAGCACCTTCTTTTTCACGCTGCCCCAAAAATGATGTACGGTAAGAGAGGGGATGGAAAATTATGAATGGATTTACCGGATAACTTTTTTTGGGGGTAAAGATGAAAGAGGGGAAGACATTAACAGTGCTATTAATAGAAGATGAGTTTTCCCATGCCGAGCTGATCATGAGGGAAATGAAAAAGGTGGACCTCAGTTCCCAACGTGTAAGGCATGAACCTTCAGGGGAGGAGGGTTTAAAAGCCTTCCAGCAGGAGGGTTTCGATCTGGTACTGCTGGATTATTCCCTCCCCGGGATGAACGGGCTAGATGTCTTAAGGAAGATGAAGGAGATGGATTATGACACCCCGGTTATCATCGTTACCGGGCAGGGGAACGAGAAGGTAGCCGTAGAGGCTATGAAATTGGGAGCGTATGATTATGTCATCAAATCAGCTAACCATCTGGTTACCCTTCCCGTACTGGTAGAAAAGACGCTGGAGAAATACCAGAAGGACAAGGATTATTGGAATTTAGAAGGCATCTATCAAACGATCGTCGAGAACTCGACCGATGCCATCATCTTGACGGACGGAACGGGCTTAATCACGTTTTATAGCCGTGGAGCAGAGGGGATATTTGGCTACAGCCCCCA
>CP070774.1:684694-686117 GCA_020346125.1 Syntrophobacterales bacterium | reverse complement strand
CACAACATGCATTCCGGCATCGGAATACCTTTGAAAGGCCGCATCCGCTTGATCTGTATAGTCTATAACCCCGGGAATAACGACTGAAGAGGAGCAGTCCTCTAACAGGTAGACCTTCTCGGCCATCTTCTTATCAACCATCAGAATCTCGTTTAACAGGTCGTCAATTGTCCAAGCAACGCAATGACTCTTGGCCTCTCCAGCAATAATAATGGCATCGAACTCCAGGAGTTTCCCGATGAACTTTTCGTTCTTTTGAGCAATCCGTTCACCATCTGCATCCTCTAACACTTCAGGATTAAGAACCGAATAATTTTCGGTGAACGGATTGCCCCCTTTGACCTGAAAATCCGGCTGGCTGCAACGGGCTATGCTATGGAAGAAGATGGCTTCCTCGACCGATGAAACGAGCGCGTGGCCAATTCCTCCAAGCACGGCATGGTATGGCCATATGGTGAGATCGTATTTGCCACCTCCTTTCAGCGTATGGGTATAGTGGCGTAAGTATCTCTGACCGTACTCCTCCGTAACCCCAAGGTTTTCGGCGAGTTTGGGGTTAAATTTCCAAACACCTTGTTCAATGTCTTCTTCGGGGATAAGGGTGAACGGTGATGGATGCTCTCCCTTTTCGTTTACCAGAAAGATGCTGTGGAAAATCTGCATGGCCTGATGTGTATCCATGGTTGGGCATATCTCAGTGATCATGGTGAGATTTCGATAGAGAAATTCGCACACCCTTCGACTGTCATCAACCGCCCCCCTTCCCGTGCGTCCGCCAACATACAACTCAAACCCTGGGATGCAAAAGGTATTCTGCACATCAACGAGCATCAAAGAGATTCTGAACGCGTCGTGGGTGGCAGGCGGCACCCCATGTCGGACTGCCCATTTCTCCGCGTCTTGAGCGCGTTCCTGATACGGAATCCTCCACACTTCTCCCACTTTCTCCGGGTTGAAATGAGGGGGAATAGGGAGTTCACTCTGTGCCACAGCTCATCATCCTTTGCACGTCTCAGTTTTAAGAACTATTTCCCCATGAGCCAGTATAGGGAAGGATAGGCTTGCGTGTCAACGGCAAAGCGCCGGCGATGCTCACAATCTGGATTTGATCATTGAATATGTTGATAGGAGAAAATCTCTGCATCGTTTAACTTCGCTCCACGAATTCCACCACGTTTCCGTCTGGGTCTTTGACCATGGCAATACTCACCCCGGGACGGACTTCCCTTTGGGGCAAGAAAAACTCGATTCCCTTGTTTTCGAGTTCCTTGCAGAGCCCCGTGAGATCACGAATGACAAAAGTGACGTAGCGAAAGCCCAATTGGCTCTCTAAACCAATGGGGCCTTTGGGTGGTATAGTGTTGGGTTGGACGAGCTTGAAATCGCTGCTGCCGAAGCGCAGACGGTACATGGTTCCGAACCA
>CP070774.1:683149-684594 GCA_020346125.1 Syntrophobacterales bacterium | reverse complement strand
TTAGGGCACATGGCACATTTGCCATCTCCGGCGCCTCATACGATAACACCAGCCCATTTCCTCCAGGAAGAAGTAGTCCTCATCCAACAAACCCACCTCTTGGATTGGCTGAGAGCGACCGATGATACATGCCCAAATGATCGATTGGACCCACACACTTCACAGGCTATCGTTCTCACCGCCTAGGCTACCTTCTCTGCCACAATGATTAAGGTGTTTCCACCCATGATAATCTCATCCATCAGGGTTTCATCCAATCGGTATAATTCCCTCCTCTTTTTCGAGGTAAAATGCCCACACAGGCGAATGATCCAGACGATAGGCCGGAAGAAATTCATCCTCGGCTTCTTGCAGTCCATCTCCAAGCCGAGGATACGAAACCCGTAATGTTCCATAATGAATTTCAGTAAGGGATATCCAAGTGAGTTCAGGTGAGCCATGGAGAGATCACCTTTCCAAAAATCTCTCACGGCATCGTGAGAAGGAATTTTGGAAAACGTACCCCTCAGGAGGAAGCGGAACCTCCGCTCGATGTTCAAGAAATTGGGAATTGAGAGGAAGAGCTTCCCTCCCCCCTTTAGGATTCTTCCAAACTCACGGATTGTATTGAACGGGCTCTCCGTATGTTCGATACCATCGAGGCAGATGATGTAGTCGAAACCCTTGGCCCTATAGGGAAGGCGTTTATTCATGTCGCCGAACTGAACCGTCAAATCCTTTGCCGCGAAAAGGGATGGTTGGATATCGCAGCAGGAAACATCAAATCCCATCCTCTGCAAACGCCCCGCAAGTGCCCCCGAACCCGCGGGAACATCCAACAGCTTCCCCCTCCTTTCCGTCGCCAGCAGCTCAACGATCTTCTCGTGAACTTCTCTTCTGGTGAAGGGAACAAGTCCGGGGAATTTCTTTTCGCCTCTCATCTACCCCTCTCCCAACCCCATTCCCACAGGACACAGCCTCAAATGCCAATGGATGAGCTTGGCATAGATTCTCAGCCTCCTCTTGAGCCTCTCGCTCCTGAAAGCTGTGAGCAGACACGAGAGAAGTGTGAGGACGAAATCGATGCAGAATCGGCTAAAGAGAAAAACCCTGAGGAGCGCGGATGCCACGATCCCCCTGTGTTTCTTGAAGAAGAGGTAGAGGGATCGATAGTATTCTATTTTTGCCCTGTCCTTTATCAAATCCACCGTTCTCCCCTGGAGATGAATGACCTTTGCTTGGGGCACATGGCACACTTGCCATCTCCGGTGTCTCATGCGATAACACCAGTCAGTCTCCTCCAGGAAGAAGAAGTAGTCCTCATCCAGCAAGCCCACCTCCTCGATTGCCCGTGAGCGGACGATCATACATGCCCCGATGACCGAATGCACGTCGATGGGAGTGCTGTAGTTGACTCGTTTGCTGGGATACTTCTTAGGAAAAAGCACCCTCAGCAGGCTCTTGTT
>CP070774.1:681597-683049 GCA_020346125.1 Syntrophobacterales bacterium | reverse complement strand
ATCTTTTAGCCATTTGGATGTAGATTTTGATTCGGGCTCAGAGCTCGTTTTTCCAGTTTTTCGGAGACACCGGATGGCCTTTCAACCCTTCGCTTTTTACCGGTGCAGAACACGATGAAACGGGAAATCAAAAAGTTTAAAAGGGACGTCCTCTACTTCTTGTTTCTCGGGGTCATGAAGGTCACTGGCCTCCTCTCCCGGGGGGTAGCCCTAAAAGTGGGTGAATTTGCGGGTCGGCTGGCTTTCCACTGCCTACGAAAGTTGCAAAAGAGGACCATTGGAAACCTCACCATGGCCTTTAATGGTGAGAAGAGCCGGCGAGAAATTCTGGAATTGGCAAGGAACGTCTTCGCGAACTTGGGAAAGAATGCCCTCGAGGCCAGCGTCCTCAACAGACGCCCCCCAGAGGAAATCAACAGAATCATAACCATAAGGGGAGAGGAACGGTTGGAGGAGGGGTTTAAGAAGGGGAAGGGGGTCATTTACATCACGGCCCATTTGGGCAGCTGGGAGCTCATGGCCGCCTACTATGCCCTTAAGGGGAATCACCCCGTTAATGTCATCGCCAGATCCGTCTATGATGAGAGAATCAATCGCATTCTGCTCAAATTTCGGTCCCGATACGGGGTGAGAACCATACTGAGGGGTAGAGCGAGGAAGGGAGAGTCCATCGCCGCCTCAACCAAGGAGATCTTAAGGGTTCTCAGGAGAAACGAGCTACTCGGCGTATTGATCGATCAACACATCAAGGGAATCGATTGGGTTCCGGTCACTTTCTTGGGAATGCCAACCACTGCCCCTTCAGGTGCAGTTTCCCTTGCACTGGCTTCTCAGGCAGAAGTCTTCTTCGGATATACCTATCGGGGTGAAGATAACCGGCATTATATCGTGGCCGAGAGGGTGGGCGAGCTGACCAGATCCGAGGATAGGACCAGGGATATTCTGACGAACACCTCCCTTTTCACCCGCTTAATCGAGGAAAAGGTGAGGGAATTCCCATCGCAATGGGTCTGGATTCACGACAGGTGGGGGAAATATAGGAGAAGGGAAATTGCGGCGAGCCAAGAGCTGTGATGGCCCGTATTTCCGCATACGCCTTTAGCTTGGTTTGGGGCATGTCGGCCCCGATAAGGACGGGGGCTTTCCCCACCGTTGATCCTAAATATTCAGGGAAATTTGGAGGAAAATCGGAAGTTACTTCTGAAAGGGGGCGGTTACAATGGCATTGATATCCGGCCAAGAGTACAAGAAAAGACAGAAAAAGATCAAGCATAATGTCTACATCCACGGCAAGAAGGTGGAAAACCTGGAGGATAACCCCGTCACCAAATCCGTCTTGGAAGCCACCGCACTCATGTTCGACCTTGCTCTGGATCATCGATATGAATATCCCATGGTCGCTACCTCCCACCTCACCGGAGAGAAGATCAATCGAAACCTCCACGTCAACCG
>CP070774.1:680043-681497 GCA_020346125.1 Syntrophobacterales bacterium | reverse complement strand
TATCGAACACCTTGATCATCTCATGCTCACCGAATTCACATCCAGATATCTGGGCCCGTAAATCTCCCTCCATATCATAGGGAACCCTTGTATTGTTCAGTATCAGCCCTAACACGTCCTGGTCCACCCTTCCTCCCTTGCAGATCTTTACCGGTTTTATGCGGAAGCCTTCCTGCCATATCTCCACGTTCCATCCACGCGTACCTGGCCACGTTCCCCCCACATCACGATGATGCCCCACGATGGTTGACAGGCAGACCAATTCATCGCGGTAGAAAACGGGTAGCGCCATTACTAAATCATTGGTGTGGTGGCTTCCCTTCGACTCATCATTATTTCCGATGTAGGGATCATTCGTCAAAATGACGTCTCCCGGCTGGAGATCGTTGATATCAATATGGTAAGAGAAGGTGCTTTCCAAGCAGGGCTTGAGCATGTTGAGGTGAATCGGTACATTGGCTCCTTCGGCGATCAATCGCAGGTGTGAATCAAAGATCGATGAGGAGATATCTCCCATTTCCTTGATGATGGTAGAATACGCGCTTCGCATCGCCACATGTGTCATCTGGTTTGCTATGGCGAGAAAACGATTCTTCAAGATTTCGAGGGTCGCGGCATCTATCGACATTATCCCGTCCTCTCGATAATTAAGGATCCGTTCTCGGTCACCTTTCCTCTATCGCCAGGAAGCAAAAGGGTCGTCGAATCCATTTGCTCAACGATAGCAGGCCCCTTCATCACATAACCCGGTCGCATTCTTCTCCTATCGTAAACGGGCGCGGTGAATTCTCCCATCGGCAAAAAGACGGTTCTCCTCTCTATGAGCGGGGCACCGCTTTCGAAATCAATCATCGGGGCCCTTGATAAATCAGGGAGCTCTTTTTCCAAAACGGCCGTAACCCTTAGTTTCACATATTGGACTGGCTTATTTTCAAAGAAGTGGCCGTAAACCTGTTCGTGCTTATCAAAAAAGGCTTTACGGATACTGCGAATATCCCCCTCAACCAAATCCCTCCTCGGAACCGGGACATTGAGCTCGAAGGATTGTCCAAAATATCTGAGATCGATTGAGCGGGCAATCACAATTTCCTGGCCGTCCCTCTCGTCCGCCAGGTCGGCTATAGCCTTGGCTTCCAGTTCACCAAAAAGGGAGCTTATCTCCGCAGGGGAAATGTCCTCGTCTAAACATATGTTCGTCACCACGAAATCACTCTTGATATCGGTTGTCAAAATACCAAAGGCCGAGGTAATCCCCGGTCTGGGGGGAATCACAACAACCGGAGAACCCAATTCGGCTGCGACGAAAGAGCCGAACATGGGCCCGGCACCGCCGAAGGCAACGAGGGCAAAATCGCGTGGGTCCAAACCCTTACCGACGGAAACGGATTTTATGCCCTCGACCATGTTAGCAATGGCCACCTGAATCGAAGAAACCGCTGCTTGTTCCGACGATA
>CP070774.1:678482-679943 GCA_020346125.1 Syntrophobacterales bacterium | reverse complement strand
TTCGCTCATTCCATAGAGGGTAATCTCTATGGACCGAGGTGGCCATTCCCTCAGAAAATCCGCAATTTCAGGGTCAATGAGCGTTCCGTTCGTAAAGAGCGTGATGAGAAATCCCCTCCTTTTTGCATAGGTATAGATCTCCACGAAATCCCTTCGGATAAACGGCTCCCCCCCCGTAAGAAGAAGCCAGAGACACCCTTCCTCGGCTATTGCGTCAAGGATACGGCACATTTGATCATAGGATAATTCCTTTTTCCTCTCCCTTCCATCATCCGCACCCTTATTGACATAGCAATGCATGCAGCGATTATTGCAGCGAAAAGTGAGCTCCAAAACCCCTGCCAGGGGTACCCTCTGTTCCGCCTTATTAAATCTCAGACGCCCAGCGTAATCCTCAATACTCGCCTCGGGGATACATGAATGCACCATACGTCAAGGGCCCCTTGCTCAAGGGTTAGTCAAAAGGGTTCGCAGATTATGGCACAGTATCATCGACCTCAATGATACCCATTTTTTCGAGATGGGCGATGAATTCAAGTAAATCCCTCTCCGCCTCGGATGGGCTTACATCGAACTCATCTACCAACATCTTCATTATGTCTCTTAGGTGCCTCTTACCATCTATCCGGTTCCATATAAACGTACCAACGTCATTGAGGTTATAGATGAATCCCAGATCCCCTACCTTATCCTTAATGGGCACCAAGATTGATTCATGAGATATCGTCCGAAAGACCACATCTTGGTTTTTCTTGTAGCTCTTTTTCAGATGGTTCATGGTTATCGGCAGTAGAGATAAAGGGGAATTCCCCTTAGGCTAAGTGATAGCAAAAAGCGTACCATATCCCCCACCTGATGAGAAAATCGCGTTGTGGCATGTTCCCGAGCTTCCGCAGAACACCCTTGTCCATGAGCGCGATGTGCCGGAGGAGGGGAACGGAGGGCCACCTACTGCCCGTGCCCCCGAGAGGGTCAGGAGCACCGAGGCGACGGGATAAGGGTTTTCTCCGATGGAAACGGGAATTCGTTATATCTCCAGGCTAGGGGAATCCTCCGCACCCGGGATTTTTCCTCCCTTTTTCCTCAGTTTGGTCAGGCAGTGGGTCCAGGCGAGGGGGCTTATGAGCAGCAGCAGGACCAGGAAGATGACAAGTCCCCGGTTCAGCTCTCCCTGTGCGATGGCCACGAGGGGCACCAGGGCGATTCGGGTCAGCGCCCGGATGGTGTGGTGGCTCTTGATCCACTGGGCTGCGGGTGGACTCGTGGCGTAGTAGCGTTGGACCAACCACCTTCCCACCGGACCTGGTGTGAGCACGCTATCCCTGAAGGACCTCAGGGCGCCCACGTGCCCATCCAAAAAGGACCCATAGGCGGCGGATGCGATGAAGCAGCCTCCACCGCCACCTCCCCCGCCTCCCGCAACGATGGGGGCGGAGGTGGTCGTTGCGGACTTGGTCGAAG
>CP070774.1:676902-678382 GCA_020346125.1 Syntrophobacterales bacterium | reverse complement strand
GCCATGAAGATGCGTGGGGCCAAGGGAACCAAAGTCACCATAACCATCACGAGGGAAGGACTTGCCAAGCCCAAAGACATCCCCATCGTTCGGGATATCATCCCCTTAAAAAGCGTCAAACACGAAGTATTGGAAAAGGGGATCGGTTATGTCCGCATCTCCCAGTTCAATGAACAAACGGCCTCGGATTTCGAAAAAGCCCTCGAAAAACTGAACGCCCTCAACAAGGGCCCCCTTAAGGGATTGATCATTGACCTTCGCAACAACCCCGGGGGACTGTTGGATCAAGCGGTAAAGGTGGCCGATAGATTTATCAGCTCAGGTGTTATTGTCTCTATAGAGGGGCGAAACACGGAACAGAAGTTGGAGTTCACGGCTCATAGAGACGGAACCCTTAAAAATTATGCGTTGATTGTCTTGGTCAACAGCGGCAGCGCCAGTGGATCGGAGATCCTGGCAGGTGCATTACAAGATCATACAAGGGCATTGATCTTGGGGACTCAAACCTTTGGCAAGGGGTCTGTCCAAACCATTTTTCCATTGAAAGATGGGTCGGGGTTGAAATTAACCACGGCCAGGTACTATACACCCAAGGGGAAATCTATCCAAGCAATGGGTATCACCCCAAACATTATCGTCCCCTATTCGCGGGTCTCCAACGGTGAAGAACCGGAGGATCAACCCCAGCGTCTCTTGGAACGGGATTTGGAGCGTCACCTAAAGGGCACAGAGGCGGAAAAAAAGGTAAAAAAGACAAAGGAGGAGAAGGCCCGCGATTCCCAGCTGGAACGCGCCGTGCAAATCCTCAAGAGTTGGGAGATCTTCCAAGGGCTTTCCCTCAAGAAATGAGGAAATCCCCCCTTGGCGCAACGACCGACGAGGCGAACCAAACCTAAAAAAGCTTCCGTCAGGAAAAAACCCACGAAAAGGAGGCGGAGGAAGAAGCCATCCTCACGTTTTTGGCCTTTGCTGGGCTTGATCGGATTATTCCTGGCGTTGGGCCTCATCCTCGTCTATCTCTATCGACCTTCAGGCCGTTTCCAATATCAACTCAGTCAGAGAATAGACGTCCTTGATACCGCCATTCATAGTTGCCTCTTCGAGCTCGGCTTTTCGAAACGGGATATTCTCTCGCGACAATCCGTACTGAGAACGAGCGGAACCCTCTCGTGGAAGGCCACCTCCATAGAACTCCAACTCCCTAAACGGACCTCATTCTCTCAGATCAAGACGCACATGAAGCGCGATTTGACCCATTTGGACAGGGATGTTTCCCTCCGATTCACAGAGGGTCCTTCTCAACCCAGCAAGATCGAGGTCCTGACCGGCGATCTCTTGACCCATAACCTCATCTTCCGCCTCCCTAAGGTTCGAGTACCCAAGAAGAAGGTTGGGCCGCGGATTGCCATCATCATCGATGATATGGGTCCTAACAGACGGAGGGCGAGGCAGGTGATAAACTTGGAGGCCCCTCTCACCC
>CP070774.1:675319-676802 GCA_020346125.1 Syntrophobacterales bacterium | reverse complement strand
CTTCTATGGTCTTGCAGGGCATCCCCAGGAAACCGCGATCATGGCTGAGGTGGAGGAATACCGGGAGATCAGCGGGGCTTACATTAAGATCAAGCGTATCCGAGGAGGAGCC
Organism: Syntrophobacterales bacterium; assembly: GCA_020346125.1. Classification (GTDB taxonomy): domain Bacteria; phylum Desulfobacterota; class BSN033; order WVXP01. The sequence goes on along the minus strand of CP070774.1, from coordinate 676,690 downwards.
TTGCATCCCCGTATCCAGGATTTGAAGTTTGCCATCAATCAATCGGACCGCAACCAGCTCGTCGTTCCCAATGAGGTGATGCCCAGGCTCTTTAATATCATCGGCTGGGTGGACCGGGTGCTTATTGCCATTGCGGTGATCCTGACGGTGCTCTCTGCCCTGTTCCTTTTCTTTTCCCTGCTCTCAGCCTTGAGGGAGATGAGGCGGGATTTGGCCTTGTTTCGTGCCTTGGGGGCAACCCGGAAGACCGTTATGGGTCTGGTCATCTCCGAGGCCCTGATCATCAGCCTTTTGGGTGGGCTAGTGGGGCTAGCAATGGGACATTGGTTAATTGGAATGGGTGCCCACTTTATCAAGGTTGAGACGGGGGTGGATTTCACGGCAGGTTACCTTTCAATGATTGATTGGTTGGTTGTTCCGGGTGCGATCCTGTTGGGCATCCTTGCAGGCCTGGTACCCGGAGTTCAGGCCTATCGCCTTGGGGTTCTGAAGAACCTCTCACCCATCTCCTGACTCCAGTAAAAGGAGGACCATGATGAAAAGGAGTCTGCTCATTTTATTAGTGGGTTTCATTGTTGTCGTCTTCCTTGGCAAGCCGTTGATTTATTCAGCGGCTGTTGAAGAGCACCACGGCCATCACGAGGCTCATCACGGGGGGGTGCTCAATGTAATCGGGCAAGAGGCCGGACACATCGAGATCCGCATTGAGGGGAATGTTTTGGAGGCCTGGTTTGTGGGCGGGGGTCATGATACAGATCGTTCTATCCCCATTAAAGCAGAAGAGATCGTGCTGAAAGCAACAGTTCCGGGTAAAGGAGAGATGGCGTTGGTTCTGAAGGCAGCTCCCATGAAACTGGCCGGTGAGAGGCCAGGACATTGCTCTCATTTTATCGCTAAAGCCGATTGGCTGAGAGATGTGAGGGAATTTGAGGCACGAGGAGAAGTAGTCTTCAAGGGAATTCGTCATGAACTGATTATCAAATACCCAGAGGGACATGATCCGTTGCACGGCCACTAAGGAGATCAAAGAGAGACTTTTTAGGAAGGAGTCAAAGAGAGATGAACATAAAGCATTTCATAGTTGCGATTTTTACCACAGTCCTAATCTGCATGGGTCAGGGCTTCTGGTATGTGTCTTATACACAAGAGAAGGCGGAAAGCATAGCGACCGAGGTACGGATCAAAGAAGAGAAAGGGCCTGCAGGGCATAAAACGATCGGTATCGATGAAGAGTCCCTGGATCTGGATGCCGTTAAAGAGGTCCCGCTGACCTTTTCAACCCTCATGACCTGGGACTACAGGATTGGTGATAATCCATCACCTCCCGACGATATAAGAAAATTGGATGGCCGCAAGGTCCGACTCACCGGT
>CP070774.1:673702-675219 GCA_020346125.1 Syntrophobacterales bacterium | reverse complement strand
TATCATTTCCCCTGTCTCCTCCTTCACCTATCCCTGTATGAAAAAGGCAAAATGGGCATTTCGCCGGATCAGAAATGAACGGAAATCCTTAAGTGACCATGTTCAATGAAATGGGAGATGAGAATCATGAGGGTCGAGGAGAAGACACCCATTAAATCCCGCGATACCGCCCATCAAATTATCGATGGTGAAGCGGTAATCATCACGCCGGGACAAATGATGGTCCACGTGCTCAACGCTGTGGGCAGCAGAATTTGGGATTTAGCCGATGGAAAGAGAAATATTGAGGATATCGCCACGATGCTCGCTGAGGAATTCGATGTCTCCTACGAAACTGCCCTGAAGGATACGACGGAATTTACCACGGATCTGGCCGAGAAAGAGGTCATGAGCTTCGAGGGGGAAGGGAAGGACTGGAAATGAGGACGTCTGCCAACCCTTATTCCAGAATCGTCAAGAAAACCCTGGACAAGCTCATCCCCTTTACCGTCCATTGGGAATTGACCTACCATTGTAACCTCCAGTGCCCCCACTGTTACGCGGTGCCCCAAAAATCCAGAGAAGAGCTCTCCTCGGGGGAAATCGCCGCTATCCTCGATCTCCTGAAGGAGAGCGGAACTCTCTACGTTATCTTTAGCGGAGGCGAGATCCTCACGAGAGGGGATTTCTTCGACATTGCCCGCTATGCGAGGAGCAAGGGATTCGCGCTGAGGCTCATGAGCAATGGAACCCTCATCCATGAATCGGTCGCCGACCGGATCAAGGATTTGCGCCCACTCTCGGTTGAAATAAGCCTCTACGGTTCGAACCCGCAAATCCACGATGGCATCACCGGGTGTCCGGGTTCCTTTGAAAGGTCCCTGAAGGCATTGCGCCTCTTACGCGAAAGGTCCATCCGAACCGTGGTCAAGAGCCTCATGATGAAAGGGAATGTGGGGGACTTTCAGGGGATGAGAAAACTGGCCCGAGGGATGGGCTCCCAGTTTCTCTACGATCCCGTAGTCATTCCAAAGATGAATGGGTCGATGGAGCCCTGCGGGAATCGCCTTGATAGAGAAGAGCTCTATACGTTGCTCTACCCCGAGGTCCGGGACACGGTGGAGGACGAACATTCCGGGGCGTATGATCTTTCATGCAGTGCCGGCCTGAATGCCGTGTCCATCTCCCCGTATGGGGACGTGTATCCCTGCATGGGATTCAAGGAGAGCGGGGGGAATCTGACCAAGAACTCCCTACCCGAGATTTACCATTCCCCCATCTTTTCCAAGATCAGATCCATCACCCTGTCCGAGCTCCGGGAGTGCAGAGGGTGCCAACTCATCCCGTACTGCAACCGATGCCCAGCCCTTGCGTTGATGGAGACGGGGGATCTCCTGGGACCTTCTCATGCCGATTGTCTGTTGGCGGGTGTAATCAAGAGCGTCATCGATGCTAAACGAGAACGGCCCGTAACGGAGGATTGTAGTCGATGATCATTTCAAAACGTCAGTGAGGAAGCGCCCTTCACTCCAAGCCAC
>CP070774.1:672072-673602 GCA_020346125.1 Syntrophobacterales bacterium | reverse complement strand
GATCCAATCCTTGAGCATCGGGGCAAAACCAAGCGCCTGCATCCAAGCTCGCCACTCCAGGCATGATGCGGTCTGTAACTTTGGCAACCGTGAGAAGCTGGCCTCGATCATTGAACACTCTGACCTTATTGCCATCCTTGATGCCCCGGGGGCGGGCGTCAGCGGGGTTAAGCCAAATCCTGTCGTCGCCCAACGACTTCAGACGAGGGATGTTGTCGAGAAGGGAATTGACCCTAGCTTTCGAATGGGGACTCACGAGCTGGATGGGGTACTTACGTGCAAGAGGATCTTTCGGACCCTCCCAGGGTTCGATATACCTGGGGATGGCTGGGATCAAAGGGCTATTCATCTCCGCGAGTTCCTGGCTGTAGATTTCAATCTTGCCCGATGGGGTCGGGAAGGAGTGATGCTCTGGATCCTCAATCTGCTCTCGAAAGGCGACCCAAGGCCTGTCGAGCTTTATCTCGTGAAAGCCCTTGCGTTTGAAGACCTCGTACTCCGGAAGATCAGGTGTAGCGTCTACGAATTCCTTGAGCCACTCCTCATCCGACTTATCATTGTAATCGGGTATGCCAAGACGCAAAGCCAGTTCAGTAAAGATGGCCAAATCGGACCTGGTTTCAGGTAGAGGCTCTATCACCTTGTCCATATGGATGAAGTAAGGTCCACCGCCCCAGGGTTGGCCTATGTCTTGGCTTTCAAAAAAATGGCTAACGGGGAGAATGATGTCGGCGTATAGGGCCGTGGGCGTAAGGAAAAGCTCGTGGACCACAATGAACTCGGGAATCTTTAAGGCTATTACTCCTTTATTGCTATTCAAGAATTGGTTCAAAAGGTTGCAGCCCACGATGTAGAACAGCTTGATATCACTGGGATAGCCGCCGGATTTCCCCTGAATTAGGGCATCGTAGACTTTGGTCACATGAACAGTAGGTTTGGGGCTCTCTGGTACCGGCAAAGATTTCCCCAGAAAACCTAACGGCATGCGACCCGTCCCCCCGGCAACATGGCCGCCCTCTATTCCAATATTGCCGGTCATCGCCGCCAGAGTGATGGCCGCCCTGTGGTATTGCTCTCCGAAAGCGGTTCGTCCGGGAGCCCAGCTGGCCCAAAGAGCGGCTGGTTTGAGGGTGGCATAGTCCCGAGCCAGCTGTTTGGTCGTATCTGAAGGGACCCCAGTTATACCCTCTGCCCAATCCGGTGTTTTGGGGAAACCATCTTCTTTACCCATCACGTAATCCTTGAATCTTTCAAAGCCCACCGTATAAGCCTCGATAAAGCCATGGTCATAGAGGTCCTCGGCGATCATGACATAGGACATCGCAATAAGCAGGGCCGTGTCCGTGCCCGGCCTAATTGGGACCCATTCTTCTGCAAGGGTTTTGGTGGAATGGCTGCGACGGGGATCAATACAGATGATTTTGGCTCCAGCTTTTTTGGCCAATGCCAGGTAGGAGACGGTGTCAGGGCCAAACCGGGTAATCAAGGGGTTCCAGCCCCACATTATGATCAATCGGGAATGGAGCAGGT
>CP070774.1:670434-671972 GCA_020346125.1 Syntrophobacterales bacterium | reverse complement strand
ATGGCAAAAAAGATTTCCCGAGATACGAGGGCGGAGAAAAAGATGTTCCAATCCACGAAGAGGCCCAAGCTCAAAAGGGCGAGCAGGAGAAACCCCACCAAGGCAATCAGGGAGCCAAGGGTTATCGCACTGAAAAGCCAATTCGCCTGTATCCCCTTGAATAATTTCACCTTCATCCCTACCAATCAGGAGGAGGCTCGTATCGACCCCCGATCTCAGAATTGGGGGCAAACCTCCTTGCCTCGGCTTCGGTGACGATATAACCCCATTTCCTGAAAATACGCTTTCCCGCATCTGACTCGAGGAAATTAATGAATCGCTGGGCACCCCAATGGTTCTGGGAGAATGTGGAGATAGCGATTGGAATGGAGGCAATCCTGGGGATCTCGTCTGGTTTTAGGGCAATAGTCAGGATCCGTTTAGGATTCCAATGTCCAAAAACCCTCCAACCGATTACGGCATCAACGTTTTTCAGGGCGACGATGCTAGCGGTCCTTGAGCAGCTCTCGACGTACGTCTTGATGTTGGGTTTTACCCTTTCCTTCAAGCCGTTTTTCTCCAGGATCTCCACCGCATAGAGCCCAACACAAACTGAACGAGGGTTGGCGATGCCCAACCTGACTCCTTGCCTTCCCAAGTCGCGCAGTCCTTCGATGGATTTCGGGTTTAACCTTGGCACGTTGATTGCGGGTATGAGATATGCAATCTCCCGAACCGAATCTGGCTGCACCATGCTCCTCTCGATGGCCTTGGCCATGTAATCCGGGGAACCCGGGAAATAGATATCTCCCCTCCTGGATAGGCTCATCTGGGAAAGCATGGATCCCGACCCGCCGAAATGGAGCTCAACGTGAATCCCCCTCTCCTTCTCGAAAAGGACCGCCACCTCCTTCGTTGCCGGCATGCTGGCTGAGCCAACAAAGGCGATCAAGGTTTTCCCGGCTATGGAGGGTATACTTGAGAGGAGGAGGAAAAAAATAACGAGGATCGGCACTATTCGCAAAATGGTACCCCTGCTTCTCGGTCCAATCGCTCTTAATTCCCTCTTTTGTGATGGGGACATTTTTACGCTGTTCACACGGATTGAATAGCCAGACTCGAAGCTTCTTTGCTTATCATATGGGGAAGTTTTTTCAATATGGAAGGTCCTCCTTTCCCTTCCTATTGCTTTCAATTTGCCCGCTTAAACGCCACCAGCATTTTCAAGGACAGCAACATCCCTGTTGATAGGCTAACAAACAGGGGGGGAATCCCCCTGTTTTCCCGAGGGCGAATTCGTGTGAAGGATTCGGCTGGAAATAATTTCTACCACTTGAAACGGAGGCTATCCCCAACCTCCTTTATGAACTGGGCCCGTTGTTTGATGAGCCTGTCGCCTATTACCGCTGCCAAGTTCTGCATGAAGACAAAGCCTATATGGTTATTGCTCTCGCATAACCTCAGAAACTCATCCCCCCGAATCCTAATCGCCTGGGAATTCCCAGTACTATAGCATGAGAGGGTAAATTTAAAGGGACTGACCATGGCGGACCAGCCGA
>CP070774.1:668783-670334 GCA_020346125.1 Syntrophobacterales bacterium | reverse complement strand
TTCCTCGATGGTGTACTGCTCATTGGCACGTGTTGGCACTGAGCTTGCTTTTACCAAAAAGTGCCATGAGAGTTTTGATCATCGAACAGGAAAAAACGATACGGGATTCCCTCTCATGCTTCATGGAGCAACAGGGGAACCTTGATGTATCCTCAGCCCCTTCGTGGCGGGATGGAATGTCCCTCATTCAAACTGTCCGCTTTGACATCGTATTCTGTGGACACCGCCTTCCGGATGGTAACGGTTTGGAGATGCTGAAGGAGTTGGCCAGGCAGAATCCAAAGCTGATTTCAATTCTGATGACCGAGCATAAGGATGATTCGTTGAGACAGGAGGCACTGAGGGCGGGAATTCGCGGGTATCTGGAAAAACCGTTCGACTTAACGCAACTCGAGGAAATAATGGGGACGGACCATATGGGAAGTCCCGTAAATTCCATAGAGAAAGGAGGTGAAAGCGCATGAAAAAGAAAAGTCTGGGAACCCTTGCCGTGATTCTTGTTGTTGCTTTTTCCCTCTCCAGTTTTGCAGTCGCAGCCCAAAAGAAGGCTCCCGCATTTCCCCCCCAGGTTAAGGAGTTAGTGGGAAGTGCGAAAAAGTCGATCAAGTCCACCGATATGAACGGTCTGAAAGCAGCCCTGGACAGGAAGGAAAAGATGACGATCCTCGACGTGAGAGAGCCCAACGAGTTTGCGGCTGGCCATATCCCTGGCGCCGTTAATATCCCCAGGGGAGTTCTCGAGTTCAAGGTCTGGAAGCAAGTGGCTGGCTTTCCCGAGAAGACGGACACCGGCAAAAAGATCTACATCCACTGCAAGAGCGGTGGTCGGGCTGCCCTGGCCACGAAATGCCTGCAGGACCTTGGCTTTACCAATGTAGTTCTGGTGGATATGAAGATCGCCGAGTGGATCAAGGCAGGCTATCCCATAGCGAGGTAGTGTGTGGACCGGAGGGCCAGACGGATTTTCCCGTCTGGCCCTCCAAACGAATGATAAGCCATGGTTGAATTGAAGGATTGGAAAGATCTTAAGATATCACGAAGGGGCTTTCTGAAAGTGACCGGCTGTGGAATTGCCGCAGCCACACTGGGAAATACCCTCCTTGACTTCATCCAATGGGAAAAAGAGATCCAGGCAGCACCCGTCCAGGTAATTCCAACCCAGTGCAATGGCTGCGGAAACCGGTGCGGAATCTTTGCCCACGCGAAGAACGAAAGAATATGGAAGATCGAGGGTAATCCGGAAGCAAACGGGAATCTCGGGTCGATCTGCCCGCGAGGCCACGGCTACCTTCACGGCCTATACGATCCCCAACGGCTCAAAGGGCCCATGAAAAGGGTTGGAGATCGATTCGAGCCGATCTCCTGGGAGCAGGCCTATAAGGAGATCGCCCAGAAGATCAACCTGATCCTCTTGGACCACGGTCCCCAGAGCATCTTCTGGGTTAATTTTCCGCAATCGAACCATCTCTATGCCCTCCGGTTGATGCACGTCCTGGGAAGCCCTCACTACTTCACCCATGGATCGACGTGCTATACCGCAAGAAATGCTGG
>CP070774.1:667126-668683 GCA_020346125.1 Syntrophobacterales bacterium | reverse complement strand
GAGGCGATGACACAGGTGCCCAGGCCCATCGCATGGGCGGCCAGCATGATATTTTGAGCTGCCATTGCCGAGTCCATCTTGGTCAACGTCTCCGGGCCCATCTGGCCCCCTTTTTGCTTGGATAGGACCATATCCTGGGCGATGACGATCACCACCCGTGGATCCCCCAAAAGCCCGGGGCTGACCATCTTTATCTTTTTCATCATCGCCTCCTCGGTGACGATGACAAACCGCCAGGTCTGGCCGTTACCGGCCGAGGGTGCCCAGACCGCTGCCTCCAATAGCTTGAGCAGCATCTCCTTATCGACCGGTTGGTCGGTGAAAGACCGAACGCTGCGCCTCCCTTTAATGGCTTTCATTACATCCATAGCCGCTCCTTTCTCCTTTATTGAGGACACCCATTCCTTCTCCCTAAGGATCGAGTGAAAGCTGTCTCAAAGGCCTCTTTGATCAACTCATTCGGTATGATGCGTTTCCCATGGGTAATGTCCATCTCCTTGAGCTTATGCCTGTCCCAACTTCTTTGCAAACGGCATAAGTTCCGGATCCACCACCCTTCCCTTATCCATGATCTGTCTGGCATCCAACCAGACAGAGGTGTTCAAGCATATCCCATCGGTATGAGATGGCGCTGGTATTCCACCCGGCTCGATCAGCATGGCCCCAATATCGCCAATGCCCCACTCCGTGCAGCCCCAAACTCTCTCATCTTCCAGGATGTCCCCGGTAAGCTTGGCGCCTGGGTTGAATCCATAACAGACATGGGCTAATTTCTTCATCCGGGGATGGTTAAAACTACTCATCCATGCCTCAAATTCGACGGATTGCCTCCCTCCTTCAACCTTGACGATGTCCCCATTCTTAATGGTTACATGGATCGGTTGCTCAAGCTTGCCGCACGGGGGCACGAGCGAGCCATCAAAGACAATGGTTCCGTTTACCGACACAAGGTCTGGTGTCCAACCGATTTGACCTGCCATCATATGTGATCCTGGGACATTGGCATATCCGATGTCGGGAATTATAGGATGGGTTGGATCAGGCTCTCCATCCTTTTTGGCATTATCGAACTCTACATCTCCACCAGCCGGCGTGGTCATGTGAATATGCGTGGCGGTCTTGGTCATCTCTGTGATTCTTTCGGAAAACTCTTCAAGGACCGGGTAATCAACCCGGCCGATGCATCGGACCATCATATCGGCATTCATTCCCACGAGACATAGATGTCGAAGCCTCTTGTTCTCCTTCATAGCAATATCATAGGGGGTGGAATAGAGCAACCATTGATTGTTGAACTCTACCCAGGCATCAGCCTCTCTCAATACGGCCGTAAGCGCTTCTACGGGCAACATGGGATCAGCGGCCTTTCCCACACCCAAGGGTGAAACGAGCCAGATCACCATCGGTTTTGCGCCAACACCGAAAGCGGCCCGCGCAGTGGCATCTACAACCGTAGGATCACTTCCTGTGTCGGCCGTGATCACGAAGGTCTCGTTTTCCCTCAGCTCAAACAGCCTTCGGATCAGGATATCGGTCGCTTTTCCCAACTCATACTCG
>CP070774.1:665461-667026 GCA_020346125.1 Syntrophobacterales bacterium | reverse complement strand
TTCCTGTTAGATCGAACATCGGTAATTTCATGGGAATTCCATGCCTTTCATTCCCCAAAGGGGGTTATTGAGGGGAGACCACTATCTTGATATTCTCTTCGGGGTGCTCGATCAACTCCTTGAACCCTTTCTCCACGAGATCATCCAGGGTTATCTTACCGGTGATCATGGACTCGACCTGCACCCTTCCATCTGCCAGAAAGGCAATGGCCGGCGGAAACTCATCCACGTATCCCTGGCTGGTCGTAATCTCCTTCTCGTGTCCCCAGAGCCTGAGGAAAGGGACGGTAAGGGGCTCGATGGCCAATCCCACCATCACGATCATTCCCCTCCTCCCAGTGACCCTCACAGCCGTGTCAAAGGCACCCTGATTTCCGACACATTCATAGGCCACGTCGGCCCGCATTCCATGGGTGAGGGCGTGGATCTCCTTGCTCACATCCCCTTCGGAGGGATCGAAAACCTCCGTCGCTCCCAGTTTCTTGGCCAACTCCCTCCTTTCAGCTAGTGGTTCGATGGCATACACTTTCCCGGCGCCACACGCCGCAGCGGCCTGTTGCACGAGCAGGCCGATGGGGCCGGCTCCGACCACCGCGGCCGTATTCCCAACTTGAGCCCGAGCCCTTTTTACCGCCCTGATGGCCACGGCCAGGGGCTCTACAAACGTCCCCGTCTCATAGGTCACTTCCGGTGGAATGTTGTAGGTGGCATAGCTCGGCACGGTGACGAACTCGGCGAATCCCCCATCGGATGCGAGACCAGTGCTACCCAGTTTGATACACATGTTATATTCGCCCATTCCGCAGTAGAAGCACTGGCCACAGTAGATGAGGGCGTTAACCACAACCCGGTCCCCAACGTTTACGTCCTTCACGCCGCTCCCAATCTCAACCACGTCGCCTGAAAACTCGTGCCCCAGAATAATGGGTGGAGTCCTTCCCGTTAACGGATGGGGTTTTTGGGGGATGATCATGGGACCTGCCCGATATTCGTGGAGGTCGGAACCACAGATGCCACACCACTTCACCCCGATTTTGACCTCATTTTCCCTCGGGGTTGGTTCGGGGACCTCCTCGATCCGGACGTCATCTCGACCATGCCAAAGCGCCGCTTTCATGGATACAATCCTCCTCCGTTATCCAACTCCATGGAAATGGGGTGCATTTAGCCCCAGCTATATTCCATGACTCTGTGAACGGCATCGATGATGTCATGAACTCCCGGTAAATATGTGCTTTCCAGGCTGAAGGGAATAGGGGTAAAGGGAGCTCCAACCCGAATAATGGGTCCATCCAGAGAATCGATGGCTTCCTCACACACCATGGCCGAGATCTCCGCCCCGATGCCGAAGGCCTTTACCGCCTCGTGGGCAATGACCAGTCTGGATGTCTTCTCCACGGAGGTTAGGATGATCCCTCTGTCCAGGGGGTTAATGGTTCGGGGGTCGATCACCTCAATATCGATTCCCTCCTCTGCGAGTTTTTCTGCTGCGACGAGGGATTGATGTACCATCCTTGAAGTGGCCACAACGGTTACGTCCTTCCCCTCCCTTTTAATCTCACCCT
>CP070774.1:663792-665361 GCA_020346125.1 Syntrophobacterales bacterium | reverse complement strand
ATGTTGATAACTATTTCACACATTCACCATACAATTCCTCTTACGTGATTATGAAGGAAAGATCATAGTGATCATAATACAAAGAGCTATAATATCTTCCTGCACATTAACCTGCTCTTTCATTTCACCGTAGTATTTCCGAAAGGAGATAGCATGGATTACGTGGAAAAAATCGAGGCAATCGTTGGACGTGAAAACGTCCGAAGGGATGAAATCGAGAGGCTCTGCTACTCCAGGGACCTATCTGTCCACGAGGCGATTCCCGATGTTATCGTATTTGCGAAGAGCGCGCAGGAGATCTCTAAAATTCTGGCCCTCGCCAATGAGGAAAAGATCGCCGTAACACCAAGGGGTTCGGGTACGAGTTCCGTGGGGGGAGCTTTGGCCGCAAAAGGGGGAATCCTGCTGGATCTCAGTCGAATGAACCATATCCTGGAGATGAACAGTCAGGACGGATATGTCATCGTCGAACCGGGGGTAATCTGCAATGACCTGAATATGGCCCTGGCACCAACCCATTTCTTCCCCCCCGATCCGGCCAGCGCCACCCTCGCTTCCCTGGGGGGTATGGTTTCCACTAACGCCAGCGGAAATCGTGCCTTGAAATACGGGACAACAAAACAGTACGTGCTGGGGTTAGAGGTCGTTCTTGCCGATGGCAGGATCATCACCACAGGGTCGACCCTTGCCAAGACATCCGCCGGATATGACCTAACACAACTCTTCACCCAATCAGAAGGCACCTTGGGCATCATCACCAAGGTCATTTTGAGAATCTTACCCATGCCCGAATACATTGCCTTTGCCGAGTCGCGGTTTTCCTCTCTCATGGATGCGGGAAAGGCGGCCGAGAAGATCCTCACTTCCGGCATCGCCCTATCCTCGTGCGAGATATTAGATAAAACCTCCATCGATGTGGTTAATAAGGCCATGGGGCTTGGTATACCGGGTAATGTTGAATCCATTTTGTTTATCGAAATCGATGGCAAGAAACAGGCCGTCAAAGCCGATATCCGGAAGATTAATAAGATCTGCACGGACAACAATGGCATCGAGAATAAATGGGACGATGACCCAGCTAAACGGCTCAAGATGTGGGCGGCACGCCAAGGCATCATCGCCTCCTTATCCAAGGTTAAGAGGGGGTCAAGGCTTCAGTCCGTTGTGGAGGATTTTGGAGTCCCCATCACCAAAATTCCAGAAACGATACGGGAAATTCAGAAAATCAGCCAAAAACACAACTTCACCATCGCTACCTTTGGCCATATCGGAGATGGTAACCTCCATGCCGTTCTCATATCCGATCCGAGACAGAAATCGGAATGGGAAACCGTGAGGAAGATCGCCAATGAATTCATCGACCTCACCTTGCGGCTCAACGGGACCTTAACGGCTGAGCATGGAATCGGGATGGCTAAATCCCCTTATATCTTCCGGGAATTGGGCGAAAGCCACAACGTCATGAAGGATATAAAGAAGGCGTTGGATCCCAATAATATCATCAATCCGGGGAAAATGGGCTTCGATGATTCCATTAGGGATATCTATGACAATTTCGCCTTTCAAGGG
>CP070774.1:662086-663692 GCA_020346125.1 Syntrophobacterales bacterium | reverse complement strand
ACGCGGTCGAATATATCGAGCGGCTCATAAACGAGGGAAAAATCCATTTCAAAGAGGGTTTCTCGGGGAAAGTGGCCTATCATGATCCCTGTGATATCGGCAGGCATATGGAGATCTACGAGCCCCCCAGGAATATCCTGAAACATATTCCCGGCCTTGAACTCGTGGAGTTTGGGCAGAACCGCAATCTGGCCAACTGTTGTGGTGGCGGTGGCGGAATGAAGGGTTACGACAACGCCCTGAGTTCAACCCTAGCCTATAAGAGGATAACCGAGGCCCTTGATATCGGCGCAGATACCGTCATCTCGGCGTGCCCAGCGTGCAAGAGCAACCTCCATGTTGCCGCCGCACGGTTGCGAAAGGAAAAGAAGGGCAGGATTAAGGTGATGGACGTTACCGAGGTCGTGGCCCAGGGTCTTGAATGAATGGGCTGTCTCAATGGCTCACCGCGATTTCATCACCTAAGGCGAAGCGCTTGATTTTGCGGGTGGACGTCTTGGGAAACGGTTCACCCCGGATTCGGAACTTCTTTACCCGTTTATATTCGGCCAGGTTCTTTCCGTATTTCCCGATCTCTGATTTGATGAGTTCCTCGATGTGCCCGACGGTCATGTGTTCAATACCCATCTCCTCTGCGTAGAGATCGAGGGAATCCTGGTGGCAATAGACGAGGGCATGGACTTCCTCGACGAAGGGGGAAATCTTCTTCCCGTAGACCATAACCTCTTCGATGTAAGGACTCCTTAACAATTCCTGCTCCACTTCTTCGGGGTAGACATTCCTTCCATTGGCTGTGACGATGAGATTCTTCAGCCTGCCCTTTACGTAGAGGAAGCCCCCATCATCTATACATCCCAAATCCCCCGTGCAATACCATCCTTCCATGAAGGCCCCCTCGGTGGCATCGGGGTTATTGAAATACCCTTTCATAACATTGGGGCCCCTCACCAATACCTCCCCTACCCCTTCCTCATTGGGATCGTGAATCCTCACCTCTACCTCGGGAATCGGCTTTCCCACCGAGCCCTCTTTAATCATGTCATCATATTCGAAGGAGATCACCGGTGAGGTCTCCGTTATTCCATACCCCTGATAGATCCTAAGCCCCAGATTCCTTATCCCCTGTGCTATTTCCGGGTCTAAGGCAGCCCCTCCGCTGATAAAACGGATATCCTTGCCCAATCGCTTCCGAATTCCCCTGGTCACGATCCCCCTCAGGAGCTTTGTGCGGAAGAGGGTTCTGCTCAGGAAATTGGAGTCGATGGCCCGCGTGAAACGGTTGTACATTTTCTCATAAAGGGCCGGGACACCCATCACGAAATTGGGCCTCACCTCCTCAATGTTCGAGGCGACCTTTTTGAGGCTCTCGCAAAACGAGATGGTTCCGCCCAGATAAATCGGGGCCAAGATACCACATGTGGCCTCGTAGACGTGATTGATGGGGAGGATGGATAGGGTATGGATTTCCTCATTGACCTTAGCGTGTTCCACGAAGGATCGAATGTTGGAGACGATATTCCTGTTTGTCAACGCGACCCCCTTTGACCGTCCAGTGGTCCCAGACGTATAGACGATGGCCACGAGGTCGTCAGGCTCCATCTCGTGC
>CP070774.1:660376-661986 GCA_020346125.1 Syntrophobacterales bacterium | reverse complement strand
TCCGAAGCGATCCGGTCGGGATGCTCCGAGGCGATTTGGGTTGTCGTTTGCCTGACCCCTTCACTTTCCCTGGCGACCATGTTGAGGACTCTGTCCCGGTGGTCGCAGCAGATTGCGGAGTGGGGTTCACATACGAAGCTATCCAATCCATGGCCAAGCCAATGATATCTGCGGGCGTAGCCTGTATGTCCGTTCATCCCCTGTTGCACAACACACCATGATCCCTCCTTGGTGAAGAAAAAGGTATGGTGATAGAGCTGATAGCCATCTTGGAGGGCCGCACTATCGACTTTGGCCGTCATCTTGCTTGCGTAAACGAGGCCCCTTGCCTCCACGGAAAACCGATCACAAAACTCCTCGATCTCAACAGGTGTCTTCCTCGATACCCTGCCCTTCCCCCCGGCGATGAAGAGACCGGAATCCCTTTCCGTCCCCAGCAGTCCTTCCTTGAGCGCTCCACAGAGGGTGGTGGTTAAGCCGCTGCTGTGCCAATCGAACCCCAATACACAGCCGAAGGATTGGAACCAGAAGGGATCAGAAAGCCTCCTCAACATCTCCAAAGGCCCGAATTGATCGATGATTACCAGGCTTATCTCCCGGGCCAGGTCCCTCATCCGACGGAAGAGCCAGGCCGGTGCCCTTCCGTAATGGAGGGGAAGATGGGCTGTACCCATTCTCATCATCTATCCCTAAACCGAGGTGCGATTCTGCGCTGTTGCAGTGCTGCAGTCATGCGGTTATGTGTTGCCTTTATTTGATTCAAGTACGGGGTATATCCTCTATACGGGGTATATCCTCTATTAGGGTTGTTTTGCCAAGTCTTTCAGACATCTCTGGAGCTATGGCCCTTACCTCAGTAAATGGGCATTCCCAATCCTGACCTGCCTCAACCCTGTTTCCTCCGCAATCTCCTTACACCTCAGGGCATGGAATCGAGAGGTGGTTGGAAGGTCAACGAAATAGAATTGTGGGTGGAAGGCCAGGAGGGAATAGGGAATCTCAGGGCTCACGGAGGCAATAAACCGGGAAATGCCCTTTATTTCATCGTCATCGATATATCCCGGTACCAGCAACGTGCTTGCGATTAATAATGGAGGATCTGGCCTCTCGGCCACCCATCGGCCCAAATATTTGAAGTTTTCCATCGTCCTTTTATTACTTGCTCCGCAGAGGGCGAAATGAACTGGTTCGCTCCACGCCTTGAGGTCAAATTTTATGCATCCCCCCGATTTGAACGCTGTCTCGGCCATCCCCCTCAAAAGGGAGTGATTCATGGAACCGTTGGTCTCCCAGCAGACCCTTAAAATTCGGCCCTGACACCGTTCCAAGGCGATTTGGGATGTCATCAGGGAATGGGGAAGTTGAGGAGTGGGATCTCCCCCAAAAAAACAGATGCAGCTGGTTTGATCATCGGTGAATTGGGCCAACGTATTCGCGCTGATCCTCTCCTCCTGATGGATCCTCTCCCTGAAACCCCAATTCTGGCAGAAGAGGCAATTGAAGGAACAGGCTTGATAGAAGACGGCCAAATTCTTGTAACCGTATTCGGGGCCCCTGGTATTGGAAAAGCGGGGATATCCCGAAGCAGACCCTCCGGGACAGACCCAATC
>CP070774.1:658603-660276 GCA_020346125.1 Syntrophobacterales bacterium | reverse complement strand
CAAAGCATTGGATAGCTTCAAGGGTTTCTCGAACTTCACCTGTTGGGGTCGAGATAAACGTTCGAAATGAGTCTACGAAGGGGAGCCATTTCGACTCAAAAGGAAATCAAGAGTTGAAATGGCCCTGAGCCTGTTGAAAGCAGTTTGAAGGCCAAGGTATTTAAGGAAAAAGCGCGCTTAGGCCTTTTTCCCCTGTGAGTAATCTATCCAAGAAGGAACTCTGCCCGAATGCCACTTCCTCCCATATACGATGTTGTCAATGTATGGAAATAGCGCTCGAGCAAGGGGGGATCTGGCCACCATCCATCTGGTAAGTCGATGAAAGGAACGGTTGGGACGGCTGTACGGGCAAATCGCCATACAGATGTTACAATCCGTCCCCACCTTTCCCCAATAGTCAAAACACCCCTCCTCATCGAGCTTCCACTTCTCCACCCCATTAAAAACCACCTTCTCTCCCCTCGGGATAGAAGCAGAGGGACAGGTTTCAGCACACTTCAGACACCTGGCACAGAATTCCTGCGCTCCCAGATCTACGGGTTTATCGGGAACCAACGGCAGTGATGTCGTCACTGCGGCCAAGCGAACTCGAGGACCGAATTCCTTGGTGATGAGATAACCGAAGCGGCCCAATTCTCCCAACCCAGCATCAACGGCCACCGGCACGAGCACAAGATCGTAGTGGCGGAGGTGCTGAGCCACAGCGGGGTAACCTAATTGGGCTATGAAATTCGCCAGGATGGTGCTGATATAGGCCCCCTTTGCGTAATTTACCCCACTCTCCACTACCGAAGGCGTATGAGGGGCACCTCTCACCAGTTCCGCCTCCATCTGCACAGCAATGACGATAACGAAGGGGAGAGGAAGAGGGATCTCCTTTCCCCAATCATCCCAGTTGTCAAAGAAAATCTCCCCCCGATGGGAATATGCCCAGCACGGGTCCAGGCGGCAAATCCCCACCAGGTCAGCTCCCAGATGTCGCGCAAATCCCTTTATCCTCTCGGTGGCCTCCCTTGGGTCCATGGGAAAGGCAGAGGGCTCAGGGGGCGGCTCCACGTTCTCCTTCTGCCCCAGACTGGGGGGCAGATGAAATGTACCCTTGAGCATGGCAATATTGGGGCGATGCTGCCCATCAATGGACCCAATTCTTCCAAACGGGCCACCAGCAGCCCTCCGTTTCGCATCTCCTTCCTCTCTCTCCGGGTGCATTTGGTAATAACGCTTGTAGATCGCCGCCCCGGGCGGAAGAGAACGGTTTCGGGCAAAGACGATGTCTCTCTCATCGAATCGCTGGACATTTTTGGCCACATATCCCTGTGATCCCGTTAAAGCCCGCGGATTAGACCTGCCCGGTATAAGGCAGATGAAAAACAAGAGGATTAAGGCGCCCAAGATGATCGCTACGAACCAGCGAAGACCCGGCATCAAAAGAATCACCACTCCGAGCACGACCATGCACAACACGCCTCCGAACCCGACTTTGAACGCCCGCCACTCGTACTCCTTAACGGAATCCCAGGTAAAGGCAACGGCCGCGGCCAGGAATATCCCGTTCACCACCATGAGCATCGCCAAGAACATAACTTCACCACTCCCTTCCTTTTGCTCTTATCTTATCATAAATCGATACAGGCCATCTCATTTGCTGGCTGGGGATCCATTATGCCGGGATT
>CP070774.1:656817-658503 GCA_020346125.1 Syntrophobacterales bacterium | reverse complement strand
CGACACCTTAACCCAAACGTCCCATAAGTTAGCTGAAGCCATGTACGCCAAGGCCTCCCAGCAGGCGGAGGGCCCGCAAGCTGAAACAGCCCAAGGCCAAGAGTCCGCCGGGGGCGCGAAGGAAGCTGAGGAAGAGGTTGTCGATGCCGATTTCGAAGAGGTGAAGGACGATCAGAAGTAGAATCACCATGGGATAGGATTTCGAACCTGGGGCGAGGCTTCATTTCCTCGCCCCTTTTTTGCTCCATTGACTATGATTGAAGTACATCATCTTACCCACGTCTACAATGAGGGAACCCCGTGGGAAATCAAAGCCCTGGAACATATCTCCTTCCGCCTTGCGAGGGGGGAATGCCTTGGAATAATCGGCGAATCGGGCTCCGGCAAATCCACCCTGGCCCACCACCTCGCCGGGCTCCTTTCCCCCACTCTGGGCTCAGTTCTCGTCGATGGGGCCGATATCTACCACGCCCAAGGGGGAAGGGAAATGAGAAAAAAAATGGGGCTCATCTTTCAATCCCCCGCGGAACAGCTATTCGAGGAATCCGTCCTCAAGGAGATCTCCTTCGGTTTGAGACAACGGGAAAACCTCAGGCCCGGGGAAATTGAAGAGAGGGTCAAAGGTGTATGTAGGGAATTACATCCACCCTTAGAGTACCTGATGGACCGATCCCCCTTCGAATTGAGCCAAGGCGAAAGGGTTATGGTGATAATCGCCAGCGTATTGATATCCAAACCGGAGATCTTGGTCTTTGATGAACCTTGCGCGGGATTGGACCCAGAGTACAGGAGTAATATCTTACACCAAATGGAAATGCTTCGGCGGAGCAAAAAAACCCTTATCATCCTCTCCAATCAAATCAAAGGCGTGATCCACCTCTTTGACCGAGTCATGTTTCTGCACCAGGGAAAGATTATTTCCTGCGGAAAGCTCCAAGACCTCTTGGTATCGGGAGATCTAGACCGAAGGGTAACGGACCTCCTGCCCCCATTGGCTCGCATGCTGATCAACTTGAGGGAAAAAGGGATCAAGGTCATTCCCTCCCTCGATCCTCCCTCCTCTATCTCCTTGGAAATCCATCGCCTCCTCGAAAAGAAGCAAAAGGACCAATAAGCTTCAATCCTCAATAAGCCCCGGAAGAACCACCTCAGAGGGGATTGTTGCCCACATGCACCCACCGAATAGTAAAGGATTTCCGGCAACCATTCCTACTAAAGCAAAGCGGGTAACACAGGTGGCAACTGGACTTTCCCTGAACCTCCAACCTCTTAGCCTCAACCTGCTGAGGGAGGGTAAACCCCGAAGCTGCGGATACCTATCTGGAGTTTCCTGCCTTTTTTAGACGTGGTTTTTCTAACCTATTGATTATAAAGGAGATTATATTTTTCATAAGTCAACACTGTTGTCACTTCGGTTGATCATGGCCCCTTGCCCCAATTCCCTTTCGCTCACTGAAAAGAATTTTGGATCATTCTAGAGTTCGCTTCACTGCAAATAGCGCCAGGCGCTACTTCGTTCCCAAAACTCGCCTTTCAAACTTAAACATTGAATTTGCCGCCGTTTCGCTTCACCAAGAATGGTTAGCCAAAATTCTTTTATGTTCGCTCCAGGGAAACAGGGCAACGGCCTGTTCTGGCGTGACCCTTCTCCAGGAAATTTCGCTCATGGACAGCGGTGTTCCCTAG
>CP070774.1:655009-656717 GCA_020346125.1 Syntrophobacterales bacterium | reverse complement strand
GACGAGTCCCTGGAAAAAGGGGAAGTGGGCGAAGGGAAAAACCCATATGAAACCCGACCTGCTCAACGCCGAGTTCGTGATCTTCTTTGGCACGGGCGCCTTTGAGGCAAACTTCGGCCCGCCCCCCATGACGGAAAAGGTCACAAAAAGCCTCAGGGAGAGAAACTTTAAAATGGCGGTGGTCGATCCACGCCTCTCAAAGACAGCTGCAAAGGCAACATGGTGGGTTCCGATAAAACCGGGGGGAGATGGCGACCTTGCCCTGGGGATGATTCGCTGGATCATTGAGAACGAGAAATACGACAAAACGTTCCTTGAGAATGCAAATAAGGGGGCCGCTAAAGCTGACGGGGAAACCTGTTGGAGCAATGCGTCTTACCTGGTTGAGATAGAGGATGATGGCCCAGCAGGGCTTCTCAGATTGGATGGCAAGTTTGCTGTCTACAGGGACGGAACGGTTACCCCTGTGGACCCAAACGATGATGGAAATCCCGTGGAGGGCGATCTCTTTGTAGATACGACATACGGTGGAAAGAGGGTTAAGTCGGCCCTCCTGCTTCTCAGGGAATCAGCCGAGTCAAAATCCATAAAGGAGTGGGCTGATCTATCCGGGGTCGAACCTGATATCATCGAGGAGCTTTCAGCGGAGTTTACCTCCCACGGAAAGAAAGCCGCAGCAGAACTCTACAGGGGAGCCGTTCAACATACAAATGGTTACTACAATGCCCAAGCCATTATATCCCTCAACTTTCTGATCGGTAATGCCGACTGGAAAGGGGGATTATCCAAGGGTGGCGGACACTGGCATGAGTTCGGTGGGAAGAAGGGGAATGTTTACCACTTCAAGAAACTTCACCCAAATAAGCTCAAGAAGTTTGGTCCACCGCTTACAAGGGAGAAGTCGAGGTACGAGGAATCGACGCTCTTCAACGGTTATCCGGCAAAAAGGCCCTGGTATCCCTTCAGCGACAATATCTACCAGGAGATCATCCCCTCTGCTGCTGATGCGTATCCGTATCCCATCAAGATTTTATACCTTCACAAAGGTACACCTGCTTTGGCAACTCCCACCGGGGAGAGGTTTATCCCCATACTTCGGGATACGGATAAGATCCCTCTCTTTATTTCCTGCGATATCGTCATTGGCGAGACTTCAATGTACGCGGACTACATAATCCCCGACGTCACGTATCTTGAAAGATGGGGTACGCCTCATGTGACGCCGGACGTGAATACCCTGACGAGCAAAGTGCGTCAGCCCGTTGTGTCCCCCATTACCGAGGAGGTAGAGGTAGATGGGGAGAAGATGCCCATATCCATGGAGGCATTCTTGATCGCTGTGGGAAAAGCCATTGGGCTTTCAGGTGTTGGGAAAGATGGCTTCGGAGACAGAATGGATTTTCATAGAGCTGAAGATTTCTTTCTCAAAGCGATAGCGAACCTTGCCTATGGGGATAAAAAGGGAGAGGTTGTCCCAGACGCCTCGGATGAGGAGATGGAGCTCTTCAGGAAGGCAAGGAGACATCTCCCGGAATCGGTTTTCTCCGAGGAGAAATGGAAGAGGGCATTGCGACCGGAAGAGTGGAGGAAGGTAGTATATGTCCTGAATCGTGGTGGAAGATATGAGTCTTTCCGAAAAGCGTACAAGGGCGAACACATGGCTCATAAACTCAAGAATATTCTTCACATGTATGTGGAGAGAGTCGCT
>CP070774.1:653193-654909 GCA_020346125.1 Syntrophobacterales bacterium | reverse complement strand
GGTTAATGTTTGCGTACGTTAGTAAGAAAGGCAGGCTTAAGGCCTGCCTTTCTTACTAACCCATAGAATCCAGTACTTTTTCCCGCGATTAATCTTCACAATGAGGTTGTTTTTGTGCCACCCTTGAAGCTATCCTGTTTACCCTTGAGTAGTGACGCCGAAGAATTCCCCAACTTCCTTCAGTTTATATCTAAGTGACCCTTGAGCCTATCCAACCCGCTGCTTGATTGAAACGTTGCTATTGTGTAAGTAACTGGGTAGAAAAAAACTCATTATAAAAATCGGGATACTACGGAATTTCATGAAACCAGCATGAGAAGGAAGGAAATTTTTGGTCGCAGAGTGCTCTTATGATATAGATAGGATCAATGGTGATGGAATGTGGGATAGTTATCGAGATCGAGTGGGAAAGGAGGGAGTGCTCATGGAAGGCTTGAAGACTGTTGCGGAGCTTATGGCCGTTTCAGCTCGGACCGCTCCCAAGAGCGCCGGCCAGGATTTCGTGGAGATTAAGATCCTCGATGGCGAAGAGATTCAAGATTTGGCAGAGGGGATGGTCACGTTTGGGCGGGAGAGGGGCAAGGGCAACTTCGACCGGGATGGGAAGAACGTGGGGCAGAGCGAAGTTGTCGTTCTCATTGGCCTCAAGGGTGACAAGGCGCTGGGCTTGAACTGCGGCGGGTGTGGGTACGCCACGTGCAAGGAGCTGGAGGAAGCTCAGAGGTTTGACGGGGAGTTCAGTGGACCCCACTGCGCCTATCGGCTCCTGGATATGGGCATTGCCCTGGGTTCCGCCGTGAAAACAGCAGGGCTCCTCAATGCGGACAACCGAATCATGTACCGCATTGGTGCTGTAGCGAGGAGCATGGGATACTGCGACTGGGACTATGTCATGGGTATTCCCCTCTCGGCGACCGGAAAGAACATCTATTTCGATCGCTGAGGTGATTTCCGGGAGCCATGGGGACTCGTGGGAACGAACGAGGAAGAGGGGCGGAGGGCATGTACGAGGGCAAAGATCGTCCAAGCCCTCGAGCTTACCTTGCAGAGGCGCGAATACTTCTGACGGCCCGGCAGACCGGAAGCTCCCGAGGGAACGGATCGTTCCCTCGTTGACCCGAGCCCCCTACGGCTACAGGATGGGTACGGAGAAGGAGAGGAAGTTCCCATGCAAGGTTGTTCTTTCTCCATCGATGGTTCGAGGGTGTTGAGAACAGCCCTCGTATGATTGCGGACTTCCGTAATTCAGGCCTTGATTCAAAGATGCCAGTGGTTTGTAGGATGATGAGGTTGAGAAGTGGCGTTACCTGAAGAGCATTTAGACATCATTGATGCGAGTCGGATTCCCAAACACATCGTCGTGGTGGCGGTAGACGCATTCAAGTATGAGTATCTTAAACGTTATTCCCTTCCAAACATAGACTCCTTAATTACCAATGGAGTCAGTTTCGCCAATGCGATCGCCAGTAACGTCGTGGCGGAAACGGCACCGGGTTTCGCCTCCATCTCCACCGGAAAGTACATGAAGGACCATGGTATCTGCGCCAGTGACTGCTGGTATGAGAGGGAAGCCCAAAAGGTGAGCTATTTTTACGATGAGGTGAGCGGAACATTGTACCTGGAGGCTCCTACCATCGGGGATATGCTGAAATTACAGGATCCATCGGCAAAAGTGGCATCCATATCGGCCAAGGATAGGAATGCTTTGCTGCTGGG
>CP070774.1:651348-653093 GCA_020346125.1 Syntrophobacterales bacterium | reverse complement strand
GCATGTCATGTCCCGCCCGGGGACCTCATTGAAAAGCGAGGGAGGATGTTCGTATACACCAAAAGAAGAATAGCAATCTTTTCCCTCATCAGCCTCCTCCTCGTTTCCCTCATCGTCTCCTGCGTTTCAGCCCCCCCTCCTGAAAGAGAAGCCGTCTCCTCACTGGGGACTGCCCAAGGAACCGGATCCTCCGAGCACGTAAAGGCCATGAATGAGAGGATCCTCATGAGCACTCTCGCGGCCAAAAAGGATCCCTACCGTGATTACACAATCGGACCCGAGGACCTCCTGGAAATCTCCGTCTTCGAGGTGGAGAAATTGAACAAGACCGTGAGGGTCAGTTTCCAGGGCGACATCAGCCTTCCCCTGCTCGGTACATTGAGGGTAAAGGGCCTCACGGCGCGTGGATTAGAGGAGAAGATCAGGGATCTCCTGGCAGAAAAATATCTTCAGGACCCCCATATCAGTGTCTTCATAAGGGAGTATCGGAGTCAGCGAATTTCAGTGATTGGCGCCGTCAAAGAACCCAAGGTCTTCGAGGTCACCGGCCAGAAGACGATCTTGGATATGTTGGCCATAGCAGGGGGCCTGAAGGATGATGCGGGCAATACGCTCTTCGTTATCCGTCCTTCGAGATCGGAAGGAAAAACCTCCGATACCCAACAGGGGACGGGAGGAGGCGATCCAAGAACGTTCGTCATCAACCTCGAGGAGTTACTGATTAAGGGGGATTTGGCCCTCAATTTACCCCTGACGCACGGCGATGTCATCAACATTCCGGTCTCGGACAAGGTCTTTGTGGGCGGCGAAGTGTGGAAACCGGGCGGTTTTCTCCTCAAGGGAAAGAAGATGACCCTCAGTCAGGCTATCGTTTTGGCGGGGGGAGTAAAACCCGAGGCCAAGGGCACGCAGACCAGGATCTTTCGATACTCCCAAACGGGCACCGGGAGGAAGATCATCACCGCCAACATCTATGCCATTCAGAAAGGAGAAAGGGAAGACATCAACCTCACGGATAACGATATCATCATCGTTCCCAAACACGGCGCGAAAGCCTTTTTGGTCGGAGTCAGGCAAACCCTCACCGGCGTCTTTACACTCGGATATTCCCTCGGATCGTTTTAACCTAAGGAGACCCATATGAAACGTCTCCCTTTTGATGAATATTTTCAGCTCCCGCTCATGGGATATTCCCAACCCCCTCCCCAAGAGGAGAGGAAAGTTACCCTCCGCGACTACTGGAAGGTCATCCAAAAGCGGCGCTGGACGATAATCGCCTTCCTCCTCATCGTGGTGATCACCACGGCCGTGGGAACCTTCACCATGCGGCCCATCTACAGGGGAACGGCCACCATCCAGATCAACAAGGAAAATCCCCAAATTGTCGATTTCAAGGAGATCTTCGCCGTCAATACGATGGATAGGGATTACTACCAGACACAGTACAAACTTCTCGAAAGCCGCAAGCTCGCCAGACGGATCATCCATCTCCTCAAGCTCTCCCAACACCCCGAGTTTCTCCCTCGCCCCGAAAGCAACTTCCAAAGGTGGAGATCGAATATGTTCGCCTTCTTTCTCGGGTTCTTCACCCGGTCGAATAAAGATGCATCTCGAAAAGGGAGGGAAACCTTCCTGATCGACACGTTGCTCGAAAAGGTAAAGATCGAGCCCATACGGAGCACCCGTCTGGTGAAAATTCACTTCGATTCGTACTCTCCCGAGCTCTCAGCGAAGGTATGCAATAC
>CP070774.1:649478-651248 GCA_020346125.1 Syntrophobacterales bacterium | reverse complement strand
ACATCATGGGTAACCAAGAGGATCGTTTTCCGATAATCCATCCAAAGCCTGAGGAGGATGTGTTGCATTACCGATCGGGTCATGGCATCGAGGGCCCCGAAGGGTTCATCCAAGAGAAGGATATCCTTATGGAAGAGGAGGGTCCTTACCAAGGCGGCCCTCTGCCGCATGCCAATGGATAATTCGGCGGGATAATTCCCCTCGAACCCCTTCAATCCCACTCGCATCATGAGCTCCGAGGCCTCACCTCGGATCCCCTCGTGGACCCCCTCGGAAATCTCAGGCCCTAAAAGCACATTTTGTGTGAGGTTTCTCCATGGAAAGAGGAGGTCTTTCTGCTGCATATAGGCGACGTCCCCCAATCCGTTTTCTACCTCAACATTATCGATGAATATGATTCCTCCATCCCTTTCGACCAAACCCACCACCACATTAAATAATGTGCTCTTACCACATCCAGAGGGGCCGAGGATGGAGATAAATTCCCCTGGACGAGCGAAAAGGGAGATGTCGAGAAGTACGGCCAGGGAGGATCCGTCTTGGGAAAAGCCCTTTTTGATTTTCCTTAGGGAAAGCTTACTATTCCTTGGAAACGATGCCCCTTTTTTCCCCATCCTTTCCCATCCATATGCTGACAAAATGAGGGAACTTGGGGAGGCAATGTCAGCGAAGACTGGTTACCAGTTCATTAATGCCTACGACTTTTTCGATGACTTCATGTGGATGCCTGCCGAGCACTCGAACCATGGCCTCCTTTCCCTGATCTCCCTCGTCATAGATGATATCCGGTACCTGCCCGCTTCTCCTCAAAGCTGACTCCGTACCCCATTCCAAGGACGAACCTTCTCTCCCCTTAATGGACCTGGGTTCCTTTTTTCGATCAAAGCTTGTTACGGAGTAATGGAGTGCCGAGCAGGCCTGGAGGACTTCCTTAGAATATCGGATGTTCATGGCAGATCGGTATTCCGGATCGTGCTTCATCACCGCCAATATAATGCTGGCGATATGCTGGGAGGCCCCAAATTCAGGACCCTTAATGGTCTCGACTGATTCACCGACCCGAACTATCCTTCCCGGGAAAGCGGCCACGTCTTCCCTCATATCGGCATGGGGGAGAGCATATCCCAGATTTGATTGAACCTCCGGGATGAGCATGCCCACCTTGGCCCTTCGCAGCAGGGATACTCCCTCTTCCAGTGCCTCAATAACTCGATGGCGCTCGATTTCCCTGGAAATCATTGCATACGGGTTTGTCGGACCGTGCCCTTTTCCGATATCCAGGGAAAATCGGAGGGCGAGGGTTATGAAGGCCTTTGCCTTTTTAATCGCTTCGGCCAATGGTTGGTCCTTGGCGAGTTCCGTGGCTATGGCTGCTGAATAGCTGCAACCAGTACCGTGGGTATTCTTTGTTGTAACCCTTTCACCTTCAAATTCATGGAACCGCTGGCCATCAAAAAGAAGGTCGATTGGAATGCCGGGCAGATGACCTCCCTTTACCAGGACATTTCTTGCCCCCAGTTGATGAATCGCCATAGCCGCCCCTTTCATATCGTCGAGCCCCTTCACCTCGTTGCCCGATAGCACGGATGCCTCGGGAAGGTTGGGAGTGACCACAGAGCAAAGGGGGAGGAGTTCTCGTTTAACCGTCTCCTGGGCCTCCTTTTCCAGGAGCGCGTCGCCACTCTTGGCAATCATCACCGGATCGACAACCACTTTCTCGATGCCGTACTGCCTGATTTTTTCCGCCACGCCCACTACAATCTCTGAATT
>CP070774.1:647558-649378 GCA_020346125.1 Syntrophobacterales bacterium | reverse complement strand
GATGCTGATTACCAGGGGGCTTTCCAGCGGGGTGGCACCTGAGAAGTGGAACGTGGAGAGACCGGAGGTAGTGGGGGAGATTCATCGGGCGTATTTCTCAGCGGGCTCTGACGTCGTCCAGACCAACACATTTGGTGGGAATCGCTTAAAGCTCCGTGATAAGCAATTGGAGGACGATTTGGTGAGGATTAATGAGTCGGCGGTAAAGCTGGCCAGGGAGGTCTGCCCTCCCGGAAAGTTCATAGCCGGAGATGTCGGGCCATCGGGACAGCTCATGGCCCCATTTGGCCCTTTTAGCGTGGGGGAAATGGAGGGCATTTTCGCGGAGCAGGGACAAATACTCGTCGACGCGGGCGTTGATCTCATCAGCATTGAGACCATGTTCAGCCTTGAAGAGGCCCTGGCGGCGCTGAGGGCAATAAAAGGGGTCACCGATTTACCCGTTTTCGTCTGCATGAGCTTTGACCTGAAACCCAAGGGGTTTTTTACCCTCATGGGGGAGACTCCGAAAGCGTGCATCAAGGCACTCGAGGAGAATGGCGCCGATGTGTTGGGATCCAATTGCCAGCTTGGATCGACGGAAATGGTAGACCTGATCAAGGAGTTGAGAAGTTGGACGAATGCCCCCATTATTGCACAACCAAATGCTGGTTCACCCACCCTGAAGGGAGGGGAGACTGTCTATGAGCAGTCTCACGAGGAATTCGCCCAGGATATCCTGAGGATCGTTGAGGCGGGGGCTAATGTCGTCGGCGGTTGCTGTGGGACCACTCCCCGTTTTATCCAGGAAGCGGGGCAACGCCTATTCAATCGAAGATAAGCGCCCGTTATTGGGAGAACCTCTTGACGTTGAATTGGCATGGAAATTGCTCACCCTGTGATAGGTGACCCATGCTCATGAGGCTTCGATGGGAAGGAAGAAAACCAAGGTAAACATGGACCTTATCGACCTGTATTCAAGCCTGCTGAACGAGGTCTGGGGAAAGGCCTCGGAGCTGATTGGCGAGACCTTATTGGCATTCTTCATTCTGTTAAGCATAAATCGTACTCCGGACAAGTCCTCCATCTTGAGGGGGATTCGAGTTTCCGAGGACGGCATTTGCCTGGAAACCCTGAGAAAGCAATGCCAGGATGCTTCCCCGGATGATGTCCACCGGGCACTTCAAGGGCTCGTAAAGAACTTGTTCAATCTGTTCACAGTAATTACTGAGAATGTTATCAACCGCGAGCTGTTTTCCACGGTTCTCCCTAAACTGAGGGAGGCAGAGAAGATGGTTTCCCGCTAAAATCGGGAGGTCACGTGCGGATCATCTTTAAGGATCTCAGGATTCTTTCGACGATTATCAATGCCATAAATTCCAACGCGGAGCTGCCGAATATTATCAAGGCGGTGGGAGCTAAGCTCCCCCACTTGTTCGATATTGCCGCCTTTTCCATCCTCCTGAGGAAGGATTTAGACCTCTACATCTATTGCGACGAGTCGACCAGCCAACTTTTTATCGATGAGGTGGCCCGAAATGCCATCAAAACCCTTGCCTTTCTTCTCGGGGAACAGCTACCCCCCGAGCAGATTCACAGGCACATTGAGAGGAAGCGGTTTGAGTCGCGCCGGACGGGCTCCTCGGGTGGAAGGCTAAAATCCCACATAAGCCTTCCCTTGATCAATGAGGGAAAGGTATTGGGATGTGCCTCGTTGAATAGCGAAGCCCCCAACGCCTTCGACGCCCAGGCCCTTCAATTCTTCTCTCTTATTGCATATCAAACGACATCATCCATGAAGGCATCGCAAGTTATTAGCTCAATGAAGGATATGGCCGTTT
>CP070774.1:645635-647458 GCA_020346125.1 Syntrophobacterales bacterium | reverse complement strand
TTGAACGGGATTCATTTGTGCCTTATAAGGTTGCCAGTGTTCTTCCCCATGGATACCTCAAGAGGCTTGAGCTGGCCATGTGCATGGCTCTTCGGCCCGAGTTGTTCATCCTTGATGAACTCTTCTCGGGCCTGAGCATGGCGGAGGTTGCCAGCATCATTCCCATCATAGAGAAACTGAGGGTGGGAGGAAGCACGATCATCATGATTGAACACCGGCTCAGGGAGCTCTTTAGAGTCGCCGATCGAGTGATCGTTCTCAACTATGGGGAGAAGATCGCTGAGGGCACGCCCGAAGAGGTGATGAATAGTGAGGAAGTCAGAAAGGCCTATCTCGGCATTGAGGTAGACTGACATGTTGGAAGTGAAAAGTCTCATGGTCTTCTATGAAAATGCCCTAGCGCTGAACGATTTCAGCATGGTAGTCAACAGGGGCGAGATCGTGGGTGTTATCGGTTCAAACAGTGCGGGGAAGACCACCCTGATGAACACCATATCGGGCTTGATCATCGATATGAGGATAAAAGAGGAAAGGAGGGGTGGGGAACGGATAACGGTCCTCGGGGAGATCAATTTCAATGGCGAGGACATTACCCAGACCAAACCCAGCGAAAGGGTCAAGAAGGGGATAGTCCTCTGCAGGGAAAGACACCCCGTATTTCCCGAGAGCGATATATTGGAAAACATAAAAATAGCCGGGTACTTGAGGAAAGGCTCGGAAACTAAGGAAATGATCGGGTATGTCTTTGATCTATTCCCCACATTGTACGAGTTGAGAACCCGGAAGGCGGGATTCTTGAGCGGGGGCGAGCAGCAGATGCTTATCATTGCCATGGCATTAATTGCCAGGCCGATATTGCTCCTGTTGGATGAACCCCTGCTCGGACTGAGCCCTGCCATGCAATTGAAGCTCGTTGAGGCCATGAAAACCATTAGGGAGAAAGCGGGAATTACCCTATTGATCGGCGAACAATTTGCCAGGCCAATCCTGCCCATTATAGACCGTGGCTATATCATCGAAAACGGGATGCTGACTCTCTCCGGAACCGGCAGGGAACTCATGGATAATCCAGAGGTAAAGGCGGCCTACTTTGGCGTTTGAAGGGCTCAAAGCCAAGGCGAAACCCCAAAGGAAGAGACTCTCCTCTCCATGAGCTCTTGAGCACTGTAACCTTGAGCCTTGGGCCGCTCGGGGATCGAAGCAATGCCGGGAGAATTTCCAGAGACTGTTTACGATGCCTTTGATTCAATAGCCGAGAGGTATTCCCACAAGCCAGCGATCATCTACCTTGGCACTTCGTATTCCTATGAGAGGATACGGGATTGGACCGGGAGATTTGCCACCGCTTTATCCGACATAGGGGTCAGGGAGGGCGAGAAGGTGATCCTCTACATCCCCAATTGCGTCCAGTGGGTTATTGCCTGGCTTGCAATTCAGAGGCTGGGAGCGACTGCGGTGCCCATTACCCCGATTTATGCCTCCCTCGACCTTCTGTACGTGGCCAGCGATAGTGAAGCTGAAACCATCGTCTGCACGGACACAAATTTTGGCTATGTGAAGCAGGTTCTGCCCGAATCCAAACTCAAGAGGGTTATCGTTACGAATCTGGCAGATCTCCTCCCCCTGTGGAAGAGAACCTTCGGCTGGGTTTTTGATAAGGTTCCGAAGGGCAAGACCTCACGTGATGCCAACACCTTTTCTTTCAGGGGAATGATCCACAAATATCCACCTCATCCTCCCGGAAGTTCGGGGAATGGGAATAAAGTCGCGGAAATACTCTACACCGGCGGAACCACGAAATTTCCCAAGGGTGTCCCCATCAC
>CP070774.1:643674-645535 GCA_020346125.1 Syntrophobacterales bacterium | reverse complement strand
AACGAGGAAAAAGACGATAATCGCCGCGATGGCGATCTTCATATCGACCCCTATGCCGAACCAGAGGATAAAGAGGGGTGCCAGTGCGATTTTGGGTAGGCTGTATACCGCCATGATGTAAGGATCGACTATCTTGGCAAGAGTAACCTTACGCCCTAGCCAAAATCCAGCGAGAATTCCCAAAACAGCCCCGATAATGAAGCCAACGATCATCTCAAATATTGTTATGGATAGGTGAAAGGTCAATTGGCCGCTTGTCGTCAGGTCGACGAGCCTGGAAACAATTTCAGAGGGTGAGCTGATCCAAAAGGGTTCAATGTGGTATGGAATACGAAGCGAGAAGGCCTTCAGGTTGATGGTGAGATAAGCGGGTTCGCCCGATATGAGCTCCCAAAGAAGGAGGAGCGCGATGCCGAATAAGATGCGCTGCACATTGAGCTTTATAATTCCCTTGCTCTTTTCCCTCATGATCTACCTCTGTATCGATAAAACCTCAGAGGCCAGTATCTTCATCAATAGAGGTACGAAAACCCTCTTGATCTTCCCTTGCTTTTTCCAGCTCCGCCTTTGTCTTTAGCTCCTCGGCCTTTCCCACCTCCTCTTCAAGGTCTTTCCAGATACTCCCATATATCTTGATGAAATCCTCATTGAATCGAATCTTAATGGTGTCCCGTGGCCTGGTAAGAGGAATGGAGTTCACCGCCTTAGCGGTCCCAGGGCGGGCGGAAAAGACTATGACTCGATCCGAAAGGGATATGGCTTCTTCCAGGTCATGGGTAACGAAAATGATTGTATTACCAGTACCGCTCCAAAGCTCCAGCAATTGATTTTCCAATATCAGTCGAGTCTGAGCATCAACCGCGGAAAAGGGCTCATCCATGAGGAAAACATCCGGGTTATATATCAAGGTACGCGCAAGCGAGGCGCGCTTGCGCATGCCTCCAGATAGCTCATTGGGAAAATGGTCATCAAACCCTGCCAATCCCACCCGATCTATGAGCTCCATTGCCCGTGACTTTCGCTCTGATTTAGCTACACCCCGAATCTCGAGACCAATTTCGATATTACCTCGCGTGGTCCTCCAGGGGAGCAGGTTATCCCTCTGAGTGATATAGCCTATTTTGGTATTGATGCCCTTGAGCAGTTGACCATCCAGAGAAATTTCCCCTGTTGTCGGTTTCAGTAAGCCCGCGATGATATTCAACAACGTGGATTTCCCGCAACCACTGGGACCGACAATGGAGAGGAACTCCCCCTCCTTGACATCGATATTGATGTCAATCAAGGCCCGTAATTCCCGTTCATCCCGAGTGAAGACCTTGCTGATGTTCCTCAGTACTATTTTGTCCCGCATCTTTTGTACACCAAGAGAAAGAAACAGCCAGCAGCCTTACATAGTATCAGGTAGGAATCAGAAGATGAATGATGAACATTTTGGCTGGCTGCTGGCTGCCTAATTGGAGCGCTCTATTTTTCAGGGCAAATATTTGTTGGTGGCTATTTCATCGAAGGCATACTTCTTCTTTACCTTCTCCAAAAACAGAATGAACTCCTGTCCCGCATCGACACCCGATTTGGTAATCACCCCATCGGCCGCGTAGGCTAACTTGTGCGACTTCCAAATTAAATCATGGAGACCTGGATCGACCTTTGGCATCCTTGCCTTCATCACCCCTAATGCCTTCTCTGGGTCTTCCCTGATGAGACGCTCTGCCTTGACAATGGCCTTCACGAAACCCCTGGTTACATCTGGATGCTGCTCGATATAATCCTTCGTCCCGATAACGGAGATATAGAGGTAGTCGTTGAAGAAGGGGATCTCCCCTCCAATGATGTCCACAAAATATCTGGCACCGAAGTT
>CP070774.1:641688-643574 GCA_020346125.1 Syntrophobacterales bacterium | reverse complement strand
CCGGGAAGCCCAACAAAGGCCGCCCCTTTCCGTCTCATGGAAAAGCCCCCCGAAGAGAAAAGGTCATCACTTGACGTACCCCAGATAGAGTAGGATTCCGTACCCGATGATGGCCAAGATGCCAAAGGTAACCATAACAGGCCTCTTCCGTGGGTGTCTCTGAGGATTCTTGTCGAAGAAGGGAAAGAGGATGAGGACCAGTGCGATAACCATCTGGGTGAGAATGCCGAGAACCTTTGGCGCCCACGTGCCGATAACGGAAAAGTATTCCGCCAGTTGGAGAAATTTATAGTTGGCCAGGAAATACCATTCGGGTTTGATGTGGGGTGGCGTGATGAATGGGTCGGCTTTTTCCTCCATGGGAGCTGGGGAGAAGGTGGTCAATACGCTCAGGACAGCCAGAATAATCGCCATGACGATGACCTCTTTCAGGAAATGGTGAGGAAAGAAGGGAATTCCCTCTTCCCTCTCCGCCGTCTGATCCCTTTCTTCTTCCATCAACCCTCTCCTCTCAACTCACAGGGGACCCGATATCCCTTGCTTTCGAAGCATCCCGAAATGGAGGAACAAGAAGATGAACATCACCGCGGGAAGGATGACAACGTGGAGGGCGAAAAAACGCGTCAGGGTCAGTTGAGAGACCTCCCGCCCCCCCCTGATAAAGTACTTCAACTTGTCCCCGATCAAGGGAATGGCCCCGGCTCCGTCCGTCGCCACCGTTGTGGCCCAATAGGATACCTGGTTCCACGGAAGCAGATAGCCTGAGAACCCGAAGATCAGAGTAATGAAGAGCAGAAAAACTCCCACTACCCAGTTCAAATCCCTCGGCGGCTTATAAGCCCCGTAGAAAAAGACTCTCGCCATGTGCAGGACGACCATCAGTATCATCAGGTTGGCAGCCCAATGATGTAACCCCCGGATCAACCAGCCGTAGGGGACGATATTGGTGATGATAACCACGCTGTCGTAAGCCTCAGTCGTGGTGGGTCGGTAGTACATCAAGAGAAGGACGCCTGTTACCGCTAAGACGATATAGAGGAAAAAGGAGATTCCACCGAAACAGAAGGTCCAGTTCACATGGGGTGGGACGGGTTTCTTAAGTTGTTTCTTGATGGCCTCCTTGATGTCTAGGCGTTCATCGAGCTCCCCATAGAGAATTCCCGTCAGGAGGGTGAGAAGGTTGACTGATTCCCGAATATAGGTTCTTCGCTCAATGTCCTTCTTCTCGGCCTCTCCGCCGGGCACATCATTGGACATTCCCCAATCCTCCTATGAGATGATGATCTGATCCCCTGCAATCTTTACATCTGCCGTAGGGAGGGGGCTCGGGGCCGGACCCGTAATAACATTACCGTTCAGGTCGAAGAAGGCAGTATGGCAAGGACAAGCCAGTTGTTTTATAGACGGGTCCCAATACACGATACAGCCAAGATGGGTGCAGATGGCATTTACCGCATACACTTTTGCCGCTTGCCGGACAACAACGTAGGGTTTTCCCTTATGCCGCACCGTCTTGGCGGCTCCCACCGGTATTTCTGATAGGGGCAGCGAGGTGGTCCCTGCGGCTTTTCCCCCTCCGATAATCTCCTCCGTGGGCCAGAGGTACCTTACCAATGTGTTGATTATGCCGCCTATGGCGACAATAACCGTAGCTCCCAGCAGGAAATTCAAAAAGGATCTCCTGGGCGTAACGGTTTTTGTCTCGGGATTTTTCTCCCCCCCATCAGCCATGTCGGACCTCCCAGTGTTCCCTCATCCTCGTAATCGAAATATATTCGACCGTCCCAAGGAAATCAAGGAAAAGTAAAGGACCTTGCGTGTCCGCAGATCTCCCGGCGATTCGGTTCCGGTTGTAATACGGCAAGTGGTAACTTGAGTACCTAAAC
>CP070774.1:639649-641588 GCA_020346125.1 Syntrophobacterales bacterium | reverse complement strand
GTTGGGGATGAATTTCAGGGAGCTATAATGAGCCCGGAAAAATCGTTTGAGATCTATAATGTCATGAGAGATGCATTACAAGTAGATATCTACTGTGGTATTGGGGTTGGCGACATCGAAAAACCCCTTAAGAAGAAGGACATGGGGATGAGGGGAGGTGCATTTTATAGAGCTAGGGATGCTTTAGGGTTATGTAAAAAAGAAAATAGAAACATTTTTTTTAAATCCTCGGATGCACCTAACCTTAAAGATGACACAATTAATGCGTTTTTTCGACTCATTGAAGCTTTGGAAAGCTCGTGGACCAAGAGACAGCGAGAAGTAGTGAATTATTATAGAGTGCACCCAGATTATACCTATGATCAATTAAGTAAACATTTTGGTTTTTCAAAACAGGCGGCATCTCAGTTTTTAAAAGCCACGAATTGGGAAGCAATTTCTGAAGGTGACAATTTTGTGAAGAAGCTCCTGAAGAATATGTCCTCACGTTAAGATATGGTAAAGTTAAATCACTTGACTAAAGGAAAAGTAAAGTAAAAATACTTGACAACAAGGTGGGAAATAATATCTTGGAAAAAAGAGTAAAGTTAAATCACTTGATAAAAAAAGAGTAAACTAAAATTACTTGACCCACCTCAAAAATTATGACTAACCATTATCCCGCAATGATAGGTATCTACCTCGGTTCGTATATATCGGCAGTCGGAGGTGGTCATCTTATCGTCAACTTACTTTTAAGGAGATATCCTCCGTTGTCGACAGGCGGGTTGCCCCGGGCAGGGGCTATAATCGGAATCCTCGAAAGAATTTTCGTAGTAACTCTCGTTATATTAGACCAGTATGCATCCATCGCACTCATATTTACCGCCAAGTCGATCGCCCGCTTTGAGGAATTAAAGCACAGAGAATTCGCTGAATACTATTTGATTGGCTCTTTTTCAAGCATACTCTTTTCACTGCTCATCGGGATCCTAACAAAATGGCTGGTAGGGGTGATAGGATGCTCGCCGTGATCCACTGTCCCTCTGCCGCCACCGCGGGGAGTGAAAAAAATAGCTCATGGAAACCCAATCCCCAACACTATATCCTACATTTCATCCTCACGGCTAAGCTCTGCTGAAAACCACCATCCTCCATGTTTAGATCCACCAAATCGCATGGACAACACCGGTGATGTAGTGGTATCATCCGGGGAGAAAAAGGCGTTTTTCCCATATTGGTAGGTGATTCCATGGCTTCCCTGAGGCAATGGCTAGTGGCAGTAGTCGTCCCGGTGGCCTTCGCCGCATGTGTAACGACCCAGAGGCTTCCCCTTGAAAATCCCTATGGTACGTTGGAAGGGGCAAAGGAGGGTGAAATATTCCACGTTCCCACTGGAATCAAAGTAACCAAGGCCCAATTACTGGATATAATAAGCGGTTCGCGAATTATCTATGTCGGCGAAACCCACGATAATGTGTATGCCCACTATGTCCAGCTGGAAATCATTAGGGGACTGGCTGAACGTTTCCCTGGCCAGGTGGCAGTGGGGATGGAGGTGTTTCAGAGGCCTTATCAAGAGGTCATGGACCGTTGGTCGAGGGGTGAACTGAGCGAGAGGGACTTTCTCAAGCAGAGCCAATGGTATTCATCCTGGGGGATGGATTATGGCTACTACAGGGCCATTCTCGAATATATCCAGGAAAGGCATATTCCCCTTTTGGCGTTGAATGCCCCCGCGGAACTGATTGAGGAGGTGAGAGAACATGGATTAGATGGCCTCTCCAAGCCGTGGCGAATTCAGCTCCCCCATATGGACCTCTCAGACCCACACCACCGCAGACTGGTAGAGGCCTTTTACAAAGCTCACCCTCCTACGTCGGCCAAATCATTCGAGACTTTTTATCAGGTGTTCGTGCTCTGGGATGAAACGATGGCCGAAACGGTAGCAAACTACCTT
>CP070774.1:637602-639549 GCA_020346125.1 Syntrophobacterales bacterium | reverse complement strand
CTCTTTACGAACGGAACGCTCATTGACCCTGAAATTGCGGATTTTCTGAGGGAATGGCCACCTCGGTCCATAGAGATTACCCTCTATGGAATGAGCGAAGGGGTCTATGAGGAAGTAACAAGGGTCCCGGGCTCCTACGCCAGGTGTATGCACGGCCTAGAACTTCTCGTGGAGAGGAATCTTCCCGTAAAACTGAAGGCCATGATCCTCACGTTGAACCGGCATGAATTAGACGAGATGAAGGCCTTTGCCGAGAGTTTGGGGCTTAAATTCCGATTCGACCCATTATTGAACCAGAGACTTGACGGTGGAAGAAACCCGGGAAAAGTCAGACTGTCACCCCGCCAGGTGGTCCAGCTGGATTTGGATGACGAAAAGAGGCGTATCGAATTCGTTGAACTTTACGAGAGGTTTAAGGAGGCCGAAACACATTCCGAGTTTCTATTCAGATGTGGTGCCGGAATAAATACCTTTCACATTGACCCATATGGTCTTCTCCATATTTGCGGATTGGTAAGGGACCCCAGCTATGATCTATTGAATGGTTCCTTCCGAGATGGTTGGCATAGGTTTTTACCCGAGGTCAGAGCTCAAAAGCGGGAAAGAGATGATCCATGTGGTGATTGCAATTTGCGGATTCTCTGCGGTCAGTGTCCGGGCTGGTCCAAACTGGAACATGGCGACTTAGATAAACCCGTGGAATACCTCTGCCGGGTTGGCCACCTGAGAGGAGAACTGCTGGAAATACAGAACGAGACCAAGAAACCTCTTTATGCCGAGGTCGAGGGGTAAAACAAATGAGAAAGAAGGTCAAGAAAAAGTACGAAAAACCAATGGTCACCAAGGTTCGGTTAGAAGCCAAGGTCTCGGTTTTAGCCGCCTGTAAAATCGGTTATTCTGTTGGGCCTTATGTGCCAGACCCTTGTACGGAATACTCGCCGCCCTGCGTCGCTGTTTACAGCTAAATCGTCCCAATTTCCCCAAAGGAGATGTTCTCTACAACGGATTCCATGGGGGAAATGAAGAGGAAAATACGCATACGGATCGCCGAGATTACCATTGCTATCGAGTGGGAAGATCGAAATCTCCATTGCAGGCTTCATCCAACCTACCAACCCTTCCGCAGCAATGGTAAATCAGACATCGTTCTCCGACTCCGCGAGGCAACCCAAGACATTCCCCTGGGGAAAAAGATCTTCGATTGTGCCCCCGTATGGACCCTCTATCGACGAAATGGGTATCGGATTATAAAACTCTTTACTGATGAATGGGATCCCTCTATTGAGAGGGTGATGGTTATGAATCCCAGCCTGTACCGTGGAGAGCTCTATGTGAAAAAGCCGGCCGATGAGTCCTCATTCGCTATTGAACCTTTTAGCGGTGTTACCGCGGAACTGTTGATGGTTCACTATCTCGCCCAGGGGAAGGGGGTCCTCCTCCACTCCTGCGGAATCGAGCTCGATGGAAAAGGGATCCTGTTTGTGGGGCATTCAGGGGCGGGCAAGAGCACCATGGCGAGGCTGTGCAACAATGCGGGGGATGTTCCCATATTGAGCGACGACAGGATCATTGTTCGTAAAAAGGATGGAATTTTCTGGATGTATGGCACGCCATGGCAGGGCGAGGAACAATTCGCTTCTCCAAAGGGTCACCCCCTGCATAGGATCTATTTCATTAAACACGCCCGAAAGAACAAGATCACGAAAACCGATGAAATAGGGGCTACTTCCAAGCTCTTAACCTGTTCTTTTCCGCCCTTTTGGGATAAGAAGGGAATGAGATTTACCCTCGATTTTCTCTCGGATCTCAGCAACACAATTCCATGTCGGGAGTTGAGATTCGTCCCCGATGAGAGCATCGTACCGTTCATCCAATCCAGGGATTAACGGAACAGTACGCTCAGGGACAGCGGGGTGCCCGAGAAAGCCAGCAAATTACGGATAGACC
>CP070774.1:635546-637502 GCA_020346125.1 Syntrophobacterales bacterium | reverse complement strand
CTCAAACTATGATAGAGAGAATTTCTGATCCTCATATTTCCGCAGATATTTTCCAGCCTTCTCCAATCAATCTCCTCTCTATGCCGATGGACGAGGAGGGCGATGTCGTAGGTCCAAATCAAACGGCTGAAATAGTGGTGGCTCAGATGGGCACCGAGATAGATGAGATTATGTGTAGGACACAGCTGGAGAAAAGGAAATCCAAAGATGGACCCCTCCTGAGTGCCATTCCAGAATTCGTCCATGTCAATACTAAAAGACCTGTTCAAGCGAATAGGAGCTCGTAAATTGGAGTGAACCTCAACGAAGATAGGTTTGGGCAAAGTCTTTTTAGGACGCTTCGGGACCCGTCTGATGAAGAATTTGTCGCAGGTCTGGTTTGTCTCATACAGGGTAAACCCCATTTCCAGCATGAGCCTTATAACCTTTACCCGATTCGAACTTCTCACCAAAAGGTCGATATCTCCTATGGGGCGAAGGCAAAAATCCGGATAATCGCTATGGGCAAGTTGGGCTCCCTTGAGCAGGATGACCTCAACCTCCCTTTCATAGAATCGCATCAGAATTCCCTTGAGGATTTCGCGATGATTTTGCCAAAGGCTTCTAAGGGATTCGTAGATATCCCCTAGACCTTCATAGACGTCTAGGGGCAGCGTGTTTTCAAGCTTTAGCTCTCTCAGCCAGTAAAACAGCAACCCCCCCAGGCCATGGCGAGCCACCAATCGGATAAATTCATCCCGGTTGATGCCGTCCCTCGGCCAAATCCTTTCCTCACTATGAGGATCCCGGGGCTTCAGGCTAAGGCTCAATACGTGCGAAATAAATTGCTCCTCAGGAGATAGCCGCATGACTATGTGCCCGAACTCGCCAAGACCCCCTCGTACAGTTTCAATGTCTCCCGTGCCATCCGTTCCTTCGTAAACTCCCTCTCCACCCTTCTTCTCCCTTCAACGCCCATCCTTTTTCTCAAGTTCTCATCTTCAAGCAATCGATTAATGGCTTCCGCGAGAGCCTTAGAATTCCTCGGCGGAACAATGAAACCGGTTTTCCCATTTTGATTCACGTATTCAACTCCGGTCTCCAAGCGTGTGCTGACCACGGGCTTACGGCAGGCCATGGCCTCTAACTGGACCAGTCCAAAGGCTTCATTTCTCGTTATGGAGGGGAGAACCAGCAGGTCGGAAGCGTGAAAGAATGGGACTATTTCCCTCTCCGCCAATTCGCCAAGGAAATGCACCTTTGCCGAAAGATTATTTCCAGCGGTTTGGTCTTTGAGTCGTCTTTCCAAATCCCCCCTGCCAATAACTAACAGTCGTCCAGAGACTTCTTTCATGGCCTCCAAGAGATACGAAACCCCCTTGTACTGGGTCAATCTCCCCACGAAGAGGATGATACTCCCTCCATAGCGAGAGCGGATCGCAGCTATTTCCCTCTCCCTCCCCTTATTTTCAAATCTGCTCAGGTCGATACCGAGGGGAATCACGACGCATTTCTCCTTGAATCTCGTCAACAGAGGGGAACTCCCCAGATACTGGGGTGAGGTGGCGATAATTCGTTGAGCCTTTTTCAACATCTTGACCAAGAAGGGTGCATAAATCCCGTAAGTCATTCGTTGGCGAACAATATCACTTTGGTACAGTACAATGAGTTTACCCTGTTGACGAGATAACAGGTATGAAATGTTAGCCATCGGATTGGGATGGTGTATCTGTACAATGTCGGCCTGAAGCCTCTTTATCCAATAAGCCATTGTGGGGCAGATCGAGGTCGAAAAAATTGTGCCAAGGCTTCCAATCCTGATCACTTCTACCCCGTCCTCGCCATCTATCCGTGTACCACCTCCTTTGTGTGCCACCAGTACCCGAAGATCAACCTTGTCCTTCAATCCATTGCAAAGGTCGTACAATGCTGATTCCATTCCTCCTCGATAAGGGGGAAAAAACTTTCCAATGTGCA
>CP070774.1:633453-635446 GCA_020346125.1 Syntrophobacterales bacterium | reverse complement strand
CTATGAAGGGTCTTCCATCCCTTATGACCTCGTACTGAAAAGCAAGGGGGGAGGAATTGAGGATTTTTATATCCACCTCACACCCGAATCGACTTCGTTGAACCTGGAAAGGACAAGTTCACCCCATGCTCTCCTTTAACAGGTCTTTTACTTTGTCCAAGACGAATAAGGCATCGCAATGGGCTTCTTTGGCCTCCCCCTCCCCATAACTTCTCTCCCCATAGAAAGCAGGGGCCCTGTTCTCGCTAAGCCGAGTGGATATGTGAATGATCTTTTCCAATATCTCACTTTCCATCGTACCGACTTTTCTCTGCACAACGTCAGCAAATACTTTCCCCACATCATGGATCTTCGGATACTCAATTCCTAATACAGTAAGCGCCCCTTTTAACACAAGTTCCACTGCCTCTTGGGCACGCCTCACCACCATGTTAAAGTCACCGTCTTTTACTGCCCCTCCAAGGTCCCTCTTGATGACCCGCTCAGCCGTCAAAATGAGCGCCTTTCCTTTTTCTCTATTATTCACAGGGTGAATACCTCACCGGGTTTGAGATCGGGTTTTAGGTCCCAATACCATGTCCCATCCTCGAGCCATACCCTCTTTGAATGGAGTTCTCTAAGGCGTTTTTTTATCACCTTGAGTCTTTGGGCAAAAAAATTATCCCGATCATAGAGTATCTTTGCGTCCTCCACCATGTCTAGATAGATATATCGATTCTCATCTGCCTCCTCCTTGGATAAAATGATGTGACTTAAGAAAGGCTCTATGTCCAACCTCTCCCTCATTCTTTTGTACACTTCTTCCCTCTCAAGATCAGATTGAACCCCTAAAACCTGGTCCAAACGGCGATGATAGTTGTTAGGCGGATCCCTCAGGATCAATAAGAGGTCAATATCACTGTCTGCCTCCGCATCACCTCTGGCCACAGAGCCATAAAGGACCAACGAGACCAATGAATCGCCAAAGGTTTGTTTTAACAACTCAAGAAATCTCTCCAACATTCCCTTATAAAACTCAAATCCAAAGCCCATCTGCTATTTCATCTCCTTGATTTAGCATTATTCCGTCCGAGGATCGTTCATTTCATGAACGTTCATTTTGTGAACATAAATACTAAAAAAAATAATGAAAGTCAAGAAAAAATTTTAGGAAAACTGAAATTCGGGACAAACTTCGGCTTGGGGGTTATTGGCTGGGCAT
Organism: Syntrophobacterales bacterium; assembly: GCA_020346125.1. Taxonomy (GTDB): domain Bacteria; phylum Desulfobacterota; class BSN033; order WVXP01. The sequence continues at coordinate 634,245 of CP070774.1, read as the reverse complement.
CATCTCAATCATGCCCTCAAGCGGTAAAGCCTTATGGATTTGGTTCTACGACAGACTCAGGTCCGTTCATAGAAATTCCTGATTTGCTCGATTACATACTCCTGTTGCTCTTGAGATAATTCCGGATAGATTGGAAGGGCTAGGGTTTCTTTCGCAGCCTTCTCGGATTCGGGCAGATCACCTTCTTTATATCCAAGATATTTAAAGCATTTTTGGAGATGCAGTGGTATGGGGTAGTAGACCTCAGTCCCCACACCCTTGGCGTGGAGGAATTCCCGGAGCCTGTCCCGTTGGGGTACCCGGATGATATACTGATTGAAGATATGTCTATTCCCCCCCTGGATGGAGGGCAAACGAATATGCTCGGTAAGGCCCATCTCCTTGAAGAGGCGGTCGTACCTTTCGGCATTTCTCCGGCGCGCCTCCGTCCATCTTTCCAAATGGAGGAATTTCACGTTGAGGATTGCAGCCTGAAGTTCGTCCAGCCTGAAATTACCCCCGATGAGGTGATGATGGTATTTAGGTTGACTACCATGCGCCCGGAGGACCTTTATCTTCTCCGCCATTGCCTCATCGTCGGTCACCACCATCCCGGCATCTCCGAATCCGCCCAGATTTTTCGTGGGGAAGAAGGAGAAGCAGCCCAGCCTTCCCATGCTTCCCGCCTTACAGGCCGCTCTCGGCCTTTCGCCCCTAGTTCCAGGCTTTTCCTCCCATACTCGAGCTGTAATCGCAGGCTCGTCTCCCTTCGGTTCTAGCCTCTTGGAGTAATATATAGCTCCAATAGCCTGG
>CP070774.1:631290-633353 GCA_020346125.1 Syntrophobacterales bacterium | reverse complement strand
TTACGGCTATGATTTTGGCACCGAGCTTATGGATGATCTGGGCGGCATTGAACCCGGCGTTGCCGTACCCTTGAATGGCAACGGTGGCCTTCTCCAGATCCATGCCCAGGTGTTTCATGGCCTCCTGAATGGTGTAAATGCAGCCTTGACCCGTTGCCTCGTTTCTCCCCAGGGATCCGCCTACGGGGATGGGTTTACCCGTTACCACACCTGGAATATTATACCCGTGTAAAATGCTGTAGGTATCCATGATCCAGGCCATGGTTTCGGCATCAGTATATACATCGGGAGCGGGTATATCCTTATCGGGCCCTATTAAAGGTGCAATCTCGTAGGTAAACCTTCGGGTCAATCGCTCCAATTCACCTTTGGACATCTCCTTGGGATTGCACTGGACCCCGCCCTTAGCACCGCCGTAGGGGATATTCACCACCGCCGCCTTCCACGTCATCCACGCAGCCAGGGCCTTCACCTCATCTAGATCGACGGTGGGGTGGTAACGGATTCCCCCTTTTGCTGGTCCCCTGGTGTTGTTATGCTGGACTCTATATCCGGTAAAGATTTTAAGCTTTCCAGTATCCATTCTGACCGGAAAGGTGACCACTAGCACCCTCTTACAATTTTCCAGCTTCAGCTTCATCCCTTCATCGAGGCCCAACTTCTCTGCGGCGATCTCCAGTTGGAGCAGTGCGACCTGATCGGGTTTTGTCTCATCGTATTTGGTTTTGTCGATAGTCATTGAATCTGTTCCCTCCTTTCGCTATTTCCTGCGCAGCCCGAGAATCTCCCTGGTTTCCTCCGGGGTCGGAACATCCCTCCCGTACTCCCGTGCAATGCGAACGATACGCTCCGCAAATTGGGCGTTGCTTGTACCAATCCCCCCTTTTTGATAGTAGATATTGTCCTCCATACCCACGCGAATGTGATCGGCGGAAAGTTTTAGTGGATATACTTGTATTTGGTTTCGTAACAGAAGCTCTTTAGACTACACTCTTATTGAGGTTTAAACTAAAAAAGACGTCCATAAGAAGGGCTATGGACGCCTTTGTCTTTTCGATACGCCGTTGTATCGTAGCCTACTAAATTCGTGTGGTTTTTACCACACACCTAAACTCTTGTCAAGCTTTTTTTGTTATTTTTTCATCTCATGGGCCAAAATAATGGCCTCAGCGATATCCCGCATCGACCGACGCGAGTTCATGCTCTTCTTCCGGATTCGGCTGAAGGCCACATCCTCTAAAAGGCCATAATCCCGCATCAATATGCCCTTTGCCCGTTCAACAAGCTTTCTAGATTCCAATTCCTCCTGGATCACCTTGGACCTCACCATTAGCTCCGTATTCTCAATACAAATGGCTGCCTGGTTGGCCACGGTGGTCAACAAATCCAATTCGGTCTTAGTAAATTCGTGGAGGTAGGAAGTATAACAATTTATCACGCCGATGACCTTATCCTTCACCCGCATGGGAACGCTGAGCATCGAACGAAGGCCCATATTTTTGGCCAGTTCCTTCTCCTTGTATCGGGGGTCTATGAGCACGTCCAAAATGTTGGCAGGCTTATCCTGTTGGGCCACATAGCCAACAACCCCCTCGCCGAGCTTCAGGCTCCTCTCCTTCAAGTATTCCTTATTCATTGTTTGAGTTGCCCGGACCTTCAAACAGTTCTCCTTCTCATCTATCAACCAGAGTGAACAGACCTTGGAATCCATTACATTGGCCGTTACGGTAACGATGAGCCTGAGAACGTCCTCTATATACCGATCCGAGGAGATGGCGGTACTGATCTCCTTCAGGGCTTCTATCTGTTTTGCATACGAGGTTTTGGCCTTCGATGGCAAGTGAGATCCTCCTTAATAACTGATTGACTTAATTACTCTATTTGTGAACTCAAGTCAACTCATTTTTTCATTAAGCTATAGTTAATTTCACGAAGTCCTTTCGAAAACAATTCACATAAATAAACCAGTTTCCTGGCTTTCGACGGAATATTTTTTAGCCTGGTGGTCAAAGAGGAACATAGGTGCTTTGCCCCAACTGGGATATTGGAATAATGGAATACTG
>CP070774.1:629107-631190 GCA_020346125.1 Syntrophobacterales bacterium | reverse complement strand
TAGGGAGGAGAGGACTTACGGGGGGACCCTCTCCGGAGCAGACTCGGGGAATGGTTGAAGCTGGCCTTCGGGATATTAAGCGGAAAATGCGTCAAGTGAAAGAACACGAGAGAATGCTGAACGAGGCAGATGGGAAATTACGGGAAGCCGTCAATAAAATCCTCTAGAAATGAGAATTTTGCGATATCCGTTGGTAGATTCGGGTCAATGCGTTTGGTGATTGCGTGGGAACGGTTGCTCCGGTTAATCGAGGGGTATCTATAGTTCCGAGTGAGGTTGTGGAGAAAAAGGAAAGATCCTACCTCAGATGACAGGCCACGTAGTGCTGGTTACCGACCTCCCTCAGTTCTGGAACGATGACGTCGCACTCTTCTCGTCGGTAAGGACACCGGGTGTGAAAATGACAACCCGAGGGAGGGTTGGTGGGAGACGGGACATCCCCCTCGAGGATGATACGCTCCTTCTTCACCTTGGGATTTGGTTCGGGAACTGCGGAAATGAGGGCTTCCGTGTAGGGATGGAGTGGATTGCTATAGAGCTCCGTATCAGCTGCTGATTCCACAATCCTTCCCAAGTACATCACCGCGATTCGGTCACAGATGTGTTCCACCACGGCCAGGTCATGGGCAATTATGATATAGGAGAGTTGAAACTCCTCCTGGATATCCTCCAGTAGGTTGATGACCTGAGCCTGGATGGAGACATCCAACGCGGATACGGGCTCATCAGCGATGATCAGTTTTGGGTTTAAAGCCAAAGCCCTTGCTATGCCTATCCTTTGCCTCTGGCCCCCGCTGAACTCATGAGGATAGTTCGACGACTGTTCGGGTTTTAACCCCACCTTTTCCAAAAGGTAGGAGATCCTCGCCTCCCTTTCCGCACCGGAGTAAACCCGGAAGATATCCAGCGGCTCCCCAACGGTCTGACCCAAGGTCTTCCTGGGATCCAGCGACGCGTAGGGGTCTTGGAATATGATCTGCATATTCCTTCGAATGGACCTCAGTTCACCCTTTCCCAGTTCACATATATCTTGCCCCTCGAAGATCACTTTTCCGGCGGTGGGTTCGGTCAACCGTAAGATTGCCCTTGCCGTCGTGGACTTACCACAGCCGCTCTCGCCCACCAATCCCAGATTCTCCCCCTTGTATAAGAAAAAACTCACACCGTCTACGGCATAGACATACCCCACAGTTTTGGAGAAGCCCCCCTTTCTTATGGGAAAATATTTCTTGAGATCGATAACATCCAGGAGGGGTCTTGCCATCTCTTATCCCTATCCTCAGCCTCACATATTTCTTAGCCAACAACTGCACAAATGTGCGTCCCCAATTTCTCGCAGTTCTGGCTCCCTTTCTCGACAGATATCCATGGTATGGCTGCATCTGGTGGAGAATTTACATCCCTCAGGCAGATCATAAACGGATGGTACGATTCCCGGGATTTCCTGCAACCGTTCCTTCCGCGCCTTTGCCTTACTTCCGAGGCGGGGGATCGACTTCAGTAATCCCTTGGTATAGGGATGTTGGGGATTCTCAAAGATCGTATCCGTATCCGCCTCCTCCACGATCTTTCCCGCGTACATCACGATAACCCTTCTCACCATCTCGGCGATTACCCCCAGATCATGGGTAATGAGGATGATGGCCATTCCCAGTTCCTCCTGCAGCTTTGACATGAGGTCCAGGATCTGAGCCTGTATGGTCACATCAAGGGCGGTAGTGGGTTCATCGGCAATCAAAATCTCTGGGTTGCAGGAGAGGGCCATGGCGATCATGGCCCTTTGCCTCATCCCTCCGCTCAATTCGTGGGGATATCTTCTGACACACTCCTCGGGGTTGGGAATATTTACTAGCTTTAACATCTCGATCGCTTTATTGAGGGCCATCCTCCTATTCAAACCTTGATGCAATCTGATGGCCTCGCTGATCTGGTTGCCTATGGTGAAGACGGGATTTAAGGAGGTCATCGGTTCTTGGAATATCATGGAGATTCGATTTCCCCGAATCCTCTCCATTTCCTTTTCAGATAGATCCAGGAGGTTTTGGCCCCGGAATAAGATCGTTCCTCCAACGATCTTTCCCGG
>CP070774.1:626907-629007 GCA_020346125.1 Syntrophobacterales bacterium | reverse complement strand
TGAAACTTTTACCATCGACCCAAATAGTTTCTTTCTCCTCGCCGATTCAGCACCGAGTATCGTCGTCAGTGATGGAACGACTGAATATGTCCTGACCTCAAGCGGATCCGTTAGCTTCACGCTAACAAATGGGTCCGGTCGAAGCTTCAATCTGGATCCGAACGAAATTGTCATCGAACGGCCAGCTTCGGGAGTTGTGACAGTAATCCGATCCCCGTAACCCCGCGACGTATTTAAGCTTTGGGGACCGCAATATGAATCAATTTTCCGTTTTCGAATACAAGATGATATCGATCATCGGGGGGACAAGCGAAAAGTATTGATTTGCGGTAGAATTATTTCCCATGAAGAATATCCATCCGGCCGATCGCCTCTGAATCAAGCAGCATCCCCTGGAAGGCCATTCCGAAAAACTAAAGAAATCAGGCATGGTGTGTTAGGAAAAGAAAAAGATGGAATAACAAAATCCTTTAATGGGAATCGATTCGTTCTAAGCCCCAAATCCAAGCTTTTAAGAAATCTTGAAGTCAAGTAGACTGAATTGAGTGAATTTAAGAGTTTGTTAATTTATGTGTGCGGCCTGCGCCCTACGGTGTATAACAGCGGGTAAAAGGTTTCGGTGCTATTCACCTTCGCTCAAATTTGCCTGCGGTGAAGCTCTTTTATCCGGAAAACGGTACTAGAAAACCGGTATCGAATTGGCCAGATCACTGGACAAGGGCGAACAGATGGTTCGTTATTACGGTTATTATCCTCGTTTGTCGGTATGCTCATATATTGTATTTGAGCTGTTGAACTCAAAAGTTTCGATTCCTGCTATTATTCCTAACTCAGACTACTCTCCCAAATGTTATGATTACAGTTTGTCATCTTCATTCCGAACTTCGTGACAGCAATAATTGTCATGGATTCAAGAAAGAGGTGGATTTTGGTTTAAATCTAAGGACAAGTAATTGTTTGTCGGTTCAGATCATGTTCACTCCATGTCTTTCTCCTTTCTGATAAAAAAGAGAAAGGGAAGGAGGGACATCGAGACCATCAATAAATTGGGGAGAAGGGCTTCAGCGTCTACCAGGAAAATGGCGGACAAGAAGCAAATCAGACTGGAGTTCAACCATAGTAATGCTTATATACGTTACAAAGACAGATATGGGAGATTCCTGGCTTATGTTTATCTGCTCGAATGGACTTTTGTAAACGCTGAGATCATCAGGTAAGGCTATGGCTCGCCTAAAACGGATACAAGAAGTTCGTTTACACACTAGGTATCCGGTATTTCGCCACGTTTCACCCCGTATACAATCTTTATCGTTAGGTGCCATTTTGGCACTTATCTTTTGTCGGCGATCGATGGGAAAAAGTAAAAGCTGGACAATCTGCAATTTTTCAGAGGGAGGATCCTAATGAAAGTTATTTTTGTTTATCTCTCCAAATTACCAGATAACTTGAAATTCTTACGCCCGGCACCTTTAACTCATTCCTTATTGGCAGCTTATACACCTCCTGATATTGAAGTATCTATTGTTGATGAGGGATTTGAAACCATAGATTTTCATCAAGAAGCGGATCTTATTGCAATGACATTTGTAGTACCTTTGGCTCCCAGGGCCTACGAATTAGCTCAGGAATTCCGCAAGAGAGGTAAAACAGTCGTATGTGGTGGTCCTCATGCTTCGTTAGTGCCTAATGAAGCGGCTACTTATTTTGATTCCGTTGTGATTGGTGAAGGTGATCTAATATGGCCTAAATTATTAGACGATTTCAGAAAAGGTAGTTTAAGGCAATTTTACAGAAATACTCAAAACATTGATATAGCACATATCCCCTTTCCAAGACGTGACTTGTTAAATTCAAAGGGTTACAGTATCTTAAACACTTTTCAAGCAACCCGCGGATGCCCCTTTTCATGTACATTCTGTACAACCCGCACAGTCTATCCCAAGTTTAGGACTAGACCAGTAAGAGAAGTGGTTAAAGAGATTGAACAAATTCAAGGGGGTCCTTTACAGCGCCGAATGATCCTTTTCTGGGATGATAATTTAATCGGTAACCCTCTGTGGGCAAAAAAGTTATTTCAAGAAATGATTCCTTTAAAGAAAA
>CP070774.1:624704-626807 GCA_020346125.1 Syntrophobacterales bacterium | reverse complement strand
ACCAGCCAGATCAAGCCGTATAAGTGGGGCTTTGGTCCCTTCTGTCCCGAGGTTTACCGGATGCCCTACGCCTACTGCTACCGATGTCCCTTTGGCCTGGAATATCCCACATGCCGAATCCACTGCGCCGATTACCTGGAGGATTTCTTCATCAACACCGTGGCCGCAGATGCGGTGGCAGCGCTCATCGCGGAGCCAGTGCAGGGCGAAGGGGGTTTCATCGCCCCACCCCAGGAGTACTTCAAGAAGATCAAGGCAATCTGTGAGAAGAATGGAATCCTCTTCATCATGGATGAGGTTCAGTCCGGGATGGGCCGAACGGGAAAACTCTTTGCCTGCGAGCATTTCGGTGTGGTCCCGGATATCATCCTCACCGGCAAGTCAATCGCTGCCGGGCTTCCTTTGGCCGGGATCACCGGAAGGGCGGAGATGATTGATACGCCACATGTGGGTGGCTTGGGCGGGACATATGGGGGCAACCCCATTGCCTGCGCAGCTGGCCTGGCGGTCTTGGACTTGCTTGGGGGAGAGATGTTGGAGAAAGGGGCACAGTTGGGGGAAAAGGTCCGGGAGCGGTTGCTCGATCTCCAGGAGGAGCATGAAATCATTGGAGATGTTCGCGGGCTGGGGCCCATGGTGGGAATAGAGCTGGTGAAGAACCGTCAAACCAAGGAGCCAGCCGCGGATGAGACGAAGGAACTGGTGAGGCGCTGTCACGAGAAGGGGCTGGTTATCCTCTCCTGCGGGGCTTACCACAATGTTATCCGAATCCTCATGCCCCTGGTGATCACCGATGACCAGCTGGAAGGGGGGCTTTCCATTCTGGAGGAGGGCCTGAAAAAGGTTTCCTAAATTCCGGATCTCCACCTTCGATTCCGAGGGTTTCCACGCTCAGTGCGGCAATCAAACGGGTGGGGGATGGATTCAGATTGAGGACCGGGTGAGAGGAGATACAAATACCTCTAATTTGCCTTGTAGATCATAAAAACGCCTAAAAGGGCGAGAAAAATAAATATGATTCTCCTATACCACTGCTCTCCTATCATGCCGTAAAAATACGAGCCGACGTACGTTCCCAGAATCATCGTGGGCATGGAAATTCCGAACAATCGGAGGACAACTATCGTAGTCACACCGCTAATGGCATGGCCAAAGACAACCATCAGGCCGGCGATTACGAAAAACGTCTGAAGCGTTATCTTTATCCTGTCCTTGCCCCATGACTGGAGGGAGGTATATACGATCACTGGGGGCCCGGACGCACTGAGCGCACCGCCGAGACATCCCGCGAGAAAACCAAAAACATAGGCCCATGCCTCACCTATCCCACTCCTTGATGACCGAAAAAACAGGCTGTACAGGGAGTAGGAAATCAGGATAATGCCCAGGGTGTACTGGATCATATCCCTGTCGAGCTTCTTGAGAAAGAATACGCCAACAGGTATTCCCAAGGCAGCCCCGAGGAGGAGGGGGAAGACCTTCTTCCACTCGAGATGCTTCCGGAGCTGAACCAGTAGCAGAAAGGATATGGATAGGCCGTATAGTGCAACCAGTGGAATAACCGCTTTGATGTCCAAGAAAATCGCCAGAAGCGGAAGGGCCAGCAAGATAGAGCCGAAACCGGAAAGCCCTTGAATGAAACCGGCGAAAAACACGATCAGACATATCCACAGATAGGTTTGCATTTCCATCTGCATCCCCCCAGTGGGTTGCCGTTGCCGATTTTACATCATATCACCCTCCTTCGACCAGGCCATTTTGTACGACCGGCATCCCCAGTGATATTAAGGAGAGCTCTCATCCTCTTATAAAATAGTAGTCAAGGGTGCCGGAACTCCTTTGCCCCATCCCGGATGCCGGTTCTCAAACGAACATCTCCACGTGGGGTACGATGAAACGGGAATATTCTTGACAGCACGGGAATAGAGGTTGACGCGCTCTCCTTCGGGACGCTCATCCTTGGAAACCTTCAGGCCAATCTGCCCGTAAGAGAAGGAAGCCGCCAGTTCTTCAAGGGATTTGCAGCCTGCCATGGAGAACTCTTTCCTCCCGATGTGTATTATCCTCGGGGAAAAAACCTTTCTGACTGGAAATAATCTTTAT
>CP070774.1:622314-624604 GCA_020346125.1 Syntrophobacterales bacterium | reverse complement strand
TCGCTCTCAGTCAATCCAAGAGGTGGGGTTGTTGGATGAGGACTACTTCTTCCTGGAGGAAACGGACTGGTGTTATCGCATGAGGCGCCGGAGATGGCAAATGTGCCATGTGCCCCAAGCAAAGGTCATTTTCTTCAAAAAGCATAGGGGAACGGCAGAGCTCATAATGCTCAAGGGTTGCCTTTTTATGAGATTCTGCATCGATTTTCTTCTGGCGTTTCTCTCCTGTCTGTTCACGGCCTTTCGAAAAGAGAGGCTGAAAAGGAAGTTAGGCGTCTACCCTCGGTTCGTCTATTGGCACCTAAGGCTATGTCCGGAAGGAATGGGTTTGGGGGGAGGGTAGACGGGGGATGGAGAGAAATCCACGGGCTTATCCAGTTATGCGATAATGAGATATGCGAGAAGGTCGCCAAGATGCGCTCGGGCCAGCAAAAAGTCATGATCAATTACTGACCGGGGATTCGAAGCAAAGGGGAAACGATGTCTAACATCGCTGTAATCGGCTGCGGGTATTGGGGGAAGAACCTGGCCCGAAACTTTTGGGAGTTGAAGGCCCTATATACTCTGTATGACATTGATGAAAAAAAGCTAAGGGAGATGAAGTCCCTTTACCCCTCCGTCAAGACCGCCAATAACCTGCCGGGGATATTGAGTGATGAGTCCATTGACGGGATTGTGGTAGCTACCCCTGCCCAATCTCACTATGAAATAGCCAGGGAGGCTCTCATAGCTGAGAAGGATGTCTTCGTGGAGAAGCCCCTGGCTTTGAAGGTAAATGAGGGAAAGGAGTTGGTTTCCCTTGCAGCGGAGGCGGGAAAGATATTGATGGTGGGTCACCTTCTGGAGTACCATCCGGGAATTACAAAGCTAAAAGAAATGGTCTCCGCCGGGGAGTTGGGAAAGATCAATTACATTTACTCAACTCGGCTTAACCTGGGGAAGTTTCGGACTGAGGAAAATATCCTGTGGAGCTTCGCCCCCCACGATATCTCGGTGATTCTGCTCCTCCTGGAGGAGACCCCGAAGGAGGTATCCGCCCATGGCGGTAGCTACCTTAGCCCGGGGATTCCAGATGTGACCATGACTACCATGGATTTCTCTAACGGCGTGAAGTCCCACATCTTTGTCAGCTGGCTCCATCCGTACAAGGAGCAGAAACTGGTGATCGTAGGCGATCGAAAGATGGCCGTATTCGATGATGTAGCACCGAGGGATAAGTTATTGCTGTTTAGCCATCGGATCGATTGGATAGACCGAGTTCCCGTTCCTCGAAAAGAGGATGCAGAACTCGTCGATTTCGAGATGGAGGAGCCCCTCAAGGTTGAATGTCGACACTTTCTGGATTGCATCCAAAGTCGCAAGAGACCGAAAACCGACGGTGAAAACGGATTGCGAGTCTTGGAGATCCTGGATCTCTGCCAAAGATCCTTGCAAAAGAAGGGGAGAGTACTGGGGTTCGAGGAAGCACACAACCGGGACGTCTTCATCCACGAGACCTCATGCGTTGACGAACCCTGCGAGATCGGCGAGGGAACACGGATATGGCACTACTGCCACATTATGAAGGGAGCGGAAATTGGGAGGAATTGTTCCATCGGCCAAAACGTGTTCGTCGGGAGGGGCGTTAGGATAGGGGATAACGTGAAAGTCCAGAATAACGTATCCGTATACGAAGGCGTGATCATCGAGGACGATGTCTTTTGCGGGCCATCGATGGTCTTTACCAACGTTATCAGCCCGCGCAGTTTCATCTCGAGAAGGAAGGAGTTCGAGCAGACCTTGGTGAGACGGGGAGCCACCATCGGGGCTAACGCCACTGTTTTATGCGGCCACACTATCGGAAGGTATGCCTTGATCGGGGCAGGGGCGGTAGTGACAGGGGATATTCCAGATTATGCCATAGTGGCTGGAAGCCCAGCCAAGGTTATCGGCCATGCTTGTCAATGCGGAGTTCGGTTGGAATTCGATGGCCTCAGTGCTACGTGCAGCCGTTGTGGATTAAAATTTCAGAAGGATGGAGGGATCGTCTCGTCTCTTTAAAGGAAGGTGCAACGGAAATGGAGATTCCACTCGTTGATCTGAAGGCACAATACGCGGAGATCAGGGGAGAGATTCAAAAGGCCGTTGATGCGGTTTTCGAGAGCCAGCAGTTCATCCTCGGACCAAACGTCAAAAAACTGGAAGAACAGATTGCTGCCTATAGTGAAGTCAAGTACGGGATCGGTGTTTCCTCAGGCACCGATGCCCTTCTGGTCTCCCTGATGGTCCTGAACATTAGCCAAGGCCATGG
>CP070774.1:619912-622214 GCA_020346125.1 Syntrophobacterales bacterium | reverse complement strand
TTGAATTTGAGATTTGGAAATTGGAATTTGTTTAGGATTTAGTATTTCGGATTTAGGATTTAATCCCTATTTGAACGATGTGCAACTATTTGAGACGCTGCATTTAACAAGGGATGGTACGAAATAGGAGAAAAGGGCTCAGAAGTGAGGGAAAAAATAAAGGAGAGGGATGAGCTGGAGGAAATCCTCGAAGGCCTGAAAAGGAGGGGGAAGAAGATCGTTTTCACCAATGGCTGTTTCGACATCCTCCACATTGGCCATACTCGTTGCCTCGAGGAGGCGAAGAAGCTGGGAGATGCCCTCGTTGTAGCCCTCAACAGCGATCGATCCGCTCGATCCATCAAGGGACCATCCAGGCCCTGCACCCCTCAGGCTGAAAGGGCCGAGGTCCTCTCGGCCTTGGCATGTGTCGATTACGTGGTGATCTTCGATGAGCCAGATCCGCTGGAGCTCATCACCTGCCTGAAGCCCAATATCCTGGTCAAGGGTGGGGATTGGACAGCGGAGACCACCATCGGAAGGGATGTGGTTGAAGACGCTGGGGGCAGGGTAGTCATCATTCCCCAAATCCAAGGCGTCTCAACTTCCGACATCATTGATCGGATACGTAAAAAAGGGGGGAAGGCCTGATACGGTGTTCAGGCCTTCCCCCTCACAAGGTGTTTTCGCCAAAGCCTAAAAACCTGTTCACGTTCTGTGATTTCGATCTCCCGGCTTCAGATAATCCAGTGGCTTCCCCTTCGACCTCGTCGAATAGTAAGGCCTGATGACTTTTTTCCTCTTCTTTCTCCTCTTTCCGTTATCCCCATATGCGTAATTCCCATACTTCCCATAATTGTAGTAATAGTAGCGCGAGTAGTAGTATCGTTCCTTGTCCACATTCAGATTATTGAGCACGGCCCCGCAGATCCGGGCATTGACCTCCTTCAGGAGCTCCACAGCCCTCGCAACGCCGTTCTTGCTGGAAGAGCCTGCCCCCACCACCATGAGAATCCCTTCCACCAGGCGGCTCAGCACAATGGAATCCGTGACGGCCAGAACAGGAGGGGAATCCATAATGATCCGGTCATATTTATCGCCCAAGAGCGTCAGGAACCTCTGCATCCTCTTGGAGCCCAGGAGCTCGGAGGGGTTGGCGGGAATCGTTCCGCAGGGAATGAGTTCCAGATTGGGGACCTTCGTCTTTTTAATGGAGGAAAAACCTTCCTCCCCATTGAGGAGCAGATCGGAGAGACCGCTGGTGTTTGGTATTCCGAAGATCTCGTGGATCCTCGGCTTCCGCATATCGCAATCTATAATGAGGACACGGCTCCCACTCTGGGCCATTACCGTGGCCACGTTGGCCGCGGTGATGGTCTTTCCCTCCTGCGGTCCCGCACTGGTAACCTGGATAAACTGAGGTGAGGGCTTTGAGCCGGAAAACAGGATGCCCGTCCTCAGAGTCCGGTAGGACTCCGAGATGAGGGATTTAGGATCCTCCTGAACGATGAGCTCCCCGTGGCTGTTCTTGTTGAATGTGGGGATAAACCCCATGTAAGCAACCTGAATCCGCTTGATATCCTCGGGGGTTTTCATGCTCGTGTCGATATATTCCAGGAAAAAGGCGAAGCCCATTCCCAGCCCCAGGCCGATGAAAGCAGCAAAGAGAATGTTAAACCCCTTCTTGGGACCTATTGGGCTTCTGGGCACCTGAGCCGGATCGATGATCCTGATGTTGGTGCTCTTCAGATCGCTGCTCAAATCCGCTTCCTTCAACTTCGTAATTAAAACGTTATACATTTGCCGGTTGCTCTCCGCATCGCGCTCCAGGATCTTGTAATCGATGGCCTTCCTGTTCAACTCCAGGGCCTCTTGCTTCTGCTTTTCCAAGGCCTCCACAAGGGTGGCCTCCTTCGATTGTGCAACCTTATATTCGGTCATGAGGCTGTTGACGTTTTTCTTTACCTCGAGGGAAATCTTCCGCTTCATCAGGCCAATCTGGGAACGGAGCTCCACCATCTTCGGGTGCTTTGCCCCGTATTTCTTCGATATTTCGGAATATTTCCTCTGAAGAGCGACGTAATCCGTCTTCAGCTGCTGGATCATCGAGTTGCTGAGGATGGAGGGGAGGGATTCGATCATCTCCGGCTGGTTGGACAATTTCTTCAGTTCCTTATATCTCGTCTCAATGGCGATCCTCTCGGTCTTCGCGCCGGTTACCAAGGCATTGAGCTGGGAAAGCCGCTGAACGACGATGTTCTGCCTCTCCTCCAAAGAGACGATGTTCTTTTTCTCCTTGTATTTCTGGAGGACGATTTCTGAC
>CP070774.1:617506-619812 GCA_020346125.1 Syntrophobacterales bacterium | reverse complement strand
GCAAGTTATTACTGGGACACCACACTGGTTTATGTACCATATCATGGGAGCAACCGAGAAAAAAGCCCCTATCTCTTTCCCCGATAAACATCGGTTTTTTGCTGAAAAGCTTGCCAGGCAAACCAATAGCTGAAGATCGCGGGAATCGGTTCTCCCCTTTCATCCCTGACTCCGACGATCTCCCCATCGGGGGCCACCTCTATCTCAACAGGCTCCCCACCCACTTCATCTTTTAAAATTCCAGGTTGCTTCCCTATTTGGGAAACGGGGTAGGCCTTGGCTTTGCCCTTTACCTCGATGCCGAGGACCATCTCCTTGGGAGATAGATCCCTACGTACATCACCCACGGGAAACCATATCCCGAGGCTTCTGTAGTAGCCCTCGTAAGGGTCCACCGAGTAGTTCCGTTTAAATCCAGTATCCCTGGAAAGAACCAGGGTATGCGGATTCTTTTCCCGCCAGTTCTTCCAGGAGGTACGGACCGAGGAGAGCTTCTTGAGCCTCTTCCCCACCAAGGGACCCGCGATGGCCTTTTCCATCATCTGTGACCAGAGGCTCTCGGTCTGATGATCGTAAAGGAGAACATTGCTCTTGTAAAGCCGCCCAGAGACGCCAAAGGTATAAAGTTTCCCTTCCACTTCTCGGGAGTAGACCACTCCCGACTGGGTAAGGGGTCAAAAAGTCACCACAATGGGGACCTTTTTGACGGTATCATTGACCACCTCGTGCCAGTTGAGGATCTTGATGGGATAAGCCCTGGCCTGGCCCGCCATTCGCACTCCAATGACCTCGTCACCGGGCTTGAGGAATTCAGCCTCCTTGGGACTGACAAACTGAGGCTTCAGTATGGCCGGTATGCCGTCCTTCGGTGGGCCCCCCGAAAGGATTTCGCCCTTAGGCACGATGGCATTATCCACGTTGAACCCCGTCAGCATAAGAAGGCACCCTAATAAAAAACTGCCCTCCAGGAACCTCTTCATCTCAATTCCTCCTCAATCCCCTGATCTACGATCGCGGGGTTAGATAAGAAATGATAAAATGCATGGACGAGGGTTTTCAAGGAGGATAGATTTGAGGGGGATTTCTTCCAAGACCGAATTTCACAAGAGAATTTATGACCTCGGGGCCCAATATGCGAATAAGGCGCGGCGAAGGGCTAATAGTCGGTTTTCCATCGAGCGAAAAGATATTTCATATGCGCAACGGGATAATCTTTATTCTCGGCCCACTTCCTTTTTTCGGATGAGCTCCACATGCCAACTAGAGCAAGGACTCAGTTCTTGTGGAGATGTAGACTTTCTCTGGCTCACCAATGCCCGAACCCCTGGAGACGTAATGACGCAGGCTCGAATACCTGTATTCTCCAACAAGGGAATCTAACCTTCCTATGTCCACCTCCCTCATCTCCCTGCCCTTCTTGAGATACTCCTTGGCGAGCACGATCATTTCGTATCGCTCAGTACGCAACACCTTTTCCAAATCTTCCCTCCTGTCATGCAAGAACTGAGAAAGCTTTTCGAGGTCAATCTTCATGCTTTCGTAACCAAAATCGATTCTCTTCCACAAACAGTTCATCTCCCTCCCATTCCCAACGGGTTTGGAATACTGGTGGATGATGTTCTTTGAAATCCTACCGTCATCCGGATCCGTAGTATCCATCTGTACATCTACTCCAGCACGATGGAAATTCGTCACGAAGTTGTCCCAATCATGGAGTTGAACCCGAGTCCGGTTGCCCTCGCGATCGACGTATTCCCATGGAAAGCCCTCTGTACCAAAAGCCCACTCATAGATGTACGCTTCGGAGGGGCTGTCACCATCCCTGCTTATCGACCCTAACGGCCTTGGGACATGGGCGAACATGTACACCCCTTTCCTGTGAAAGTAATCCTCCAGCTTTTTCACGATGGTGTGTCTCAAGAACAACCGGTGAGCGGATTTTGGGGAGGGGCTAAATTCCTCCCGGAAGGCGGAGGCCACGCCCTCATGGGTAACGATCGTCCCACCGACCCCGGGAAATTCAGTCCTCAGCTCAACGCAAACGGTTGCCGAGCCGCCGAAACCCCCTTCACAGACGTACTCTATGACGCCCTTTCTTGCCTCCATTTTTCCTCCTTACGGGCTGCAACGCCCAACATTGGACCAAAATAGTCGTAAACAGGGTCCGCCAATCATATGACTATTATAGATGCTTAAAGAGGGAGGCTTCAAGAAGAAGGAATTACTTCAGGGAAAGACCCCGGCCTGTCCCACGGAATGACTCGATCATGCATGCGTCACCCGGTCGGAGCTCGAACCTCAAAGAT
>CP070774.1:615022-617406 GCA_020346125.1 Syntrophobacterales bacterium | reverse complement strand
AGGGAGAGGTGGGGTCCAAGTCGATTGGTACCTCGTGGTTGACTCATCGATATATTATAGAAGAAATTCTGGGGGATCTTGGACTGTGTGGCGTAATCCGAGGCTTATTCGTTTTATACGGAAGCTCTGCGGACATCGGTTTCCCGCGCATTTTTGTGGTGCCCACCTGCTTCCGGCGAGCCCGAGCCGTTGGGGAAGTTGTTTCTGGCATTTCCTATGAAGATCCCCAGGATGTGCGGGTCGAATTGGGTTCCGGCGCCCGCTTCCATTTCCCCGAGAGCCTCCCTCAGATTCCGACTACGACGGTATGGACTATCAGATCGGATGGAATCGAAGACCTCGGCGAGGAAGATGATCCTCGCCTCCAGGGGTATGCTCTCCCCGGACAGGCCGTCGGGGTATCCCAGACCGTCAAACCGCTCGTGGTGATGGCGAATGAGGGGCTTGGTCTCCCTGAGGAACTCCACCTCTCCGACGATCTTCTCCCCCATTTCGGGGTGCTGCCGGATGATGTAGGTCTCCTGATCGGTCAGTTTTCCCGGTTTTCCCAGGATCTGTTCGCTGATCATGACCTTGCCTACATCGTGGAGCAGGGCTGCCAGTTCGAGCGTCCTCTGAGCTTTTGGAGCAAGTCCCACAGCCTTGCCGATGGCGCATGCATAGTTTGCGACTCTCCTGGAATGACCTGATGCAATTCCGTCCCTCGCATCGAGGGCATTGAGCAGTGCCACAATGGTGTCGATATAGCCGCTATAGAGCTGATCGTATTGCTCGGTCAGTTCCTTTTGGGAGGGATGGCTTCGAAGGGAGGCCAATTCCTGGAGATCCGAAATCATAATGCGGTGATGACCGCCGAGGGTCCTGTAGGATTTGAGCTTCCCGGAGTAGATATAATTCTTGACGGTCTGAACGGTCACCCCCAAGAGGCGGGCCGCCTGTTTCGTCTTGATGAGGTCCGTTGCATGTTGGGCCGTTGAATTCATCAGTTCCCTCGCCTTATCAATTTTATACGATTCGACTCCTGTACCATTCAGGCAACAAATGTGCCAAAGATGATTCCTACGCGCGGATGGGGTCTTTGTCATAATCTTTTTTTGCATAATTACTTGACATTATTGAGAAATGTAGCCTCTCGTTCCAGCCGGGAAGAAGCGATCCCCGCTCGGTTCGCATTTTGATTATCTTGGCACGATTATTGAATTTAGACAAATATTGACACCGATAGAAAAAAATTCATACAAAACCAATAAAACTGCGGGAAGGACTTATTGAGAAGATCTTCATGGCAGCATTTTCCAAGGAGGACCGTGTCGGGGGACAGCATGGGGTCGTGGTGAGGAGGGCCCTTTTTAAAAACGGCACGATTCTTGATTGTGATCAGACGGTAAGATGGATTCGCATACATTTCGGCCTATTGAGCTGAACTAGAAAAGGGAGCAAATTAAAGTAAATAAAGCTATTAAAGAGCTTTTTTGAAAAAAATAGCGATATTTTCCATTTTTTTTCAATTTTTTGGTTTTTTTTTACCGATACCGTTCAATTTGACGATTTTTGTTTAATCTTGGATCGATGGGGTCGTGTTAGATCCCTCGGGTGTTTTAACTTTTTTTCATAGTTCAAGGGATATTCTTCCCCTGAACCATCATTGAGGGAATCAATCCTCTCTTGGGGAGTCATCTATGGTCGGACCGGGCACGGAGGGATCGGGTCAGGAAATCCATGTGAGGGATTACCTCCGGGTTATTCTGAAGCGGAAGTGGATCATCAGCACATTCTTGGTGATCGTGCTAACCCTTGCCGTCCTTTCATCCGTGAACAAAGAACCCTTCTATAGGGCGGCCGTTCGTATATCCATCCAGCGACAGAATGCCAATGTTGTTCTTTTCCCCAATATGGCCTTTCCCCTCTACGATCCGGACTATTACCAGACTCAGTACACCATCCTCCGCAGCCGGCCTCTGGCGGAGAGAGTGATAAAGAAGCTCGGACTGGAGCATAGCCCGGAGTTTAAGGCATCACCCCGACGGAAATTCAACTTCGACATCAAGAGCTGGGTATTTTGGCTCCTGAAGAAGGCGAACCCGGCAAGGTTCTTCAGCGCTTCTTCCAGCACAAAGGGGGGCACTAGACCGAACAGTGCGAAAAATAGCGGGGTGAACCCGGCCATCGTCAACGCCTTTATCGGCCGCTTGGGTGTTTCTCCCATGGAGGATACCAGGATGGTGGTGGATCTCAGCTTTACCGGCCGTTATCCCCACATCATTGCCAAAATTGCCAATGCCGTTGCCGAGGAATACATCAATATGACCATGGAGGCAAAGATCGAGGCCGCCCAGAAGATGATGCGGAAGCTCAACGAGCAGTTGGCCCAACAGAAGAAGGAG
>CP070774.1:612516-614922 GCA_020346125.1 Syntrophobacterales bacterium | reverse complement strand
AGGCCGCCCATCCCGGGCAGCATGATGTCGAGAAGGATGACGTTGACCTCTTCAGACTCTGCAACCCTCAAGGCCGTTTCACCGTCTTCGACCGTGATAACCGAATAATCCTTTTTGAGGATCGCCTCAAGGGTATCGCGAATGCTCTCGTCGTCATCAACGATGAGAACCGTAGGGAGTTTTTCGATCATTGCATCTTTCCAGAGAGGTACCTCGAACAAGATGTTATCGTAAAAAAATTGACCCTGTCAAAGAATAAATGTGAGGGACACGACCCTTCGAAGAGCAGCACGTGTCCCTCGATTTGTTTTATCGCTCTTTTCCCGTCAGTTTCTCGTTTTCTATTTGACAGTGCTAGCAATGAAATTACAGAGCACGAGGAAGAGGAGATATCCCAGGAAAAAAATGCTCAGCCCCACGAGGACGGTGACAATCCTTTGGCTCCATTTCATGGTTAGCCCTCATGGATTAAACATATGGTAACTAATTAGAATTAGCAATCCATATGCCAGTTGGAGGTGGAGCGGCAGGTTTTCCTGAGGTTGGCGATTCCAAATGTGAAGGCGGTTTTCACGGTTAAAGGATGACGGGGATGTGGTCCTTCAGGTTAATCTCCTTCTCGTTGACCTCACAATTGAAGGCAAATACGTTTAGGCCCACACTATAACCCTTTTTGAGGGATTCGGCAAAACGGGGATCCGTCGATTTATTGGGAGAGAGGAAACGGGCATCTCCCCTCTGGCAGATGAAGACAAGTAACGCCTCGTATCCATCCCCGATTGCCTCGGTCAAATCCAGGATATGTCTCGTCCCCCTCGCTGTTGGGGCATCGGGGAATAGCGCCATTCCCTCATCCACTAAGGTGACGGATTTGGTCTCCACGAGGCATCGCTTCCTCCCCCTTTTCAAGAGGAGATCGAAGCGGCTGGACCGATAGGTGATCTCCCTTTTGAGGAGGGAGTATCCGGCGAAATTCGGGAAAGCGCTCTTCCCAATGGATTCGGCGAAGAGGATCCCAGGGAGCCTGGCATCGATGGATACCCAGAAGCCGTTGAAATCAACGAGACACAGATCGTATTGAGTCTTTCTCGTCCGGGATTTCTTTTCCCTGAGCTTGATCGATCTCCCAGCTGTCAGGAGTTCCGCCATCCGTCCAGAGTTGGGGACGTGGGCATATTCCTCCCTCCCATCGATCTGGACAGAGGCGAGGAAGCGGTTTATCCGTTTGGCGAAGTTGGCATCGCGAAGGGGATCGGCGAACTCCACCCTTCATTCCCCTCAGGGTTCACGTTCGTCTCCGTTCCCCCGCTGGGGATCGATCAGCTCGACTGGGATCGTTCCCAATTTGTCCAAATCACCGGTATCGAAGGGGGGAGGAGGCGGCCCCTGTTTAGCGCCCCGGGAAAGGACAAGGGGAAGAACCACTTTGTTGCTGGTGTTGCCGCCCTTGTCCCGAATATATACGGTCAGCCTGAGCTGAGTCCACTCGTCCAACCGATCACCAAGATAGCTGGGAAATCTGAGATATCCCTTCATCCTTTCTCGATGGCGCTTTTTGATGACGACGTATTCGGAGGGATAATATCCATAAGCTATCTGCCAGAAGGCGGCCACAAACTGGAGCATGTCTCCATCCGGGTCATGGGCCTCCAAGTAGATTTTCCAGATATCGCGGTGGGAGAGCTCCTCCGAGGCAAACCAGTGGGTGATGACCGCCGGGCTACCCCCCGGCTTGATGAGCCATTCCCCCAGGGATTTGGAGTCACCCGCCTTCATGGGTAAGGCCACAAGGACTCCTATAATAACAACAGCCGCGATTTTCTTCATCATAGATCTCCTTTCCTAACCTTATATTCTCGCTCTTCCTCAAATTATACCTCAAAAGGAAGGGGCTCTTCATGCTTTTCCCTCCCTTTGCGAAAGATGGCGAAACCCCTGATAAACGGTAGGGCTGTTTTTGCAAGATGGGGAATAAGTATGTTACTATTTACACGGCTCGCTACGGTAGAAGTGATTCATGGCGCGCAAAAACCCTGTATCGCAGCCTTGATATTTCGATTCCGGATATTGGTCGTCTTCCAAAGACGGGCTTTTGTTTTTTCCCCTGATTTGAGGGATGATGGATATTCATGCCAACCAAATGTAATTTGGTTCAACAGGGATACGCGAGGGGAAGTTGTATCACGAGAACCGATGGGAAAAAGGCATTGGCCTGTGAGGTAACCCTCATGGAGGAGGGTGAAAGGGTAGCGAGGCTCATCGAGTCCGTTCACCTCTCCAGGCCTGAGAACTACCTCTCCATCTATCAATCGGGCTGTAACTTTTCGTGCCGGAAGTGCCACTCCTGGTATTTCAGCAAGGTAGCGAGAGGGACGTGGTATTCACCTTCCGACATTGCAACGCTGT
>CP070774.1:609978-612416 GCA_020346125.1 Syntrophobacterales bacterium | reverse complement strand
TCAATCCTAAACGTTTTGGTCATTTGATCATTAGTGCTTTGTATTTGTTTAGAGTTTAGAAATTAGGATTTGGAATTTGCTTGTATTCTCTCATACACGGAATATTTTGAGCTCCTAAGGGCGGGTTTTTTAGAGTTTGCTGAGTGCTTGTTTGACGTACTTGAGGACCTCCTTTCTCACCATCCCCTTGTACTTTTCTAACTCCTCCCGGTCCTTTATCCTCAGATAGAAATCGATTTCACCCCCGATTGAGTTCCTTTCCACCAGTTCTTTCTTATCGCATAACCACATGGCGCAGCGCTCAATGGAATGGTCTTTGATCTTGAAGCTCAGCCGATCGTCATCCCCTTCCAAAAACCATTCCAATCCAAGCCTATCGATGAATGCCTTCACCTCCCTCTTTACGCGATCCCGGACTTTGACGTCGATGACCTTATCCATTGATTTTAAGGATGACTTCATCATCTTACAATGTACTCAGTGCTTCAATTTGCAAGTGATAGGACGGACGTCAAAAGCAAGAGGATGAGCATGGTGCTTCCAATAGCTATTTCAATTCCCCATAGGTATCGAAGATCTTCGATTTCCGGATTTGAAACTTGAAGATTTTGAAGAGGTTGGTGATTGCCGCTCGCGTGGTATTGAGGCGGTTGAAGTAGAGCTGGGCCAGCTTTGTCATGACTTCAAATCCCATGAGGGGGTCCTGTTTTATGATTTCTTGGAACTCGGCAGAGTCTACGGCCAAAGTCCTTGAGGGCTTTAAGCACCTGGCAGTCACGTTAGAGATATAGGGCTTCATGAGGGAGGCCGTACCGAAAACGCTGCCCGTTTCCCTCAACGTCTCGGCCATAAGGTCGATCTCCTCCTCAGCCTTTATTCTCAGGGTGACCATGCCATCCAAAAGCACATAGAGGGTTTTGGACTTCTGTCCCTGTTTGAAGATCTCTTCCCCCGGCTCGAAGCTCTTCTCCTGGCCGAGTTTGGCTATGGCATTCAGTTGATCATCGGAGAGGGATTCGAATAGGTTTACCTTCTTCAATACCTCTATTGATGCCATACATATCACCTCCCTTCAACCGCAGCACTAAGGAGCTTCGAGCTCCTTGAGGAATTCCCTGATAAACCTCAGGTTCATATCATTGGCTTTTTGAGCCTCCTTCAACTGGAGGTTATCCATGGGGAGTTTCCTCCGTTTCTTTTCCAATCGGAAGATCTCACCGTTCAGGAATTCAATGGTATCGACCATCAATTCACCCATGGATTTGGCGGATTTTCTGGCCTTATCATAGGCTTCTTTATCCACATATCCCTTATTTCCCAGGTAGAAGCGATCGAAGATCCCCCGTATCCTCTCAAGCTCTCCCTTTTTGAGCGTCTTCTTCCCCGAGGCAACCCAGTTTTTCGCCTTTCCAACCACCTTATCATAATCCATAATGAGCACCAATCCCTTCTCGATTTGCCGGTTATTCCTTGAACAGGCGCTGGGCGATGATCTCCCGCTGGACCTCATTGCTCCAACCGAATATCTGAGTCACCTTGGCATCGCGCATCATCCGTTCAACGGGGTAATCCTTGATATAGCCATATCCGCCGAGCATCTGGACTGCATCGCTCGTCACCTTCATGGCCACATCAGAGGCGAAGTACTTGGCCATGGCCGAATGCATTTCCCAGTTTTCTGCCTTTTCGCCAACCATACCGGCGCCTTTATAGACCAAAGTGCGGGCGGCCTCGGTCTGGGTGGACATATCGGCGATCATAAATCGAAGGCCTTGAAACTTGAAAATCGGTTTCCCAAATTGCACT
The DNA here is from genome assembly GCA_020346125.1 of Syntrophobacterales bacterium. Classification (GTDB taxonomy): domain Bacteria; phylum Desulfobacterota; class BSN033; order WVXP01. Next base: position 610,610 of record CP070774.1, on the reverse strand, counting down.
CGGTCTTGGGCATATTGGGCCGCATAATCGATGGCCCCCTGGGCAATCCCAATCGCCTGCGCTCCGATGGCTGGCCGAATCATGTTGAGAACCTGGACTGCAATGGACCATCCCTTTCCCTGGGATCCCAAGAGGTTTTCCCTGGGGATCTCACAATCACCGAAGATGAGGTCGGCGGTAGGAATCCCGCACATTCCCAGTTTTTCCGAATTCTCCTTGAAGTCGAGGCCTGGACTCTCCTTATCCACGAGAAAGGCTGAAATCCCCTCGGATCCCTTCCCCGGGTCCGAGCTGGCAAAGACCGTGTAGAAGTCCGCAACCCCTCCGTGGGGGACGAAGAACTTCTTCCCATTGAGAACGAAGGTGTCTCCCTTGTCCTCGAAGACGGTCTTTATGGATTCCGGCTCATTTCCGTAGCTCGCCTCTGTCAGGGCAAACGCTGCGAGGCTATTTTTCTCGGCGATGCCGCTAAAATACTTTTCCTTTTGTTCTTTGCTTCCCTCGAGAAAGAGGGGCAGAGTCCCCATGGCCTGAATTAAGACGATCCAGGAGCAGGAACCGGATACCTTGGCGATTTCTTCGGCCACGTAGCAGAGGGAGGGGATATCTCCTTCCATGCCTCCGTAGTCATC
>CP070774.1:607425-609878 GCA_020346125.1 Syntrophobacterales bacterium | reverse complement strand
TAGGGCGCAATGAAAGGTAATAGAGGCAGTTTCAGGATAGAGAAGGATTCCATGGGAGAGGTGAAAGTCCCCAAGGAGGCATATTTCGGAGCCCACACCCAGCGAGCCGTACAGAACTTCCCCATTAGCGGTCTCCGTTTTCCCCGGGCCTTTATTCAGGCCCTGGGGCTCATTAAGTGGGCCTCATCCCGGGCAAATGGCGAACTGGGACTCCTGGAGGCCCGATTCGCAAAGGTAATTGGGGAAGCATCCCAGGAGGTGATTGACGGAAGATGGGACGACCAATTCGTGCTGCATATCTTCCAGACGGGGTCCGGGACATCCACTCACATGAACGCCAACGAGGTCATCGCCAATAGGGCCAATGAACTGTTAGGCACTGGGATCGGCACAAAATCTCCTGTTCACCCCAACGATCATGTTAACCTCTGTCAGTCAAGCAATGATGTAATCCCGACGGCCATCCATGTAGCGGCAACGGAGCTTTTGAAGGGAGAGCTGCTTCCGGCTTTGCGGAAATTGCGCAGGGCTCTCATGAATAGATCCAGGGCCTTCAATGATATCGTTAAGGTTGGACGAACACACCTCCAAGATGCCCTCCCGATACGCTTGGGACAGGAATTTAGCGGATATGCCCGTCAGATCGAATTGGGAATCCAAAGGATTGAACGTTCCGTGGACTCCCTCTTGGAATTGACTTTGGGAGGGACAGCTGTCGGAACGCGGCTTAATGTTCATCCGGAGTTCCCGAAACGAGCTATTGCTCATATCAGCAACAAGACCGGGCTGCCTTTTCAAGAAACCATCAACCACTTCGAAGCCCAAGGGGCAAAGGATGGAGTCGTGGAGGCCAGCGGCGCCCTGAAAACCATTGCCGTGGCCTTTATCAAAATTGCCAACGATATTCGGTGGATGGGATCGGGGCCCCGCTGTGGCCTCGGGGAGATTTATCTGCCCGAGACCCAACCAGGTTCCTCCATGATGCCGGGAAAGGTAAACCCGGTCATCGCCGAGTCCCTGATCCAGGTCGGGGCCCAGGTCATTGGAAACGACCTCGTCATCACCCTCGGGGGACAGGGGGGCTGCTTCGAGCTCAACGCCATGATGCCGGTAATGGCGTACAACCTGATTCAGTCAATCCAGATCTTGGCTGCAGGAGGCGACAATTTCCGTACGCGGTGTATCGAAGGCCTTAGAGCTGATGAAGGGCGCTGCAGGAAGATGGCGGAACAGAGCTTGGCCTTGGCTACCGCCTTGGTTCCGGGAATTGGATACGATAAGGCGGCTGAAATTGCGAAAAAGGCCTACGCCTCCAATAAAACCATCAAGGAGGTGGTGAGGGAAGAAGGACGCCTCCCGGAGGAAAACCTCAATTCGCTGCTCGACCCGAGGAGGATGACCGATGGGGGAATCCTCAAATAACGGACCTCAAAGGGGGGAATGCCTATTGAACCTCCACAATCATCTCTACCTCCACCGGCGTCCCCAGGGGGAGTTCGTTCGTCCCTATTGCCAGCCTCGAATGTTTACCCCTTTCCCCGAAGATCTCAACCAACAGATCCGATGCGCCGTTCAGCACCTTGGGTTGTTCCTCAAATCCGGGGGCGCTATTGATAAACCCCGTCACCCGGACAATCCGCCGGACCCGATCCAACGCACCCACCACGGATTTCACTGCAGCCAAGCAGTTCAACGCGGCGATTCTTGCACACTCATACCCTTCCTCCACGGTAAGGTTGCTCCCCACCTTGCCCCTCGCCTTCAGTTCTCCCCGGACAAAGGGAAGTTGACCCGATGTAAAGACATAGTTTCCCGAATGGACCGCGGGAACGTATGAACCCACCGGCTTGGGAGCTTCGGGCAACTCCAATCCTAAGTCTCGTATCCTTTCCTCGATTTCCACTGAACTCACCCCCTTTGCCTTATTAATCCATGCTCACGTTTGCCCGCTTCCTCCTGGGGGGCTTCAACAGCCAGGCAAGCACAATACCGGTAGATGAGACGGCCATGCCCATCAGGAAAACTGGTCGATAGGTACCGACAACATCAAACACGTAGCCGGCGAAATATGAGCCGAAGGCCGAGACCCCATACTCGGCAAACCCCAAAACCCCCATAACGAGGCCAAGCGAAGCCAAACCAAATACTTCAGAGGTTATGGCAAACCTCAGGACGGCCTGAGCTCCCCAGGCAAAACCAAAAACAAAGCCAAATAGGTAGAGTTCCCATAAACCCACAGCCCCAACCCCGTACATCAGGATGACCGTTGTAATCCCAAAACTTATCATGAAGGCCGCTCTATTACCTATCATATCCGCCACGCGACCCATACCGATTCTGCCGATCATACTTGATCCGGTAAGCACCGCCAAAACATTGGCTCCATCGGCCAGCGAAAATCCAAGGTCTTGGACGTGCGCGGCAATGTGAGCTATGAACGTAGCTCTACAGAA
>CP070774.1:604850-607325 GCA_020346125.1 Syntrophobacterales bacterium | reverse complement strand
GGCGCCCTCCTGATGTTTGCCATTTTCATAAAGCGGGCCACGTACTTTATATCCATTCCAGGGGAAATCATCAGGAGCGGTTTGGTCATGATGTCTTTCACCTTGGTATATTCAAGATCCCTTCCCGCCTCTACTATCTTGGTGACAATGTCCTTGCGGGTAATGATGCCGAAGGCATCGTCATGATCTTTCCGCTCGACGATAAAACTGGAGACCTTTTCATCCTTCATCCTGATGAGCGTCTCTTTGATGGTAGCCTCCTCCTGAATATACCTTACCTCCTTAGTCATCAAATCCCGGGCTTTGGTCATGACATTACCCTCCCTCAACTGTGCCTGTGTTGACCCGTTTTGTCTATTCTATCCTCCTCAGACTTTTTCTAGCTTCACCTTTGTGTCGAAAAAGGAGGCGCTCGCTCCAATCGGGTCGGTCAGACATACATTTCCGAGTACCTCATCGGCCCGCATGAGCTGATTGGGGCAAATTCCCTTACCCCTTCGTTCGTCTCCGTCTATTTTCACCCCATCAATCACAATGCTTGGATGGGCACCGTACCAATTCCACTGACCGTAATGCCAGGATAATCCAACAACGCCAGGACGTATCCCTTCTACGATTCCGACCCGTGCTACCATTTTTTCTATCCTGCCATTTCCGAGGTCGATCGCTCCCTTGGGATTACTTTTTGAGGTGAGCCACACGCGGTCATCCTCCCTTAATCCTAGCGCTTCCGCATCAATCCTGTTTATCATCACCTTGTTCTCTGGCAAGAGGGAAAGATGGGAGAGGTAGTGCCCTGCGGTTCTGGAATGCCCAGCAAATATCTCCTTGAAACTTATGAGGTGGAACGCATATTCCCTGTCATCGATGGGATTCCCCTTAATGTCCATGATGGGCTCATGGATAGGGACCCCGCTGAACCGTTTACCGGTAATGCTATTTTTTGTTTTGGCAACTCTTTCGACGTAGATGTGGAACATATTCTTGAGCTTATGAGCAAGGTATTTGTCCTTATAGGCCTTTTTGAAAGACTCGTATCTTCCGCCCCGATTGAGGACATACACTACCTTCCTCCATTCTTCCGGTCGCACGGCCCTCTTCCACTTCTCTTCAGAGAAAACCGATTCCGAGAGATGCCTCCTGGCCTTCCTGAAGAGCTCCATCTCCTCATCTGAGGCGTCTGCAACCACCTCTCCCTTCTTATCACCATAGGCGATGTTCGCTACCGCTTTGAGAAAGAAATCCTCAGCTCTATGAAAATCCATCCCCTCTCCGAAGCCATCTTTGCCAATGCCGGAAAGCCCGAGGTCTTTTCCCACCGCGATCAAGAACGCCTCCATGGATATGGGCATCTTCTCCCCATCTACCTCTACCTCCTCGGTAATCGGAGCCACAACGGGCTGACGAACTTTGCTTGTCAGGGTAGTGACATCCGGCGTCACGTGAGGTGTGCCCCATCTTTCCAGATACGTGACGTCGGGGATTATGTAGTCTGCGTACATTGACGTTTCACCGATGACGATATCGCAGGAAATAAAGAGAGGGATCTTTTCCGTATCCTGGAGTATGGGAATAAACCGCTCCCCCGTGGGCGTAGCCAAGGCAGGTGTGCCTTTGTGAAGGTACAAGATCTTTATGGGATACGGATACTCATCGGCAGCGGAGGGAATGATTTCCTGGTAGATGTTGTCGCTGAAGGGATACCAAGGTCTTTTTGCCGGATAACCATTGAAGAGCGTCGACTCTTCGTACCTCGACTTCTCCCTCGTGAGTGGCGGGCCAAACGTTGTGACCTTATTGGGATGAAGTTTCTTGAAATGGTAGACATTCCCCTTTTTCCCACCGAACTCATGCCAGTGGCCGCCACCTTTGGATAATCCACCTTTCCAGTCGGCATTGCCGATCAGAATGTTGAGGGATATAATGGCCTGAGCATTGTAGTAGCCATTTGTATGCTGGACGGCTCCCCTGTAGAGTTCTGCTGCTGCTTTTTTCCCGTGAGAGGTAAACTCAGCTGCCAACTCCTCGATGAGCTCAGGCTCAACACCGGATAGATCAGCCCACTCTTTTACGGACTTTGATTCAGCTGATTCCTTAAGGAGCAAGAAAGCCGATTTGACCCTCTTCCCCTCGTGCGTTGTGTCTACAAGGAGGTCACCTTCCACGGGATTTTCATCATCATTCGGGTCCACAGGGATAAACGCGCCATCCCGGTAGACAGCAAACTTGCCATCCATTCTGAGAAGCCCTGCAGGGCCATCATCTTTCATCTCAACCAGGTACGAGGCATTGCTCCAGCACGTCTCCCCGTCAGCTTTGGCAGCTGCTTTATTTGCATTTTCCAGGAACTTCTTGTCATATCTCTCGTTCTCAATAATCCAGCGAATCATCCCCAGGGCAAGGTCGCCATCTCCCCCCGGTTTTATCGGCACCCACCATGTGGCCTTTGCCGCTGTCTTCGAGAGTCGTGGATCG
>CP070774.1:602232-604750 GCA_020346125.1 Syntrophobacterales bacterium | reverse complement strand
ACCTCTTCACTCTTAATTCTTAATTCTTCATTCTCCATTCTCCTTTCACCCTTCCTTTCGCACTTTACATACGCTGTAACACCATTTAAAATTGACTTATTGACTTATTCGATAATAATTATCTATAGGTTATCTTAATTTTTATCTTCAATGGCCATTCGAAAGGATCATGTACTGATAGGATGACCGGCAGGGCCAATTAACAAAAACCAGTTATCAGGGATTAAGATGGCAAGGGGAAAAACAAAGGTCTTGATTATCGATGCCGATAAAGCCTTTGCTGAAAAGATAGCTGAGATCTTAAATCCCAAGGGTTTTAACACCACCCTCTGCCATACTGGAAAAGATGGTATCCATAAGGCTTCCTATACCTCCCCCGATATTGTCCTCATCAACTATCAAATTCCCGATCTGAAGAGCAAAGAGGTATTAAATCGCCTCAAGGGAATCGACCGGACCATCCCCGTCATCATCGTCATGGCAGTCGGCGGGGAGAGGGCAACTGTCGATCTCCTCAAAGCAGGGGCATCCGATTTCCTGGTCAAACCCATCAGATCCAGAGATTTATTGGAGGCCATAAAAAGGGCCCAAACGAAACGCATGGCAGACCTGGAAATTCAGTCCAAAAAATTCCTCTCCTTGGGAAAACTCTTCCCCCTTTTGGCACACGAAATCCGAAATCCATTACACGCCATCGGAGGGGCATTGGCCGTCCTGCAAAGAAGGTGCGATTTGAAGGACGATACTATTACCCAATCCATCGAGATCATCCGGGAAGAAGTCCAACGGTTGAATCAATTTATTCAGGAGTGCCTGGATTTCTCCCGGCCACCTGCGAGAAGGAGGTTTGCCGAAACCGACCTGAACGAGATTATCAGGTCATCCCTCAATACCTTGGCACCGATTATCGAAGCCGACCCCGGCAAAATCGAGGTCATTACCCATCTGGATGATGACCTTCCAAAAATTAAGGCAAACTTTAACGAGATTAAGCAAGTCTGCCTCAATATCCTGAAGAACGCCATCGAAGCAATAAAAATGGGGGGTAAGCTGGAGATTCGCACCTCTTCCAACCCCCATAAAAGACCCAGATATGTGATGATCAAAATCGTTGATACGGGAACAGGTATCGATAAGGAAAACCTCCCTTACTTATTCGACCCCTTCTTCTCGACCAAATCGAGGGGAACCGGTTTGGGATTAGCCATTTGTAAGAAGATCGTCGTTGAAAACCATCGGGGACAGATAGATATAAAGAGCAATACAAATATCGGCACCACGGTTACCATCACCTTCCCCTTTTCCCCCTGACCCCTTCACTGGTGGCCTCTATGGGAAAAGGAGGACTCTGTCCCATTCATCTCCTTTTTGATGAGCATGAAAATGCGTTCGAGATCGCCGAGGTAACCTATTGAGGGACTTTGAGAAATGAGGGAAAAATCCATATTGGTTGTAGATGATGAACCTAATTCCCTCTTCGCCTTATCTCGGATCCTGGGGGATGAGGGATTTCGGGTCATTACCGCCGAAAATGGCAAAAGTGCCCTGGCGAAATTGAAAAAAGAGATGGTAAACGTCATTGTGGCCGATGAGCGAATGCCCTATTTGGGTGGAATGGAACTCCTCAAAGAGGTGAAACAAAGATACGAGTCCATCCCCGTAATCCTCCTCACGGCCTTCGGCTCCATCGATATGGCCGTGGAAGCCCTCAGGGAGGGAGCTTTCTATTTCTTTGAAAAGCCCGTGACCAATAATCTGGAAAGGTTCATCACCATCATCAACCAGGCCGTGAGGACCCAATCCCTTGAGGCCCAAATTTACCATCTCCGTAAGGAGGTCAGCGAGAAGTATAGCTTCTCCAATATCGTGGGCAAAAGTCGCCAGATGCTGGAGATATTCGAAATAATCGATAGGGTGGCCCCCACCGATAAGACGGTCCTCATCCAGGCGGAGAGCGGAACGGGAAAGGAACTAATCGCAAAGGCTATCCATAGTAGGAGTTTACGCAGTAATAGACCCATGGTGACCGTGCCCTGCGGTGTCCTTACGGATAGCCTGCTCACCAGCGAGCTCTTCGGCCACAGCAAGGGGGCCTTCACCGGCGCCGTTAAGGATCAATTGGGGAGGGTTGAACTGGCTCAGGGGGGAACCCTATTCTTAGATGAAATTGGCGAAATTCCCATCAGCCTCCAAAAAAGGCTGCTTCGGATCCTTCAGGAAAAGGAATTTCAGCGGGTTGGCAGCGGTCAAACCATCAAGGCCGATGTAAGGGTCATTGCCGTCACCAATAAAGACCTCTATGAGGAAGTGAAAAATAAAAGATTTCGCCAGGATCTCTACTATCGATTATCCGTTGTGCCCATGAACATCCCCCCTTTGCGGGAGAGAAAAGAGGATATCCCCCTCCTGATCAAGCATTTCCTCGATAAATACCAAGAGGGGAAAGGTTCGATCCGGATACTTCCCGATGTGGTGGAGAAGATGAAACAATACCCCTGGCCTGGAAACGTCCGGGAAT
>CP070774.1:599552-602132 GCA_020346125.1 Syntrophobacterales bacterium | reverse complement strand
ATACGTTACGGAGGAAGGATCATTCAGGGAAGAGCAGTTCGATTTGATCGTTCTCGCCGTGGGGTTCAGTGTGGGCGATGAGGTAAAGGATCTGGCCAAGAGGATTGGGGTTGACCTCAACGAGGCCAATTTCTGCCTTACACAAGAATTCACCCCTACCCAAACCTCCCGGCCGGGAATCTATATCGGTGGGACCTTTCGGGAACCGAGGGATATCCCGGAGACCGTGGTGGAAGGTGCCAGTGCTGCGGCCGGGGTGGCTACTCTCTTGGCAGGGGATGGGGAAAAGGGCGTACCGGCCAAGGTTTATCCGGAAGAGGGTGCCCTGGGGGAAGGGGCGCCACGGATAGGAATATTCTTTCTCTCTCAGGGACATCGCCTCTCAGACATCTTTGCTGCTGAAGAATTGATAGACCATGTTCGGGGGCTCAAGGATGTGGTGTTTGCAGAGGAGATTCCCTGTAAATCTCCATTCGAGGGGTTTGATCGGGTCAAGGGACGTATAGGGGATGAAGGGCTGAATCGATTAGTCATAGCCAGCTCCTCGCTGCGAACGTTGAGGAGGGACTTCGGGGAAATGGCAAAGGGGATCGGCTTCAACCCCTCTTTGATCGAGTATGCGGACATCTGGGAAGGTTGCGGACTCGTTCATCCCCAGGGATCCTCGGAGACTACTCATAAGGCAAAGGTCCTGATGGAGGTGGCTGTAGAGCAGGCACGGAGGCTGGAACCGATTAAGAAAGGGTCAAGCCATATCTCGAGGAGGGGTCTTGTAATCGGCGGGGGGATTGCCGGTCTGACGGCTTCCCTGAACCTGGCCCGACAGGGTTATGAAGTTGCCCTGGTGGAGCGGGAGGATGAGTTGGGGGGGAACGCGAGACATATTTGGTATACGCTCAAGGGGTCCGATCCTCAGGTTTTCCTCCGAGAGCTCATAGAGATGGTTGAGGGAAATCCCAAAATCCGGGTCTTCCGAAAGGCGGAAGTGAAACATCTCGAGGGATCATGGGGAAACTTTCGAACGCTCATTTCCGTCGATGGCCAAGAGAAGTTGCTGGAGCATGGGGCGATCATCTTGGCCACTGGGGGAAAGGAGATCAACCACCACGAATACCTCTACGGAGAGGATTCACGCGTCGTCACTCAAAGGGAGCTGGAGGGCCTCATTCATTCGGGAGATGAGAGGATAAGGGCCCTCAAGAGGGTGGTGATGATACAGTGTGTGGGTTCTCGCGATGAGGGCCACCCATATTGCAGCAGAATCTGCTGCGGCCACGCGGTAAAGAATGGACTCAAGCTCAAGGAACATCAACCTGATATGGACCTTTTCATCCTGTATCGTGATGTACGGACGTATGGATTCTACGAACACGCCTATTCCGAGGCGCGGGATAAGGGGGTAATCTTCATTCGGTATGATCCTGATAGAAAGCCCCAGGTCATTTCCCGGAATGGCGGCCTCGTTGTTTCAACCGTTGACCACATGATCGGGGCAAAGGTGGAGATCCCGGTGGATTTAGTAGTCCTGAGCACCGGAATAGAGCCCAATGGTAATCGGCGCCTTGCCGAAATCGTTGGTGCTGATCTGAACCCGGATGGATTCTTCATTGAGGCCAACCCGAAGTCGGCACCATTGGATTTCGTGGATCGAGGAAAGTTCCTCTGCGGCCTCTGTCACTCCCCCAATTTTATAGAGGATTCCGTTGCCCAAGCCCAGGCAGCTGCCATGAGGGCGGGGGTACTTCTATCCAAGGGCGGAATCGAGCACACAGATCATATGGCATATGTAAACCATCGATTGTGCTGCGGCTGCGGTCTCTGCATTTCCGCGTGCCCATATGGGGCCAGAATCATGAATGAGGAGATTTGGAAGGCCGAGGTCATGGAAGATCTCTGTAGGGGTTGTAGCTCCTGCGTGATCGTCTGCCGCAATACGGCCTCACGACAGCGTAACTTTGAAAAGGCAACGGTTATGGCCATGGTGGATGCGGCCGTCACTTAGGTAGGTCGTAAAGGGTAGTATTTGCCGTTGAAGGAATCTCAAAGAAACTGGGAAACGAGGGAGGTCTTATGGAGGATTTCGAGCCGAGAATTATCGCCTTTCTCTGTCATTGGTGCACTTACACGGGAGCCGATTTGGCGGGAACCACAAGACAGCAATATCCGCCTAACATCCGCATCATCCATATGATGTGCTCGGGTGCGGTGGATACCATTTATATCCTGAAAGCCCTCATCGACGGTGCGGATGGGGTTCTCATCGGGGGATGTCATCCAGGGGATTGTCACTATCAGACGGGGAACTACAAGGCCCGGAGGCGAGTCGGCATTCTCAAGGAGATCCTCAATCAAGTTGGCTTCTCCGATGATCGAATCTGGCTCAGGTGGATAAGCGCGAGCGAGGGGAAACTGTTTGCCGATACGGTGACTCAAATGGTGGAGGAGTTAAAGAAGATGGGTCCGAATCCCATGAAAAAGCTCTGGGTGGCCTGAGATGGGTATTAATATTGATGATCTCGTAAAAAGTCAAAATTCGATGGCAAAGTAAAAAGCTCCAAATTCAAGGCGCGCAAATCCTGA
>CP070774.1:596798-599452 GCA_020346125.1 Syntrophobacterales bacterium | reverse complement strand
GAAGATGTGGATTTCGGGAGTTCCCGTTGCGGATGTGGGGATTATTTTCGCCTCCACCGACAGGGAGTTGAAGCACAGGGGTATTTCCTGTTTTATCGTGGATCTGTACGGCCCTGGCGTTACCCAGAATGCGATAGAGACGAAGTTAGGCCTCTACTGTGCCCCCACGGGGGAGATCATCTTCGAGGAGGCAAGGCTTCCCAAGGATGCCCTGATCGGGGAGAAGAACGGGGGATTCAAGATCTGCATGAATATGCTGGATTCCACCAGGCTTTCCTCCGCGTCAAGGGCCATAGGTGTTGGCGCCGCCTGTATCGAGCATTCAACGAGGTATGCCAACGAGCGGGAACAGTTCGGTCGGCCCATCGGCGAATTCCAGATGATACAGGAACAGATCGCGACGATGGTGGTCGAACATGAGGCGGCAAAGCTCCTGGTCTATCGAGCGGCATGGATGAGAGATCAGGGTATGCGAAATACCCTGCAGGTTTCCCTAGCGAAGTATTTCGCCGGGGAAGCGGCGGTGGAGGCAGCCAATACGGCGGTAAAGATCTTCGGTTCCTATGGATTTTCGACGGAATACCCAGTTGAACGCCTTTTAAGGGATTCTAAATCATATCAGATCGTAGAGGGAACCAGTAATATTCAGAAGTTCATCATCGCCGGGTATGCCTTGGGCAAAAGGAAGGATAAATAATTCATCGATCGGCGAGCAGATATTGAGGGGATGAAGGCGGAGATTCACTCCGAGCATTAGAGAAAGCGGAGGATGTATATGGCTACGGAAGTAACGGTACCCATGGTCGGGAAGATTATATCAGTTCAGGTCAAAGTGGGAGATCAGGTGAACGAAAATGACCAGATCGCCACCCTTGAGGCGATGAAGATGGAGATGCCAGTGGTGGCCCCGGTAGGGGGGGTGATTAAGGAGATTAGGGTCGAGGCCGGTCAGGAGATCGATGCCGACACCGTTATTGCCATCATCGAATAACGAATTAAACAAACATTTTTTTAAATTCTCTAAAGATGAGAAATGTCAACATTTGCCCTGTAATGTGGCTTTTCAGCTCGGTTCAGAGCTATACCTATCCCTAAAAGATCTTGACAGGGCTTTTTTTATTGGATAGATTTGTAATAAATTGCACAAGCTCTCTATTTCTCTTTAAATTCACTATTTTTTAAACTTTTACGATCGCTGTTAAGTAATCGTCCCCCCCAGGAGCTATTCTTGATAAACGGGGAAAACCCTCAAAAGTAGAGAAATAGTAAAATATAAACAGAGTTATAATTATCAACGATGATTGTCTAGCACATGACCTATTATACCATTGAGAGATGTTCAACGGACGAGGGGATATGATCAACTTGGAGTTGAAGATTTGAACCGGGAAGAAGGGAGAACGTGAAGATGAGGTTGGAGGGGAAGAAGGCCGTTGTCACCGGAGGGGGAAGGGGCGTGGGAAGGGCCATCAGTTTGGCCTTTGGAAGGGAAGGTGCGGATGTAATCATTAACTACGTGAGGAATGATGAGGCGGCAAAGGAGGCGGTTTCGAAGCTGAGGGAGATGGGCCGCGATGGCCTGGCGGTGAAGGCAAATGTGGCAGTGAAGGAAGATGCGGAACGACTCATCGGGACGTGTGTGGACCGGTTCGGGAGGATCGATATCTTGGTGAACAACGCCGGGGTTTCGAAGCCGGCGATGCTCCATAAGATGACCGAGCAACAGTGGGATGAGGTGGTTGATATTCACCTGAAGGGGGCATTTCTCTGCACGCAGGCGGCGAGCCGCCATTTCGTGGAGCAGAACTACGGCAAGATTATCAACGTTACCTCGGTAGCGGGGATTGTCGGAACAACGGGCCAAATCAACTATGCCGCGGCGAAGGGAGGGTTGATCTCCTTTACCAAGTCCTGCACACGGGAATTGGCCCGATATAATGTGACGGCAAACGTCATTTCCCTGGGAATCGTCCTCACCGATATGACCAAGAAACTCCAGGAGGATCCCAAGCTGCGGGAGATATACCTGAGGCGGATTTTGCTCAATAGGTACGCGGAACCCGAGGATATTGCCCCGGCCTTCGTCTTCCTCGCATCCGATGAGTCCAACTACATCACGGGTCAACTCTTGTGTGTAGATGGAGGTTATGGCTTAACCTGAATGACGTGTCCGTTACGTTATGACAGGAGAGAGGTAAAACCGAAACGGAACACGGAGAAGACGGGAGGTGAGCAATGGCTGACATACCCAAACGGATTGAGACATGGCAGATGGTACAACCATGGACAAAAGACAAAGAAAGCGGAAAGGTTACCGAAGGTAAGCTCGAAAAAACCGAGATTCCAGTTCCTGAATTACAGGCAGGAGAGGTTTTGGTTGAGGTGGCGGGTTGTGGAGTATGCCACACTGACTTGGGATACTTCTACGACGGAGTTCCCACCGTCTCCAAGCCTCCCCTCACCTTAGGCCACGAGATCAGCGGTGTGGTAGTGGCAGGGGATGAGAAATGGCTCGGTAAAGAGGTGATTATCCCTGCTGTTATGCCCTGCAGACAGTGCCATCTCTGCGAGACCGGCAGAGGGAATCGTTGTCTCGCCCAAAAGATGCCGGGTAATAGCCTTGGTATCTACGGTGGTAATTCGAGCCACATTCC
>CP070774.1:594041-596698 GCA_020346125.1 Syntrophobacterales bacterium | reverse complement strand
CGGCCATCCTATCCCATTGGTTTGAAAAAAAGAGGGGAGTAGCCAGCGGCATTGCCGTGTCCGGGATGGGGTTAGGGACCTTCATCTTAGTCCCCCTGTCTCAGCACTTCATCGCTTTGTGGGGTTGGCGTTTTGCCTTTGTGGTCCTCGGGGTGCTCGTTCTGATCCTTCTGCTCCCTTTGAATGCTCTGTTCTTGCGGCATAAACCGCGGGATCTTGGCCTTTACCCCGATGGGGTGAGAGACGGGGAATCAGCTCAATGGCGAGGATTGGAGGTGATAGACACCGCCTGGTCGGAGACAGACTGGACCCTTAAAAGGGCTTTTAGAACCTGGAGGTTCTGGGCCCTCATGATTTTCCCCTTCTGCATTGCCATCGCTATCTATATTATCCTCGTCCATAGCGTCCGGTTTTTGGTCGATACAGGAATTGACAAAATGACGGCAGCCTTCATCTTCGCTTCATCGGGGATGATCTCCTCCGTCTTTCGGATCTTTTGGGGATGGCTTTCCGATCGGATAGGACGGGAGAAGACCTATACCCTTGGGATGATATGTATCATTATGGGAATATTATACTTTATTCTGCTGGAAATCACGGGAGAAAGGGGCCTTATCTACCCCTTTATGATTTTTTTCGGCTCAGGCTGGGGGGCCACGGCTCCAATGTTCATGGCCGTGGCCGCCGATCTCTTTCAAGGAAGGGGGTTCGGCCTTATCTATGGCATCTTGGAGGGAATCATAGGGATCGGAGGTGCCGTGGGGGCCTGGGTGGGAGGATTCATCTTTGACAAGACTCAGAGCTACCAAGGGGCCTTTGCCTTGGCCATCTCCGTCGCCATATTATCCTGTCTCTTTGTTTGGATGGCTGCGCCTCGGAAAGTACGCTATGCAGGGAGGATGAGGTTAATAGAAAAAGATTAAGGAACAGGCCGTAACAAGTCTTCCAAAAAACTCCATGATCGCTCTGAAATCATGGATTTTTTTGGGCATACCCCATACCCTTTGTTCGACTTGGCCACTCAAACTTGTTTATGAGGGATATCATGATTATATTAAGATTGAATCCTAATGAAATAAGGAAAATCAGCCATGGGAAACGTTTTTCAATTGATATCAAACGATGGCCTCAATATCGAGGGTAAGCGAATCTTTAAAGCCTATCCTGATTCTGACGACAATCTCTTAGATGCTTATTCGCGGGCCGTTGTAAGTGCGGCGGAGGAGGTCAGCCCTTCGGTTGTTAATATCGATGTTCATCAGCGGCTGAGAGGACGACAGGCAAAGAATCTGGGCCTTCCCCAAGAGGTGCGCGGCAATGGCTCTGGATTCATCTTCACGCCGGATGGCTTCATTCTTACGAACAGCCACGTCGTGCATAGTGCAACCAAGATTGAGGCGACTCTCACGGATGGCCGCCGCTTTCAAGCTGATATGGTAGGCGATGATCCGGATACGGATCTAGCGGTAGTAAGGATCGATGCATCAAACGTCATGCCTGCGAATTTGGGCGACTCGCAATCAATACGAGTGGGTCAACTGGTAATCGCCATTGGCAACCCTTATGGCTTCCAGTGCACGGTGACCGCTGGAGTTGTGAGCGCTCTCGGGCGCTCGCTCAGGTCGAGATCTGGTCGGCTCATAGATGATGTCATTCAGACCGATGCAGCGCTTAATCCTGGCAACTCAGGTGGTCCCCTCGTCACATCGAGCGGAAACGTCATAGGTGTGAGTACAGCGGTCATTCTTCCAGCACAAGGCATCTGTTTCGCCATTGCGATCAACACGGCAAAGTTTGTCGCTGGACGACTCATCAAAGATGGGATAATCAGGCGCGCTTATATAGGTGTGGGAGGACAAAATGTCTCACTCCCTCGTCGCATTGTACGATTCCACAACTTACCCATCGAGAGCGGAGTCTTGGTCGTCTCAATTGAAAAAAACAGCCCCGCCCAAAGGGCTGGCCTGCTTGAAGGAGATGTGATAGTTGGCTATTACGCTCAACCGATTTCAGGCATCGATGACTTGCACAGTTTGTTGACGGAAAAGCAGATCGGAGTGAGATCGCAATTGACAATACTACGGCGCTCTGAGAAGATGGTTTTCTATATCGTGCCGGAGGAATCCAAAGCGAGAGCATAAGCGCAATACTGGTGAGGGCGTTGTTTAAAAAATTCGGAGAAGAGGTGAAAAATGGATGCGATGGATGCAATTCTTTCCAGAAGAAGTATCCGCAAATACACTAAACAATCAGTACCCGACCAACTGATAAAGGAGCTGTTAGAAGCGGCCATGAGCGCTCCCTCCGCAGGCAACGAACAGCCTTGGCACTTCATTGTGATTAATGATCGTGGGATTCTCGATGAGATTCCCAAGTATCATCCATATTCCCAGATGATAAGAGAGGCCTCCGTGGCGATTCTGATTTGTTGCGATCTACAGATGGACAAGCAGGATGGATTATGGGTCCAAGACTGTGCAGCAGCTACCGAGAACCTTCTCATTGCGGTCCAAGCCAAAGGGTTAGGGGCTGTCTGGCTGGGAGTCTATCCCAGAGAGGAGCGTGTAACTGATTTTCGAAAACTGTTGGGCATTCCGGAACATGTTATACCATTTTCCTTGATTCCCATCGGTTACCCTGCGGAGCACAAGCCCAGA
>CP070774.1:591258-593941 GCA_020346125.1 Syntrophobacterales bacterium | reverse complement strand
GGCTGCCATAACGTAAACTTAGTAACGCCTACGCACGTGATGCCTAACATCATCAATGCCACGCGGATTGCCTTGAAGAAGGGGCTCCGTCTTCCCCTGGTTTACAATACCAGCGGCTATGAAAGCTTAGAGATAGTGAAGTTATTGGACGGCATCGTGGATATCTATATGCCTGATATGAAGTATACGGATGGTGATCAAGCGGCTAAGTATTCAGCCGGTGCTTCTGACTATCCCGAGATGACGAAAAAGGCCATCACCGAGATGAACCGGCAGGTCGGAGAACTCACAAACGATGAGAATAAGATTGCACTTCGCGGGCTAATCATCCGGCACCTTGTCATGCCCAACCGGGTGGCGGGGACGGAGAAATTCGTCAAATGGGTCGCCAAGGCCCTTCCCAAATCCACTTACGTGAACATCATGCCGCAATACCGGGTGGAATACAAAGCCTATGAATATCCACAAATCTCACGCGGAATCACCGTGCAGGAATTCCTGGAAGCAATTGAGTGGGCTGAGAAATATGGCTTGACCAACCTCGACCCCAAGTCCGTGGCGGTCGCGGACTTTTACCGTCGCCGCCGGTCAAGCTGAGTTCCCTACGTCCAAATACCGGGTATCGGTTTATCACAGTACTCACACTTCCCTTCCTTCAGGTGCATTTCTCCAACCATATATCCCGTGCGTTGTATGAGCATTTTATTACATGTGGGGCAGAAGGTGTTTTCACCCACGTGGCCCGGCACGTTCCCGATATAGACATATTCAAGGCCAGATGACAAGGCCACCTCCCGGGCTTGTTCCAGCGTCGAAACTGGCGTTGGGGGGAGATTTTTGAGTTTATACAGAGGATAAAACCGGGAGAAATGGACCGGAGTTCCCGAACCCAATTCCCCCTTCACCCAGAGGCACATCTCCCTTACCAATGACATGTCATCATTCTTGGTGGGAATGATGAGGTTTGTGATCTCCACGTGGATGTTTTCCTGCTTCAGTGTCTTCAGGGTCTTGAGCACGGGGTTCAGTTCTCCGCCGCACAATTCACGATAAAAAGTCTCCGTAAACCCCTTCAGATCGATATTGGCCGCGTCTAACACCGTGCACAGGTTTCGGAGTGGGCCCAGATTGATGAAGCCATTGGAGTGGATGAGGCTCAGAAGGCCTGCCTCTTTGGCTGCGGAACCAACTTCTACCATATATTCATAGAAGATTGCCGGTTCCACATAGGTATAGGAAACCGACCGGGTCCTCATCTGTTTGGCCCTACTCACAACCATCTCCGGTGGGATCTCGTAGCTGTATACGTCCTCCGGGGAGGCCTGGGAGATTTCCCAGGTCTGGCAGAACTTGCACGTGAAATTGCATCCGGCCGTTGCCAGCGAAAGGGACCAGGTTCCGGGGAGCACATGGAAAAGGGGGTTCTTCTCGATGGGATCTGGATGAAAGGCACATGGATTCGCGTAGACCAGGCTGTAGAATTTTCCATCCCGATTCTCACGCACCCTGCAGATACCCCTTTCCCCCCTGCGGACACGGCATTGCTTGGGGCACAGTTCGCACTGGATGTCCCCTCCACCCAGGGAAGTGAAATAGGGAGAGAGCTTTGTCTTGATGAGTCCTTTCAAAGGCTTTTGTGCCCGCACAGGTTTCGGAAAACCGAAGAGGTGAGCGAGGGCAAGGGCACAGAAGCTGGTCCCGCAAAACCTCAAGAACTCCCGTTTCGTCATCTCAGGGTCAGGGATGCCCTGGCCCTTCCTTTTAATTTTTATGTCAAATAAGGAAGGATGATTTGTAAGGGGTTCACTCATAGGATGTATTCTTTATGAAAGAATGGCCCAATTTTTTATTTTTGTTTCTTCTCCCAAATAGTTGGAAAAAAGGGGTCAAGAATTCGGGGATTCAAGGATTCAAGCGTTTCTTTTCTAAGGATTTTATTGATGCATCGAACGCACCGGTCACGTCCATCCTCTCGTTCCGCATCCCTTTGAGTCCCAGGAAGAAAGATCCGAACAAATTCCCGGATTACCGCTTCATTGGAAACTTGTACCAATGAAAGGGCGCCTCGTCAAGATCTATTAAGAGTGCGGTCTCAACAACCCCTTGGCAAGCTGTTGACCAAACCTCTTTCGCTCAGAGTTTCTTGTCCGTGTCCGTGATGCCTAGGACCGAAGACCGCTGACGGATGACCGCGTTAATGGGTCGTATGCGTGCTCGCATGTTTTGTGCTCGTGAAGCGTGCTCGTGGTTTGGCCCCCGTCATTTGTCATTTGAACTTTGTCATTTGACATTTGAAATGTTGCCTTCCACCTCCAACCTCTAACCTCTAACTTCTTCCCCCTTTCTGACTGCAACACCGCAGCACTGAAACACTGCAGGACTGCAGCACCGCCTGTTAAGCCAAAAGGGTGAGTTTTGGGTTTGCAGTGGAGCTAACTTTAGAATGGTTAAAAATTCTTTTTAGAAAGCGAAAGGGAATCCGGGTAACATCTCTTTGAGAATTTACAGCTTTTAGATGCCATTTTCATTGAATCGCATCCTCATGAAATGTCAGGTATTTGAGAAGTATGATGCTCCCCATAAGGAACACACCAGTCAGTATTATCCCCATGGAAAAGAAGCCTTCCTCTCCCATGATCCCGATTACAGCTGGGATAACCCCTCCTCCTAAAAGCCAGGCCAG
>CP070774.1:588436-591158 GCA_020346125.1 Syntrophobacterales bacterium | reverse complement strand
AAATTTTCGAGCTCCCGCCATAATTTGTTGTAAACCCGCGTTCAAACGATCGAAATAGGTGATCATTCCGATGGCACCGGTTGGGATTTTTTGGAAATCCTTCCCATATTTCTCCTTCATTTTCGCAACTCCGATAAAGATATGTTCCACATCGTCTCCGAATTTAGCGATCTCGGGGGGGACCTTGCCCTTCTTGATCATCTTTCCAACAGTAGTGCCGACCATAGCTGCGGTCATGCTTGCCCTCCCCAGGCAAATTGCCTTAATATATGGCGCCCCCAGGGCAAGAGCCTTGAAGACATGATCCTCCAGGGAGATCCCGCCGGCGATGGCGCAGCTGGGTATAAAGGCACCCCTTTCGGTCAGCCTCTGCATAAATTGATACAGGAGACATTCAATCTGGACCGTGGGTATACCCCATTCATTCATCATCCTCCATGGGCTCATGCCGGTACCGCCACCCGCGCCGTCCACGGTGAGGAGATCGATCCCAGCATCGGATGCAAACTTAACGGCTCGAGCGAGGTCAGCGGGGCGGTATGCCCCTGTCTTGAGGGAAATGTGTTTGGCTCCGATTCTTCTCAAGCGTTCGACCTCTCGAAGAAAGGATTCCTGATCAACCATTCCCAGGCGCGAATGCCTTTCGAACTCCTTGAAATCGCCCTGGCCAAAGGCCTCTTGAATAACGGGGTCCTTTGGGTCTGGGATGACGATATATCCTCGGCTATTTAACTGTAGAGCCCTTTCCAGGGAGGGGAGCTTCACTTCACCCCCGATATCCTTTGCTCCCTGGCCCCATTTAGGCTCAATAATATCCACCCCGAGCTTTTCGAGGGCATATTCGGGCACTCCTAGTCTACCATCCTCGACATTATATTGAACGCTGATCCCCCCGTAGCCGTCATACCAATCCTTGAAGATCCTTACCCTTCTCTCCAGCTCCGGAGACCTCTTGATCGTGCCGTTCTTGAATTCCGCCTCTGGATCCATACCGCAGACGTTTTCCCCCACGACGACAACGGTTCCGCTGATGGCAGCGGCAACGGCCATGGACTCCCAGTGGACCCGGGCAATCTCGGTAGAACCTAAAGCACCGGTGAAGTAAGGGATCTTCAATGTGAGCTTTTCCCCCGCCCCCACCTCGGTCGAGATATCCACTGCCGGGAAGGTGGCACTATCCGGATTGGCTTCCACTCCGCTGGCCCCGATACAACTTCCCTGGATATTAAAATGGGAGAAGTCAACGGGATAATCCTTCTCCGATCCCGCTGTCACCTTGCCAAACGGCTGGGGATAGAGCATCTCCCTTCCCCTCAGAGCCGATCTTCCCACCTCGCATGGTCCTGGGCAGCCGTCTAGGCAAGTCACGCAGATACCTGAGACTGGCGACGGTGTTACCCGGTTTTGGGTGTTCGTGGCTGGGCTGGCATTTGGTCTTGTGAAAGACATGGCAATACTCCTTTCTCCTCTTGGAATAAAAAAAGACGTCAACCCATAGGACTGGACGCCTTTGTCGATTTGATACACCGTTGTATCGAGGATTACTACATTGTGATCCTCTTTATCAGTTTTTTGAGCCCTTATTATGCTTTTTTGTTATTCCTTCATCTTATGGCCTTCCCGAGGCAAAAAAAGACGTCCATGGAAAACTGAGAACATCTTCGTCTCATGGACGTCCTTGTCTGGTCGATACGGCTTTGTATCTTGATCTCCTAAATTTAATATTTTTTTACCAAATTCCTCTCCTTTTGTCAAGCTTTTTTATAGAGCTTTTTTATAGAGACCTCTGAAAAACTCACTCTTTGCAGCTCAAAATTTTTTTAGACCATTCTAGAGTTCGCTTCACCGCAAGACTGCGGTACAGCAGAACCGCTATGTGACCCGGTGCAATCAGCTTGCCTGATAAAAGGAGCAACATTAATGGGTTGAGGAATAAACCGAACGTACGGTTTTATGAGGGGGAGATGGGTAAATGGCAAAATAAACCGTAGTTCCGATTAGTCGCGTGCGACAAAAGATTCTTGGGTTATGTGTCATTGTACCATTTCTCTGTTCTACACGGAGGAATGGTATCCTTAATAGGGATGGGTTTTACCACCTAATAAACTGAGTATTATGGGTAAATGCCGCGCAGTCTAGTCGCCTCCGCTACCCTCGCCACTCCGAGCATCCAGGCAGCTGTCCGCATGTGGACCTTCTCCTTTTTCGTGATGGCCGCTACATCCCAGAAGCTTCTCCTCATTATCCTCGCCAGTTGGTTATTGACCTCCTCCAACGTCCAGAAGAGGGCCTGGATATTCTGGACCCACTCGAAGTATGAGACGGTAACCCCGCCGGCATTACAGAGGATATCGGGAATGATGAAGATGCCCTTATCGGAGAGTATATCGTCGGCGGAAGGGGTGGTAGGCCCATTGGCCGCTTCGGCGATGATCTTAGCCCTCACCTTATGGGCGTTCTCCACAGTGATTTGATTTTCCATAGCTGCGGGGATGAGGATGTCACAGTCCAAGGCCAGGAGCTCCTCGTTGGTGATATTATCAGCCTCCCCGTAATCGACCACCGAACCGGTTTCCTCCTTGTATTTTTGTACCCGTGCTGGGTCGAGGCCATCGGCGCTATAAATTCCCCCCTTCGAGTCGCTTACGGCTATGATTTTGGCACCGAGCTTATGGATGATCTGGGCGGCATTGAACCCGGCGTTGCCGTACCCTTGAATGGC
>CP070774.1:585533-588336 GCA_020346125.1 Syntrophobacterales bacterium | reverse complement strand
CCCAATTCCCCGACCTTGATGAACGCGGGAACGGAGATCGGACAACTCTCCGCCTGTTTTGTCCTCCCCGTGGGTGACAGCATACGGGAAATTTTCGATGCGGTGAAAAATATGGCAATGATCCATCAATCGGGAGGGGGAACCGGGTTTTCCTTCTCCCGTTTGAGGCCCAAGGATGATGTGGTTAAATCAACGGGTGGAATTGCTTCGGGCCCCCTCTCGTTTATGCGAGTTTTCGATGAGGCCACGGAGATTATCAAACAGGGGGGAAGGAGACGAGGGGCCAATATGGGGATCCTCAGGATCGATCACCCGGATATAGTAGATTTTATCAGGTCCAAGGAGAGGGGAGGTTTTCTGGCCAACTTCAATATCTCCGTCAGCGCCACCGACCGGTTTATGGAGTTGGTAAAGACCGATGGAAGATATGATCTTATCAACCCCCGTACCGGCAAGACCACCAAAACACTCAGGGCGAAGCAGGTATTCAATCGGGCCGTGAGGTCGGCCTGGAAGACCGGGGATCCAGGGTTCATCTTCATAGATGAAATCAATCGCCACAACCCAACCCCAGACCTGGGAGCAATAGAGAGCACCAATCCATGCGGAGAACAGCCCCTGCTTTCCTATGAGTCCTGTAATCTGGGTTCGATCAACTTATCCAAGATGGTCCGGAATGGAACTATCGATTGGGAGAAGTTGAAGAGAACGGTTCGCCTGGGAATCCATTTCCTGGACAATATCATTGATATCAACAATTTCCCCTTGCCGGAAATTGAGTCCATCACCAAGGGGAATCGGAAGATCGGCCTGGGAGTGATGGGATTCGCCGAGATGTTGATTCAGCTCGGGATCTCCTATGCCTCAAACGAGGCCCTCGAGGTGGCAGAGAGGGTGATGAAAATTATTCAAAAGGAGGCCATAGCTCAATCCAAGGAGTTGGCCCGTAAGCGGGGATCATTCCACAATTTCAGTGGAAGCCTTTGGGAAAAGAAGGGGCACAAGGGAATGAGAAATGCGTCGATAATCACCATTGCCCCCACGGGAACCTTAAGCATCATCGCGGACACCTCAAGCGGTATTGAACCCCTGTTCGCCATCTCTTTCTACCGGGAAATCCTGGAAGGTAGCAGGCTGCTTGAGGTCAATCACTTCTTCATGTTGATGGCCCAAGCCGAGGGAATCGCCAGCCGGGAGCTGATGGAAAGTATCGCCCTGAAAGGGTCCATTCAGGACTTTTCCTCGATGTCCAAGAACCTGAAGCGGATCTTTCTTACTGCCCTGGACATTCCCCCTGAATGGCACGTCAAGATGCAGGCGGTCTTCCAAAAGTACGCGGACAACGCCGTATCCAAGACCATTAACCTTCCCAAGCAGGCAACTATGGAGGATGTTGCGAAGGCCTACCTCATGGCATATGAGAAAAAATGTAAGGGGATTACCATCTTCCGGTACGGCAGCAAGAAGCATCAGGTTCTACACATCGGATTATCAAAGGATATGCCGGTCCAGGCCAGCCTGGAATTCGCTGGGGATTGCCGAATTTGTTCCGTTTGATCCCCTTATTGAACACGGACCACGGACACGAAAAGATGCGGTTTGGTTTTCATATCTCCATCGCTGGTGGCTTCTCCAAGGTTACCGAACGGGCTAGGAAAAGGGGATGTGAAACAATTCAGCTCTTCTCGCGAAACCCAAGGGGCTGGGCCTATACCCCTCTGGATAAACAAGAGGTTAACCGGTTTCGAGAGGAGTTCTCCCGTGCTGCCATCTTTCCCCTCTTCGTCCACATGCCCTACCTTGCCAATATGGCCACCAATGATCGGGACCTCTACGCAAAATCCCTCGATGCGCTTCAAGCCGACCTGAGGCGGGCCTCCAGCCTGGGAGCGGATTACCTCATCGTCCACGTGGGACACCGGGTCCGTCTGTCCGAGGATGTGGCCATAAACCGGATCACCGGGGGAATCAATGAGGCCTTCCAAAGGATACGTAATTCGGTGATTCTCCTCTTGGAAAACACGGCGGGACAGGGTACGGAAGTAGGCCATACCTTCTTTCAGATTCGCAAGATCATCCGGGGGGTTGATGAGAAAGAGAGGATGGGAGTATGTCTGGATACTGCCCACGCCTTCGCGGCGGGATACGACCTGTCAACGCTCAAAGGTCTCGAGAAAACCCTGGAGGAATTCCAGGAAGAGATAGGGTTGGAAAACCTTCATCTGGTCCACCTCAACGATACCCGGTCCCCCCTTGGGAGTCATGTGGACCGTCACTGGCATATTGGAGAGGGGAATATCGGCCTTGAAGGGTTCGGGAACATCATCAACCATCCCCTTATGGTTCACCTGCCCGGTATCATGGAAACTCCCCGAAAGGATGATGTTGAGGACCTGAGGAATATGGAGGTCATCCGGGGCCTGGCACGAAATCACGGGAAACCAGACAAACCAGCCTTCCTTTGAACCCTTGTGGGGGCTCATTGCCGAAGGTGTCCTGGCAATCGAGATCGGCGCCACGGCCCAAGATATTGTTCTGACCATCCACCCACATCCCACCTTATCGAAAACCCAAGTGGAAGTCGCCGAACTCTTTCTGGGAAATGCCACGCACATTCTGCCCCAGCGTGAGTAACCTATCTCCCGCCACTTTCCAACGCGATATAATAACGTTTAACTGGCAACGATTCCTTGATCGTCACTTCATTAATACCGGAATTCCTTCGATCCTAACATAAATACAATCATAAGAGGAAATCGGAATTCAAGACGCCGTTATTATTCATGGATACTGAAATATCTGA
>CP070774.1:582614-585433 GCA_020346125.1 Syntrophobacterales bacterium | reverse complement strand
GAGATGGGGTCATGGGGAACCTTCAGATCGACCTCCGTCTCCTCCATGGGTTTGAGAAGGGCCCTCTGAACGCCAGTCCTCGACACATCGGGGCCAATGAGGTTAATGCTGGATGCGATCTTGTCGATTTCATCAATGTAAATGATCCCGTATTGAGCCCATTCGATATCCCCCTTGGCTTCATATACCAGATCTCTCACCAAGTCCTCAACATCTCCCCCAACATAGCCGGTCTCGCTGAATTTTGTCGCATCCCCCTTCACAAAGGGAACCCCAATTTTCTTGGCGATCAATTTGATCAGATAGGTTTTCCCAACCCCCGTGGGCCCCATCATGATGATGTTGTTCTTTATATTTCCAACCCCTTCAAAGCGACTGGACTTCTTGAACTTCTCCAGGAAATTGATGCGATTGAAATGGGTACAGATTTTTGTGGCTAACACCGCCTTAGCTTCATCCTGCTTGATGACATATTCGTTGAGATAGGCCTCCAGTTCCTCCGGCTTCATATCAAAGCGGGTTTTCTCCAATACCTTGGATTCCCTTTTCCCCTTACCTTTCTCCTCCCCCGTTCCGGTCTTTGGGAAGAGCATTGGCACGACCAACCTGATTCGATCGCCATACTTCTTGCCCAAATATTCATTCAATTCCCTTTCTAACTCCTTTTGATCGGGAACCTTAGAATCGGAACCCCACTCCTTTTCCATCTCCGAAAGCCCTCACGTATGCGTTCACAGCCTGTTTGATATTCTAATTATAGTCGCTATTCCTCGATTTTTCAAGGCTTACATTATCCTTACCGTTGGGAATGGACTCGGCGGATTCACATTTCCCTTTGCCATAATGAAGGAAACGGGGCCCGTCGATCCTCTATTAGAGAATATCATGGATTTTGCCCATGAAGCCTCCGTTGCACAAATTCCATTGGATCTTCCCCTGACCTCTTCACATCCTTCAAAAAGGCTACCATCTCCCCGAGGTCCTCGCCCAGGGAGTTGTAAAGCCCCTTGAAGACTCCGAGCCTCCCAACGTATTGCCAGTAGGAAAGGAGGACGGCGTTATTGAGCCCTTCATCCTCAAAACTGAGATAAAGTGGGGTTTTCAACTTCACCAGGAGGTCTCGAAAGCGTTCCTTGGCTTCACGGAAAATCACCTCCCTCAATTCAAGCTTTTTTTTCCTTGATAGGCCCCTTGAATATAACAGTTTTAAATCCGAGCAAATACCCTCGATGAACTTTCCAAAAATAAGATCATCATCTCGCATATTGCATGCATCCAGATAGTCCGGCGAATACTTTCCATACCGTTCCGAGAAGAAGTCGATTGCCCCTTGATCACCAACAAAGGTGGCCATCTGCTCGTTGAAATCCAAGTGATCTTCGATGAAAACAGTAGTATGGGTAAGTTCGTGGATGACGATTTGTGCGATGATGACCTTGTTTTGATTCAACATTGACGAAAAGATAGGATCTTTAAACCATCCCAGAGTGCTGTAAGCCCTGACCCCTCGCAAGCAAGTATCAAAGCCCGCCTCTTCCAGCTTCTCCTTCTCCCTTTCGGCTTCCCTTAAACTGAAGAATCCTTTATAAGACATCCTGCCAACAATGGGAAAATTCCATTGGTAAGGGTTGAGGCTATCCTTTGGGCATGCTGAAATCAAATAGAGTAATCCTTGACTGTTAACCTTATAATACCTCGAATAATTTCCCGTTTTTTTCAAGCCGAGCCTCTCCTCGGCATATTGCTTAACCTCTAATACGAAATTAATTCTATCCTTCGTCTCCTGGCTTATCGAGGGATCCCTAAAGATCGCCTC
Source organism: Syntrophobacterales bacterium (assembly GCA_020346125.1). Taxonomy (GTDB): domain Bacteria; phylum Desulfobacterota; class BSN033; order WVXP01. Next base: position 583,617 of record CP070774.1, on the reverse strand, counting down.
ATTTGATCGGCTGCACAGGAATACCTTGGTCTGTCCGAATCCCAATCGAATTACATAAGCCGCCGTAGAGCACCCGGAGAGAAGGACCACGTGAAAGATCCCGATAGCGATGATGCGTTTCTTAACTCCTCTCAATGCCCTCATGATATCCCTTTTAGGCGCGACAATGCCCTGTGAGAATTGCCAAAAAATATCTTGGCCTCGATTCCAAAACATCATATCATAATCCATAAGGGTCATCAAAAAACCTCTTTGAATTACATGGACAATAAGCTATACTGATCCATGGATAAGGAAGGGGAAAGATGGCCATTGTTGGCCGATTAAAGAGTTATCTTGACAAGAATGGGGTCGATTACCACATCCTCTATCACCAAAGGGTGTATACCGCGCAGGAGGTTGCCGCTGCCCAGCATGTCTCGGGAAAGGAATTGGCGAAAGTAGTTATGATAAAGGTAGGTAGCGAGCCGGCGATGATGGTACTTCCCGCAAGCTTTATGGTAGATATGGACAAGTTGAAAAAGCTCTTCCACGGAAAGCGGGTGAAATTGGCCCGGGAGGAGGAATTTCAAGGCCTTTTCCCGGATTGCGAAATCGGGGCAATGCCTCCCTTTGGGAATTTATACGAGCTCGAGGTCTATGTCGATACCGTCCTCGCCGAGCAATCCCACATCGTCTTTCAGGCCGGAAGCCACGTCGAAACCATCAAGATGGCATATAAGGACTTCGTCAATTTGGTTCAACCCCATGTGGTGGATTTTGCTACCTATCGATGATATGCTTCCCATAACCAATAAGAATCTCTGAGAATTGGGTAAAGGAGTTCTGAGCGCGAATATAACAGATAGTTGAATTAAAATGTTCACCGTCCTAACCGCAGAACCGCAAGGGCTCAATCGATTATAACATTGGTTTCCGTCCTGATCACCCCTGGGATGCCTTGGATCTTGGAGACGCTGAAATCCCCCATTGTGCGCACGTCGGAGGATTCCACCAAAGCGAT
>CP070774.1:579685-582514 GCA_020346125.1 Syntrophobacterales bacterium | reverse complement strand
TCTTGGATATGCTCCAAGGGGAGATCGAGAGGGTATTTGAATGACCAAGCGGCTAATCTATCCCGCTATCCTGTTGATCCTTTTCGTCTTATTTTGGGAGCTCATGGTTCGGCAGTTTCAGGTTCCCCACTATATCCTACCGGCACCTACTCGGATCCTTCGCACCTTGACAGGCCAACAATCCCTTCTGCTCCATCACACCCTCGTTACCTTGGAGGAGATCCTCGCCGGTTTCCTCCTGGCATTTGTGGTGGGGGTGGGGTTGGCATTTCTCATGTTTCAATTTCCCATCTTGGAGAAGACCTTCTACCCTATCGTGATCGGGTCCCAAACGATACCCGTCTTTGCCATTGCCCCGCTTCTCGTACTCTGGTTCGGCTATGGGCTCCCATCAAAGGTCGTCATGGCGGCGTTGATCGTCTTCTTTCCCATCGTCGTCAATACCCTAGATGGGTTGAAGGGAGCCGATTCCGATGCGGTGAACCTGTTGAGGATCCTGAAGGCCAATCGTTGGCAGATCCTCTGGAAAGTTAGGGTACCGTCGGCTTTACCCTTTGTCTTTTCCGGATGCAAGATCGGAATTTCCGTATCGACCATTGGGGCCATCATCGGCGAGTGGGTGGGATCGAAGGAAGGCCTTGGCTACCTGATGCTCCATGCCAATGCCCAGCTTCAGATCTCCCTCATTTTCGCCTCGCTTATCTATCTCACCATCTTAGGGGTTAGTCTTTTTTACCTCATTGTTTTGATGGAAAGGTGGGTTATGCCATGGAAAAGACTTTCCGAAGCACGGTAAGGGCGTTCTTTGCCATAGCTTTTTTCCTGCTCATCTTTTGGATTTCGGAGGGATTTGGTCAAGGCACCCCGGTTAAAGTGACGCTGATGTTGGACTGGTTTCCCAATGCGGATCACGTTCCCATCTATGTGGCTAGGGACAAGGGGTTTTTCAGGAAGGAGGATCTGGACGTCGAAATACTGGTCCCGGCCAATCCCAATGATCCGCCGAAGCTCGTGGCGGTTGGCAAGGTGGATTTTGGGATCAGCTATCAGCCTAGCGTCACAGTCGCACGATCCCGGGAACTGCCCATAAAGGCTATTGGAGTCCTCGTTGAGCACCCATTGAGCACCATAACCTTTTTAAAGGAGTCGGGGATTCGAACGCCCGCAGATTTGAGGGGAAAAAGGGTTGGCTATTCCACGGCTCCTACAGAGGTCATCCTCTTCGAGGCGGTGGCCCAAGCGGCTGGCCTCTCCAAAGAGGACTATGAATTGATCAATATCGGTTTTAATCTCACTCCTTCACTTCTAACGGGTAAAGTCGATGCCGTTGTGGGGGCGTATTGGAACTACGAAATCAACGAATTGGCCTTGGAGGGAATAGACGCCGGGTACTTCGCCGTTGAGAAACACGGAGTTCCCGACTACTATGAATTGGTATTTATCGCCAACGACGGAACATTGAAAACCAAGCGAGAGGTGGCGGTACGATTTATTAAGGCAATCGATGGCGCAATCCAATTCACAAAACGACATCCCGAAGAGGCCCTTAAAATCTATTTCCAGGCCAACCCGAATGTGAGGAAGGAATTGGATACCAGGGCCTTCAGGGATACATTAACGGTTTTCGCAGCTACGCAGGTTCAGTCTCTAGGTAAGTGGAAGGGTTTTCTGGATTTCGCCTTTGAGAGGGGTCTCATTCAAATGATGCCGAGCCCCGAAACCCTCTTTGAAAACGTGCTGAGATAATTCCCGTCGCTCCCTCGATATGGATAATCCATTGGAAAAGCACAAAAATGCATTGACAAATAGAGAAATAAGATATTTTATTGCTTGACTCTATTGAGATCTCTGAGAAATGTAAAAAAGAGCTCTGAGGGCGAATTTATCATGCAGTCGAATTATAGGATGTGCACCCTTTAACCGCATGACTGCAGCACTGCAACACTGTAAAACCGTAAGAGCAGCGAAGAGTGACTTCTTCAAAGATATTATATTCCACGATTGATAAGGGAACTTAACCAGGGAGCCAATGGAATGTTGGAAGCACGATCCTTGCAGAAGAACTTCGGCGGCCTCCAGGCCGTAAGCGACTGCACCCTTGAGGTCAAAAAGGGGTCCATTACCGGACTCATAGGGCCCAACGGGGCTGGTAAGACCACCCTCTTCAACCTGGTGACGGGCTTCTATAAACCCGACGGTGGTGAGATCCTCTTCAAGGGGGAACGGATCGACGGCCTCCCCTCTCACGAGATCTTCCGGAGGAAGATCTGCCGCACATTCCAGATTTCCCGGGAGTTCGGCCATATGACCGTGCTGGAAAACCTCATGCTTGTGCCTGAGAACCAGCGGGGGGAAAATATCTTGAATACGTGGTTTCGGCCCGGGCTGGTAAAAAAGCAGGAGAGGGAGATAAGGGATAAGGCCCTCGGTATATTGGAATTCGTGGAGTTGATCGACCTGAAGGACGAGTATGCGGGCACCCTTTCGGGCGGACAGAAGAAGCTGCTCGAATTGGCCAAGACCATGATGTCCGACCCCGATCTGATTCTCCTGGATGAACCCGGTGCAGGGGTAAATCGTACGTTGATGAGGAAATTGGTCGACAATATCAGGGAGCTCTGTGCGGAGAAGGGGATCACCTTTTTAATTATCGAGCACGACATGGACCTAGTCATGAGCCTCTGCACCCCCGTCATCGTGATGAGCGAGGGGCAGAAGCTGGCGGAGGGAACCCCGGAGGAGATCCGGTCGGATAAACGTGTCTTGGAGGCGTATCTCGGAGGTCAATATCGATGAGGATTTTGGAGGCCAAAAACCTGATTTCCGGTT
>CP070774.1:576755-579585 GCA_020346125.1 Syntrophobacterales bacterium | reverse complement strand
TGAGGACATCGGAGAGCGTTTGCCGCATGACCTCATCATCATCCACAACTAATATGGCCGGTTTCATTCTCTCCCCTTATCGGGCTATTTCGGTAGCGTAATAGTGAAGGTCGTCCCCTTATCTACTTTGCTTTCAACCTTTATGCTCCCTCCATGCGTCTTGATAATTTGATACGTGATGGACAGACCTAAACCAATTCCCTTTGCGCGAGTGGTGAAAAAGGGATCGAAAATCTTGTTGACATCATGGGCCGCAATTCCTTTCCCCGTGTCGGAAATCGATATTCGAACGTAATCCCTCCCGGGATTGACCAGTGGCGCCGATGCGATGGGTTCGGCCCTAATTTTCAGTTCCCCACCCCTCGGCATCACCTGGATCGCGTTCAGAAAAAGGTTTAAAAAAACTTGATGCATCTGACTAAAGTCCACTCTGACCCTCGGTAAGTCGGGGGCGTATTCCTCAGTAAAATTTATGCCTTTATTAGCGATATCCTTGACGAGAAGGGGAATGATCTCATTTACGATGTCCCTGATATTACAGACAACGAGCTTCAATTTCTGAGGCTTGGCGAAGGAGAAGAAGGTTCTCAGCAGATCGTTCAACCGATCGATCTCCTTGGTGATCCGATTGAGATACTCCCTCCTGGGGTCATCTTGCCCCATCTCCTCGCCTAGTGCTTGAGCCGTGGTTTTTATCCCCGCCAAGGGATTTCGGATCTCATGGGCTATTCCCGAGGAGAGTTCACCCACGGATATCAATCGATCCATTCGGATAATCTCCTCCTGGAGTTTAAGGACATTGGTCATGTCCCTAAAATTGATGATCTTACCGATTCTCCTTCCACGCGAATCCAAGTGATCGCTAGTATTAAACCCAATGGGAATCTCAACCTTGTCCTTCCTTAAGATAATACCCTCCCTTCTGGAATCCATATCATCCTGATCCTTAAAGGGAGCGGGCATGGCCTGCTTCTTCTCCCTCAGGGAAAGTATCGTCAAGGGTTTTCCAACAACCTCTTTCTTTGAATATCCCAGAATCTTCTCCGCCGCCCGATTGAAAAAGGTAATCTGTTCCTTTGTATCGACGAGAATGAGGCCGCTGCCAATGCTCTGGATGAGGCTTTCGGTAAAAGCCCTGAATCGCTGAATCTCCTCGTTCAGCCTCTGAATCTCCAGCTCCCTGACCTTTAACTGCTCGCCCTGATCAACGTCCTCCTTCAATAACTCTATAGATTTTCGTGTTGTCATATCCCTCTATTCAATCACTTCCAAAGGCCTTTGTCGATTCAAATTTAGGTCTGAGTGCGGGCCTTTAATCGGTCTATGTTTAGGATATATACCATTTTGCCGCTCTCTAGATGCGATATGGCCGCTATATATTTTAATTCCTCTCTCTCCTGTCCCGCAGTCTTTACGAACAGGTTCTTATTCCTCAATACCTTATCTACCAATATGGCGATAATTTGATCCCTCTTCTTCACCAGAACAATCCCCTGGGGCTTCCTCACTCCTGTCATAGCGAGATTGAATACGTTAGATAGTTTAACCATAGGGATTCTTTTCCCCTTAAGTGTAATGGAGTCTTTGAGGGAGATGCTCTTTGCGTAACCATCAGTAAGGGCATAGGTTTTAATGACGGAGTCGCTGGGAATGCCGAAAATCCGATTTTGCGTCTCAACGAGCAAAACTCTCTCTGTCTCATATAGCCTCTGTCCGAATATTTCTCGCTGAAACTGCTCCGAAATGTCATCCAAACGTCCGAGATAACTCCTCAGGTAACCCTTGATTTTTTCCAATTCATCCGATAATCCTTTAATCCCGTTATCGAATATGAGCTCCTCATTCATCCCCTTGACACGGTGAAGGGCCCTCCCCAGTCGATCTTCTCCATCGCACAAGCTCATCCGATATTTTTCCAAATCCGAACACAGTTTCTGGAATATTTTATCTCGATCCTTGTCCCTTCTTGCTTCCTTACCGAGGCCTAGTAGTTGAAAATGGGAATTGATGCCTTCAACCATTAAATTCTTGAAGATAACCTGCTCTCCCTTATCCGTGATCAGGAATTTTACGACCTCCTTTCCATCCTGTAAGAACCTTAGGGCCTCCGGTGTAATACTCTTTTCATCATTGAGCAGGTAGAGTGAGACCTTGCCCATCATGTCGATAACCTTTAAAAGGGAATTGTCATCCCGGTAAGCGGTTTTCAACCCACCCAGAGCAGCAATAATTTTCTTGAGGGTCTCGCCACTGAATTCCCACTCTAGGGAGAGGACCTCCACCTCCAGGGTTTCGATGGCCTTGGGCAGCTTCTCCTCTTCCAGAGGTTTTTCGATGGGTTCGGTTTCCTCTGCGGAGGATACCGTTTCCTCCACTATGGACTCGGTTTCCTCCGTGGAGAATACCATTTCATCCATTATGGGTTCAGCCTCCAGGATGGTTTCACCAAGCTCGGCCTTCGCGAGGGATTCCTCCATCACCTCGGGGGAGATGTCGGGGATTGATTCCGCCTGTTCGGGGATGCCCCCTTCCCTTCCCCCCAGCCCAATCTCTCTATCGGCACCCTCTTCCACAAAGAGGGAATCCACCGCCGATTCGATCTCATCATCCAGGTCTTCTATATCATCCCTCTTCATAAAGCCCAGCCTTATCCTGGTAAGTTGTTCCCCTGAACCTCCTAAAGTCGATCCATGGAAAGAACCTTTCGACTGACATCCTTCACAACCAATTTACTAATTTCCCTCAACGTCTCGAAAACCCCGAACCCTTGCAAAGCACTGGCCTCAAATGCTGGGGCCTTTAGCATCGAATTCAAATCCTTTTCGAGGAC
>CP070774.1:573763-576655 GCA_020346125.1 Syntrophobacterales bacterium | reverse complement strand
GTTCTTCCACTCTTCTTCTCCCCTCTTTTCCAAAGGACTCCCTCAGCTGGATATCATTTAACAACCTCATGATGGCATGGCCCAAATCCCTTGAATTTCCCGGCGGTACCAAAATCCCGGTGATTCCATCTAACACAACCTCCGGAATTCCACCGACCTTGGTGGAGATGACGGGCTTTCCCATTGCCATGGCCTCGAGATTGACCCTGCCGAACCCTTCCGACCGCGATGGGAGTACGAAGATATCGAAGGAAGCCAGGAGTTCTGGGATATCCTCCTTAAAGCCGAGAAAGAAAACGGTGTCGTTCAATCCAAGGGAATCGACCAGTGAAATGAGCCTCTGTTTATAGCGGGGAGAACCCGAATAAATAGCCTCACCCGCTACTGCCAACTTAACATCGAACCCTTGCGCCACCACCCATCCCACTGCCTCTATGAGCTCTTCAAATCCCTTCAGGGGAGCCAAGTGGCCCATCGTTCCAATCAGCGTGGTATCCTTTCCTACCTTAAGTTCGGTGCGAAGGGTGAATCCACCAATTTCCGGACTAAAAGAGGCCAAATCGACTCCGTTGTAGACGGTCTCCCTCCTCTCGTTTCCGGAGAAAATACGCCCAACGGCTTCCGAATTTGTCACGATCTTCTCTGGAAGAAGCTGCCCCATTGCCCGTAATGTCCACCACAACCAGGGCGTTTCAACAACATCCCTGACATGCCAAATCAACGGTAATTTGCTCACGAGGGAGAGAAAAGCCCCGATGAAATGGCATTTAATTCCATTGCTAACGATGAGATGGACGCCTTTATCCTTGACGAGGTTTTTCAGACGGAGAACAGTGGGGGTCAACCAACAAACGAAAAGGGGCAAAACCGTTGGATTAACACCATTTTCCCTGCTCAACTCCGAAATCCTCGGATGATACGGAACGATTTCAACCTGAACTCCTATTCTTCCCAGCTCTTCAACGAATTTACCTTGTGCAGGACAGCTGACAATGGGGTGATACCTTTCCTTATCCAGATTCCTCACCAGGTCTAATAGGCTCTTTTCTGCGCCTCCTAGCTGAGGGGAAGGGTTGAGATATAGTATGTTACGCTTCAAGCTGAAATCCGCCTCGGTTTTTTCCCCTGGATCTCATCAGATCCACATACAATCTCTCCGTCTCATCTACCATCCTCTCCACGCTGAAGTACTTATCGACCCGCCGTCTGCCAGCTTTTCCCATTCTCTGGGCAAGCTCCCGATCTGCCAGTAACTTCTTAATTGATTCAGCAAGCCGCGTGCTATCCCGTAAGGGCACGAGAATACCGGTTTCACCGTCGACGACGGCTTCCTCGGTTCCGGGTACTCGGGTTGCGATCACGGGTTTGGATGCTGCCATGGCTTCTAGAACCACCAGCGGCAGGCCTTCCCATAAGGAGGAGAGGACAAAGATATCGAAGAGGTCCAAGATCTGCCGGGCATCTTCTCTGTATCCCAAAAAGGTGACATTCCGGTTCAACGCCAATCGATGACTGAGGTGTTCCAGCTCTCCTCTCTGTTCGCCATCTCCAACGATTAAGCATCGAACGGTTGGATATTCCCTCACCACGTTGGATAGCGCGTATAAATAAGTATGTACATCCTTTTGTTTAGAGAACCGTGAAATCGTTCCCACCACGGGCCCAGTGCCTATAAGTAACTCCTTCTTCGCTGCTCGCCCATGTTCCCTAGCCACAAGGCTTTGCGGTCGTTCGAATTCTATGCCGTTTTTGATGACCACCACCTTATCCGGTCTCATTCCCTGGTCGATCAAGTCCTTTCTTACCGACTCGGAACAGGCAATGATTCGATCATTGAATCTGGCGGTGAAATTATCCAGCGAGCGGTAGTATTTCCCTTTCAGCCATTGACGAAGATTTTCGGCCCTTCCCCCCCCAGCCAATTCCCTTGTTAAATGAACTGTGGAAATGGAGATGGATCTATGGGCCATCTTAGCGGCGATCCTCCCGACGATATTCACGAGCATTCCGTGGGTATGCAGGACCTCAACCCGTTCCCGAAGCATGAGATTTTTCAGACGAGATGCGGCAATCACATCATAGGTCTTTTTGATGGGAATGACTCTCACGTCTATGGCTTCTTCCCTGAGAAGCTGGGACAATGGCCCGTGAGTAGGACAGGTCACTACAAGGTGATGTCCTCTTCTTCTTAAGCGCGTGGCGAGGTTGAACAAAATCATTTCACCCCCGGTTATCTCGGACTTATATGCAACCTGGAGTATTTTCAATGTCCGGAACCTCTGATTGAGAGAGAATGCAATTCTAAGAATAATTGGTTTCTCATGAAGCAAATCTAAAAATGGATTTTGTAGGGTAATAAAGAGGCGAGATTTTGAAACGGAATCTTTTCAGCCCATCATGGGCATGGAAGGGAACCCTTGGAATGGTATAGATATCAGGTTTTCTATTCCAGATGGTAAATCCCGCCTTATATCCAGCCTCCCTTACGATGTTCTTTACTCCATCGTCACATGCCCCGAAGGGATAGGAGATGAAAGGAACATCTTCACCCAATAGGTCTTCTAAGTATAATTTCGAGTCCCTTATTTCAATTTCCCTATCCTCTTCATGAACACTCAAGAAATTCTTATGGGAGTAGCCATGGGAGCCGAATTGGATAAGTCCTCCATTTTGCATCTCTAGTATTTGATCTCTGGAAAGGCCTTTGATCCTCCCCCCCTCGGCCTTCTCGCTTTCCCAATAACCATCGATGTATTTAACCGTCAAAAAGATGGTGGCCGGAAAACCATACCCACTGAGAATGGAATAGACGTTATGGAAATGATCCTCATACCCATCGTCAAAGGTAATAGAGAGGGTTCTATTATTCATCTTTTGGCCATTACTAATATG
>CP070774.1:570687-573663 GCA_020346125.1 Syntrophobacterales bacterium | reverse complement strand
TGCATCACCAGTCCCTTTATCAAACAAGTGCATCTTGCGCTCACTCATGATCAGATACACCTGTTCATCCATTTCCAGCTCTCTATCAGGACTTATCCTGGAGATGATCGTCTGATCACCAACAGCTGAAAAAACGATTTTCTCGGAACCCACGAGCTCCACAACGGATACCGAGGCGGGTATTGAATCATTCGCTTCGCTTTCAGAAATTTGCACATCCTCCGGCCTTATCCCCAGGATGACATCGGTGGGAAAACTCCCTTGATGGATATGCTTTCTGAATTCTTGCGGTAAACCGAGACGGAAAATTCCCGCATCCAATTTGAGCAATCCTCTATCCTCCTTCGCCGTGCATTCAATGAAGTTCATTGTCGGGGTTCCAATAAATCCCGCCACGAAAAGGTTTGCCGGGTGATCGTACACCTCCTTCGGGGTTCCAACCTGTTGTATCCTGCCCTCATTCATGACCACGATTCTATCCGACATGGTCATGGCTTCGAGCTGATCGTGGGTCACGTAGATCATGGTAGTCTGAATGGAGTGATGTAACTTGATCAACTCCGCCCTCATATGGACCCTCAATTTGGCGTCGAGGTTGCTCAGTGGCTCATCCAAGAGGAAAACTACGGGTTCCCTTATCAGGGCCCTCCCCAGAGCAACCCTCTGTCTTTGGCCCCCCGAAAGTTCTTTAGGCCTTCTCTCCAAGAGCTCATCTATTTGAAGCAGCCTGGCAATCCCCTTGACCTTTTCATTCCGTTCAGGCCTCGGTACTTTCCTCTTCTTCAATCCATACTCCAGGTTTTCCCGAATGTTCATGTGGGGGTAGAGGGCATAGCTCTGGAACACCATGGCGATGTTTCGGTCTCTGGGCTCGTCATCGTTTACGCATCTCTCATCGAAATAGATTTCCCCCTGGGTAGGCCTTTCCAAGCCCGCAATCATCCTCAAGGTAGTGGATTTTCCGCAGCCGCTCGGACCAACTAAGGTCACGAACTCCCTGTCCCGGATATCCAAATTGAGGTTATCGACGGCAATAATGTCAGTTCCAAATTTCTTGGTGAGCTCTACCAGCCTTACCTTCGCCATAGCGTCTATCCAAATCGAATGGCCCTACCCCTTCACGCCTCCGGCACCGATTCCGGTGACGAGCTGCTTCTGGATGAACATGAAGAAGATGGCCATGGGCAAGGTTATGAGAACGGAGGCCGCCATAATGAGACCCCAATTGACATTTGTGGCATCGATAAAACCCATAATCCCCGGGGGCAGCGTCTTGAGGGATTCGTCGGAGATCAGGATTAAGGCAAATAGGTATTCATTCCACGCCCAGATAAAGGTGAATATCCCCGTGGCGATGATTCCGGGTAGAGCCTGGGGCAACACCACATCGAAAAAGGCGCCCAGCCGTGAGGAACCATCGATCATGGCGGCTTCCTCCAATTCAACGGGGATACCACTAAAAAACCCTTTCAAAACCCAAAGGGAGAAGGGAAGGGAAAACGTCGTGTACGCGAGGGCTAGTCCCAGGTGCGAATTCGTTAGGCGAACCTTCGACAAGAGGACAACCAACGGGATGACCAGAAGGGCCCCGGGAAACATATAGGACAACAGGATCGACCTCCCAAAGATCTCCCTTCCCCGATACTGAAACCTGGTCAGGCTATACGCACCGAAGGTTGCAGCGCTTAAGGCAATGATGGTGGTTCCTATGGATACCTTGAGGCTATTGAAAAAATATCTGGCAAAATCCGTAAGCAAGAAAAGCTCCTTGTAGTTACTCAAGGTCGGGTGGCCGGGAAACAGTTTCGGCGGTACGTCGAATATCTCATCCAGCGGCTTTAAGGAGGTAATCATCATCCAGTACAGGGGGAAACCAACAATAAAAAGCACGAGGGCAGTCAGAAAATAATACCTGGAGAGTAACAACCTCTGTCTATTTTTGTAGCTGATCATGGTCCCTATAGCGCCTCCTGCTGTCTAAAGGCTTTGAAATAAATGGTCATGATGATGATGAGGAATACGAACATGAGGACTGCAACGGCAGACCCCCTCCCCATCATATAGTTTTCGAAGGCCTGCTCATAGACCATCACAGGTAAGGTCATGGTCGCCCGTAACGGTCCTCCCCCGGTAAGCAAGAAGATCACGTCAAAATTGTTGAACATCCAAATGGTTCGAAGTAACACGACGATAAAAAGAATATCCCTCAATTGGGGAAGGGTAATATCCCGAAATTGATCCCAGGCCGTTGCCCCATCGATTTTCGCCGCTTCATAGAGATCGAGGGGGATAATTTGCAGACGAGCCAATATGGTGATGACTACAAAGGGGAAGAACTTCCATAATCCGACCAAAACCACGCTGATCATAGCACTATTGGCTGAGGATAGCCATGCAATGGGCGACTCGATTAAACCCAGTTTGAGAAGGAGATGGTTGATGACCCCATAGAGGGCACTGTACATCAACATCCAAATGAGGACTACCGAAACGATGGGAATCATGTAAGGGAAGAGGACCAAGCCACGGGCGATGGATCTTCCTTTATAAGATTGGTGTAATAAGAGGGCAACGGCAGTACCGAGAATGATTTGAAGGCTCACGGTACTGCCCGCCCAGAGAACGCTATGCCATAGTGCTTGCCAAAAGTCAGGGTTCTTAAAGAGCCACATGTAATTCTTGAGGCCGATAAAGGTCATATCCCTTGAGAGCAGATGTTTTGAAAAGACACTGATGTAGATCCCATATCCCAAGGGATAGAGGAGGAGCCCAACAAAGAGGATAAAGCTGGGCAGAATTAAAATAATGCCTAAATTCCTATCGTTAATTCTGATTTTCAATGCTTCTGATTATTTCAGATTGTGATGGGACTATATGCACTGAATTCAGAACGACTACCGGGGGCACGGGCCCTCCGGTAGTCGTCCATTGAGCCTAAGCTTTTATATCCTTCGTTACCTCGACCATCTTCTTGTG
>CP070774.1:567602-570587 GCA_020346125.1 Syntrophobacterales bacterium | reverse complement strand
TTGTGGGCTGTTCGATCACCACCCCCCAGCCCAGGGATTCGATGGGTGCACATACCCCTAGCACCGCTTCCCCTTTTTCATTTTGATAAGTGAGGACACGGGATTCCCTAGATAAGGCCGTTTTCACGATTGGCCAGTGGTGCCGGTTCTCTTGTTTTATTACGTTGGGTTTGGCATCGTTACGGCCATGGGCGATTAACATGCCTTCTTTCGAGACGACGAAGGCGAACCCTTGTTGCCCGATGCGGATGCTATCGACAAGGTTCCACATTTCCGCCAAATCAATAAGCCCCACGACCGTCCCGTCGACCTCGGCCAAGTGGATGATGGGAACAGCGATGGTCATCATGGGAACTAGGTCATCCGAGATGTAAACCCCTGATCGATACACTTCCCCATTCAGGGCCGCATCAACGGAGGGGGCCTTCGATCTGTCGGTCAGTTCGGCTCCCAGGTCGGTGGTGGCTATCTGCAATCCCTTCCGGTCAGTCAGGTAGATCTCGTGGAACTGCTCGAAGTTGATGATGTAATTCTTGATGATGGTCTCCTTCTGCCAGGGTTCTAAGTGGGTTCTATTTATGTTTTCGGCGATTCCCTTGAGAATGTAGATCCCATTTTGGACGTAGAGCTCGATCTGGTCCGCGGCCCCTTTGGCCACATTCAGGTTCCCCTCCGAGACGGATCGATAGTTGGCAGTCCTGGAGGCCATAATCGAAAATATGGCGAACAAGAGGAGGGGCACGAGGGCAGCGGAAACCAGCAAGATGATCAGTTTTGTTGAAATTCTTTTCATTTACGAGCTTCGTCTTCCCTCAACCTTAACCTTGGCCTTAACACTATGCACTGTTTCACCTGTACTTCTGCTCCTCCCTGGGAACATACCATTCGTTCACATTACTGAATATCCCGGCGGGGCTGACTTTAACCCCCCTGAATCGCTTATGCATCCCTATCAGATAATCCCTCCAGAAGAGAAATATCCCGGGCGGGTCTTCATGGATCTCGCGTTGGAATTGATGGTAGATCTTTTTCCTTTTTTCCACATCAAGAGTAACTCTTCCTCTATCGAGTAACTCATCCACCTTTTTGTTTTTATAGGAGAAGACGTTAAACCCTCCGTTTATCTGGGATGAATGCCACCAGGCGTAATTCTTGTCGGGATCATCGGAGATGATGCTTAATAAAGCGGCGTCGAACCTTCCCGTCAACAGGGACTTCTCGAACGTATGAAAAGAGAGCGGTTTGACCTTCGCCATGATTCCTATATCCAGCAATTGTTGTTGAACGTGCAAGGCGGTTTTCCAGGAGACATTGTCTCCCTTAACAATCGATATCGTAAACTCGAACTCCACGCCATTTCTATCCAAAATGTGGTTTCCATCGGAATCCATCCACCCCGCGCTCGTGAAGAGTTCCAGGGCTTTCTTCGGATCATAGGGGTATGGCTTCACATTGGGGTTGTGAGCCCAGGAAAGAGGACAGATTGTTCCAGATGATATGAGCCCTCTTTCAAGGAGAACTTTCTCAAGGATTTTCTCCTTGTTTACCGCATAGTTCAGGGCCTGGCGAACCTTACGCATTTCCAGGTGATTCTCACCGTTATTGAATGCGAGGATATAGGAGTACAAGCTTAAAGGGGAATGGACCCGGTAATCGGGGATTCTCTCTATGATTCCATAACCTCTCGGGGATCCAAGGAAGACAAGATCCAAGTTCTTCTTCATTAACTGGGCCCAAACGATGCTCTGGTTACCAAAGGTCTTTACGACGATTCCCTCTAGATAGGGTTTCCCGAGAAAATGGTGTTCATTTCGCTTTAGCACGATCTCCTTTTCCGACCGGGTTGAAAATTTAAAGGGGCCACTTCCGACGGGATGATAATTGTACTCGTTGTTGGCAATATCTTTTCCCGCAAAAAGATGTTTGGGCAATATTCCAACATCGAGATAAAAAATCAGGGATGCCATCGGATACTTTAATTCGATTTCGACTTGATTTTTCTCTTTTACATCGACCCTTCTGATACCGTCTAATAGGTTTAGGTACGGGCTGTGATTTTTTTGATCTAAAATTGAATCGAGGGTGAATTTTACATCTTTAGCCGTTAGTTCAACGCCATCATGGAACCTAATATTCTTCCGAAGGTAAAATCTCCAATATAATCCGTCCCTTGAATGATCCCAAGAAAGGGCGAGATTTGGTCCCACTTGAAGCTTTTCATCAACCTTGATTAATCCGTCAAAAATAAGGTCCTTGAGCATTGCAGAGATAGTACTTCTGGTCAAAATTGGGTTGATGAGAGAGGGCTTAACAAAGTTTCCAATTATAAGGGTATCACCATACTCCTTTTGCCCTCGCGTTTTTGAATAGGATTGTACTGGGAGGATGAGAATTAAGAAGATAAGGAATAGGAACAATGTAATCCGGAAAAGTGGCATTCTGACATTACATTACCCTTTGGCTTGTAAATGTCAATCAGTTTTCATCCTTACCAAAAGAGAAGGGATTGGAGAGTTTCCAATCCCTTCAGCCGGTATCACCTGGCGATCCACCACCAACACCACAGGATTTTCTTATCCCCTCTGCTCCCCTTCTTGATGACCTGGAGTTTCATGTAATCTCACCCCCTTTCCCGGCATGACTTGGTATCTTGGTGAATTGGCTACAGGACTACCTGTTCGAAATACCTAGCCGGCTTAGCCCCTGAGCCAGTCACCAATTACCCGCCAGATATTCGTATTTCACGATTTCCGGAGCGGCTTCGTCGAAGTACTTCCTTTCACAGGCGACATCCTGAAAGTCGTCCTTCCTGATATGGGCCGCCATCCGGCAGCCTCCCCCACAAATGGGGATATAGGGGCAACCCCGGCAGATTTCGCTGGGATCGAAGGTCATGAACTGAGTGTTGCGGTAATTGAACGTATCCTCGTTGATATGCCCGATGACAAAATCATCCATCCCCGCCGAGCCAGGACATTTGTAAAT
>CP070774.1:564507-567502 GCA_020346125.1 Syntrophobacterales bacterium | reverse complement strand
CCTGGGGCTCATAATACGATTCCATAATTATATCCCTCCTTCCGTAAAACTTCTTTATCCGTTACCTGTGATCAACTTCATCCACGCCTGGGCTGCCTCTGGTCCCCAGCCTCCGGATTCATACGGATGAAGTTGTTCTGCCCGTTCGGGACAGTTTTCGCACATCTCTAATACGGGAGTCAGAAAAGACCAAGAGAGTTCTACCCCATCCTGCCGCCAGAAGAGGATGTGATCACCCTGAATGCAGTCAAGGAGCACTTTTTCATATGCCGCCAGTACGGGGCCGCTATAGTTTAGATAATAGTTAAAGTCCATGGTGACCGATCGTATACAGATCATCGCCCCCGGATTTTTCGTCTGAAACGTCAGGGATATCCTTTCATCGGGCTGGACTCCCAGGAGCAACCGGTTGGCCATGATATGTTCACCGAGGATGTCTTGAAACATGGAATGGGGGACCTCTCTGAACTGGATGACGATCTGGGTGAGCTTTCTGGCCAATCGCTTGCCGGAGATCATATAGAAGGGAATCCCCGTCCATCGCCAATTGTCGATGAAAACCCGCATTATGGCAAAGGTAGGGGTGAGGGATTCGGGATTAACGCCGGATTCATCGCGGTAAGCGGATACCTCTTTGCCATCAATCCTTCCCGATCCATATTGTCCCAGGATGAGGTTCTCTTCCTGATTGGTATTGGGGAGGGGTTTGAGGGATCGAAATACCTTTACCTTCTCATCCCTCACCCGGTCGGCCTCGAAGAGGGAGGGAGGTTCCATTGCCGTGAGGGCCAGAAGCTGCATCATGTGATTCTGGAACATGTCCCTCAATACGCCGGCCTGTTCGTAGTATCCGGCCCGGTGTTCAACGCCCAACGTCTCGGCAGCAATAATGCCGACGTAATCTATGTATTCGCGGTTCCAGATCGGCTCGAATATGGTGTTGCAGAAGCGAAAAATCAGCATATTCTGGACCGTCTCCTTGGCCAGATAATGATCGATACGGTAGATCTGGTGTTCTTGAAAGCTTTCATAAAGGGTCTGATTGAGATCGACAGCTGTTGCCAGGTCCCTCCCAAAAGGCTTTTCAACGACGATCCGCGACCATCCATTTCCATTTACCCGTTCAACGGAAAGGCCCGCCTGGCCGAGCATTTGAGCAATTTTTTTATAAAGGAAGGGAGGGGTTGCCAGATAAAAGATCCTATTTCCCTCCATGGAGTGTTTCCTATCGAGATCCCTCAGGAATTGGGTAAGCTTCGCAAAAGATTGGGGAGAGTCGTACTCGAGTGGATGATAATAGAGGAAGGCTTCAAAGGCAGGCCATTTTGAGGTGCTCATATCGCCAGCTTCTTTAATCGAGCCTTCCATTCTCCTTTGGAAGTCTTGGCGGGTCCACTTTCTGCGAGCACAGCCCACGATGAGAAATGGATTCGGCAATCCGTTGTTCAAATAGAGGTTATAGAGAGCCGGAACCAACTTCCTGGTGGTCAGGTCACCTGAGGCGCCGAAAATAACAATGGTGCAGGGCTCGATAATGCCCTCGATCAGACAGGCTTCAGGAGGAATGCCCAAATCCGGAGCTTTACTCTCCACTACTGTTTTCAGGCCGCTACCTTCCTTATCGAGCCCGTCGTCCATATTTTTCCCTTTCTTTAACGTCCTCGGCCACCCCACGAAGCGGAAAGCCATGCCTCCGGGAAAGGACGACTTTATTATCCCTGGCCCAGAAACATCGGAAGTCCGAAAAGGGAGAACCGAAAAATAGGCCGAGTCCCGCAAGACCTTTCATGGTCACCTTCATGCATTGTCTTCGGCTCTCCATGATATCTTGATTTTCCCCCTTTAGAGAGGCTAACCCTCCTTTTTCTTAGGCGAGGTGATCACGGCATGACCGCCAAATTCCCGGCGAAGGGCAGCGATCATCTTATCCGAAAAGGACTCCTCCTGCCGGGACCGAAACCGCTGTAATAGCGAAAGCGCGATTACCGGTGCTGGAACCCCGGTTTCTACTGCTTGCTGGACAGTCCACCGTCCCTCACCGGAATCCTCAACATATCCCCTGATGTCCGCAAGCTTTGCATCCTTGGCAAAGGCGGACTCGGCAAGCTCCAGAAGCCAGGAACGAACAACACTTCCCTGGTTCCAAAGGTGGGCGACCTGAGAGAAATCGAGCGATTCGGCATAGGGAGAGGCCTCAAGGATTTCAAACCCCTCGCCATAGGCCTGCAACATGCCGTACTCGATGCCATTGTGGACCATTTTGACGAAATGTCCGGCCCCGGTGCCACCGCAATAGAGATAGCCATCCTCAGGGGCCAAGGTTTTAAAAATGGGCTCAAGATGCTGAAAAGTCTCCCTTGTGCCACCAATCATCAAACAGTATCCCACCTCCAAACCCCAAATGCCGCCGCTGACCCCGACATCCATAAAGTGAATATCCTTTTCGGCAAGGAGGTTGGCGCGCCGGATATCGTCCTTATAGTAAGTGTTACCGCCATCAACGGAGATATCCCCAGGCTCAAGGAGATCCAATAGTTGGCCGATATGGTCATCAATGGCACTTCCAGCGGGTAACATCATCCAGAGAGCCCGGGGAGGAGAGAGCTTTTCGGTTAACTCGGACAACGTATGGGCACCGATGGCCCCTTCCTTGACGATCTCCTCCGTCTTGCTCGGTGTCCGATTGTAGGCGAAGACTTGGTGATTACCCCTGAGAAGCCGCTTGGCCATATTCATTCCCATTCTTCCCAAGCCGATCATGCCTATTTGCATTTGCATTCCTCCTTGATTTGGGCGATTTCTCACAATCTTTCACCCATTAACATAGGCTATCCCGTATTTTTTTCAATCCGACCGTCACATCCCCCTTGATGTGAAAGCGCATGAGGCGACGTCCACGCTCAGCCAGGGCCTGATAGTCCCCCAAGGCCTGCGCGGCGATAAGTGTACCGAAACTATATGGCTCACCGGGGATAGGGATATCGCCCTCCGGTGT
>CP070774.1:561391-564407 GCA_020346125.1 Syntrophobacterales bacterium | reverse complement strand
AAGCGATGTCTCACCACGGATATGGAGGAAAATCAGCCGAAACACTAAAAGGTCAGCTTCGGTACGGCCACGGATGTGTTAGATCTCACAGCGGCTATTCGGATTGTGGCTGAAACCAGATGTCTCCTGTCATGGAGCTCAGGGAAATTCCCCACAACGGGTAATGGCCCTCGGGCTTCCTTCTTAGATGAAGTGTGATTAAACGGTTATAACGTTCTTCACCTCGGGGACGATTTTCTTAAGGGTCTTCTCAACGCCCATCTTTAACGTCATCTGAGACATGGGACATCCACCGCAGGCTCCCGTCAGCTTAACCTGGACTATCCCGTCCTCCCCTACATCGACAAGCTCGATATCGCCCCCATCGGCTTGAAGCGCGGGTCTGATTGTCTCCAACGCTTTCTCTATTTCTTCTCTCATGGCTTTTCCCTCCTGGTAAATGTCATCTTATTATCAACCCCATCATCCTCTTATCCCCTTGGATGGGAAGGTCAGGTTTGGTCACATTACTCGATCCGATCTTAATGACCCCCATGGATAAGGATGGGGAGACACCTGACACAGACCCATCGGAGCGTACCCTTATCCTCGCATTGAAGGAGGACAACGCGATCGCTCGTTGCCCCACAGTGAAGGCAGGCGTTGATCGATTCTTCCTCTTGCATTTCAGCCCTTCCTTTCAGGATGATCCCTCAATTAAGTCTTTTCCCTCTTTAAAACCATCGTTACCAACACCGCAAATTTACCATCACCCGGGTTCCGAGGGCTAATGGGAACATCACCCTTACAGAAGGCGATGGATCCCTCGTTGAATTCCCGTTCCTCGTCCCCCATAAGCAATTTCCCCTGCCCCATGAGGCCATAGATTACCATCTCCACTGCCCCTGGATGTTGGTGAACGGGCATCTCCTGCTTGGCATCGAAACAGAGGAGCATCACCACCGATTTTTCCCCCACATGAACCTGCTTCGGTATGAAATTCTCCTTGGAGAACTCCATCAACTCCGGGATATCCTTTATTTCCATACCTTTCCTCCATCGTTATTAACAAAGACTATCCTTTGGGCACAGGCATTGGAAAGGTGGGAACCCGAGCCCGCTTCCGCCAGTATCCGGAGCATCAAGCCGGGATCCGTTATCCTAACCCCCGCCATGACGCCCACGCCCTCTCTGAAATAAACATCCGGAATCATGCTGGCCGTAGGCCCGATGATACCCACCCGGGAATCGGCCTCCGTGTGATCCAAAAGTCCATCGATGGTATGATTCACAATGGCTGAGCCCGTGATGACGACCACGTCGGACTCCGCAAGAACGTGTGCAGCTTGACTGGGTGGCCTGTAGTATTTCATCTCCTCCGGCCTCAGGGCTTCTGCGGTCTTCTCGATGATGAATAACCGGTTTCCCGATGTTTTGAGCCTTCGAATGTATGGGGTAAAGGCGCCCACGAGGCAAATGGTGTCGTGAGGCCGTATTTTCAGCAAATCAATACCATCCCGGCCATAATGGATATCGTAATGCCACGGGCGCCCGTTTTCCAACAGGTAATGGGAAAGGGCGTTGAGTACGGCAACCCCGATGGCGCTCTTGATGGGATTGGGACTCATGGCGTACCCGAGAAGCTCATCGATGTTTTTGCGTGTGAGGTTACCCGCATCGGGCATCCGCGCCGCTGAGGTGGGACAGCATACCGCTTCAGGGATCTCCCGGATGGGAGTGAAAGCCACCCCCCCATGGCCGCTTTTCAATCTCACCCCCGTGAAGAATACTCCTATCCGTAACTCCTCTACGGCAAGCGAGGTTAATTCCCGGCGCATCCGGTCCCGCATAATTTGAACGGTCTCTTCAAGAATCGCCCTCTTTGCCATGGCGTGAGATCACTCCAGTTCATTGAGCTCTTTGACGACGGTATCCGGATCGATGTTGTGCATCATGGCGCCGAAGGAGATGGACTCCATTTTCATCCCGGGACAGGTGAAGCATCCCCCGCCGAAGTACTTTTCGATGACCTTTGTGGCGTTGGGGTTATCCTTGATGACGTCACCGATGATGGTGTCCTTGGTATACTTTTTCGTATCGGCCATTTCACGTAACCTCCTCTTCCAAATGAATGAAACACTATGCTCATTCCTCTTGAGGCAGGGGGATGAGGCTCTTCCACATGTTGCAAATGAAGACAAACATTGAGATGCCTAGGATAACGGAGAATAGTATAGTATTGTTAGTAACTCAAAGGCATATCGCTCAAAGCCCGCATCCAGAACCCAGAAGATGGACATTCCGATAAGCCCGATGTTGGCCAACCATAGGTGGAGATCGGCCAATTTGCCACTATGCAGAGGCCTTCCGGTGAAGCGGGGGAGGATGTGGTAGCCCACGCCGAATATCATGAAGGAGACAAACCCCACAAGATTAACGTGGTTATGCGGTCTGCCTAAACGTGGTGTCCAATCCGCGTTTGCAACCATCATAACGCCCAGTATTACCCCGATGGCCAAATAGATGAGGCTTGCCTTTACGAAACATCTGGCGTATCTATCCACCCTTTCGGTCCCTCCCGGTTTGTTATAAGAATAACTGCATTTTCGCCTCATTGGTTTGACTTAGGTCAATTTGAGGTTTTTTTCGCTTCGTCTCCTCGGTAATTCCTCGACATTTAGTCAGCATTTTCCTTGATATTTAGATAATTCTTTATTAATCTAATAAACAATTACCACCTTTGTGACAAATAGGGTACCGAAATCTTGCAGAGGTACGGAATACGTGCCATCCTCTTTCACCCGTTTCACCCGGGAGGGGATCGTGAGTTATCCGGTGCCTCCGGCAAGAAAAATTCCTTCACCCCCAGCTGGACGCCGGGGGTGAGTTTTGTCAGGAACGCCGAGGAATCTTGAATCGGATCGAGGAAGGGGTTTAGGTACTCAAGTTACCACTTGCCGTATTACAACCGGAACCGAATCGCCGGGAGATCTGCGGACACGCAAGGTCCCTTACTTTTCCTTGATTTCCTTGGGAC
>CP070774.1:558183-561291 GCA_020346125.1 Syntrophobacterales bacterium | reverse complement strand
GGTCGCTGAACCATTTCTCCATGCTATTGGTAATAAATCCAACGGATACGAGAAACAGCATGAGGGTTGGCACCAGGGAAAGACTGACGAAGGCCGCCACCAATTTAGTCCTCAGTTTCGCGCCTAAAATCCGCTGTTTCCTCTCGAAAATCAGCTTGACAAGATTCCGGATGACTAAAAAGATGAGCAGAAGCAAGAGGATAATATTGATGTTAATTAAGCTGAAGACGATGATATTATGGGTGATGGGAATTGCCTCCCCTATCTGGGGAAGCCTCATCTCAAAATAGGTAAAGGTGACGATGAGCAGAGAGATGATCATGATGATGTAGAATTCATTTCTCCGCCTTTTGGACTCCCTTTCCCCATTAAGATCTTGGTCCGCCATGCCTTCTCTCCACGGAATGGCTCAATGATCTGAGAAAGGCCTAATAGGTAAATTCGTACCTAAGCCAATCGGTTTCCACATCCCAAATAGAGAGGAAGAAGAAGATACGGTGCAAACCGAAAGGCAATCGAACGGGATCGAGCTCCGCCTTAACATCGAGGTGATATTTTCGCCCCTTTTCGAGCCGATTCGTCGGTATGAGCTTAACCCCAGTTACCCTTGCCATTATCTCCTTGGCCTCTTCGAAATCCTTGACGGAAAGGTTATGTTCGTTCTCCTCGAAATGAAACTGGTATTCCTTTGTTATATTGTCATATTTGATGCGGTGTTTGAATTTAAGGGAGACCATCTTTTTATCACGCCAGAATTTCCTCTTACGATATACCTTTATCCGGAAAGTAAACGTCGTGGGAACACCGCTTCGGATCGCTTCTTCCAACTTTTCCGTACAGCAATTTATTACGGAGAAACTTACCTGCATCTGCCCATTCAGCTCTATGGTGAGGCCTTCGATGGAGGCCTCCTTTGAGATGGCAACTTCGCTGAAAATTAAGGACGAAATGATTGTAACCGCGAAAATAAGACTCCTCTTCATCCCTTGTCCTGAAGCCTCACAATGATCATGGGTGCAGGAAGGTTTTCCAAATACCCATGATATATAATTCTCTTCGAAAAAGCAAGCCAAATTGAGGTGAGTATGACGTAAAATACGCCGCAATTATTGAGAAAAATCACGGAAGGTGATACCCTAAGTTCAGCCGGTCTGGAATGGTAGGCCCTCTGAGACTTACGGGGATCGATGACAATTCGGAGCCCTTCATGAAGCTCAAGGGAAAGGTTACCCTTATCACGGGGGCAGGGCAGGGAATAGGCAAATCCATAGCCCTCAAATTCGCCGCAGAAGGAGCCGATCTTGCTCTATTCGATATCAATAGGGAAACCTGCACGAAGACAGCGGAGGAGTGCAAGGGCCTGGGAGGAAAGTGTAAGGCTTATGCGGTCGACGTGGCAAACAGGGAGCAGGTGACAGGGGCATGTGAAGAGGTGTTGACCGTATTTGGAAGGGTGGATATCTTGGTCAACAACGCTGGCTTTGATAGGGGGGCGACCCTCCTCAAAGTGACGGAAGAAGATTGGCAGGCCGTTCTGGACGTCCATCTCAAGGGGGCCTTGAATTGTATTCAGGCCTTGGCCCCAAATATGATAGGGAGAAAATATGGGAAGATTATTAACATCTCCTCCATTTATGGCAAATCCGGGGGGATTGCCGCCATCAGTTACAGCGCGGCAAAGGGGGGGATACTTGGCCTTACCAAGAGCATTGCAAAGGAATTGGGGAGGAACAATATCAACGTCAATGCCATTCTCCCGGGTTTAACGGATACGCCTACCATTAAGAAGATGCCAGAAAGGTATAAGAGGATGATCATCGAGGCCACACCCTTAATGCGAATGGCGAGGCCAGAGGAGATCGCCAATGTGGCGGCCTTTCTGGCCTCCGATGAATCGAGCTACATCACTGGGGCGACCATTGAGGTGACCGGCGGCTGGATGATGTAGGATCGGGACAATTCCCCAAACGGGGGAAATAATTTTCTCTCATACTCTCCGTCAAACTTGAAATGGGGACCTTAATGATTACATTGTGAATAGAGGGGATCTTTCTTGCCGTTAAAGGGCTCTGCAGGAGGAAATTCGATGAATGTCAACAGAATGACGGAAAAAACCCAGGAGGCCCTGCAATCCTCCCAGATGATCGGAGCACGATATAATCATCAGCAGATCGACCCGGAACACCTTCTTCTCGCACTTCTGGAACAGCGGGAGGGACTCATCCCCAAGCTGCTGACGGCTATGAACGTATCGGTTCAGCAGGTGAGGTCTCCCGTCGAAAGTCACCTTGCGGGGCTGCCCAAGGTCTCAGGGGCCGGTGCCGGACAGATGTATCTGAGCCAGAGGCTGAGCCGGCTCCTGGATACCGCAGAAAAAGAGGCGGGCAATCTGAAAGACGAATACGTGAGCGTAGAACACCTCTTCATAGCCATGGTGGAGGAGGGGGCCTCGAGCCCCGCGGGCCAAATCCTTTCACGCGCCGGGGTATCCCGGGACAATCTGATGAGGGTTCTGGCATCCATTCGTGGGCACCAGCGGGTGATCAGTCAAACCCCTGAAGAGACCTATCAGCCCCTGGAACGCTACGGCCGTGACCTTACCCAGATGGCAACCCAGGGTAAGCTCGATCCCGTCATCGGCAGGGACGAAGAGATTCGGCGGGTAATCCAGATCCTCTCCCGAAGGACCAAAAACAATCCGGTCCTCATAGGAGATCCCGGTGTTGGGAAAACCGCCATCGTAGAGGGATTGGCCCTTAGGATGATCAGGGGGGACGTTCCCGAGGGCCTTAAGAACCGTCGCCTCATCGCCCTGGATATGGGGGCCTTGATCGCAGGTGCCAAGTATCGGGGTGAGTTTGAGGAGAGGCTGAAGGCCGTGCTCAAGGAGATTCAGGAGTCGGAAGGCCAGATCATCCTCTTCATCGATGAGCTTCACACCGTGGTCGGCGTTGGCGCTGCCGAGGGGGCCATGGATGCCAGCAACATCCTGAAGCCCATGCTGGCCAGGGGGGAACTCCACTGTATTGGGGCCACAACCCTGAATGAATATCGAAAACACGTGGAAAAGGACAAGGCCCTGGAGCGGAGATTCCAGACGGTGCTGGT
>CP070774.1:554934-558083 GCA_020346125.1 Syntrophobacterales bacterium | reverse complement strand
TTCGATCGATTTGATATAATCTCCAGATTGATTTGCAACGAGGAAAACGGAGCGGATTTGCCTGGGGCATATTGGAAACCGATGCCGAGGTTGGAAGCAGGAGTTGAAGGTATGTTTGACGTTCTCATCATTGGCGGTGGTCCCGTTGGATGTTACACCGCGTCGCTTTTGGCGAAGAAGGGTTTTGACACTCTTGTCCTGGAAAGGAATCCCTGTGTCGGGCATCGCGTTATCTGTGCCGGTCTCATAGGAGTTGAGGCCTTCCGTCGATTTCGTCTCCCCAAGGGGGCAGTGATCAACCAGGTGGGGGATTTGACCTTCTTCTCACCATCGGGAATTCGTTTTTCCTACCGAACTGATCAACCGATGGCCTTCATGGTAGACAGGGAAGCGTTTGACGGGGACATGGCCGATATCGCTCTGAGCGCTGGAGCCCAACTGAGGTGCAACAGTCTCGTGAGGAATGTACGTCTCCGCGATGATAGCGTGATCGTCGAGGTGGAAAGCCCTGAGGGCAAGTACAAACTGCAGGCTAAGATGGGAGTGGTTGCCGGGGGTTTCAACCCGAGATTAACCCAGAGGCTGGGGTTGCATGGCCCTACGGAGTGGGTGCAGGGGGCCGAGACGGAAGTAGAGGTAGATGGGTTAAGGGAGACGGAAATCTATGTTGGCCGCGATATTGCCCCGGGATCCTTTGCCTGGATGGCCCCAATGGGTTCTGGAAAGGCAAAAATAGGAATGACCACGAGGAGAAACGCAGATCAGTATCTACGCTCCTTTCTCGACAACCCGGTGATCAGGGATCGAATGAGGAGTAATGTACCCGAGATCAATGTGGATTTAATCCCCATAAGGCCAATAGAGAAGAGCTTCATGGAAAGGGTCTTAGTTGTTGGCGAGGCCGCCGGCCAGGTGAAATCGACAACAGGTGGCGGTATCTATTACGGATTGATTTCGGCAAAATGGGCGAGCGAAACCATTGGAGAGGCCTTCTCCCAGGGGAAGTTTGACGAGTCTAATTTGAAACGATATGAGCGGAGGTGGAAACGTGAACTGAGGGCCGAGCTGGAGATCGGTTACCGCTTTCGTCAGATATTTTCTAGAATAGAAGACAGGCAGATTAACAACTTCTTTGAGATCTTGAATTCGGACGGAATTTCACCCTTAATCCACAGCATGGCTCAGTTTGACTGGCACAAAGACCTCATCCTCATGCTTTCCAAACACGTCATCTTTCGAAAATACCTTCATCCAATCTCCGTCTTTGCCAAACGGTTCACGGAATAGCTGTTCTGCTGCAAACGAAGGGAAAAGAGGCTATCTGAATTGAAGGCCGAGAGTTCCATTCTGAAACCAGCGCAACTCCTGCTGGAACATCTGAGCCTGTTTAGGAACGCACCGTTACCCGGCCCCATCTTGGATCTCGCCTGTGGTGACGGCCACAACGGAATCATTTTGGCCCAGAATCACCTGTCGGTGATATGTTGTGATAAATCCAGAGAAGCCCTCGACCGAGCCCGGCGACTTGCGGCGGAGCACGGGGTAACCATTGAGCTCTGGCAAGTCGACCTGGAACGGGAGGGAATCAATCCCTTGCCAGAGGATTTCTACGGCGGGATCCTCGTCTTCCGCTATTTGCATCGACCCCTGATACCCTCGGTGAAAAAAGCCCTAAGAACGGGAGGCATCCTCATCTACGAAACCTTCACCGTCGAGCAACCCAGATTCGGGAAGCCGCATAACCCAGACTTCCTCTTGAAACCAGGGGAGTTGCGCGCGTGGTTCGCAGACTGGCCGATCATTCACTCCTTCGAAGGAATAAAGGAAAATCCCAAAAGAGCTCTATCCCAAATTGTCTGTCGAAAGACCGAAGAGGGGAGTGTTGCACCGTAACGAGGGGCAGCTTATTTCCGGCGGCTGAGCATGGACAACCGGTGATCGATATCACATTTCCCAATAGGTTTGCCTGAAGGAGAGCAACATATGAAATTGTCATTCCGTCTGAACACTTACTGGATTATTTCATTCCTGTATATGGGGCTGATCTTCTTCGGTTCATCATTTCCTCCACCCAGGGGGCTGCCATCCATTCCCTTTCTCGATAAGGTCGCCCATTTGGTGGCATTTGGGATTCTCGCCTCTCTGATATACTTCGCCCGGGAAAAATCAGGGGCTCATGTTCGCCCGATTTTCATCCCCTTTCTTATTGCCTTCCTCTACGGTGTGTCGGACGAAATACATCAATATTTTGTTCCGGGAAGGAATGCGGACGTATTGGATGCCCTTGCCGATGCCGCAGGTGGATTCGTCTTTCTCCTCGGAATCCATGCAAAAAAATATTGGAAATAAATAGGGTCGCTCCACCGGAAGGGCTGAACGGGTTATGATTCTCCCGGGAATCTGGGCCCCTGACCCGGGGTAAAATGGTCAATTTGTTCCCATTTCGGTTACATTTTTGAAATAATGATACAAATTTGTTACCAATTGATGAGGTTCGCCCTTGCCCCATATGGCAAATCTTTAAAAGAATTTTATAAGTAATATCAAATACTTAGCTTATATTGGGAGAGTTTTAAAGTGCTCCTGGGAAGTAAATAAACACCTTCAAGGTTTTATTGCTATTTATTGGATTTTATTACATTTTTTAAAGATGGCTTACGATTTGCTATAAAACAAGGGTTACGAGAGGACCGATCATAAAGAAGGCGATATGACATCGCCAGGACGGTCCTTGGAATGATGGCGAAATCCCACCAAACCAACGCCATCACGGATCCATCACCGCCGCCCGTACAAATAATATCCCCCGCTCCAAAATGGCCGGGCGGCGGTGATGGGTAATTTTCCTTTCTCTGTAGTCCTATAAGGCAGCATCCCACGAGCTCTAACGAGTGATTACATCATCTCTTCGATGCCTTATGTAAAGGTGAGCAATTCCCCTATCCGGGCACTCTTCACCCCTCCTGCCAATGGCCAAAGTAAAAGGCCTCCAAAAGGAGGCCCTTTACTTCCCCTGGTGCCGGAGGTCGGATTCGAACCGACACGGAGTCAAACTCCGCGGGATTTTGAGTCCCGTGCGTCTACCAATTTCACCACTCCGGCTTTTTTACTATAATAAAAAAGAATAATGATTTTTGTCAACTAAAAAG
>CP070774.1:551672-554834 GCA_020346125.1 Syntrophobacterales bacterium | reverse complement strand
CCAATTATTGCACAATTATTCCCCATCCTGTTTCCTCTCACCATATTCTGTAAGGATGAAGACCTCAAACTCTCCGATCAAACGCTTTTGAGGGGCTGGTTATTCTGCTGTTTTTGCTTGATCGGATGATTCCCCTAAAGCTCCGATTTTATGCTTCACCATGAGGGCCATGGTCGAGTCCGGGAATTTCTCTAAAAAAATTCGGTAGATATTTAGGGCCTCCTCCCTTTTACCCAGCTTTTCGTAACACCTACCTACACTAAGATACCCCCAAGGCTGGAGAAAGCTTTCTCCCAACTCAACGAGTCCCTGGAAAGAATCCAAAGCACTTTGGTAATCCCCCTGGCCCTCATAGGCATAGCCCAAATTTTGTAAGGCGATAAGTCGGTACAGGCTTTCCCCGGGATTGCCATCCAGAAAAGTACGATATATTTCCACGGCCTTATCGTATCTCTTTGACTCAAGAAACCCTTGTCCCAACTGTAATTGAGCTAACTGACCGGCATCCGTATGGGGGTATTCCCCTCGGACCCGTTCAAATTCATCCAAGGCCTCTTGATAATCCTTCGAAGAGGGGTCCTCGGCCGCCGATAAAAGCTCCGAAGCCCGATGAAATGAATTAAGCGCCTCTAAATCTCTTTTTTTCATTCTTATCCTCCAGAAGACAATCGAAAACGCTACCAATCCACCGATAACGATGCCTATGAGAATGAGCCTCCAATTTTGCCCTATCCACAAGAGTATCCTGGCCGCGGTGGAGATAAACTCGTCGGGCTCCTTCAGTTTCTTCTTGGAAATTCGCCTTCTTTTGGCCACTGTCCTTTCCTCCATCGATTCCCTTGACTTCCTCTCATACATCGAAATCAACTGTTTTGTCAATGATTTCCTCAGCCACCATCGGTTCTCGAAACGCCTCTTCTGATCCCGATATATCGTGAGATTTCAGGAGTAAACGCTCAGGAAACACGAAGCTCGCAGGATAAGCGGGAACCCCTGGCTAAATTGCCCTTGACTTGCGAGGGGATTTACCCTACTTTTTTGAGCAGTTGGTCCTCCCCACGGGTGGTCCATGGATAACGAAGCCAATATCGCTACTGAAACCCTTGCCGCA
The DNA here is from genome assembly GCA_020346125.1 of Syntrophobacterales bacterium. GTDB lineage: Bacteria > Desulfobacterota > BSN033 > WVXP01. The sequence goes on along the minus strand of CP070774.1, from coordinate 553,723 downwards.
CTATATCTAAAAGGGGAAAATATCGAGAAGGCGTATGAGATCTACCAACAACTTCTCAAGCAAAACCCAACCAATACGAAATTCAGGGAAAAGGTGAGAGAGCTGGAGTTGCGTTTGAGGGAATCGGGAAGGGTTTCTCCAGGAGGGAGCAAATCCCCAAAGCAGAAAGTGGATATAGAACATACCATCAGGAAACTCAGGCAGTGGCTCAACCAGATACAAAAGGCCAGGAAGAGATCCATGTAAGAAGGCGATCCGGCACTCAGAATGAGGCAAGAAAGAATTAATCGTATTAATGGGATCCTGGGAGATGGTAATTTAGATGGGATCCTGATCACCAGTTTGGAAAATGTACATTACCTAAGCGAATTTACGGGAAGCGATGCCGCACTGGTGATGACCGAAAACAAGGGGTATTTCTTAACCGATTCTCGTTATACAACTCAGGCCAGGGAAGAGGTGTTGGGATTTGAAATCATCGAATATCAGAAGAAAATCGAAGGACTATCCAATATCATGAATGATTTGGGATTGAGGTCCATAGGTTTTGAGCCCCAAAATGTGACCTATGGGACTCATAAAGAACTCGTTGAGAAGGTAAGCGGCGGCCAATTCATTCCCATCAATGAAAGAGTAAAGAACCTCAGAGCGGTAAAGGATGATGAGGAGATAGGGCGAATGAAGAGGGCCATCGATATCGCTTCCAATAGCCTCAGGGAAAATATATGGAGGATAACCCCCGGCACCCAGGAGAGGGAAATCGCTCTGGAATTAGAATTTTCCATGAGGCGTAACGGTACCGATAATATAGCTTTCGATACGATCGTTGCCTCTGGAGAACGTTCGGCCCTTCCCCATGGCAAGCCCAGCGAGAAAAGGATAAATAGAGGCGACCTCATCACCATCGATTTTGGGGCTCGGTATCGAGGCTACTATTCCGATGAGACCTGCACCTTTCTTTGTGGTAAGCCGAATCGTCGTCAAAGAGAGGTTTACCAAATCGTTAAAGAAGCCCACGATAGGGCCATCGCCTCCATCCGCCCCGGAATGAAAGCAATGGAGGTCGATTCCTTCGCCCGAAATTGGATCAGGGAGGCAGGATACGGAGCCTACTTTGGCCACGGAATAGGCCATGGGGTGGGGCTAGCCGTCCATGAGAACCCGGTAATCGGTCCTGAAAGTAAGGATGTTGTAGAGGAAAGGATGATTTTTACTATCGAGCCAGGGATCTATATACCTGGCTGGGGCGGGATGAGGATTGAGGATATGGTTTTGGTAACGGAAAAGGGATGCGAAGTCCTTACCAGTCTCTCCAAGGAGATGGAGGTTATCGGGTGACTTAAGGGGGGAGAAAGCCATGCCCACCACATCGGAGTTTCGAAAGGGACTTAAAATCGAGTTGGACGGGGAACCCTTCATCATCATCGATTTTCAGCACGTAAAGCCTGGAAAGGGCGGAGCCTTCTTACGAACCAAGCTGAAGAGCTTGCTCACGGGAAATATCTTAGAACAGACATTCAGGTCTGGGGAAAGGGTGAGGAGCCCGGACATTGAGGAGAAGGAGGTGCAATATCTCTATCAAAATGGAGAAAACTACTACTTCATGGATAAGGAATCGTACTGGCAATTCGAATTGACCGAGGATCAGCTTGGAAGCAACAGGGATTTCCTCCAGGAAAATGTTACGGTAACCGTGCTTTTTCACAACAAGAATCCGATAGGCGTAGAGCTTCCCATATTTGTTGAGATTCGTATCGAGAGAACGGAACCGGGCGTACGAGGCGATACTGCCTCAGGGGGTACAAAGCCGGCGAGATTGGAGACGGGAGCCGTGGTCCAGGTGCCCTTATTCCTGGAAGAAGGTGATATCATAAAGATCGACACCCGCACAGGTGAATACGTTGAGAGGATTACGAAATAACTCCCTCGTGACTCTAAGAAAACTCGCTCATCGCTGCTCAAAACCTTTTTTCGACCATTCTAGAGTTCGCTTCACTGCAAATTCAAAAACTCGCCCTTTGGGCTCAAACATTGAATTTGCGGCCGTTTCG
>CP070774.1:548366-551572 GCA_020346125.1 Syntrophobacterales bacterium | reverse complement strand
AAAGCTGGTTTATTATGGATAAAAAGGGGAAGAAAACCTTTGAGGATGCATTAAGCCAGTTGGAATCCATCGTGGCTCAACTGGAAGACGGGGATCTGCCCTTGGCGGAGTCTTTGAAGCTTTTTGAGGAGGGAATAAAACTCTCCCGTTTTTGCAATCAAAAGCTGAACGAGGCCCAAAAAAAGGTGGAGGTGCTTCTCAAGGAAAATGGTGGGGACTTAGAACCGCACCCCTTCGAGCAGGAAGAGACAACAGAAGGGGAATAGACCCCGGAGGAGAAGTGGATATCGACAAATACCTTACGGGGAAAAAGAGGGTCATCGATGCGGCCCTGGGAAAAATCATTCCCAAGGAAACCGATTTTCCTCAATCCCTTCACAGGGCCATCCGATACACCCTCTTTCCCGGCGGGAAGAGAATCAGGCCTATCCTGGCCATGGCCGCATATGAAGTCGTCGGAGGTAAGGGGAACGGAATTTTACCATACGCCTGCGGCCTGGAACTCATCCACACTTACTCCCTCATCCATGATGATCTGCCGGCCTTGGACAACGATAATTACCGGAGGGGAAAGCCGACAACCCATAGGGTATTCGGCGAAGCCATGGCCATTCTGGCGGGGGATGCCCTTCTCACCGAGGCATTTCACCTGATGGGCAGGGAGGGGCTAGAGGGGGAAGCAGACCCCCGAGCTGTTATCGAGGTGATCGGCGAGATATCCAGGGCTGTGGGTTTAGCGGGAATGATAGCGGGGCAGGTGGTGGATATCGAATCTGAAGGGAAAAAGGTGGAATTACCCATACTGGAATTCATCCATACCCACAAAACGGGTTCCCTGATATTGGTTTCCGTCAGGACGGGAGGACGTTTAGGAGGGGCGAGAGATGTGGAGATGGAGGCCCTTACCAGATACGGTAAAGCTATTGGTCTGGCCTTTCAGATAACCGATGATATCTTAGATGTAAAGGGAAGCAGGGACTCCATGGGGAGGCCCCCCGGAGTCGATATGGCCCGGGACAAAATTACCTATCCGGCCCTCTTGGGAGTGGAGGAGTCCAAGCGGAGATGTGATGAATTGATCGGTCAAGCCATAGCGGCACTGGAACTCTTCGGGAACAGGGGAAAGCATCTTAGGGAGATCGCTAACTACATTGGGAAGCGTAATTTTTAACTCCATTTAAGAGATTATGTTCGCGTAAAAAGTCATAAATCAGGCGGCAAAATCCCCTTGAGGTTGGAAGGGATGGAGAAGTTATTAGACCAAATAGGCTCGCCCGATGATCTAAAGGCGTTGCGGAAGGATCAATTGCCCCTCTTGGCGGCTGAAATCCGTGAGGAGATTATCAAAACGGTATCACGGAAAGGGGGGCATCTGGCTTCTAACCTCGGGGTGGTGGAACTGACCATCGCGCTGCATTATGTCTTCAATTCACCCACCGATAAATTGGTTTGGGATGTGGGACATCAGACTTACACACATAAGCTTCTCACAGGGAGGAGGCGGAGGTTTAAAACGCTGCGGCAGTTTAGGGGACTGAGCGGCTTCCTCAAGAGGCAGGAAAGCCTTCACGACTGCTTCGATTCGGGCCATAGCAGCACTTCCATTTCGGCAGCTTTGGGAATGTCCGTAGCCCAATCACTTAAAGGTGATAAGCAGAGGGTTGTCGCAGTAATCGGAGATGGTTCCATGACCGGAGGTTTGGCCTTCGAAGGGTTAAATCAGGCGGGCCATCTGGGAGAGGACCTCATTGTGATACTCAACGACAATGAGATGTCCATCTCTCCCAATGTGGGGGCCTTGGCTTCCTACCTGAGCCGGGTTATGACGGGACGATTCGTAAACCGATTTCGTAGTGAAATGAAGGCCTTTCTGAAAACCCTCCCTGGTATTGGAAGCTCTATGTATAAAATTGCCAAACAGGCGGAGGAGTCTTTTAAGGGGTTTCTCACCCCTGGGGTGCTCTTCGAGGAATTGGGCTTTAAGTATATCGGCCCCATCGAAGGCCATCGATTGGATCACCTGATTGAGACATTCTCCAATATAGCTAAAATGGAGGGGCCAATAGTGGTCCACGTTTTGACCAAAAAGGGCAAGGGATATTACCCTGCGGAGTCCGACCCAGCTCGTTTCCACGGAATAGGGCCCTTTCATATCGAGACGGGAAGGCTGCATAAGAGGGGAGATAACCCCCCAACCTATACCGAGGTCTTTGGGAAGACAATGGTCCAATTGGCTGAAGAAGACGATAGGATCATTGCTATTACTGCAGCGATGGAGGACGGGACGGGCTTGAGGGGATATTCAACGCGCTTTCCCAAAAGGTTCTTCGACATTGGGATCGCTGAGCAGCACGCCGTTACCTTTGCCGCCGGGTTGGCTCTCAAAGGGTTCAAACCAGTGGTGGCCATCTATTCCACCTTCCTGCAGAGAGCATATGATCAGGTACAGCAGGACGTTTGCCTGCAGAATCTGCCCGTGGTCTTTGCCTTGGACAGGGGTGGAATCGTGGGGAGTGATGGGCCAACCCACCACGGGCTCTTCGATTTCTCCTACCTCAGACACCTGCCCAATATGGTATTGATGGCCCCGAAGGATGAAAATGAGTTTCAACATATGATTAAGACCGCCATTGGATGGAGGACGCCTATCGCCTTTCGCTATCCAAAGGGTGCTGGATACGGTGTGAAGATGGATCGGGATTTGAGACCGTTGGAGGTAGGAAAAGGAGAAGTTCTGTTGGAAGGGGAGGATGTGCTCATTCTGGCCATCGGTTCCACTGTATACCCTAGCTTGGAGGCAGCCCACAGGTTATCAAAACATGGTATTGGAGCTTCGGTCATTAACTGCCGTTTCGTGAAACCCCTGGATGGCGAGTTATTATGCACTATGGCTGAAAAACTGGGGAATGTCATCACCGTGGAGGAGAACGTATTGGACGGCGGGTTTGGCAGTGCGGTCCTTGAGCTTTTTGGGGAAAAAGGGCTTTCTTGGTTGAAAGTAAAACGTATCGGAATCCCTGACCGATTTGTGGAGCATGGTCCACAGGAAATCCTCAGGGGAAGGTATAGTATCAATACAGAGGGGATTGTGGAGGAGGCAAGGGAAATGGTCCTGGGGGTCCGGGGGGAAGGGCACGGCGTGAAGGGATTTGGGAAGAGAATTGTCCTTAAATGAAGAGGCGCGAACGGCTGGATAAACTGCTGGT
>CP070774.1:545051-548266 GCA_020346125.1 Syntrophobacterales bacterium | reverse complement strand
TCCCTTCCCCCTCCTCTTTTCCAAGAAACCCTCATTGACCAAGAGCTCCATTGTCCGCCTAACCGTGGCCCTACTGACACCATAGGTTTTCTGGAGATCGTTCTCGGAGGCAACGAGCTGTCCCTCAGCCCATTCTCCGCTCTCGATCTTCTCCAGAATAATCTCCTTGAGCTGGTAATAAAGAGGAATGACACTATTGTGGTCAAGCCTCTGGAATTCCTGGTTCATGGGATATTCCCCGATCCGATGGCTTTTCCGTGCTTGAAAGCTCGCTCTTTGAAGAATAGCTATCTAAATAACACCCCCGATGAATTCAAAACTATAAGAAATTATCTATCGATTATCAAATAAATTATCAAAAAAAGTTGACAAGTTCCAGGAAGCATGATATTTATGTGGACATCCTAATGTTAGTACAAGTATCATTCCCTGTCAAGTGATCATTTTTTGTATCACCCTGATGAGATCTTTTTCGAAAAAATGGGGGCTATACTCTATACTAATCAAGATTAGGGGACGGAGAAGGTATGAGGTTGAAGGATAAGGTGTCCGTTATAACTGGTGCTGGTGCCGGCATCGGCAAAGCAACAGCGCTCCGATTTGCTCAGGAGGGTGCCAAGGTTGTCGTGGCAGATGTGGATGATGAAGCAGGGGAGGAGGCTGTCCACCAGATCAAGGAGGCCGGGAAAGAGGCAATTTTTATCCGTACTGACGTCTCCAGGTCTGAAGATTGTCGTCGCTTGATGGAAAAGGCCTATCAGACGTTCGGACGGATCGACATCCTGGTCAATAATGCGGGCATCTATGTGAAAGGGGATGTTACCTCTACAACGGAGCAGGATTGGAAGCGGATCCTTTCAGTGAATGTGGACGGCATTTTTTACTGTTCTCGGCATGCTGTACCGTTTATGATTAAGGCCAGAGGCGGAAGTATTGTCAACGTTGGCTCTGAAGCCGGGATCGTCGGAATTAAAAACCAGCTGGCGTATAACGTCTCCAAGGCCGCCGTTATCATGATGGCCAAGAGCATGGCCATTGATCTTGCTTCCTACAATATTCGGGTCAATGCGGTCTGTCCCGGAACCACTGAAACGCCCCTTGTCAAGGCCGCCATCGAACAGAGCCCCGATCCTGCCGAGGCTCGAAAGGCTCTGGAGAGCTGCCGTCCGGCCAACCGGTTGGGGCGTCCTGAGGAGATCGCCTCGGCCATTCTGTTCATGGCCTCTGATGAACCAGGATATGCCACGGGATCGAGTTTGGTCATCGACGGAGGCTTGACCGCCTGGTAGCCCTCGAAAGAAATAAGGTAATGGCACGGTTATTCGGTCAGGAATTTATTCGCTCCGATTTGCTCCAAAGAGTGGGGGATATTTCTCAGCTTTGCGGGGTCAGGCTCATGAGGTTAGAAGATGGAAGCGAGGAGGGGGTCCGGGTGATCGAAGCGCGCACCGGAACGGGCTTCCGCTTCAACGTCCTGGCATCCCGGGGGATGGATATCTCCTTTGCCGAATACAAAGGGATTCCGCTTTCATGGCGATCCTGCACCGGCGACGTTTCACCTGCCTTCTACGAGCCAGAAGGGGATGAATGGCATCGTATTTTTTACGGTGGAATGGTGATAACCTGCGGATTAAGCAACGTGGGTGCTCCATGTGAGGATCAGGGCGAAAGGCTTGGGCGTCATGGGAGAATTTCCGCAACTCCTGCGCAATGCGTTTATGCGGATGGCCGATGGGAGGAGGATGAGTACAACCTCGTTATCCAGGGAAGGATGAAACAAGCGACTTTTTGGGGAGAAAACCTCTCACTGATCAGAAAAATCTCTACCCAATTGGGGACCTCAATGCTCCGGATTGAGGATGAGGTGGAGAACCTCGATTTTAGCCCCACCCCCTTGATGTTCCTTTACCACGTCAACCTTGGGTTCCCAATCCTCAGTGAGGGAAGCACCCTTCTAATACCTACTAAGGAAGTGGTTCCGATGGAGGCTTCCATGGATCCGAAGACGTTTGACCAGTTTCATCCCCCCATGGCCGAAGCTTCAAGCCAAGTTTTCTACCACGATATGGCCTCCGATCCCGAGGGAAGGGTTCTCGTAGCGCTCATCAACGAGAGGCTTTCTATTGGAGTCTATATCCAGTACAACAAAAACCACCTTAAGAACTTCGTTCAGTGGAAGATGCTTGGCCAGGGAGCCTATGTGTTGGCCATTGAACCGGCTAACTGCCATGTGGAGGGACGAGCGCTTGAGCGGGAGAGGGGAACACTGGAGTTCCTTCAACCTGGTGAAAAGAAAAACTTCTCTTTGGAACTTGGTGTACTTGAGTCCACCCCCGAGCTAAGAGAAGTGAAAGAAAAAATAGAATCGCTCATTCGTGAAGGTTCCTGATTTTATCCATGACTGCATGCTCGTGAGTGATTTCGAAAACTTGACAAGGGCAGGGAATTCAGTTAGAAACGATTTGTTATTCTTTCACTAAGTTTTGTAATAGTGGGTAAGAGATCGTACACCGTTACGCGTAAATCTCCTTGCACTTAAGGGAAGGTCGGTGCCCGAGGAGGGGGCTGACGTTCAATAGAGTCGACTGCGAAGGCGACTCTGCCTTGGGTCAACGGAGGGCAATCTAAACAAGCTCAAGGAGACCGTTATCCTCCTTCACTTGGAAGGGGGAGAGGCCCCACATAATTGCATGTGAAGCAAAATTTCAGGGACTCTGACGGAGGAAAGGAGGTGATGAAGCAGAGAGGTAAATGGCTCGTAAATAATTCTATCAAAGAAAGGAGGAGATGAAAGGGAGAAGTGTTAAAGGGTTAGTTTCTCTTTTAGAAACTTACCACAAAAAAATGAACAGTAAAGGAGGGGTAAGCCATGAAAAAAGGCGTAGTTGTGACGATAGCTGTGATGATGGGGGCGCTGCTTGTCTTGACCACAGGTCAAGTTTTCAGTGCCGAGAAACCATTTGGTCTGGATGATATTCCAAAGATAAAAAACAAAACACCGCTCACTTTGGCTCTTGAGACAGGAGGTGAAGAGGATTACCTAATACCATTTGTTAAAGCGTTTGAGAAAAAAACCGGAATTCCAGTGAAGACTGAGGTCATGCTATTTGGCGTGATGTATGGCAAGGAAAACATAGAGCTGGCGGGAGGAACTGGCGCATACGATGTTGTTATTGTGGAGACTTCCTGGACAAATGAGTGGGCTCCCTATCTTT
>CP070774.1:541614-544951 GCA_020346125.1 Syntrophobacterales bacterium | reverse complement strand
GAGATCTCTGAAAAACTCGCTCTTCGCAGCTCAGAGCTTCTTTTTCCTGTTTTCCAGGGATTCCCAAATTTGAACTTTGAAATTTTGCATTCCGCCTCCAACCTCAGACATTACCTGGCCCGCAGCCCCGAGCACCTGCAACGCGCTGCTTACTGCTTACTCCCTACTCCTTACTCGATCCTCTCAGCCTCCTCCCTCTCAACCTTAACCTCAACCTCAACCTTAGCCTTTCACCTTTTTCATTTGCCACTTTTCCTTCTGCCTCTAGTCTATCGTGGGCGATCCAAAGCTCTCTTTCCGATGTCGCTTCTAAAATATACCCCATCCCACTTGATCTTTCTTGCCGCCGAGTAGGCCAGATCAATAGCCCTCCTTGCATCCTCTCCAAGGGCCGTTACCCCTATAACCCTTCCCCCGTTGGTTACAATATCTTCTCCTGCTCTTGCGGTTCCCGCATGGAATACGAAAACGTCTTCTCTCTTCATCACCCTATCCAAACCCTGGATGACTTTGTTTTTCTCGTAACTCCCCGGATAGCCCTTCGAAGCCATTACCACACATACCGCCCACCTCGGATCCCAATCAATGGATCCCTTCTGAAGGTTTCCATCTATACATGCCTCCAAGAGAGGGATGATATCCCCTCTCATCCTCATCATAATGGGCTGATTCTCTGGATCTCCGAATCGCGCGTTGAACTCCAAGACTTTTACCTGGCCGTCCTTGATCATTAAACCGCCGTATAGTACCCCTCTATAGGGCCGGCCTTCGGAGGCCATTCCCTTGGTGATCGGGATCATGATTTCATCCATGATCTTCTTGTGAACCTCCTCCGTCACCACCGGAGCCGGGGAATAGGCCCCCATTCCCCCCGTATTTGGGCCTCTATCCCCGTCGTAAATGGGTTTGTGGTCCTGGGAGGAGGCAAATGGCACCACGGTCTCTCCATCGGTCAATACGATGAAAGAGGCCTCCTCTCCGATAAGAAACTCCTCAATTACTACCCGTTTGCCCGCATCTCCAAAGGCCCTCTCCACCATTATCTTATTCAAGGCCTCTAATGCGTCCTCTTTTGTCATGCTGGGAATGACTCCTTTACCTGCTGCTAATCCATCTGCCTTCACCACGACTGGCGCCCCGATGTGCTCGACATATTCAGCCGCTTCATTCCGCTCTTTGAAAGCCTGAAATTGGGCCGTTGGGATTCCATATTTACTCATTAACTCCTTACAGAAGACTTTGCTCCCCTCAATCTCCGCCGCATCCTTATGGGGGCCAAAGATCCTCAATCCCCTCTCCTCGAAAAAATCGACTACCCCCATGGTGAGGGGAACTTCGGGACCTACTACAGTCAAATCTACGCCGCTTTTGTCGGCAAACGCTGCCAAGGCTTCCAAATCCGTGACCGGTATATCGATGCACTCGGCCATCTGGGCTATTCCAGCATTTCCGGGCGCGCAAAAGAGCTTGGAAACCCTGGGGCTCTGACCGATCTTCCATACCAGGGAGTGTTCCCTGCCTCCACTACCCACGATCATTACCTTCATATAACCCCCGCTTATCCGACAGTTAATAACTTAACTCAATCCTCTCCTTCCACAGTGCTCAGATAATTCGATATGGCCCCATCGTACCTGGCCGTCATTTGAAAGACCTTTTTGGCAAGCCGAAATCTGGTTCGGGCCGATACCTGACCATCATTCTCCCGCAGTTCCGCGATGAGATCGTCATAGTCCCCCGGATCAACCACCACCGCTACATCTCTATAGTTCTTGGCCGCCGATCGGATCATGGTGGGACCGCCGATATCGATATTTTCGATGGCCTCATCCAAGGTGCAATTCGGTTTGGCAATGGTAGCTTCAAAGGGATAGAGATTCACCACTACCATATCGATAGCCTCTATCCCGTGTTTGGCCATGGTCTTGATGTGCTCCGGGTTTTCCCGTTGGCCCAAAAGCCCTCCGTGGATTTTGGGATGGAGGGTCTTCACCCTTCCATCCAGCATCTCCGGGAAGCCCGTATAATCGGATACGTCCAGGATCTCGATCCCATTTTGGCGGAGGGTCCTTGCTGTTCCCCCGGTGGAGAGGATCTCAACCTTCATATCGGCAAGTGCCCTGGCTAATCCAACGACCCCCGATTTGTCCGAGACGCTCATTAACGCTCTTTGGACCTTTCGCATATCCACCTCCTTGGTAATCCAATAACCTCGCTATTGCCTTATTAATCCCTATGGGTAGATACCCCGATCTTTCGTTGCCTGAGCAACTCTTTTAACGGCTAGCGTATAGGCTGCCATTTTCATGCTCATCTTTTCCCTTTTTGAGATTTCGAGGACCCTCCAGAAGCTGTCGGAGACGATCCTGAGGAGTTCGCTATTGATGCGGTCTTCGGGCCAGAAATACTCCTGAATATTCTGCACCCACTCGAAATAGGAGACAATGACTCCTCCGGCGTTGGCAAGAATGTCCGGGATCACGAAAATATCCTTTTCGCTCAGAATATCATCACCCTTAGGGGTAGTTGGTCCATTGGCGGCCTCAGCAATCATTTTAGCCCGAATCTTATCGGCATTTCCCTCCCAGATCTGATTCTCCAAAGCCGCTGGTATGAGAATATCGCAGGGAATTTCGAGCACGTCGGTACCCGAGATGTTGTCGACATCCCGAAATCCCACCACAGAGCCTGACTCCTCTTTATGTCTGAGTAGATCGGCAACATCGATTCCCTTTTGGCTGAAAATCCCTCCCTTTGAGTCGCTTACCGCGATGATTTTGCAACCCATTTCACCCAGGAGTTTGGCGGCTACGGCTCCCACCTTTCCGAAGCCCTGGATTGATACGGTGCGTCCTTTCAGATCCAAACCCAGATGTTCGGAAGCCAAAGAGATACAGTCGGCACATCCCCTTCCCGTCGCCCCACTTCTCCCCAATGACCCTCCGATGCTCAAAGGCTTTCCGGTCACGACTCCTGGAACAGAAAACCCCTTCTGCATGCTGTAGGTATCCATGATCCAGCCCATAACCTTGGAATCGGTGTACATATCAGGGGCGGGAATATCCGTCTCCGGTCCGATAAGCATGATGATCTCGGAGGTGTAGCGCCTGGTCAGCCTCTCAATCTCCCCTTCGGACATCGCCTTGGGGTCACATTTTACTCCACCTTTAGCCCCACCAAAGGGAATGTTTACCACCGCACACTTCCATGTCATGAGCATGGCCAGGGCACGAACCTCCTCGAGGCAAACCGATGGATGGTATCGAATCCCTCCCTTGGCCGGCCCCCTGGCGATATCATGTTGAACCCGAAATCCAGTAAAGACTCTGTACCGTCC
>CP070774.1:538113-541514 GCA_020346125.1 Syntrophobacterales bacterium | reverse complement strand
AGGTGATCCAAGGTTCCGAAATCCCTCAAATTGTCGAGGAAGAGCTTAAGGGGTCCCTCCTTTCTCTGGATGAGGCCGAAGATGTCCGACTTGAACTCCAGCCCGCCAGTCATCAAAAAAGAGGCGATGAGGCACATCAGGAATACCGCGAGGACAGCCCGATATTTCGATGAGGCGATGTGGGCAATCTTTCGTAAAACCCGCTTTCTCACTTCGAAGCAACCCTTTGGTTAGATTAATGGTCAGGGGAAGGTTATTGCCTTTTTCTCCACGCCGAGCGAAAACCGACGTTCATAGGGCCGAATATCTGTATAGAACGATGGAACTTAAATATCCTCTTGAGGATAGAATCCCAGGATAGGAAATTCGTGTTGAGCCATTCATACCCCCGCTCAAGTTCATCCACGGTCATCCCCTTGGGGCGAAAGGTGACATGTTCCATGTCGTACATGTCCCAATTGTCCGTCAATATGCGTCCCTCCTTTTGCAGCCTCTTGCGGAGGGGAGTACCCGGGTAGGGGGTCAAAATGGGGAAGATGGCCCCATCGATTCTCGTTTCATTGCAGAGATCCAAGATCCTTTTGAAGCTGTCGTTCGTGTCGTAGTCATAGCCCAAAATGAAAGAGGCCAATACGCCGATGCCGTGATCATGAAATTTTTTGACGGCATCCCTCGGTGAGATTTTCATAATGCCGGGTTTGCCCATGAGAGAGAAGTTTTCCCGCGAGAGGCTTTCAAAACCCACGAACAGGGCAAAGCAGCCGCTCTTAGAAACCAACCTCATCAGTGAATCATCCTCGACGAGATGCAGGGGGGCATGGCCGGCCCATTTGAATCTCAGGGGTTCCATTGCCCTCAGGAGCCGTTCCGCATAATCCCTCTTTCCGATGAGGTTGTCATCCACGATGAACAGAAAGACGCTCTCCCTTTTGAGGTCCACGAGCTCATCAATGACGGCCTGGATGGGTTTCGTCCTGTAGCTTCTGCCGAATAGTGAGGTTACTGAGCAGAATTCGCAACGCAATGGGCACCCCCGGGTTACCTGAATAGTATTGGTGAATAAATAGCCTTTTCCCCTTACTACATCCCTTCGGGGCGGCTTCAATTGCGAAAGGTCAAGCGGAAGCCGCTCTCTATATACTTGCTTCAGGCGGCGACACCGAGCATCCTCGATAAGGTTCCTCCAGGGAGCTTCTCCCTCCCCCACCACGATTGCATCGGCATGCGATAGGGCCTCCTGAGGCATGGTGGATGGATGAAATCCCCCCAAAATGACCTTCGCTCCCCTGCGCCGAAATTCATCGGCTATCTGGTAAGCCCGATTGGCCTGAGGGGTCATGGTCGTAATACCGACTAAATCCGGGCCGTCATCGAACTTGATCTCCTCCACGTTTTCGTCGGTGACTACCACTTCAACATCCGCCGGCGTGAACGAGGCCAACGTGGTTAAGCTCAAAGGGGGAAATTTGAACTTGATCTGTCCCCATATGTTCTTAGGAGACCAACCCGGTACGACTAAATTCACCTTCATACGGTTCTCATAGATGAATGGGATTGCTCCTCTACGATGCTCTTGAGATTATGGAGCGCTTCCTCGGTGAGCTCGTTGTGCTTTGCCTCACCTTCCAGAGGAATCCATCCTATCCGTAGGATGAGCTCGCTGATCCGGTAAATCAAGGTATGGCTGAGTTCGGCGACTTGCTCCAGCTCTTTGATTTGCGATATCTCGAGGGTTCCCTCAAAGATAGCGCACACAAATCGATTGATGATTCACCTATTTTCTTCCAGATTCAGCACGATAGAGTTCCATACGGGATTGATATAGCAGTTTAACCGATATCGCATATTGATTCCCAGGCCGAATTTCCCTGGAATGATCTTCTCCACAATGATCTTGTTTTGCGGGCACCACCTTTGAATCGCTCGCGAATCGACGCGGAGAGGGTATACCTCATGGGGGCTCGCATTTATGATAACCGCATGGGGGTTTGTCTTTCCTGTATAGACATTGTCCCCGATAGCATGGGTATGGGAATTTTCCCCGAAACCCACGAGGAATGGAATATCGGAAAGGAATTGACCTACTTTGTCGATAGAATTAGTTCCCTTCAACCCCAATAGGAAAAGAAATTGTACCATTGATCCGGATAGCGGCTGATCATCCTTTCGAAGGATTCGGCGATTTTTTCCATCCCCTGCCGAAGGCTTTCCCCCTTGCCTTGAGCCGAGTTTGTGAAGAGGATCGGTTTTTCAAGTATCCCCCAATACTTCATCCTTTTCTCGAGAACCACGAAGACGGGAATTACCGAAGCCCCTGTTTCCATGGCTAGGAGGGCAGGCCCCACGGGGAATTTCGTCGGGCGACCGAAGAATTGAACCTCGACCCAGCGATCCCCAACAATCCTGTCGGCAATTAATGCGACAATCTGATTTTCCCGTAACTTCCTTGCTATTTCGACTATAGCCAGGTTGGATTCCTGGAAGGGATCGATGTAAATGGTATGGATGCCGAACTGTAGACGGACTTTCTCCTCGTACTTACGCAGGGAACGGCTCCCCTCTTTGAGGGTGAGAATATTGACGGGGTATCCCTTGGAGGCCAGTACGTATCCCCCCAACTCCCAGTTGCCCAGGTGAGGGGTGACGCAGATGACCCCCTTTCCCCTTTTGAGGGCCCTCGCGAGATGTTCCTCCCCAACCTCTCGCTCGACGAGTTTCCATCTGTTGGATACATCCAACCGATGCATGGACATATAATCGAGGAGCTTCTGGGAATAATTCTGAAAGCACCTCTTCGCCAGCTTGTTTATCTTCTTTTCACTATATTGTCCCTTGACGATTACCCTCAGGTTTTCCTTTACGCACTCACGGGTTTGTTTCGTCAAGGGGAAAATGAGGTGGTTCCCCACGGTGGTGAAAAAGGGATGTAACCGTCTCGGGACGAGGCTCGAGAAGAGCCGAAAGAGGAACAGATAGAAGCCGACTTGCCAGTTGGACATATCCGGTCAACCCCTATGATGGTGAAACGGTGGCCCTGGAATGCCTCCTCCTCTCCAGAAGGTCGATGAAGGCTTCAATTCGGGTATCGATCCCTCCCTGGGTCGTATGTTCGTCGAAGATCAAGGTGAGAATGGGAATGTCGAGATCCTTTTGAACCTTGGCCAAAATCGTCTGGGCCACGAGTTCGGGCATGCATGTGAATGGAAAGATATGGATGATCCCGTCGATCCCCCTCTTGGCGAAAAGGACCGTCTTCCCAACTGATTCCATGCTTTCACCTCCTGAAGGGAATCTCAGGTAGGGATGGGCGTATCGAGCGGAAAGCTTGAGTTGATTCCTCGTGAAGGGCTTAAAGCGAAAGCGGTCGTTCACCCAATCGCTCAGCCATACCGACTTCCATA
>CP070774.1:534579-538013 GCA_020346125.1 Syntrophobacterales bacterium | reverse complement strand
AAAGCCGAAGGGCTGCGTTACGCTTCATCTTTCGTCATTGCGGCGTACTGGTAAGTACGCCTCACTCCTCAAGATTCGCAAGCCTTGCATTTGGAGCTTTTTACTTTGCCGTTCCATTTTTGACTTTTTACGAGTTCATCAAAGTTGGGAATCCCCGGAAAACCGGAAAAACGAAATCTGAGCGAAATGAGTTTTGGGCGACACGTCATTGAGAGGTAAATAGATGAGCATTCTTATTGATGGAAGCACAAGGGTCGTTATTCAGGGAATTACGGGCAGGGAGGGGATGTTCCATATGGGGCAAATGGTTGAATATGGGACGAAGGTGGTCAGTGGGGTGACCCCTGGGAAGGGGGGTCAAAAGATAGATGGAATTCCCGTCTTCAATACAGTAAACGACGCAGTTGATACGACGGGAGCAAATGTTTCGGCCATCTTCGTTCCTCCAGCCTTTGCTGCTGATGCGATCATGGAGGCTGCCGATAGTGGGATATCGTTGATCGTGTGTTTTACCGAAGGTATCCCTACCTTAGATATGATTACGGTCTATCATTACTTGAAGAACAGGGAGGTAGGGCTTATCGGTCCCAATACCCCGGGGATCATCTCCCCGGGCAAATGTAAGGTCGGGTTAATGGCGGGTTACATTCACAAGGAGGGAAGCGTGGGGGTTATCTCACGCAGCGGTACGCTGACCTATGAGGTGGTATATCAGCTGACGAGGCGTGGGATAGGCCAATCTACCTGTGTGGGTATTGGGGGTGATCAAATCATTGGGCTTTCATTTGTCGACTTACTGGAGCTATTTGAGCGGGATTCGGACACCGAGGCCGTTGTCCTTATTGGCGAGATCGGTGGGAGAGCGGAGGAGGACGCGGCTGAGCATATCGCAAAAAGTGTAACAAAACCCGTAGTTGCCTTTATTGCAGGGAAGACGGCCCCTCCTGGCAGGAGGATGGGGCATGCGGGGGCGATCATCTCGGGGGGGAGAGGGACGGCTGTGGAGAAGATACGCTCCCTGGAAGAAGCCGCAGTCAGAGTGGTTGAGAACCCTGCAGATGTGGGTGAGGAGGTAGCGGACGCCTTGAGGAGGGACAGGGAGTAGGGAATTTAGGAGAGAGGGTCTCATTTACGTCAAGGAGTTTGGGATGAATGGGTATTTGGTGACCGGAGGTGCTGGGTTTATAGGGTCTCACTTGGTCGAATACCTGCAAAAACGGGGAGAGAAAGTGAGGGTTCTGGATAACTTCTCCACGGGAAAGATGGAAAATATAGAGCCGTTTGTGGACCGCGTTGATTTGATTACGGGAGATGTTCGGGACCGAAAGGCATGTGAGGAGGCGGTGAAGGGAATTGATTTCATCTTGCACCAGGCCGCGGTCTGCTCCGTACCCAGGTCTATTGAGGATCCTGTTTCCACCAATGAGACCAATATAGGGGGGACTTTGAATCTGCTGATAGCGGCCAGAGATGCCCATGTAAAGAGGTTTATCTGTGCGAGTTCGTCATCGGTTTATGGGGAGAGCGAAATATTACCGAAGGTTGAAACAATGAGCCCAAACCCGAGCTCCCCCTATGGTGTGACGAAACAGGTCAAAGAGAGCTATTGCAAGGTCTTTTATAAGATTTATGAGTTGGAAACGGTCTGCCTCCGCTACTTCAACGTATACGGGTCAAAACAGGACCCTTACTCGCAATATTCAGCGGTCATCCCTTCCTTCGTCAGGTGTTTACTGATGGATGAACCCCCCACCATATACGGGGATGGGGAGCAGACAAGGGACTTTACCTATGTGTCCGATTGTGTGCAGGCCAACTGGAAGGCCTGTCATGCAAAAGGGATTGGAGGCGGAGTATTCAATATCGCCACGGGGAAGAGGATTTCCATAAATCAATTATACAGAGAACTGCTAAATGCATTGGGTAAAGAGATAAGCCCAATCTATGCGAGCCCAAGGCAAGGAGACATTAAACATTCGTTGGCCGATATCACAATGGCGAAGGCGAAGATGAAATTTTCCCCCCATTTCGACATCGGGTCTGGGCTGAGAGAATGTCTCCGGTGGTATAGAAAACATTTCTCGGATAAAAGGAGTGAGTGAAATGGAAGGCGATTTAAGGGAGAAAATTACGGAATTAAGCCGAAGAGTGGAGGAAATTGGGGGCCATCTTTGACGTAGATGCGAAAGTAAAACGAATTGTAGAAATCGACAGACAGATCGCCGACTCAGCATTCTGGGAAGCAACCGAGGAAGCCCATGGCGTTCTAAAGGAGAGGACAGCCCTTTTAGACGTTGTAGAGCGGTGGAAAGGGATAAAGAAGGAATTGGAGGATGGAGCGATATTGCTCCAACTGGCTGAAGAAGAGGGGGATGAAAGGGAAATCGAGGGAGTACGGGGGAAACTGGATCAGCTTGAAAAACAAATCCGCGATATCGAATTGAGAGAGATGTTGGGGGAACAACATGACTCCGATAATGCCATCGTGAGCATCAATGCCGGAGCGGGAGGTACCGAGGCCCAGGATTGGGCGGAAATGCTGCTGAGGATGTACTTGAAATGGGCGGAGAAAAGGGGATACAGGAGCGAAATAATCGATATCCTGACGGGAGAGGAAGCAGGCATCAAGAATGTGACATTCACGGTAAGCGGAGATTATGCCTATGGATATATAAAGGCTGAGATAGGAATCCATCGTCTCGTTCGGATATCGCCTTTCGATACCGGGAGGAGGCGGCATACTTCTTTCGCCTCTGTTTTCGTATATCCTGAAATTTCAGAGGAGATTGCGGTAGAAATCGATGAGGCGGATCTTCGAATCGATACATTTAGATCAAGCGGAGCCGGTGGACAACATGTCAATAAGACGGATTCGGCCGTAAGGATTACTCACATTCCAACAGGCATTGTTGCCCAATGTCAAAACGAGAGATCGCAGCATAAGAACAAGGCCATGGCGATGAAGGTATTGAGATCGAAGATATACGAAAAGCAGTTACAGGAAAAAGCGGAAAAGATGAAGGAACTTTATGCGAGTAAGAAGGAGATTGCGTGGGGGAGTCAAATTCGATCCTATATTATGCATCCATATAAAATGGTAAAAGACCATAGGACAGGTGTCACCATGGGGGATGTAGAAGGAATATTAGATGGTAATCTAGATCCATTTATCGAGGCATACCTTTGGGATTATTCGGGATGGGCAGGGGGGAAAGGCCAAGAAAAAACTTGACATTTCTTAAAATGGTTTTTAAAATATTTGAAATAATATAATAAAATTATTGAAAAATAGAGATAATGGAAAAATGTTTTAAGCGCTTGGAAGAACGAGTGAGGGAGATTCTTCAGGGGTATAATCGCCTAAGGCAGGAGAAGGAGGCGTTGATCGATAAACTTCGCTCCAAAGACAAGAGTATTGATCAACTGAATGAAAA
>CP070774.1:530875-534479 GCA_020346125.1 Syntrophobacterales bacterium | reverse complement strand
AATCGAAGTAAGTCCTTCACAAGAAGATGAGCATAACGGAGCCCTCAAGTATCTCTGGGCAAGGGAAAGAATAGCACGCCTTTCCGATTATGGAAGAGTAGGTGCAAAAGTAGAGGAGGAGGTGAAAAATATCGGCCTGCAATATCATCTCATGACTCAATATACCTCCTTTGTAGCGGTGGATACTATCGTGCGGGATACTGGAGAGCTCGTTACGGTGAAGCAGCCTCTGCCCTTGCCCGAAGGAGTGAGCGATTACGCGGTCGGCAACGCCAATTACAAGGTAGCTGCGTCTGGGATTGGTGGTTGTTACCGTCCGATGGCTGCGCCCATGGCGAGGGAGGAGATCTGTTATCGTCCTTCCAGTGACAAAGGGAAGCCTTCGCGGATTTACATCATGGGAGGAAGACTGCCCTCCGGAATTACCATGGCCGAGGTTGAGAAGACATTCTCCCCATTCAAGGAAGAGTTGGCGAAAGCCTTCAAGAAATGGGGTTTAAAGAAATTGGTCGTGGTTTTGACCATTGAAGAGGGGAAGATAAGGAGTATCCAACCGAAGAACTACCAAGGGAAGGAGTTCACGAAAGAAGCTCTGGAGAGGATCCTACGGAAGATGGTCTTCTCGACCTCAGTGAAGGGCAAAATGGAGTTGGAGCTCATCTACGGTTGATGAATAGACAGTTTTAGGTCCCTTAAATCCCCTTAGTTTACTGAAAAGACTTTTTGACCATTGGAAGGCCAGCCCCTAAAGGGCTGGCCTTTTGCTTTCGTTCGGCTGAGCTTACGACGAAGCCCCCCCACCTTGTCGAGGAATTGACGACCAGAGAACCCCTGATTGACTTCCTAAGTTTATTCTGATAAGAGACTACAAACTTTGATGCCGCGAAAGGATAAATGAAAAGCAGATGGAGATATCATGCAAGTTCAGATTGGGCGAATCAAGAAGGATATAGATGCTATCGGTGAGTTTACCGCAACCCCTGGAAAAGGGATCACGCGATTGACCTTTTCTCAGGAGTACGAGAAAGCTCGGTCCTACATCGTTGAAGAACTGAGAAAGATTGACGCAAAGGTTTCAATCACCGTAGCTGGAAATCTCCGAGGTCGACTGGAAGGAAGTGATAAAGGGAAACCGGTTGTTATGCTTGGCTCTCACATTGACAGCGTTTACCAAGGAGGACGCTTCGATGGGGTTGTCGGTGTAGTTTCAGCTCTGGAGGCAGCACGGGTTATTGTTGACAATAATATCGCTCATCGATACCCAATCGATGTGGTTGTTTTTCCTGAGGAAGAAGGATCGCGGTTCGGATCGATTCTCGTGGGAAGTAGGGCCTGGGCAGGGAAGCTGAGCCTGGATGAACTCAGCCGGCTAAAGGATGAACAAGGCATCGATTACCTGAAGGCAATGAAACAGATGGACATCACCCCGGAGGATGAGAATATTCTGATCCCAGAACAGGTCAAAGCGATGCTTGAGCTTCACATTGAACAGAGCCTTGTTCTTGAAAGTAAAAGTCTCAAGATAGGGGTCGTGGAAGCGATTGCCGGGATCAGACAGTTTTCGGTCACCCTCAATGGGGTTTCAAATCACGCGGGTGCAACTCCCATGAGCCTCCGCTTTGATGCACTGCAGGGAGCAGCAGAAATTATTTCGGCTGTGGAAGATATTGCTAACCAACACGCGCGGAAAAGCACAGTGGCCACGGTAGGGTTTTTAAAATGTGAACCTGGACAAGCCAACGTCATCCCTGGAAGAGTTCAATTTACCCTGGACATACGCGACACAGATTCAGGATCGCTGGATGAAACGGTGGAAAAAATCACGACGCTCATAGCAAATACGTGCCAGAATCGTGGCCTCACATACAATTTAGAGCCGCGGTCAGATACTCCCCCCGTTGTTCTTTCGGAAAAGATGGTTCATTTGATTGAGAGGATAGCCCGGAAAAGAAAATTAGGGACTTTGAGAATGATTAGCGGTGCACTCCATGATTCCTCAATCCTCGCCGAGCTAACGGATGTGGGTATGATTTTTATTCCGAGCAAGCGCGGAAGGAGTCATTGCCCCGAGGAATTCACCGATATAGGGGACATCGAGTTAGGAGCGAACGTTCTCCTGGAAACTGCCATTGAACTCGCGACATGAAACGAGGATTTTATTCAATACGGCTTCAATTTAACTCTACGGTGATTGTCCCTTGACAGGGGCTGATTGTTTTCATTAGATTCAAATGATGGGAACCAGGGATAGAGAGGAGGAATTCCATGGCTGAAGAAGAGGTGAAAATCTACACGAGCCCGACCTGACCGTATTGTAGGATGGCGAAAGAGTATCTTTCGCAACAAGGGGTCCCGTACAAGGATTTCGATGTTACCCGTGACCGGGAAGCCTTCAACGAGATGGTAAAGATTTCAGGGGCGCGGAGTGTTCCCGTCATTGCTGCCTCCGGCGAAGTGATAATTGGCTTTGATAAGGGCAGGCTCGATAGCATTCTGGCGCGTCTCAAGGAGAAAGAGGGGTAGCAGGCCCCTTCTCTTAAGGTAGCCCTATTCTCGTAAAACATCTCGTTATTGAAATGTTGGAGCCTGAGGTAGCCTCCTCCCTCCATTAATGTCCCTGGCTATGCCTCGGGAATTTTTTTCACCACCATGTTTTTTGCTCTATCTACCTCTCTAAAAGTGACCCCTTGAGTGCGAGACTCCCCATGAGATTTCCTAAGCTCTTTTCTTGAGGGTTCATCATGGAGATCCCCATTCCCTACGGACAAGAGCAGGTCTTAATCCGGGTTCCAGACGAGAACGTATTGGGCGTGGTTCATCCCAATAGAGTGAATACGAATGCGGAGCGGAAGACCCTCCTCCGGGCATTAGAGGGCCCGGCCGAAAGTCCCTCCTTTTCCGATTTCCTCGATGACGCCCGGGACGTGCTCTTCATCGTCAACGATGGGACTCGCCCCACTCCCACGGCCAAGGTTCTGGAAATCCTCTACGACCGCATAGGGGGGATCGATTCCCGATTCATCGTGGCCACGGGGGCCCACCGGGCCCCAACGAAGGAGGAATTCCGGTTCATCTTCGGTCCCCTGTGCGTTGAATTTCGGAAACGGATTCATGTACACGATTCCCGCAACTCTTCCCAGATGGTCCACGTGGGAGCTTCCCGAAATGGCACCGAGATGTATGTGAACCGGCTGGCCCTGGAGGCACACAAATTGGTGGCCGTTGGGTCAGTGGAGCCCCACTATGTTGCGGGGTACACGGGAGGGCGGAAATTCTTCCTTCCGGGCATCGCCTCATATGGGACCATCGAGCAAAACCACGGACACGCCGTGCGGCCCGATGCCAAGGCGCTGACCTTAACGGGGAATCCGGTCCACGAGGACATGATCGACGCCCTACAGGCCATCCGGGACAAAGAGATCTTCTCCATCCAGCTCGTGCTAGACCGGGATCGCCGAATTTATGCCGCCACGGTGGGAAATATCCACGCTTCGTTTGATTCAGCCGTTGAACGGGCCAATGAGGTTTTTTGCGCAGACATTTCCGAAAAGGCGGACATTGTGGTATCCGTGGCTACATATCCCATGGATGTAGACCTTTATCA
>CP070774.1:527149-530775 GCA_020346125.1 Syntrophobacterales bacterium | reverse complement strand
AGCACCTATGCTACATGGTGGATTCGTCAGGCCATCACCCGCTCCATAGCAGACCAGGCTAGGACAATTCGTATTCCGGTGCACATGATCGAGACCATCAACAAACTGATTCGTACCTCGCGATACTTAGTGCAGGAGATTGGGAGGGAGCCTACACCTGAGGAGATCGCTCATAAGATGGACATGCCGTTGGATAAGGTGCGGAAGGTCATGAAGATCGCCAAAGAGCCAATATCCTTGGAGACTCCTATTGGGGAGGAAGAGGACAGTCATCTTGGGGACTTCATAGAGGATAAGCAAGTGATTTCCCCGGCGGAAGCGGTGATCAACACGAATCTTGCAGATCAGACACAGAAAATCCTGGCCACTTTAACTCCAAGGGAGGAGAAGGTTCTGAGGATGAGGTTTGGTATTGGCGAAAAATATGATCATACCTTGGAAGAAGTAGGCCAGGACTTCGATGTCACAAGGGAAAGGATTAGGCAAATCGAGGCAAAGGCCTTGAGGAAACTCCGTCATCCGAGTCGGAGTAAACGTTTGAAGAGTTTCATCGAATATTGAGCGGCTTGACAGCCGAGGAAAATTCAATATAGTATTGAGGTGATTGAGGGCCCATAGCTCAGCTGGAAGAGCCACCGGCTCATAACCGGTAGGTCCCTGGTTCGAACCCAGGTGGGCCCATTTAATGAATAGGGAAATTTTCAGTGGCCACAATAAGGAAATGTATCAGGCTCACAATCGAAAGAGCCTCTCAAGGAGTCAAATAGTGCACCCACGATGGTGCACTTTTTTTTACCAAAAAGGGATATTTTGGAGGTTTTCGCTTGAATGAGCAGCTTCGCTTACTGAGGGAATTGCAGGAAATCGATCTTCATCTCAAGGCCATTGAGGCCGATAAGGAACGTTATCCGATAGAGATTAAAAACTTGGATGAGAAATTGGCCTCGGAAAAAGAGATGTTCAAACAGAGGGGGGAGAGAATCGAGCTTTTGGAAAAGGAGCGCAGGCAAAAGGAAGGGGACTTGGAGTTGGAGCAGGAGAGGATGAGGAAGGCGCAGTCGAAGCTCTATGACGTAAAAACCAACAAGGAATATCAGGCGCTGCTCGCGGAGATAGAGACTCTGAAGGAGATAAACAGCCAACGGGAAATAGAGATTTTGGAAATAATGGATGAAGTTGATGAGTTGAAGAGGGAATATAAGAAAAGAGAAAAGGAAATGCTGGAAATGGAGGAGAGGATCGGAGCTGAAAAGAAGCGGCTTGAGGAGAGCCTCGGGAAAACCGACGGTGCATTGGCCAGCAATAAGAGGAAACGGACGATGGTAACGAAAAAGCTTCCCCCCGAACTCATGGCGCTCTATCAGACCCTCAAGGATAAGAGGCGGACGGCAGTAGTTCCCGCAAGGTTTGGGGCATGTCAGGGATGCAATGTGAAGATCCCTCCTCAGATGTTCAACGAAGTCCAAAGAAGTGAGATTATCATCATTTGTCCCAGTTGTAACCGAATCCTCTATTGGGAGGATAAGGTTGACTATCGATGAGGTAAAGGCTAAGGGGATTTTGCAACTTTATGTCGACGGGGCTTCCAGGGGGAATCCAGGGGAGGCAGGGGCTGGCTTTTGCCTATTGGATGAAGATGGAAATGAGCTTCTTAATGGAATGCAATTTTTGGGTCGAATGACCAATAACGCCGCAGAATATCACGCCCTCATTTTAGGGCTGCGGGAGGCACTGGGCATGGGGGGAACTTCCATCGAGATTTATACCGATTCGGAGCTGGTTGCAAAGCAGATTAAGGGCATATATAATGTAAGAAACAGACAGCTGAGGAGATTGTACCGGGAAACCGTTGAACTATTGAACAAATTCCATAGATACGAAATGATCTCAATTAGGAGGGAAGAAAACAGAAAGGCTGATCGCTTGGCCAACGAGGCCATTGATGGCCAAAAGGCGTAGGGGCTGAAGTAGGCAAGGTGATCGCTCCTCCGATTCCGAGGAGGGGAGGAAAGTCCGAACTCCATAGGGCAAGGTGGTCGTTAACGGCGACTCGGGGTGACCCGAAGGAAAGTGCCACAGAAAGGAAACCGCCACCCAGTACGTTGGGGGGCAAGGGTGAAAAGGTGAGGTAAGAGCTCACCAGTACCCTGGGTGACTGGGGTAGCTCGGTAAACCCCACCTGGAGCAAGACCAAATAGGGGAGGGTTCAGATGAGGGATAGGGAATTGCGAAGGGGAGTTTTACTCCTTTCCCTTTCGATTCTCGATCTCAAATCTGAAAACGGTGGCCCGCCAGAGCCTCCCGGGTAGGTCGCTCGAGCCATTCAGCAATGAATGGCCAAGATGAATGATCACCGCCTCGTGGGGAGCAATCTCCGTGGGGAACAGAATTCGGCTTATTGCCTACTCCAGCTCCTTTCACCCTTACCCTTTTAGAAAACCGATACCAAAAAGATCCTCGTTCCTCCCATTTCTGGAACACAATTTTTTTCCCATTTTAACTGTCCAAACCCCGCCTATCCAAGCCTTGCGGGGCTAATACGTGCCTTTATCCCTGTGAAGCAGTCGCTGCCGCCTCAGGGGCTTTCCTCCCTTTGCCACGAGCTTTGGCGTGAAAACTGATTCGGTCGCCCTCCATTTCCGCCACCACGTGGTTTCCCTCATGGATTGCGCCGCTCAGGATCTCCTTGGCGATAGATGTCTCCATCTCCCTCTGAATGACTCGTTTCAAAGGTCTGGCCCCATAGACTGGATCATAGCCCACCCGGGCCAGATGTCTATGAACCTGTTCAGTCATCTCCAGGGTGATACCCTTTTCCTCAAGCCTCTCTCTCAAACGATTGACCTGGATTTCCACGATGGCCTCAAGCTGCTTTTCGGTGAGAGTGCGAAAAACAACGATCTCATCAACACGGTTGAGAAACTCCGGCCGGAAATGGAGCCGGAGGGTCTCGAGGACCTTCTGTTTCATCGTTTGATATGAGTTTTCATCGGTCCCCATGTCGAGGATAAATTGGCTTCCAATATTGGAGGTCATGATGACCACGGTATTCTTGAAGTCAATGGTTCTGCCGTGGGAATCGGTGAGCCTCCCATCGTCCAGGATTTGAAGGAGCACGTTGAAGACATCGTGATGGGCCTTTTCCGTCTCATCGAAGAGGATTACGGAAAAGGGCTTCCTCCGAATAGCCTCGGTGAGCTGGCCGCCCTCCTCATAGCCAACATACCCAGGCGGCGCCCCGATGAGGCGGGCCACGGTGTGTTTTTCCATGTACTCGGACATATCGATCCGTACCATGGCCTGTTCGTCATCAAAGAGGCATTCGGCCAGGGCTCGGGCCAATTCCGTTTTGCCGACTCCCGTAGGCCCGAGGAAGATGAAGCTCCCGATAGGCCGGTTGGGATCCTTGATACCTGAACGGGCCCTCATTACTGCATCGCTTACTAAGTTCACCGCCTCGTCCTGGCCCACCAAGCGTTTATGGATTTCATCCTCCAGTTTCAGGAGTTTCTGCCGTTCCCCTTCCATGAGCCTGCTGACCGGAATCCCTGTCCAGCGGCTCACCACCTCGGCAATATCCTCCTCATCAACTTCCTCTTTGAGCAAAACCTTCTGTCCCCTCCTCT
>CP070774.1:523380-527049 GCA_020346125.1 Syntrophobacterales bacterium | reverse complement strand
TTTCATGACCTCAGAGGCACTGAGGCTCTCAAGCCCCTCGGCTCTGATGATACTCCTTACGATCCCCATAAACATGGCTGCGGGCATTCCCTTCCCCGCCACATCTCCGATTACGACATTGCAATAACCATCGCCGATCCGGAGGAGGTCATAGAAATCGCCTCCCACTTCTGTGGCGGGGATACACTCACCACCGATCTCCAGGCCCTTCACCTCGGGAAATTTCTCGATCAAGAGCCTCTTCTGCATGTGGTAGGCTATCTCCAGCTCCCTCTCCATTCTCTGCTTGGTGAGAATCTCCTCCCTATTCTCCAGTAATTTCTGGCTCATGGTGTTGAGAGCCCCTGCCAATTCCCCCAATTCATCCTTGCTCTCCACGTCGATTTTGGTATCCAATTTTCCCTGGGCAATAACCTTAGTCTTCGCAATAATTCTCAGTATCGGCCGGGTGAAGGTTTTGGAAATCTTCGAGGATAGAAGAATGGTGAACAGGAGGGCCCCGATCACGATGAGATAGATACGTCTTAATATAGATTTGCTCAATGGGGTAAAGAAGGCCTCCTTGGTGCCGACATAGAGGATGCCAACTCGGTCTCCCCAATAGTTCTTGATGGGTTCGTAGGAGGAGATGTACCAATCCGTCACCACGAATGCCCTGGAGTTCCAGGGTTTTCCCTCCTTGATCACCTGGTTGTAGACCTCCTCGGACACCCGAGTACCTACTGCCCTGTGGCCTTCCAAGTCCCTGACGTTGGTCGAGATCCGGACATCGTCTTGAAAGATGGTGGCTGTCCCCTCTCCCACACTCTCCACGATCTTATCCACGATCTCATAATTTCTTACCAGAAATTGGGCCCCCATCACTATCCCAATCACGTTCTCTCCGTCCATCACAGGAATTAAAGCCACCAAGGCCATGCCCATCAGGCCTTTTTCGATATTGAGGGGCCTTGCTTTTGGAGTGAACCGGTACCTAACAGTCAACTGCCGGGCATAGGTCTGCCTTGTATCATCCTCGATATCCACCTCCTTGGGTGTAAAGATCTCCGCGGATACGATCTCCTTTCCCTTAAGGGCCTCCCTTACCAGATGCATGAGGGCATATTCGTCCCGATCGTTGTTCGTCTTGCAGAGGACATTTCCAAAACCGTCGATCATATTAATGAGGTCGACGTTAAGGATTCGCTTGGAGACGGTGATTTTCTCTCTTAATTCACTGGTCTCCCGGTCAAGGATGTTTTTCTTGATCTCCGGTAGGGAGGAGAGGATTCGGATGCCGTCGGCGATCTTTCCCGAATCGGCGTTATAGATTCCCCAGGCCGTTTTCAGATTAGTAGAAATCTTGGCTTGGTTGTATCGGGTCATTGTCTCCTGCAAACGCCTCAGCGTAAGGGCTGTTACAAAGCCCAAGGGAACCAGTGCAACGATGACGAAGAAGATGAGCAATTTTCTGGAAATGGTAAAACGAAATTTTAGTCGAAAGGGATTTAGATTCATGTCCGAGACCCTATGAGCTCGCTACTGTTTTCTCCATTTTGCCCTCCAGTATTGCCATCGCCTCTTCCACGGTCTCTGCTTGCTTCATATAATCGTCCAATTCTGCTACTTCGATCACTTTCTTGACGATGTCCCGGAGGTTTATCAGAACCAGACCTCCATCCTTCTCCGTTTCCTTGTGGATGGAGAGCAGAACCCTCAAGCCGCTGCTGCTCAGGTAGGTCACCTCGGAGAAATCTAGAATAATACTCTTCGTTTTTTGTTCCAACAGCGTATCAATCTCATCCTCCAGCTGGGAGGAGAAATAGGCATCCAATCGCCCCTCTACTCTAACGAGATGGATGCCATTTCTTTGGGTGTCGATGACTTCGATCTTCATACACCATTCTCCTTTGATTGAGAGATCCGTTTAATCAGCGTCAAATGGTTCCCTTCGTCTGGCGAATAACGGTAGCGAATATCATCCATCATCTTCTTTATAACCTGGATTCCCATACCAAGACCTTCCTGACCTCCTGCGACTTTGTTTTCGCTAAGGGGAGGGTTTTGCAAGGGGTTAAACCTCCTCCCCTGGTCGAGGAGGTCAATTTGAACCAGGTCGGGGTCGAACGAGACCCTCATCTTAAAATAATTGAGGGGACCGACTTGATAGGCATACTTCATAATGTTGGTGCAAGCTTCATCGACAGCCAGGAGAATATTCTCGATGTCTTTGGTGGGCACTTCATGGTTTTGGCAAACGCTCTTCAAAAAATCCGCTATGGTAGATAGATACTTTAGCCGGTTGGGCAGCCGGATTTCCACCGCTTCTTTGGGAGAGGTCATCTCATGTGCTTCAGATTCAAGGAGATAGGTTGTGGTAATATCCAGCGCCTCGGAAATCTTCCGGAGTGTGTTCAAGGAAGGCTGACATTTATTCTGTTCGACTTGAGAAATGAAGCTTGGTGAGACCCCCACCTTTTTTGCCAGGTTGCGAAGAGATATTCCCCTCAACATCCTGACTTCCTTTATTCGAGTCCCAATATTCATGAGTTTTATCGATGAAGGTTTTCAATTATTTAATCATCACTTTATTTAACACGGTGGCGTACTGTATGTCAAGAAATACTGAACAAATGCCACGGGGCAATCCATGGGGAAATTACCTTTACGGTTAACTGGATAAAGCGAAGCCAAAGGCCACAACATTACAATGACAGGAATGAAAAAGGGAGGACTTCTCATGGTGAGTAGTTTGCAGTGTTCTCTTTTCTTTTATTTTATGGGGTAAGCTGTTGATAGGCAGAATTCGTTGAGATTCTCTCCTATTCATTATCTGATTTGAGGTATAATTTTATAAAGGATTTTGCGTCAGTATTACGATTGACAATATTTCTACGTTTGCATTAGCTTAGAGGTTGAACCCAAGCCAATACCATTGAATTGATGGATTCCACCGGACGGATCCCCAACAGATCATTGCAGGAAAACGAGGAAAAGGAATTGGGCGATTTCCTCAAGGAGATTAGCTTATTCGAAGATATATCCGATGAAAGTAGGCAAAAGGTAGCCTCGCGCCTTTTCAAAGAGGAAATTCCAAGGGGGCTTTTCATCACCAAAAAAGACCTCCCCATGGCCTGTCTTTACATCATCAAGAAGGGACACGTCCAGGCAATTGAGGTGAACGTCGAAGGGGCAGAAATCGCCCTCGCTGATTACCATGGGGGAGACTATTTTGGGGAGATCTCGTTATTGACCGGCGAGCCCAGCGGAGTAACCACAAAGGCGGTCGAGGACACCGAGGTCTTAGTCCTTTACAAGATGCATTTTGATGAGGTCTTACAGGATAATCCCGGTATTAATCGACATTTCATTACGATCCTCTCCCAGCGTATCCGGAAGGTCAATGAACAGATCGATGCAGCAAGGGATAAGGAGATCGCCTTCAACCGTTTTCTCCGTCAAGAGCAAGAGTTTCGGTATAGTCGGCCAGTAGGCAGTTCAAAAAAGATGCGTTCCGTCTTGGAGCTCGTACGCCAAGCTTCCACTAATTCGGATTCAGTGCTGATTCGGGGCGAGCGGGGAACCGGCAAGGAATTGATGGCCCGCACCATCCATTACGAGGGTCAGAGGCGAGAGGAGCCATTCATCGCGATCAATTGCGAATCGCTGGAAATGGAGGCCTGGGGATCT
>CP070774.1:519594-523280 GCA_020346125.1 Syntrophobacterales bacterium | reverse complement strand
GAATCTTTAGGAATGAGGCGTACTTACCAGTACGCCGCAGTGACTAAAGATGAAGCGCAACGCGGCAGATGGACTTTTTACGAAGCCGTCAAACATGATATAATCATGAATATGAGGGTTTCCTTACGGTTGCTCCGCAGGGGGGCGGTTCCGAGATAATGGGGGATCGCATAGAGGTGATTTGGGCAAAATCCGTTAACGTGAGGCTGTAGGCCATGAGTGCCGAATGGGGAGAACACTGCGGTTTATTCGGGGTGTATGGTCATCCAGAGGCGGCCAACGTGACCTATTTGGGCCTTTATGCATTGCAGCACAGGGGCCAGGAGAGTGCGGGGATCGTTTCCTCCGATACCCACGCCCTCCACTCCTATCGCAACATGGGGCTGGTCTCGGAGATCTTCACAAGAGATGTCCTGAAAAGGCTTCCCGGAAGGAGTGCCATCGGTCATGTGAGATACTCAACAGCTGGGACAAGCGATTTGAAAAATGTCCAGCCCTTTACGGTCCATTATGCCCGGGGAGGGCTAGGCATTGCCCACAATGGAAATCTGACCAATGCCCATATCCTCCGGGATGAGCTGGAGGCACATGGATCTATTTTCCAGTCGACGATGGACACGGAGGTCATCATTCATCTGATCGCCCTTTCCAATGAACATGATTTAGCCAGCAGGGTCGTCGGGGCTCTCAAGCGGGTGAATGGTGCTTATTGTCTGCTCTTTTTGAGCGAGGACGAGATGATAGCGGTACGTGATCCCCATGGGTTCAGGCCTCTGGTCTTGGGCCGCCAGAAGAACGCATATTTCGTCGCCTCGGAGACCTGTGCCTTCGATCTCATTGGTGTCGAATTCGAGAGGGAGATCGAGCCCGGTGAGATGGTAGTCATTAACGAAGATGGACTCCACTCCTTTTACCCCTTCATCCCTGTGAGAACTTCCCATTGCGTATTCGAATTCATCTATTTCGCCCGTCCCGATAGCTTCATCTTTGGACGAAACGTTTACGGCGTGAGGAGGGAGCTGGGGATTCAGCTGGCAAAGGAGCACCCCGCGGAGGCGGACATCGTCATTCCCACCCCCGATTCGGGCTTTTCCGCAGCCATCGGCTATGGCCACCAATCCAATATTCCCATAGAGTTAGGACTCATCAGAAACCACTATGTGGGCCGAACGTTCATTGAACCAAAGCAGTCCATCAGGCATTTCGGCGTCAAGATCAAATTAAACCCCGTGAAGGAGCTCATTAAGGAAAAGGGAGTTGCGGTAATCGATGATTCCATCGTGAGGGCCACCACGAGCAGAAAGATCATCAAGATGATCCGAAGGGCCGGAGCCGAACGGATTCACGTTCGAATCAGCTCTCCCCCCATAACGCACCCCTGTTTTTTCGGTATCGATACCCCTATGAAATCCGAGCTAATCGGCTCCTCCCACGCCATAGAGGAGATAAACCGTTACATCACTTCGGATACCCTTGGGTACTTAAGCTTAGAGGGCCTGAAGCGCTGCGTGGGGGATAATAACAGCAGTTTCTGCTATGCCTGTTTCACCGGAGACTACTCCATCAAATTCCCCTCAATGATGGAGGAATCCCAGCTCCGTCTATACAAGGCACGGTAGCGTGGTAGATACGGCAAATTACGAGAGCCTGAAGGGGCTTTCGCATGATTTGGGGGCATTGCTGTTCGGCGTCGCTCGGGTCGAAGCCTTACGGGAAAGTTTTTTATCCCTATCCTCTCAAGGGATTGAGAGGCTCCCCTATGCCATCTCATTGGGAGTACACCTTTCGGATAGGATCCTCGAAGATATCCAAGATGGGCCAACTCCTTTATACTTCTTCCATTATCAGAGGGTGAATATCTTCCTCGATGAGGTGGCCCTCAGGATTACCTTTCAGATCCAAAATCAGGGATTTGATGCCCTGCCCATTCCCGCTTCTCAGGTGATCGATTGGGAAGGACAACGAGGCCATCTATCCCATAAACACGTTGCCAAGGAAGCAGGACTGGGTTGGATAGGGAGAAATAACCTCTTGATCAATCCGAAATTCGGCGCAAGAATCAGGTTGGTCACCATTCTCACCGACATTCCCCTAACAATAGATGAACCTATAAAACGGGACTGTGGTAGGTGTAGGAATTGTATCCCCGTTTGTCCCGCTGGTGCCATCGTTAAGGAACCCCTGGAATTCGATCATATTGGGTGTTATGAGTGGATAAAGGCCTTTTGTAGGAAACACAATATCAGACAAAATATCTGTGGCCTATGCATTAAGGTCTGCCCGGGTGTGGAAAGGCCATGATCAATCATATGGCTCATTGTCGTAAGAATCGATATGATGTTATCGTCGTGGGCGGTGGTCATGCCGGCATCGAAGCGGCCCTTGCGGCAGCGCGCTTGGGGCATCCAACGTTGATGGTTACAATGAATGTCGATTCCATCGGATTCATGTCCTGTAACCCAGCCGTCGGAGGATTGGCCAAGGGGCATCTGGTGAGGGAAATAGATGCCTTAGGTGGGGAAATGGCGAAGGCCACCGATGACACGGGGATACAATTCCGTCAATTGAATACGAGAAAAGGACCCGCAGTAAGATCTTCAAGGGCCCAAGTGGACAGGAATATGTACAGGATGAGGATGAAGAAGACCGTTGAGGAACAGGACAACTTGGATATCAAGCAGGCCATGGTGGAGGACATCTTGATTAAGGATGGTTCTATCGACGGTGTTACGACGGACGTTGGGGAGACCATTCTGGGCAGCACGATCATATTGGCAACGGGGACCTTCCTCAATGGGCTCATCCACATCGGATTGAGGCATTTCCCCGCTGGGAGGATGGGTGATTTTCCGGCTGTTGGCCTATCGGAATGCCTGAGAAAATTTGGGTTCAGGATGGGGAGGTTGAAGACCGGTACTACGCCCCGGTTAAATGGGGAGACCGCCAATTTTGCCAAGATGACTCCACAATTGGGCGATGATCCCCCCGTTCCCTTTTCCTTCTCCACGGGGGAAATACGGAGAAGACAAGTACCCTGTCATATTACCTACACCAATCCCAAAACCCACGAGGCCATTAAAGGTGGCCTCGATCGTTCCCCGCTCTATAGCGGGGTCATCAAGGGTATCGGGGCAAGATATTGTCCCTCCATTGAGGATAAGGTTGTCCGATTCGCAGAAAAAGAGCGCCACCAGATATTCATCGAACCCGAAGGCCTTGATACCAACGAGGTCTATCCCAATGGGTTGGCCACAAGCCTCCCGTTGGATATCCAATACCGAATGTTAAGGAGTATCGAGGGATTAGAGGACGTGGAGATAATCAGGCCGGGTTACGCCATCGAATACGATTACGTCGACCCTACGGAACTAAAGCCCTCCTTGGAAACCAAGAGGATAACGGGTCTGTTTCATGCCGGGCAGATCAACGGAACCTCGGGTTATGAGGAGGCAGCGGCTCAAGGACTCATCGCCGGTATCAATGCCTCGCTCAAACTGGAGGGAAGGCCCCCCCTGATTCTGGATAGATCGGAGGCCTATGCAGGCGTCCTGATCGACGACCTCGTTACGAGGGGAACTGATGAACCCTACCGTATGTTTACTTCAAGAGCCGAATATCGGCTTTTCCTGAGGGAGGATAATGCCGACACCAGGTTGAGGGAGAAGGGATACCAGATTGGCCTCGTC
>CP070774.1:515683-519494 GCA_020346125.1 Syntrophobacterales bacterium | reverse complement strand
TGAGCCTGTCGAATGGCAGATGGACTTTTTACGAAGCCGCCAAAGAAAACCTCCCTTAGCTTGACACCATTGTGAATGTCATCCGAATCTCTTCAGGCTATTCGATGTCCTCTCCTAACTGGCTCGGTCCTCGGATCCTCCCCCCCAATCCCCCCTATTTTTCATTCCGGCCTCCGATGGCAAATGCCAAGCGGAGAGAGCGGCTCCCAATGCCCCGACGATTTGGGGTTCCTCGGGAACATGGATTGCGGCCTTCAGCAATCGCCTCAATGCATCCACGATACCTCGGTTCTTTGCGACACCCCCGCTCATGGTGATTGGCTTCTCCATCCTCAGTTTGCCAGCCATGGTGAAGATCCTCTTGGATATGGCCTCGTGCAATCCCCTGATGATATCGTTTTTAGAGCATCCCCCGGCAATAAGCGAAATAACCTCCGATTCGGCGAAGACCGTACACATGCTGCTGATGGCTATCCCATCTTTCGCACGAATGGATCTCTCCCCCATTTCCATCAGGTCCACCTCCAATGCCCCTGCCATTACCTCGAGAAACCTTCCCGTCCCTGCGGCGCACTTATCGTTCATCACGAAGTCCAATACCCGACCCTCCGTATCGATGCTGATGACCTTGCTATCTTGGCCCCCCATATCTATGACGGTCCGCGTACTGGGGAATAGCCAGTGGGCGCCCCGTGCGTGACACGTGATCTCGGTAACCGTCTTGAGGGCAAATGGGACGTTAATTCTCCCGTATCCCGTCGCCACCGTAGCTGAGACGGCTTCGAATTTCAGATGTGCCTTTTCCAATGCCTCCTGCATACACGTCTTGGCAGCCCTTTGGGTATCCGCCCCCGTCAGGACGATGGAATAGCTCATGATCTCCCCGTCCTCTAGGATGACGGCCTCCGACGAAAGGGATCCGATATCAATTCCCGCAACGATCACTTTTCACCCCAACATTTCGATAAAAGCCTCCAACCTCGTCCTCGTCTGCCCCTCGGAGTAATTTCGAATATCAGCCCCATCTCCATCCAGGACGAGGGTAGGGATTCCCCTCTCCTTCATCACGTCCCGAATCATATAAGATCCACCGCAACTCTGTCGGCAACCCCAGTGCGAGAAGTGGATTGCCCCATTGACACGGTATTTCCTCGCCATTTCTAAAATTGCCTCAACCCGATGCTCTATGGGACCGCACCCGAAATTGGAGAGCATCTTGGAGGCTAAGCCCTCTAAGGGATGTCTTGGATCCATGGGCTCCCAATAGATATGATTTGCCTCCTCAAAGGAGACTACGGCCCCGAGTCCTCCGAGGATATCGAATATGATATTGGGATAGTATGGTCTGATGTGGTGGAGCCAGAGGAGCCTGTACCTCTCCTCTTCGATAATCCCCTCAACACGGTTAACCCGTTCCTGAATCACCCCATGAAGGGCTCGAAAGAAGGCGAGGCCGAGTTGGCTTCCCAGCGTGGAGAAGTTCATTCCCAGTACATAGCTCATCCCCTCGCTCCCCGAAAGGGGGGAGGGGACCCCGCGGCGGAGCTCATTGATTTCCAGCATAATCCCTCTTGTTCGATTGGATAACTCAAGAACTCCCGCTGCCCGTTCGTCATCGAGATGACGGCCCGTCCTCTTCCCGATAAAATCTGCCAGGTCATTGAGTTCATCGATTACATATGTATGGGCCCGACCACCATTTTCATAAGGTAGATCTATAAGATAATGGTCACAACCAAAGAGCTGGCTCATATTATGAAAGAACCGATGTGCCCCGTCGCAGAGGTGAGAGGTGGAGATAATGAGGTCGGGCTTCGGAAGGTATCCTCCCAAGGCCAACCCTGCACCACACCGATAAAAGGAACAGAGATCCATGGAGTAAAGATTCTGTTCGGCTATGGAGATGGTGTGTTCGCTTACGCCTATGTGGGCCGCGAGGGATGCAATTACCTCGGGGAGGATTGGCTCCAGGTCGAAGGCGTGGGGGATTTCAGACGGGGTGAAGGCGCTGATCCAGACCACAGGCCGTTCCTTTCGGAATCCCCTCTTCATGGTATCGAACAGAAAATCCAACCATAATCCAAAAGCCCTGTTCTCCCTCCTGTAGGACCATTTTGCTGCCCCCTTTGCCGACTCCATAGCAAAACCGGACCTGAGAAGCCCCCGTATTACCCTTGGGCCCAGCTCTGTTTTTATCCGCTCAAGCATGATGGTCTCGGAAAAAGTCATAAATAAGACGGCACAGGAAAAAGCTCCAGATGCAAGGCGCGCGAATTTTTAGGAATGAGGCGTACGTACCAATACGCCGCCCTTCGGCTTTGCTCAGGGCCATGAGCCTGTCGAATGGCAGATGAACTTTTTACGAAGCCGTCAAACATGTTCCCTCAACATTTCCAAGAAGGCCTCGATACGGGTCTTGAGCCTCCCCATGGTCCCGGGAGTATAGTCGCTATCGAGGAAAAGGGATGGAATGCCCTGGTCATCCAACCTCTTCTTGAGCAGGGGGATGTCATAGAGAAAAGTATCACAAAATTTTAGCGTATAACAGATAACGCCATGAACTTCAAAATCAACCACCAAATCCATCACGTGATCGAGTCTCCGGTTGGAATCCATCATCCTGGCGCAGGGAATCTTTGAAAGATAGTGCCTACTAAGGGCCAGAATTGGATCGTCGTCTTGTTCAATGCATTCCCAGAAGTATCTCGACCCGGTACACAGATCGTCGCAGGCAACTTCTCCCCCTGCCTTCTCCACGAGATCGGCAATCCCGGGATCCTCCAAAAGGCTCCCCGTGATCATCACCCTGGGAAGGTTCGTCCTGGGAACAGCTCCGTCCCTGAGCTCGCCGACGAGCTTTTGTAACAGTCCCAAATAGTGGTCCTTGGGGAGAACCATGTCGCCCTTTACCAAATCCAACACCTGAGATCCGGAAATGGATAGCTTATGAGCTTTCCTCAGATTGTAGAGCTCCTTAAACAAACGTCGTCCCCTGTTGGATAGTGAGATGGCTTCCTCTATGTCCCCCTCAAAGATGGAAACCCCAAACCCTTCCTCTAATTGGCCTTTAAACCGGATAAGGGTCTCCCTGAAATGACCGACGGCAACATCTGTCGAGACTCGGGGCAGGTCGACGAGGTAGACATGGGGGGTCTTTGCATAAAGCCTCCACGCATCGTAGAGCCGTCGAAGCCCATCGCAGGAGTTAACCAGCACAAGCCCTTCCATAAAATCCAAATCACCTTTTGTTGCCTTTCCCAGGGAGCTCCGGATATACGGACAGAAATTGCTGTGCAGGTAGGAATCAGCCATATCCGATGTTGCTTCTGGAATGATGCGATGAGGAGCGATTCCGGCAGCCAGGATGATCTCCAATGGGGTATAGCAACAGAGCCAACCCATTATGGGCTTATGCGCATTCTTGAGGATACCTATGGGGTCTTTGAGCAATCCTTCAATTCTGCTAAAGGTCGCCACTTTTCGGATAAATTCGGCTCCCCTTGACCTTCTTGAGACTCCGCCCATGATCTTATATACATCCCAATTTCTTCATGTTGACTATGAGTATGGATATGGCTGCTGGCGTGACGCCCGAAATCCTGGAGGCTTGTCCGATAGAGATAGGCCTCAATGTGGATAATTTTTCCTTCACCTCGGTCGAAAGCCCGATAATTTCTTGAAAATCCATATCCTCGGGAATCTTGAGATTTTCAAACCTCTTAAACCTCTCGATCTGCTCCTTTTGCCTTATGAGGTATCCCTCATATTTCGTCTGGATCTCTACTTGGTCCCGTGCCTCCCGATCAAAATC
>CP070774.1:511736-515583 GCA_020346125.1 Syntrophobacterales bacterium | reverse complement strand
CTCTCCCATATGGTAACTTCCTGCATTGGTTGCGGGCTCTGTGACAGCGCCTGTCCCAATGACCTCCCAGTGGCTACCCTATTCAGGGCTGTTAGTCAGAAGGCCCAGGGGCTTTTCGATTACACTCCGGGAAGGAGCGTGGATGAAGAGCCTCCCGTCGCCACATTTAAAGAGGATGAACTCCAGGCGGAATCGGGGACGCGCTAAGCGATAGAGTTTTTACCATGGTGATCGTCAACAGGAGGAATATCGATGGGTAAGAGGACAAGGAAAGATTTTCCCACCAAAGAGGAAGGGAGGGGAAACGGGGAGATCCCTAAGGTTCCCGTCTTCATTATGGGGAAGAGGTACGAGGTCCCCGCATCGTTAACCATTCAGAAGGCCTTTGAATACGCCGGATACCAGTTAATCAGGGGATGTGGGTGTCGCGGTGGTATATGCGGGGCTTGCGGGACGGTCTATCGATTTCCGGATAGTCACAAGATCGAAGTAGGGTTGGCTTGTCAGACCGTTGTACGGCCCAATATGTACCTGACCATGATTCCCTTTTTCCCGGCCAACCGGGCAATCTATGACCTCGAAGAGATACGGCCGGATTTGGAGTCAATGATAAAGCTCTACCCGGATGTAATGCGATGCGTGCAGTGTAATACTTGTACGAAGTCCTGTCCCATGGATATAGAGGTCATGGACTATATGGCGGCCGCCATGCGGGGCGATTTGACTAAGGTTGCCAAGCTTTCCTTCGATTGTGTCATGTGTGGCCTCTGCGCTTCGAGATGCCCCACCGAGATCGCGCAATACCACATTGCCATTTTAGCCCGTCGCCTCTATGGAAAGTACATCCTCCCCAAATCGGAGCACACGGATGCGATGGTCAAGCGGATCGAAGAGGGGAGGTATGATTCCATGCTAAACAATTTGATGAAGGCCGATGAGGACAAGCTAAAGAGACTGTATAATGAGAGGGAGATTGAACCTGAGGGAGCCGGGGAGGATTGGAAACCGAAGGATTCGCAGTATTTATAAATTCATCACCGATGAATGATCATTGTCGCCTGTGAGAGAATTCCATTATCACAGGGCGGGAGCGAGGGAGGACTATGGCAGGATATCCGCCAGAGTTGAAAAGATTAATTAAGAAAGTGGAGGAGACGAGGCCCGCGAGGGTCGAAAGGAAGAAAAGGGGAGAGGAATTCCCCATGTTATCGCTGCGGGAAAGGGAGGAGAGGCTGAAGTTTCACCCCGATTACAAGGGGGAGTCCCGCCGCGAAATCAGGGTTGGGCCCAATAAGGGGTATGCCATTCCCCATGAGATCGTTGATCTTCTGGAGGCCAGAAGCAGGGTCGACCCCGACCAAATCGATCTATCGGCAATCAACCATGAGACGGATGTGTTGATCATCGGTGGGGGAGGGGCAGGTACGGCCGCGGCCTTATTTGCTCAAGAGCGGGGGGCCAAGGTTATTATCGCAACGAAGTTGAGACATGGCGATGCCAATACCATGATGGCTGAAGGGGGTATCCAGGGAGCGACAAAGAGAAGCAAGGATTCCCCTTACTTTCATTATCTGGATGTAATGGGGGGAGGTCACTTCAAGAACACACCGGAATTGGCATATACCTTGGTTATCGAAGCGCCCAAGGTGATCGCATGGCTGGAGTCCATGGGGATGATGTTCGACAAAAGCAGAGATGGTACGATGCTTACGCTCCATGGAGGGGGCACGTGTCGGCAGAGAATGCATTACGCCGCGGACATCACTGGGGCCGAAATCATGAGAACCCTCAGGGATGAGGCCAGAAATCGGATCGAGGATATCAGGGTATTTGAATTCTCCGCAGCGGTGGAGCTGATCTTGAACGAGCACGGTCATTGTGCCGGGGCCGTTTTCTATAACATGGAGACGGAGGAATATTTCAGTGTCAAGGCCAAGGCGGTTATTGTGGCGACAGGAGGTTCGGGGAGGCTGCATTATCAGGGATATATGACGACGAATCACTATGGCGCAACGGCGGATGGTTTAGTAATCGGTTACCGGGCAGGGGTGAGGCTGTGTTTCCTTCACACGTATCAGTACCACCCTACTGGAGTCGTCTACCCGGAACAGGCCGAAGGCCTTCTGATCACGGAGAAGTTTAGGGGAGCGGGGGCAAATGTCCTCAACGTTGACGGAGAGCAGTTTGTAAACGAAAGGGAACCGAGAGATGTCGAATCCGCCTCTGTTATCAGGGAATGTACGACCGTGGGCAAGGGCGTTTCAACACCCACGGGAAAGGTTGGGGTATGGCTCGATTCCCCCATGATCGACGTGCTGAGGGGAGAGGGGACGGCCCAGAGGGAGTTTCCGGGAAAGCACATTCTCTTTCGCCGTTACGAAATTGATATCTCAAAGGAGCCTATACTGGTCTATCCCACATTGCACTATCAGAATGGAGGGTTGGAATTTACCCCGAAATGCGAGACGGTGATCCCGGGCCTCTTCATTGCCGGCGAGGTGACGGGAGGAATCCATGGTGAGAACCGCCTTATGGGGAATTCCCTCCTTGACGTCTGTGTTTTCGGTCGGATCGCCGGGGAGAGTGGGGCGGTATACGCCAAGGAGAGGGCGAAGGAGGGAAGGTTGACCCTCGAGCATGTCAAGAAATACCACAGGGAACTGGAGGAAGCTGGGATTGTAACGGATAGGGTGGCTCCGATGCTGCTTCCCGACTACAGCAATCCGGAGGTGAGGGAAAGGCAGTTGACCGCCCACTATGTGGGAACTATTCGGTGAGACACCGTCATCGATTCCAGGGTTCAACCCAGTGGAGCGGGGGAAGCCAATTCCCCGCTCCTTTTTTTAGACATGAGTTGGCTTCGGATTCATCACGTACCTAGGGAAACTACCTCCCACAAGTCCTTGTACGGAGGGGAAGTTTTTGATATAAATGCATTAAGTGATGGGGGATTGTCCATGAAGATCCATGAATACCAGGCCAAGGAGATCTTCAGGCAGTTCGGCATCCCCGTTCCGCCTGGTGCAGTCGCGGAGATGCCCAAAGAGGCAATGGAGATTGCCCGGCAAATAGGCGGGGAGAAGATCATCCTGAAGGCGCAAATCCACGCAGGGGGAAGAGGGAAGGCCCGGGGCATCAAATGGGCAAGTTCACTGGAGGAAGTGGGGGTGTCTGCCGAGGAGATGATTGGAATGCGATTGGCTACCGCTCAGACAGGCCCCGAGGGCAAGGAGGTGAGGAAGGTTTTAGTGGAGGAGGCGATAGAGATTGAGAGGGAGTTTTACCTCGGGGTGGTGGTAGATCGTGCCAGGGCTTGTCCCGTTTTCATGGCAAGTGACCAAGGGGGAATGGAGATCGAGAGGGTTGCCGCTGAGACACCCGAGAGGGTTCTAAAGGAATATGTGGATCCATTGGTGGGTTTGAGGTCCTTTCAGGTATCGAGGTTGGCCTTTGGTTTAGGGCTAGACCAAGCCGTAATGGGAAAGGCGAGAAGTGTTATTAATGGGCTCTATCGTGCCTTTTACGAGAAGGATTGCCTCCTAGCGGAGATTAACCCCCTTGTCCTTACCCCGCGGGGGGAGTTGGTTGCGTTGGATGCGAAGATGAGTTTCGATGATAGTGCCTTATATCGTAATGAAGATATTCTGGGAATGAGGGATTTCCATGAGGAGGATCCCCTTGAGGTCAAGGCTTCCCTACATAACCTCAATTATATCAAATTGAATGGATCAGTAGGTTGTATGGTGAACGGAGCGGGAATGGCCATGGCTACCATGGACCTCATCAAGCTGGCGGGGGCTGAGCCGGCAAATTTTCTCGATTTAGGGGGAGGAGCCAGTGCGGAGAC
>CP070774.1:507589-511636 GCA_020346125.1 Syntrophobacterales bacterium | reverse complement strand
TCTAGGCGGCGTATTGGTGAGTAAGAGAACGTTCGGGAAAATTCCCTCTAACCTCCAACGAATCGTTGAGGAAGTATTTCAATCCCATACTTCGCTCCTCAATAAGCGTACGCGGAAGGATAATGACGAGGCAATTAGGGTAATGGTAAAACAGGGAATAAGGCTCGTTACCCCAACCGGCGAGGAAACGGAGGAATTCAAACGAATTAGCCTGGAAGCCGTGAATGAAATGACTGGCAAAGCCTTTTCAAAGGATGTTTTCGCGGAGGTGAGGTCGCATATAAACCAGTACAGAAAGGCAGGGAAGGGAAAATGATACGAGGCCCTGGGGGATTTTCGAAGAGGGGCCTGTTGCTCTTCAGTAAGCTGGAATATCTCGTTCTGGTTTTTTTGCTTGCGGTGATGGTTGGACTGGCCTTTCTCCAGATCTTCCTCAGGATTTTCTTCGCAACCGGGATCCTGTGGATTGACCCCCTCCTGAGGCACTTGGTGCTCTGGATTGCCCTTCTCGGAGCAGCCATAGCCGCCAAGGAGGGAAGACACATCAATATCGAGGTCATCTCGAGGGTGCTCCCAGACAGGGGAAGGGTTGCCATTCAAGCTTTGACGGATTTCTTTTCAACCGTTATCTGCCTCCTCTTGATCCAGGCCTCCCTCAAATTCATCAGGGATGAATTGCAGGCTGGCACCCTCGCCTTCGTGAAGATACCGACCTGGGCCGTGTTAGTTATCTTTCCCGTAGCCTTTGGGCTCATCGCCCTCCGCTTCGCCATAAGCGGTTGTCGAAACGGGGCCATGGCTATCAAGGGAAGCGCTCAATGATATTTCTCTCCGGCATCCTCACCGTCGCTCTCGCCCTCCTAGGGACGCCGCTCTTCATCATCATCTCAGCCAGTGCACTGCTGAATTTCTATCTGGTGGGCATCGATTCTTCAATAGTCATC
This sequence comes from Syntrophobacterales bacterium, assembly GCA_020346125.1. Classification (GTDB taxonomy): domain Bacteria; phylum Desulfobacterota; class BSN033; order WVXP01. Next base: position 510,692 of record CP070774.1, on the reverse strand, counting down.
ATCGAGATGTACAGGCTGGCCAAGACGCCCATGCTTATTGCCATCCCTCTGTTTGCCTTTGCCGGCTACGTTCTTGCGGAAAGCGGGGCTCCCGGACGGCTGGTTAGGGTTTCCAGGGCAATCCTTGGATGGCTACCGGGAGGACTAGCTGTTGTTGTCCTCTTCGCCTGCACGCTTTTCACCGCATTTACCGGTGCTTCAGGGGTCACCATCATCGCCTTAGGGGGACTTCTCCTTCCCGCCCTGTTGAGCGAAAGATACCCTGAGAAATTTTCCCTCGGGCTCGTGACCACCTCGGGAAGCCTCGGGCTCCTTCTGCCGCCCAGCCTGCCGCTTATCCTCTATGGCGTCGTAACCAAGACCAGCATCGATCAGCTATTCGTCGCCGGCATCGTGCCCGCCGCATTGCTGGTAGTTCTCCTATCTCTGTTCAGCGTATATAAGGGGATGGAAGCAGAAGTCCCCTCAACGCGGGTTACCTGGCGGGAGGTAGCCAATGCCATAAACGAAGCGAAGTGGGAAATTCCCCTCCCCGCGGTTATTTTAGCCGGAATTTATACCGGATATTTCGCCATAAGCGATGCAGCGGCTATTACGGCCTTCTGCGTCGTTGTGGTGGAAGTCGCCATTTATCGAGAAGTCAGGGTGAGAGATCTTCCCCAAATCATGCAAAAGAGCATGGTGCTGGTGGGGGGGATCTTGATCATCCTTGGTGCAGCGCTGGCGCTCACCAATTACATGATAGACGCGGAAGTTCCCATGAAGCTATTGGATTTTCTCAAGGTCCATATAGAGAGCAAATTGATCTTCCTCATCATGCTCAATATCTTCCTTTTACTGGTGGGATGCATGATAGATATCTTCTCCGCGTTGGTAGTAGTAGTCCCCTTGATAAGCCCCATCGCCCAGGCTTACGGCATACACCCCGTTCACCTCGGTATCATCTTTCTCGTTAACCTGGGGATCGGTTACTCAACGCCTCCCGTGGGCATGAACCTCTTTATCGCGAGTTTCCGCTTTGAGCGGCCGGTTCTGAAGCTCTACATGGCTTCGCTTCCCTTTTTGGCCATTCTCCTCTTGGCATTGATAGTCATTACCTACGTGCCCAGCCTGAGCCTCTTCCTGGTGAAACCCGGCGGACCTTAGTACTTTAACCCCTTCAATCTTCGTAAATTCCCTTTCGCTCAGAGTTTCGTGTCCGTGGGTTTCGTGTCCGTGATCATTAGGACCGAAGACGGTGGACGGCAGACCGCCTTAGAGGATCGTGCTTGTCTTTCCATTTTTAACCAATAAAACAATCAAATTAATACAACCAACCAACTCATCGCCATTTGGCATTTGGATTTTGATATTGTTTAGGATTTAGTCTTTGTTAGGCTGCAGCACCGCATGACCGCAGCACTGCAACACTGTTGTTTGACTCCAGCACCGTACCACTGAATGACGTTCACTCCAGGGAATCCGGGCCACAAGCGTTTCGAAATGCCAGCCTACTCGCCCTCGATAGTGCCAATTTCTCCAGCAAATTTCGCTCAGGGACCCACGGTGTCCCCAACAAACTCAGGAAGATTTCGTCAATCTACCATTGACGAGGGACAGTCGGCCACTATAAGATCCAGGGATTATGGGCATGAGGTGGCAGTACTACCACACGGTGTGGGCAATTATGGTCTTCGGCTGGGTCGCTAATTACATGGTCCGATCCGGTCTTTCGCCTGTTCTCATCCCCATCCGTGAGGAATTTGGGCTGACTTATGCCGAGGCGGGACTCATCGGCAGCGCCCTGTTTTATGCCTATGCAGGAATATTATTCCCCGCGGGCTATATCGGGGATCGACTTGGTAGGAAAATCGTCCTCGTAATTTGCACGTTTTGGTGGGCTATCGCCTCGGTTTTGACGGGCTTGGCCAATTCCTTTCTAACCCTGTTCCTCTCTCGTTTCCTGACGGGAATCGGCCAGGGAAGCTATTTCAGCAATGACCGGCCCATCATCAGCGCCTATACGCCAAGGGAGAAGGTGGGGTTGGGGCAGGGGGTATCGTTTATCGGCTTGGGAACGGGGATGTGTCTGGGGTACATCCTCGCGGGTTTCATCTCGGTGCTGTTGGGGTGGAGATATGTTTTTTATCTTTTCTCCATTCCCTCCATCGTGGCTGCATTTCTCATCCTTAAGATCATTAGGGAGCCAAAGGGCCGAAGCTCGAATATGCATTTGGCTCATGAGACCAAGGTTCCCTTTTCCATCATCTTCAAGCAAAGGGATTTATGGATGCTCTACATTGGGGGGATACCAGCAGTTTATGCTGTTTGGATGGCTGGAACGTGGGTACCGGCGATGTTCGAGGAATTGGGCGTGGAAAGCCTTGCGATTTCATCGCTTTTCGCGAGTCTTCTGGGTATTTCCTCCGTTCCCGGTTTGATCATTACGGGTTACCTGAGCGATAGGATGGCCAAGCGCACATTTGGCCGTAAGGGTTTGATTGGAATTGAGTTTTTCCTTATGGGTCTTTTCATGTTCCTGATGGGATGGGCCGTCCGGCAACATTGGAGTACTCTGACGGCGGCCTTCATCATCTTTTGCTTTGGATTCTTTGCTTGGGGCCTTTGGGCGCCCTTTTACGCCCTCATTGCCGATATCGTCCCGAAGGAGGTCCAGGGATCATGCTACGGGCTTACCAATTCCATCAACTTCATCGGAAGCCTCATAGCCCCTCCACTCACAGGATGGATTAAGGACGTTACATCATCTTTCGAGTGGGGATGCTACCTCACCGTCATCGTCATCCTGATTGGCTCTGTCTTCATTTTATGCGTGCACCCTCCCTTTCGCCTCAAACCGGAAATCCCCATTCACCGGGAGGGGGAATGAGGGGCGGTCACTCAAAGGTAGCCTGAAAGTAAATCTCATGGTTAAATTTCGCATTCGGCTTTAATATTTTGATCTGCAAGGGCCCCGTCTCTCCAGTGTGAAATCGGTAGGATTGGGCCAAGTTTTGAGCAATAAATTTAATCCCTTCCACGCCTCCATACCGATCCGAATCCATCCTGGCCCATAGGGAAATTGAATCCTTTCCCTTTCGATGGACAAATACCCAGTTGACTT
>CP070774.1:503421-507489 GCA_020346125.1 Syntrophobacterales bacterium | reverse complement strand
TAATTTATCGGATTTTATTGAAATTAATTATTTATACTGGATAATCGATAAAAAATGCAAAAAATGTGCCTTTATTTTTTCGAAATCTGATAAAAACGATAAATCAATTTAATTCATGGGTTGAGAAAGGAGAGAGAGCAGATATACGGGAAGATGCCCTCCCCGTGCGTGCCGGATCGCATGACTCTCAAAAAACGATTCGAAGCCGCCACCACCACATGACATGTGCAATGTTCCCAAACCATCCTCTGTATCACCCTTTGATTCTCCCTTTCCATTTCCCATACCATTGTGGTAAATTAAGAGACTTTCGCGAAGGACCTTTTCACCCCCTTTCGGGTAATTGACTATTTGGGGGGATGAATATCATTAGGAGAGAATCGGATGAAGGCGGAAATCATTGCAATAGGGACTGAATTACTGATCGGGCAAATCGTCGATACCAATTCGACCCATATTGCCCAGAAGCTTACCCCATTGGGGATTGATTTAACCTATGTAACCCGCGTGAGGGATAGCCGAGCTGAGATGGCGGAAACCTTGGGCCTTGCCTTGAAGCGATCCCAGATCATCGTTATGACGGGAGGTCTTGGGCCAACCGAGGACGATCTAACCCGGGAAGTGGTCTCTCAGCTTGCTGGAAGGAAGCTCGTCTTCCACCAGCACCTCATGGATCAGATTGAGGCCCTTTTTCGCCGCAGGGGATTTCGGATGGCGCTGAGCAATAGGCGACAGGCCTACATTCCCGATGGAGCCATTCCCATCGAAAATCCCATGGGAACGGCACCAGGCTTTATCTTGGAGGAAGAGGGGAGGGCGCTGATTACCCTGCCAGGGGTTCCCCGGGAGATGAAATTCTTGATGGAAAAGGCGGTGATCCCTTATCTTCGAAAAAAATTTGCCATAAAGGAGGAAACTGTCCAGTACAAGGTCTTGAGGGTATGCGGTTTGGGTGAAAGCGGGGTGAACGAACAGATCGGGGATCTCATCCGGGATGGAGGTAATCCGTCTATCGGATTATTGGCCTCCCCGGGGGAGATAAAGATCCGTATCATGGCCAAAGGCGGGCGTCCTTCTGAGGCGAAATCCCTCATTGAAGGGATGGAGGCCGAGATAAGGGGCCGGTTGGGCGAACTCATCTATGGAGTAGATGAGGAGACATTAGAGGGGAGCGTTACGAAACTTTTGGAAAGGATGAACCTTACCCTCTCAACGACGGAGCCTTATACAGGTGGTTTGATCGCCCAGCGGCTGTCAGGGACCGAGAGCGCGCAATTCCTTCAGGGTGTTGTGCTCAATACGGAAGAGGCTACCAGGGCTTTTCTGGATATTGGGATGGAAGAATTCACCAATTTAAAGAGAGATAGGGGTGGATTTATTCGTTGCCTTGCGCAAAAAACCAGAGAGCGTTGTCGAAGCGATCTGGGATTGTCCGTCTCGGGGCTCTCGGAAAAGGGGAGCTCAAAAGAGGGGGAAGAAATCAAGGCCCACATGTATATCGGCATCGCCTCCGATGGCAGTGGAGAATGGGTATATCAACAACTGGGGGGAACAAAAGCAGTCCTTCGCGAGAGAGCGGCTATCCTCGCCTTGGACGCGATGAGAAAAGAATTGTCCAAGATGGATAAGACGTAGTAGTAGATAGAAGAGAAATCGTTTGGATGAGTGGAAAGATGGAGAGAGTTATCCGATGCCCCCAATGTGGGACCAAAATAAAACACTATAAAAACGCCTCGCCCACTGTGGACATTATTATTGAAGTTGAGGCTAGGGGAGTTGAAACGGGGATCGTCTTGATCAAGAGGAAAAATGAACCCCACGGCTGGGCTCTCCCAGGGGGATTTGTGGATTACGGTGAAAGTTTGGAGGAGGCTGCAGTTCGGGAGGCCAAGGAGGAGACAGGGCTTAACGTCCATCTTATTCGGCAATTTCACACCTATTCAGATCCCAAGAGGGATCCAAGATTTCATACAATATCAACGGTTTATATCGCCAGGGCTCATGGAGTTCCCGAGGCCAAGGATGACGCTCAAGAGGTTGGAATCTTCAATCAACATAACCTCCCTGAAGGCATTGTCTTCGATCATCCGAAGATCCTAGAGGATTACTTTCAGGAGAAGGCTCGGAAAAAGGAGGCGGGGTAAAATCGACGGAAGCTTTACGTCAGGCTAATTCTTTCAGTGCCTTTTCAACTCTATCCATGCCTTTTTCGATATTCTCCATGGAGGTGGCAAAGGATAGCCTCTCATATCCCTCGGCACCGAAGGCAGCGCCGGGAACTACGGCGACCCGGGCGACGTCGAGCAGATAATCCGCTAAATGTATGGAGTCCCTTATAGGTTCCCCTTTGAAGGATTTGCCCAAGTAGCTTGAAATATTGGGGAAAACGTAGAAAGCCCCTGCTGGTTTGACACACGAGACATTCTCCAATGAGTTGAGCCTATCGATTATGTAGTCCCGTCTTTTTTGGAATTCACCTACCATCGCCTGAACAATATCCTGTGGGCCATTTAAGGCCTCTTGGGATGCTTTTTGGGAGATGGAAGTGGGATTGGAGGTACTCTGCCCCTGGATCTTATTCATAGCCCCTATGATGGAGCTGGGTCCAGCGGTGAATCCGATTCGCCAACCGGTCATCGAGTAAGTCTTGGATACTCCATGGACAATAATGGTCCTCTCCTTGATATCTTCACCGAGAGAGGCGATGCTGACGTATTTCAATCCGTCGTAGACGATCTTTTCGTAAATCTCGTCCGAAATGACATAAATCCCACTCTCCAGGATGATATCAGCTATCCTCTTCAGTTCGCTTTCCGTATACGTCATACCGGTGGGATTGCATGGACTGTTTAAGACCAACGCCTTGGTCTTTTTGTTGATCGTCCTTCTTAAATCATCCGGGTCCATCTTGAAGCCGCTTTCCTCCGTCGTTTCGAGAATGACCGGATTGGCGCTGGCCAAAGTGACTATAGGGGGATAGGAGACCCAATAAGGGGATGGAATTATCACCTCGTCTCCCGTGTCGAAGAGAACCTGGGCCAAGTTATAGAGGCAATGCTTTCCCCCACAGGAAACAAGAATTTGCGCTCGATCAAAGTCCAATCCATTGTCCCGCTTGAATTTTCTTATAACGGCATCCTTCAGCTCATCGATCCCGCCGACCGCTGTATATTTGGTGAATCCGTCCTCCAGGGCTTTTATGGCGGCCCTTTTAATATGATCCGGGGTATCGAAATCCGGCTCCCCGGCACCAAAACCGATTACATCGATACCCTCTGCTTTCATGGCCTTTGCCTTGGCCGTAATGGTCAGTGTTGCAGAGGGTTTTATCTGTTGGGCTCGTCTTGCAATTGTCATGATACCCCCCGAAGGGCTACATCTCATAGATTGAGAAAGGCCCTATTTGGAGAAAAGGATGTCCGATATCTGCTCAATACGCTCCACCCCCTTTATCTCGTGGGGAGCGAGGGGAACCTGAATCAGCTTTATTCTCTTTCCATATCGATTCTCGAGAATTTTTATATATTCCGTCTGCATCGCCTTTCTCTCCTGATGGAAAGGACAATCGGCCTCTTTGACGACATTATTGATAATCATATGGGTTACCATGAGCTCGTATTGATCGAAATCGCTGATGATCCTTTCCGTCTGTTTGACCCCGAGGGCTTCGGGTATGGTGACGATGATGAACTCGGACTTTTCCTGATCCCTAATGAAGTCGACGATCTTAAGTGCCAATGCTTCCCAGCTGCTGATAATCTCCAGAAGAGTACGTTTCCCCTTTTGAAGTTTGACGGTTTCCCTCAGTTTTTCGAAGTAACTGTAAATGTTCATGTAGAATTTCGTAGCTGCTTCCAGGTGTTTCAAGAAGATCTGAGGTAGATGGAGCAGCTTTAAGGTATGCCCGGCGGGGGCTGTATCCCAAACAACCAGATCGTATTGTTTGCCCTCTACCAGCCCCAGGATATAATTCAACATGTACTCCTCCTCTATTCCGGGAGCAGTTCCGATGTAATCCACGAAGTCGTAGTCTATATTGGCGAAGGAGGAGATGACCTCATAGATTTC
>CP070774.1:499126-503321 GCA_020346125.1 Syntrophobacterales bacterium | reverse complement strand
TCATAAATTGACCCGCCTTTGCACCATCGATCACCCGATGATCATAAGATAGGGTGATCTTCATCATGGGTCTGATAACGATTTCCTTATCGACCACCACGGGTTTCTCCATGATGGCCCCAACCCCCAGGATAGCGCTTTCCGGCTGATTGATGATGGGCAAAAAATCCTCCAATCCATACATTCCCATGGCGGATAGGGTAAAGGTGCTTCCCTTCATGTCATCGGGGGTTAATTGTCCCTTTCGGCCCTTCTGGACGAGCTCTGCTCTCATCTTGGCTATTTCCGACAGGTTTTTCCGGTTGATATTCCAGATCACGGGAACGATCAATCCTTCATCCAAAGCTAAGGCCATGCCCATGTGGATATCCTCAATCCATAGTATCCCCTCGTCTGTCCATCGCGTATTCATGATTGGGTGAATCTCTATAGCAGCGGCCGTGATTTTCATCATCATGTCGGTAATGGTTAAGCGAACACCCGCTTTCTTCTCAACAATGGGAATCCAGATTTCCCGGCTCTCGAGTATCTTGGAGGCATCCACCGTATGGCCCATATACGCTTGGGCGGTTTGGGTTTTGCTTTGGAGCATCTTCTGGGCAATGATTTTCCTCATGCCCGTGAATTTCACCAGTTTCCCTACCGGTGGTTTTGCGGGGGGTGCAACCCCCTTTTCCCTTTCCTCTCTAGCCTTTTCTATATCAATCCTGCGGATCCTTCCCCCCAGCCCCGATCCCCTTACCAGTTTAAGGTCAATATTGTATTTTTTGGCCAACTTCCTGGCCTTGGGTGTGGCTTTTGATCTGGCTTGTTGCCCATCGGCAACTGGAGCTGCTTCTGCCACCGTTACCTCTTCCCTCGTCTCAGCTAGTGCCTCAGGAGGAATCGCGACTTCCGGGATCTTTTCTCCGCGCTGAACGATATAGCCCACGGTGGTTCCCACGGGAACGGTTTCATCCACCTTAACGAGTATTCTTCCAAGGATTCCCGATTCACTGGCCTCGACTTCGTAGGTCACCTTCTCCGTTTCAAAAATGAACAGGATTTCCCCTTTCGTAACCTCATCGCCCTCCTTCTTTCGCCATTCGACGATCTTCCCCTCGGTCATGGTTAAACCAAATTTAGGCATCAACACACTCGTCGGCATTGCAGTCCCTCACTGTAGAGATTGATTATTGCATGCTTCAATGCAGCCCTCGACTGAGCTGGAACCGAATAAGCAAAACCCGTCTGTTATCTTCCCTTAAATTTGGCCTCTCTCTTTTCAAGAAATGCAGCTGTTCCTTCTTTCATGTCCTCCGTTGCAAAGCAGGTGATACAATTCTTCTGGGCGTACTGGATGGCTGCATCAAGGGGGAGGTTTTTGCCAACCTCGATGGCATCTTTGGCAAGGGAAACTGCAACGGGCCCATTGGCCATGATCTTTTTGGCCAGTTCCTCGGACGTCTTCATGAGCTCATCTGGAGGCACCACCTTATTAACTAGTCCGATTCTGTAAGCCTCCTGGGCGTCGATGATCTCCCCTGTTAAAATGATTTCCGCCGCTATCCCTTTGCCCACTAACCGAGGAAGCCTCTGAGTCCCTCCGGCCCCCGGAATGATGCCGAGCTTCACCTCTGGAAGCCCCATCCTTGCCTTTTCCGAGGCCATCCTTATGGTGCAAGCGAGGGCAAGTTCCAATCCGCCGCCCAACGCGAACCCATTGATGGCTGCGATCACGGGCTGCCTCATCTTTTCCAGGGCGTCGAAATTCTCCACCACCCCCTGGTTCCACCTCAGTATTTGTATTGGGTTCATTCGGCTGAGCTCCTCTATGTCCGCACCCGACTGAAAGGCCTTCCCAGCCCCCGTGATGATCACCACTTTCACCGTTTCATCCTTATGAAGTTCACCAATGGCATGGCCAAATTCAGATATCATCTGTTCATTAATAGCGTTGAACACCTCGGGGCGGTTAAGGGTTAGACACGCAGTCCCGTCCTTTTTCTCTAAAATGATCGTCTTATATTCCACTTCGTATCCCTCCTTCCTCGATGGAGCCACCCCTGAAGCCAGTCCACGTATCCCGTGAGTTCCGGCCTCACCGGGTATCGGTTGATTCACCAGAGGAGTTGCCCTCCATCGATCACGATGGCTGAACCGGTCATGAAGTCTGTAGCCGAGGAAGCAAGGTAAATCGCCGTCCCCTTCAACTCCTCAGGGTTTCCAAGCCTCCCCATGGGGATATTCTTCCTTATGATCTTCTGACCCACTTCCGATTCGAAGAACTTGCGGTTCATGGGGGTAAGGAAGTAGCCAGGGCAGAGGGCGTTCACCTGGATGTTATATGGAATAAATTCCAATGCCATCACCTTCGTCAGTTGAAGGAGACCCCCTTTACTGGCACAATATGCGGACATATTGGCCATTGCGATAAAGGCGGCTATGGAGGAGACATTGATTATCTTGCCGCCCCCTTGTTTGATCATCTCCTTGGCCGCCTCTCTTGTGCAAAGGAATGCCCCTCGCAAATCGATGTCCACCGCATGATCCCAATCCTCGTCGGACATCTCAATTATGGGCTTTTCACTTCCCCCCACCCCGGCGTTATTGACCAAGATGTCAATTTTGCCCATCTCATTGACCGTTTCCGAGACAAGTTTTTTTACCTCTTCGCTCTTGCTGATATCACAGCGGATGGGAAGGGTTTTGCCCCCTAACTTTGCAATCTCCGAACAGGCCTCCGCGCATCGGTCATAATTTCTTGCACAAATGACGACATCCGAACCAGCCTCTGCCAACCCTTCTGCGATACCACGCCCAATACCCTGATAACCACCGGTGATGATAGCCACCTTTCCTGTTAGATCGAACATCGGTAATTTCATGGGAATTCAATGCCTTTCATTCTTCAAAAGGGATTATTGAGGGGATACCAATATCTTGATATTTTTTTCGGGGCGCTCAATCAACTCCTTGAATCCTTTCTCGACCAGATCATCCAGGGTTATCTTCCCGGTAATCATCGACTCGACCTGCACCCTTCCATCTGCCAGAAAAGCAATGGCCGGCGGAAACTCATCTACGTACCCCTGGCTTGTCGTGATCTCCTTCTCGTGTCCCCAAAGCCTGAGGAAAGGCACGGTAAGGGGTTCGATGGCCAATCCCACCATCACGATCATTCCCCTCCTCCCGGTGACCCTCACCGCAGTGTCAAAGGCGCTCTGATTTCCGACACATTCATAAGCCACGTCGGCCCGCATCCCATCAGTGAGAGCGTGGATCTGCTTGCTCACATCACCTTCGGAAGGATCGAAAACCTCCGTTGCCCCCAGTCTTTTGGCCAACTCCCTCCTCTCAGCTATCGGTTCGATCGCATAAACCTTCCCAGCGCCACACGCCGCAGCGGCCTGTTGCACCAGCAGGCCGATGGGGCCGGCTCCGACAACCGCAGCCGTATTCCCAACTTGAGCCCGGGCCCTTTTTACCGCCCTGATGGCCACGGCCAGAGGCTCTACAAACGTCCCCGCCTCATAGGTCACTTCGGGTGGAATGTTGTAGGTGGCATAGCTCGGCACGGTGACGAACTCCGCAAATCCCCCATCGGATGCGAGACCAGTGCTACCCAGTTTGATACACATGTTATATTCGCCCATTGCGCAGTAGAAGCACTGGCCACAGTAGATGAGGGCGTTAACCACAACCCGGTCCCCAACGGTTACGTTCTTCACGCCGCTCCCAATCTCAACCACGTCGCCTGAAAACTCGTGCCCCAGAATAATAGGTGGAGTCCTTCCCGTTATAGGATGCGGTTTCTGGGGAATGATCATGGGACCTGCCCGATATTCGTGAAGGTCGGAACCACAGATGCCACACCACTTCACCCTGATTTTGACCTCATTTTCCCCCGCTGTTGGTTCGGGGACCTCCTCGATCCGGACGTCATTTCGACCATGCCAAAGCGCCGCCTTCATGGATAAAATCCTCCTCCCCTATCCAACTCCATGGAAATGGGGCCTTTAGCCCCAGCTATATTCCATGACTCTGTGAACGGCATCGATGATATCATGGGCCCCCGGTAAATATGTGCTTTCCAGGCTGAAGGGAATAGGGGTAAAGGGAGCTCCAACTCGAATGATGGGTCCATCCAGAGAATCGATGGCTTCCTCACACACCATGGCCGAGATCTCCGCCCCGATGCCGAAGGCCTTTACCG
>CP070774.1:494774-499026 GCA_020346125.1 Syntrophobacterales bacterium | reverse complement strand
TTGAGCTGGTTGGCGAATTTGTAAATGGCGAAGAGGGTCTTTGTCTGTTCCTTCACTTTCAACTCTAAATTCCGCTGATACTCCCTAATTTGATCGTTGAGTCTCTTCTTCTCAAGGGCCCTCTTAACGGTATTGATCAGAACTTCTCTTTCAATGGGTTTGGTGATATAATCATAAGCCCCCGCCTTAATAGATTCCTGAGCTGTATCCAGGGATGGAGCACCGGTGACCATGATAACCGGGATATCCCTGTGCTGGCTTTGCAGCCTATTGAGGAGTTCGAGACCATCCATCCCCTCCATGCGAATGTCCGAAATGACCGTATCGAAGGAGTTCTCCTTAAAGATTTGGAGGGCTTCCTTGGCATTATCGGTCGAGGTTACCTCATATCCCTCCCTCTCCAAACGCTTTTGGATGGATTTCCTGATCGTTAACTCGTCATCGACCACGAGGATACTCGATCTGCTCAAACCTTTATCCTCATTCGTCATTTTCAATATCTTCCTCGTATACGGGAAGGTCAACGGTCACCTTGGTGTATTCCCCCTCTTTGCTTTCGAAACGGATAGCGCCATTATGTTCCTGGATGATATTAAAGCTGATGCTTAGGCCCAAACCGGTTCCCTGGCCCTGTTCCTTTGTGGTGAAAAAGGGGTTGAGGACCTTGTCCATACTTTCCTCCGGTATTCCGATGCCCCTGTCTATAAATTCGATCCGTACATATTTCCGCCCATCCCCTTCCACCTGATCGGTGCGGATAAGGAGGGTCTTATCTTCATGGGGACTGGGGTATTTCTGATTTAAGGCGTACCGCGCATTGCTGAGCAGATTAATGAATACCTGTTCAAGTTGATTGAAGCTCCCCTTGACGAAGGGCAACGTTTCGCCTATCTCCTTTATGATTTTGATGCGATCGAGATTAATCTGGTGTTCGGTAAGGTTTAGAGAGGATGCGATGACAGCGGAAATGTCGAGGGTCGTATAGGTTTTCGAATCCCTCTGCCTGGAGAAGTTGAGAAGATCCTGGACAATGGTTTTAATCCGCTGGCTGTTTTCAATGATTTCCCGGATTTCCTCCTGTCGTTCCTCGCTCTCTTCGGGGATCTCTTCTTGGAGAAACTCGGCGTTGCTGAGGATACCCGAAAGGGGGTTGTTGATCTCGTGAGCCACGCCCGCGGCCAGTTCTCCCAAAGAGGCCATTTTATCCGCCTGAATCAGCTGCATCTCCATCTGTTTCTTCTCGGTCATATCCCTGACTACGCTCAGATATCCGACGATTTCCCCAGTTTCCTCGGTCAACGTTGTCATCACGCACCATCCATCAAAGGCATGCCCCTTGTTATTGGAGTAAACGATCTCACCTTGCCAACGTCCTTTTTTCATCGCGGATTCCTGCATTATTCGAATGAAATCCGGCTTCATTTTAGGCGAATGGAGCGTGCTTAGATCCTTTCCCACAATTTGGTTCTTGCCGTATCCGAACATCCGTTCCGAACTTTCGCTCCAGAGGGTGACCCGGCCCTCCCGATCCGTGGTCATGATCGCATCATCGGCGGCATAAAAGACCTTTCGCAGGTGCTCCTCCGATTTCTTCAGGGAGGAAAGCATCTGGTTATATGCGTCCACTAACTGCGAGAATTCATACTGACTAGGCACATCTATGATCTTGGTGAAATCGCCCACCGCTGCCGATTGAACGCCTTCGATCAGCTTTTTGAGGGGCTTGGTTATGGCAAAGGTGAGGGCGACCCCTGACAGACACGCGACAACCCCTCCGATCAGCACCTCGATGCGCATGTTCTCAAGCGCCCTTTTTACCTGTCCAATTCCAATGGTTGGCTGCCTGCGGCGAAGGAGGGCTTTCCGGTTGATTTCGATGGCGAAAAATCCGGTGGCAAGGACGATGAGCGTTGTGAAGACCTGAGTGAGAATAAATAATCTTAAGCCTAAGCCGCCAAATATCTTTTTTTTCATGATGTTGCTCAAATTATTGATTTTTCTTTTATCTTTTTACATCGAATTGTAGGCCCATAATGTCGCGGTGTCAAGAAACAAGGTGAAGATCTCTAAAAAAGTCGTTCTTCACCGCTCAAAATATTTTTTCGACCATTCGTCACAAGACTGCAGCACCACAGCACTGCAACACTGTATAATTCCGCTCTCAGAGCTCCTTTTCCCTGTTTTTCAGTGATTTCAGGAACTATTGGTATTATTGCAAATTTTTTGCCAAAATGCTAAAATTATTAAAATTTTAACCTGATAGTTTGGGGACGCTTCATGGTTCAAGAAAGGATTTTGATCGTAGAGGATGATCCTAGCATGAGCTTCTTTCTCTCCGAAGCAATGCAAAAGGAGGGATATCGGGTAGAAGCCGTTCCCTCCGGAGAGGAGGCCTTGGAGAAGATCACCCAAGATCGGTTCAATGTGCTGATCCTGGACTTGAAACTCCCCTCAATGGATGGGATGGAGGTTCTGGCCAACATCAAGGTAACCAATCCGGAGACGGTGGTGATCATGGTCACCGCACACGGTTCTAAGGATATCGCCATCGAGGCAATAAGGAAAGGGGCCTACGATTATTTCAGCAAACCCTTCGATATCAACGAGATGAGGGTGGTGGTGAAGCGGGCTCTGGAGAGGGAACACCTTCAGGACGAAATCAGACAGCTAAGGGAAACGGTCGAAAAGAGGAGGGGATTCTACAATATCGTGGGAAGCAGCAAGGGAATGAGGGAGGTCTTCGATATGGCGGAGACCGTCTTCGATAATGATATCACCGTCCTGATAACCGGGGAAAGCGGGACGGGAAAGGAATTGATCGCGGAGGCCATCCATTACAATAGCCCACGGAGGGCAAAACCCTTTGTCAAATTGAACTGTGTCGCCATTCCTGAAACCCTTCTGGAAAGCGAGCTCTTCGGATACGAGAAGGGGGCTTTCACTGGCGCAACCAGGCAGAAGCTGGGGAAATTTGAACTGGCAAACCAAGGGACCCTGTTGCTGGACGAGATCGGTGACATGAGTCTAGCAACCCAGGCCAAGCTATTGAGGGTGTTGCAGGAGAGGGAAGTGGAAAGGGTAGGGGGGGTTAAGCCCATTAAGGTCGATGTCCGGATCATCGCCTCTACAAACCAAGATCTGGCTCAACTGGTCAGGGAGCAACGCTTCCGGGAGGACCTCTATTTCCGCTTAAACGTTCTTCCCATCCATATTCCTTCCCTGAGGGAACGCAGGGAAGACATTCCCCTGTTGGTGGGTCATTTCGTAAGCCTATCCAAGACGAGGTTTCAGAAGGATATCGAGGGGTTTTCAGAAGACGCCATGGATTTATTAATCAACTATTCCTGGCCCGGAAACGTGAGGGAACTGGAGAATGTGGTTCAGAGGGCAGTCATTTTGGCCAAGGAACGGATCATCCAGGAATGGAACCTGCCGCCGGAAATCCGAAGGCAGGTGCAAGAGACTTACTTCGACATGGAGAAGCTCGAAACGGATCTCCCATTAAACGAAAAGGTGGAGATGATCGTCGCTGAGGTCGAAAAAAAGCTCATCACCCAGGCATTGGATAAGGTTGGGTGGAAAAGGGAAAGCGCGGCTTCTCTTCTGCAGACAAGCCTCAAGACCCTCTATAACAAGATGAAGAGATATGGGCTTTTGGATCAGTCCTCCTGAGCCACGCCCCATAAGAGGGGAAAGGGATTACCGGTAATTGATTGCCGATTTTCTCGGTGAAAGGCCATTTTTCAGGGAATAAAAAAAGAGTATCTCCTTGAGTGATGATAATTAATTAATAATATCAAGATATTATATTAGATGTATTTATTTACCGAATATCCTGGAAGTTGGCATGGTAGTTGCTTCATAGGGGTATCAGAAGCTGAAAAATCATACTATGGGGCATAGAGGGAGGAAGCCATGAGAAAGGAAAGGATATTAGATTACAAAGGTTTTACCATGGTGGAGTTGATGGTGGTCATCATCATCGTCGGCATTCTGGCCGCCATCGCTGTTCCCCTGTACACGGGATACGTCGAAAGGGCCAGAGTAACGGAGGCGACCAGCATCATTGGAGCCATTATTACCTCCGAAAAGGTGGAAAAGACGAGGACGACCAACTACTATGCTATTCCGTTGGGAGCGGGTGGAACGGATGTTGCCGCGTTTAAGGCCAAGGGAATTGATATCAGCGATACGAAGTTTTTCACGTATCAAACAGCCATGATTGGAGTAAAGCCTGACGATGGCTTTACGG
>CP070774.1:490394-494674 GCA_020346125.1 Syntrophobacterales bacterium | reverse complement strand
TTGGGAATCGGCTCTTGGACCGATTCCTGCTTCCATACATGACCAATCCCACTCCCGTTGCAAAAATGGGGCTATTCACCAAGTCCACCAAGCCGCTTATGCCCATGGGGTATCCCCTCCTCACCGGGAGGTTAAAAATTTGTTCGGCAATCTCTGGCATCCCTTCCATGATGGCCGTTCCCCCCGTCAGGACAATCCCAGAAGCGATGAGGTTTGTGTAACCGGATCTCACAATCTCCCCTTGGACCAGCGTTAAAATCTCCTCCACACGGGGCTCGATGATCTCCGCCAGGGTCTGCCGGGAAAGAGTCCGAGACTTTCTTCCCCCGACACTGGGAACCTCTATCATCTCCTCCTTCTTTACCATGGAGACTAGGGCACATCCGTATTTCTTTTTTAACTTCTCCGCCTCTTCCGCGGGGGTCCTTAAGCCAAGGGAGATATCGCTGGTAATGTGATTTCCCGCCAGGGAGAGGACCGATGTGTGTTTGATACTCCCATTACAAAAGATCACGAGATCAGTGGTTCCACCCCCGATGTCCACGACGCCAGCTCCAAGCTCCTTTTCTTCCGGGCTTAGGACAGCCTCGCTGCAACCCAATTGTTCTAAAACGATATCATCTACGTGGAGCCCTGCCCGATTGGCACAGCGGATGATGTTTTGGGCCGAGGTAACCGCCCCCGTTACGATATGGACTTTACCCTCCAGACGAACGCCGCACATACCAATTGGATCCCTGATTCCATCCTGATCATCGACGATATACTCCTGGGGGAGGACGTGAATAACTTCCCGATCCATGGGGATCGCTATGGCGCTCGCGGCATCGATGACTCGCTTTATATCGTGTTCGCCAATTTCCCGGTTTTTCACGGCAATTACCCCATGGCTGTTGATGCCTCGGATGTGCCCTCCCGCTATCCCAGCAAAGACAGAATCGATCTGACATCCCGCCATGAGTTCGGCTTCCTCCACCGCTTTTCTTATGGATTGTACCGTTCCTTCAATGTTGACGACCACTCCCTTTCTGAGACCCCTTGAGGGATGGGATCCAATGCCGATAACGTTGACCAATCCGTTTTGAGACTCCCCCACAATGGTACAAATCTTGGTCGTTCCGATATCAAGTCCCACCAACAACTTACTCTCCTTTCCGGCCATATCTCTCACCTCCTTTCCCTATGAATTTTTCATGAGTCTTTCCTCAATAAATGCCGTTACATCCCTCATTTTTACGATGACCCTCCTTTCATAATTACAATCGATATACGCGGGCTTAAGGGGCCTTGCTTGGAGATGCCTCCAGACCCTCTCTAACCGTTTCCATTTAGCCTCGTAGTGGTCGATGCCCAATTTGATTTCGATGGCGTCATCATTCGTGTAGATGCTAATCCCAAAGGTTTTATCCATATGGATTTCAGAGACGTCCTTTTGTGAAAGAACCTCTCCCCCTTCCATCGACCTGACCAACCTCAATGCTTTGGAGACTAATTCCCGGGATTGGTCGGGGTGGGCCTTGAAATCATCCTGATGAAGTCCCGTCAAAACGGGATGGTCGATTTGATGCCCCTTAGGTACCCTGGCAAATATGACCCCTTGGCCATCGATGTAATAGAGCCGGTCCAAAAGGATTATGGCCACTGGCTGTCTCTCGACGATTTTTATTGAGATCCTATCGGGAAAAATCCGCCTGATCTCCGCTCGCTCTATCCAGGGGTGCGCTTCCACCGTGCTTCTCAATTTGGCCAGGTCAATGCTCAGGATGTTCGATTTGCGGTCCAATTTGGTCATGGATAAAAGTTCCCTCTCGAAAGTCTTCTGGCAGCCCTCAATGGTTACTTTCCGGAGGGCCAGCAGGTATGAATCCATCATGTAGCCATACGCGAAGCGCAATATGAAGGCCAAAACGGCGATGATCAATACCAGTTTTGTGGTTTTAAATAGCCCTTTCAGGAGACGATAAACCACTCCTCCCATCCACTATCCCCCCTCGGACTTATGCCTTCAATGAAGCTCCCCTCAGGATCCTCTCCACCAATTCCGGGAAGTCGATTCCAGCAAATTGAGCTGCCTTTGGCACAAGGCTTGTCTCCGTCATCCCGGGCATGGAGTTGACCTCCAGGACAAAGATATCCGCTTTCTCATCCGTCATCATATCCACCCTTGCACAGCCCTCACATCCAAGAGCCTCATAGGCCTTCAAGCCGCTTCGCTCGGCTTCTTCATGGGCCTTCGGTGGAATGCGGGCCGGCAGGATATATTCCGTTTCCCCTTTTGTATATTTGGCCCGATAATCATAAAATCCACATTTTGGGGCGATCTCGATTATGGGCAGAGGCTGGCCATTCAACACCCCTAAGGTAATCTCTTTCCCCTTGATGTATTCCTCCAAGAGCAGTCGATGGTCATATCGCCGGGCCTGCTCAATAGCCTGGGCCAACCCCTTTCTATTGTGGACAACGGTTACACCAATGGTCGATCCCTCAGATGCCGGCTTTACCACAACGGGAAAGGAAAAGTCCAACTTTTCCAAGGCCTCCTCTACCCCTTCGGCTTCCTGCAGAATGTGGGAGGCCGGAGTGGGTATCGCATGGGCTGTGAAGATCCGCTTGGACATGATCTTGTCCATGGAGAGGGCGCTGGCCAGAACCCCTGAGCCGGTATAGGGTATTCTCATTATCTCCAGCATTCCCTGAATGGTCCCATCCTCTCCGAACCTTCCGTGGAGCGCAATAAAGGCAACGCGCAACTGCTTGGATATCAGTTGCTCGGCAATGTCATAACCCACGTCGATGGAACAAACGTCGTAACCCCTATCCATGAGGGCCTTTGTGATGGCCTCGCCTGTCCTCAAGGAGATCTCCCTCTCCGCCGAAACCCCGCCCATCAACACGCCTATATTCCCTTGGCCCTTTGATCTTTTCATCCCTCTCCAATAATGTGAACTTCGGGGGTTAGCCTGATCCCCCGCTTCTCATATACCGTATCCCGAACGAAGGCCATGAGGGACAAAACATCTGCTGCTGTGGCATCTCCCTCATTGACGATGAAATTCCCATGTTTCTCCGAGATCCGTGCACCGCCAATTCGGTGACCCTTAAAGCCGAGCTCATCGATCAACTGACCTGCTGGGGTGCCCTCTGGATTTTTGAATATAGAACCAGCTGTTTGCATATTCCATGGCTGGGACTGAACTCTCAGCCTCTGAAAGCTCTTGACCTTGGCCACGATCTCCTCCTGTTTCGCCTCCCTGACCCCCAGGATAGCCCTGAGTATGATGGAACCCTTAGGGAGAACCAGATTTCGGTAGGAAAATCTCAGCTCTTTCCTTTGCTTCACCACCATGGCGCCCATTTCCTCCATCACGGTGACGGATTTGACCACATCCTTCATTTCCGGACCGAATGCCCCGGCGTTCATGGCCAGAGCGCCTCCTAGGGTGCCGGGGATTCCGATGAAGGCCTCGAGACCTGTAAGGCCCTTTTCCCTGGTAAATCGGATCAGATGCTTTAAATTTACCCCTGCCTCTGAGTAAACCAACACCTCCTCGTCCCCTCTGCTGATGATCTTGACCCTTCTAAATCCATGGTAAAGGCTGATAACAATGCCTCGAAACCCTCCATCCCTGATGATTACATTGGTCCCCCTGCCCAGGATGAAATAGGGAAGAGTCCTCTCCTTGGCAAATTGGAGTATCACCCTTATGTCTTCCTCGTCCTTTGGGAAGGCGAGGGCATCGGCCCTTCCACCTACTCCCAGGGAGGTATACTTTGCCATGGGGACGTCTAAGGATATCTTCCCCTTGATAAGCGATTTCAGTTTCCCCTTGGTATCCCCTTTCATTTGCCAGCAGACCATGAGATCATTGGCTTCATCAGCGGCTCTCCATCTTAAATTTCTTCCCGAATACCTCTATCAAATCTTCACCCACCCGCCAGATATCTCCGGCCCCCAGTGTGATCACCAGATCGCCGGGCATAATAACCGTTGAGAGGTACTTGAGAATCTCGTGTCTGTCGGGGATGTAGTGGACATCCCTGTGTCCGTGTTCCCGAATTCCCTCGAAGAGGTGGCGGGCATGTACTCCCTCAATCTCCTCCTCCCCTGCCGGGTAGATATCGGTGATAACCAGCACATCGGCCTCGTAAAAAGCCGTGAGGAAATCATCAAAGAGGGCCTTGGTACGGGTGTACCGATGGGGTTGAAAGAGGGCTACAATCCTCCTTCGCCATCCCGACTTGGCGGCTCTCAAGGTGGCCTTGATCTCGGTGGGATGATG
>CP070774.1:485998-490294 GCA_020346125.1 Syntrophobacterales bacterium | reverse complement strand
ACGGGAGACTCTTTTTTCTGCCTCACCTCGGAGAACCGGAGGAGAAAGGGTCTGGACATGTGTGGGGCAGCCAAGATGACATGTTGCATCTCCCCGATCGGCCAAGTTTATCCGTGTGCTTTCCTACAGGAAAGCCCTTTTCTCGCGGGAAATGTTCGTGAGAAAGACTTTAAATATCTATGGGATCACTCCCCGGTCTTCCACCGGTTTCGAAGCCTGGATGTCAAATCCTGTCTTGACTGCTACCGCTTTAAGGCCTGCCGCGGGGGATGCCCTGCTGTGGCCTATCATACCTATAACGATATATCCATGCCGGACCCGGAATGCCTTGTAAATTTGAAAACGAACGCCAAGGCTGCAGCCTGAATAGTGTCGGAACATGTTTAATCACCTTTTCAAACCCTTAGCGATAGGCCATTTGACCCTCCCCAATCGGATTTGTTTTCTGGCCCACCAGACCAACTTTGCCAGAGCGGGTCGGTTGACCGACCGCCATGTAGCTTATTACGAAGAAAGGGCGAAAGGAGGTTGCGGCCTGATCATTTTGGGAGAGCTGTCCCTGCACCCGACGGATCGTCCCTATGAACAGATGATTGAGGCTTACGAGGAGAAGGCAATCTCTGGATTTCAAGAATTGACCTCAGCCATCCATAGGTATCCGACGAAGATTTTTGCCCAACTGAACCATAGTGGTTTTCAGTGCGATGGATGTATTTCCAGATATGCTGTCCTGGGCCCATCGGCCCTGTCGGATATCGAGTTTGGGGAGACGGCGAAGATGATGGAACCAGAAGATATCCGGGAGGTCGTGGACAATTTTGCCAAAGCTGCTCGCTATGTCAAAGAAAGTGGTTTTGATGGGATTGAGGTCTCCCTGGGACACCGGTCATTGCTCCGTCAGTTTCTTTCGCCTTTGAGCAATTACCGACAGGATGAGTACGGAGGGAACCTGGAGAACCGAATGCGGTTTACTCAGGAAGTCATCGATTCCGTCAGAAAAGCTGCTGGGAAGGATTTTCCAATAGGCATCCGTTTATGTGCAGATGAGATGTTCTATGGAGCCATCACCCTTGAAGATGCCAGGGAAATGGCCAGAAGGTTTGAGGCCATGGGTGAGATCGATTTCATCAATGTGAGCGTTGGAACCTACTATAATCTTCAACTTGTCCGGGGATCGATGCACTTCCCCCTTGGATTTATCCTCCACCTTTCCCAAGGGATTAAAGAGGTCGTCAAGATTCCAGTCTTTGCTAATAACCGAATCAATACTCCTCAATTGGCAGAAGAGATCCTTTCGAGTGGGAAAGCGGATATGGTGGGGCTTGTCAGGGCCATGATCTGTGATCCCTACTTTCCCAAGAAGGCCAAAGAGGGAAAATTCGAAGATATCTTCCTCTGCGTTGCAGATAACCAAGGATGCATCGGGAGAGTGAATCAGTCAAAGACGATTGGCTGTATACAAAATCCAAGTGTGGGATATGAAAGGGAAGGTGAAAAAGAGTTCACTCGGACCGCCCTCAAACAGAAAGAGGTGATGATTATCGGTGGGGGTCCGGCTGGGATGGAGGCAGCTCGAGTTGCTGCTATGCGAGGCCACCGGGTCACACTTTTTGAGAAAGAAGGAGAACTTGGAGGACAGATCAACATCGCCAAGAAAGGAGAAGGAAGGGGTGAAATTGGCAGGATTGTTACCAACCTCATTACTCACTTGAAAAGATTGAAGGTGAAGATCGAAATGGGTGTGGAAGTGACGGAAGAGCTCGTAAGAACAATAAATCCCGAGGTTGTCATCGTTGCAACAGGATCCATTCCAAGGGGGAATCCCCTGCCAGGGCGATACTCGCGTTCACAAGTCTTCAATGTCTGGCAGGTCCTGAAAGGGGAGGCAGAGATTGGAGAAAGGGTTCTCTTGATCGATGGCGATGGCCACCATAAGGCCACCAGTACAGCCGAGTTACTGGCCGATCACGGGAGGAAAGTTGACATCATCACTGATGCTCTGTTCGTGGGAATGGAGCTGGGGCCAATTGGAGATCTCTACTCCTCTCGCCAGAGACTTCTTCAGAAAGGTGTTACCTTTACCGCTGATACGAGAGTAGAAGAGATAAATGGGACTGCGGTGAGGGCTGTTAATATCTATTCGAATGAAGTACATATCTACGATGGTTATGATACCGTGGTGGTGATCATGGCAAACAGGCCCAATGATGAACTCTATTTTCGGCTGAAGGGTAAAGTAAGAGAGCTCTACCGTATCGGTGATTGTGTGGCCCCGCGCAAGATCGATAAGGCCATACTCGAAGGGAACAGGGTAGGAAGAATGCTGTAGGAATTTCTGAAAGGGAATGAAAGTGGCCAGGTTTAGATTTCTCCTCTCTCCGCTAAAAATAGGCTCGATCGTTGTGCCGAATAGAATCTGTTTTTCTGCCCACCTGACAAATTTCAGCGAGGACTACAAAATCAGTGATCGCCACATTCATTACCACACAGAGAGGGCCAAGGGAGGGTGCGGCCTGATCATCACAGAGGAGATGTCCATTCATCCCTCGGATCATGCCTATGAGAAGTTGGTAGACGCTTTTAATCCGGACGTGATTCCCGGATATAAAAAACTAACCGAGGCCATTCACCAGTTTGATACCAAGATCTTTGCCCAGTTGAATCACAATGGCATACAGGGTGATGGAACGATCTCCAGGCATCCGATCTGGGGCCCTTCCTCGGCTTCCGATCCCCTATTTAGGGAAGTGGCCAAAGAGATGGAGATTGAAGATATTCAGGAATGTATTGACTACTTTGCTCGATCTGCACGCTATGCGAGGGAGGGCTGTTTTGATGGCATTGAACTTCAGCTCGGACACAGTTCATTAATCCGCCAGTTCCTCTCCCCTTTGACCAATTTCAGGTCAGATGTATACGGGGGGAGTTTCGAAAATCGGCTGAGGTTTGCGCTGGAAGTGATCGCTGCTGTGAGGAAAGCGGTCGGTGACGATTTCACCTTAGGTGTTCGACTCAATGCGGATGAAATGCACCCCTTGGGAGGACTGACCCTGGAGGATTCCAAGAAAATAGCAGCCAGGCTTGATGTAACACATCAGCTCGATTTCATCGATTTAAGCCTGGGGACCTTTTACAATCTCTACCTCGTTGAGGGCTCCATGCACACTCCCCTGGCCTATACTGTTCCCTTAGCCTCTTCCATTCGATCGGTAGTGGGTCTCCCTGTTTTCGCCTGCAACCGGATAAACGACCCTCATCTGGCCGAAAAGATCCTGTCCAACGGGCATGCAGATATGATCGGAATGGTAAGAGCCCAAATCTGCGACCCCGAATTTGTGAATAAAACTAGGGAAGGTAGGACAGAGGACATCCGGTATTGCATCGCCTGCAATCAGGGCTGCATAGGAAGAGTGGGGATTGCCAACAAAAGGGTGGGATGCGTCCAAAATCCCGCGGTGGGAGAGGAAAAGAATTTAGGCATCGGCACCCTTAAACCTGCCGACAAGAGGAAGAAGGTTCTGATTATTGGTGCCGGACCTGCAGGACTTGAAGCGGCAAGGGTGGCAACTGTGAGAGGGCATCAGGTGATCCTCTACGAAAAACAATCTGAAGTGGGAGGGCAGAACCTCATTGCCAGAAAAGGGGCTGGCCGACAAGAAATCGAAGGGGTCATTCGGTGGTTGTTGACCCAGGTAGAGAAGTTGAAAGTAGAAATGAGATTCGGAACGGAGGTAACTCCGGAAATTGTTTTTGAGCAGGCCCCGGATGCCGTCGTGGTGGCTACTGGGTCGGTGCCAAAGGAGAACCCCTTTCCCGGTAGCTATTCATTTCCCCAGGTATGTCATGCGGAACATATCCTCAAAGGAGAAGTGGAGCCAGGGACAAAGGTGATTCTCATCGATACGGACGGTCACCACAAGGCGACCAGCACGGCAGAACTTCTGGCGGATATGGGTAAAACGGTGCATATTCTCACCCCCTCGTTGTTCATCGGAGACAAACTCGGACCTCTCCAGGATCTTTTCCTGATGCGTCAAAGGCTCATCAAGAAGGGGGTTACTTTTACTCCTGACATTGCTGTTCTGGAAATCCAGGGGACCACCATAAAGGGTCTTAACGTCTATTCCAATGACATGATAGATTTCGATGGCTATGACACGGTTGTCTTGGCCGCGGAAAATCGCGTAGAAGATGGCCTTTACTTTGCCCTCAAAGGGAAGGTTAAAGAGTTATATCGTATAGGTGATTGCCTCGCTCCCCGGAAAATAGATATGGCAATTTTGGAGGGTAACAGGG
>CP070774.1:481600-485898 GCA_020346125.1 Syntrophobacterales bacterium | reverse complement strand
GGCGGAAGCATGAGGGCCTTTTGGGAACCACTCACAACCACATCCAAATTCCATGCGTCCATCGGGATATCGAAGACCCCGATTCCGGTGATGGCATCGACGACAATGACTGTCTCCTCGTAGCTTCGGATGATCTCTGCTATCTCCCTTATGGGATGCATCACTCCCGTTGAAGTTTCACTGGCTTGGGTGAACACAGCCCGAATAGATGAATCCTCTTTCAGGCATTGGGCGATCAACTCCGGATCAATGGCCTCCCCCCATTCAACTTCAATGGGCTTCACCTCAATCCCATAAGCCTGACAGATTTCTCCCCACCGTTCCCCAAACTTACCCCCTCGCACCACCAGAGCCTTATCCCCTGAGGATAGCAGGTTGCAAACCGCCCCTTCCATGGCCCCGGTTCCAGAGGAGGTGAATACGAGGACCTCATTTTTCGTTTGGAAAAGATACCTTAGCCCTTCCCGGACCTCCTGGAATATTCGTTTATACTCGGCCTCTCGATGGTGGATGATCGGCTCGGCCATCTTCAAAATGATGTCCTGAGGTAACATCGTGGGGCCAGGGGAAAATAGATATTTCTTCTCCATAAGAAAACCTTCCCGATAAGATTAAGGAAGCCAAGCTTACCTTCCTTGAATGGCCTCTTTCAAAACGGACTCAAACGGAGATAATCTTATTTCATACGATTTGCGATGTCAATATTCAACATTCGGATGTTTCATGAGTCTCTGGAAAACACAGTGGCCCATGAGCGAAATGTGCTGAAGTAGTGGGGGCATCCATCGAGGGTGAGAAGGCTTCGTCATGATTCTTCGACCCTGAGCTCCATTCGGCCCGCCTTCAGCCATGAGCCCTCGGCGTGAGCTCGGTCGAACGCTCAGGCCGAATGGGTAAGGCCTAAAGTGGTCCCATGGAATGATCCCTCGAAATGGATTTAGTGGGAAAAATCATAGGGGAATTTTGCAATTTCTCACCCCAATGGGCAATCCGGTGGGATAATCAAGGCTATCGATTCAGCCTCTTCACCAATCTTGTGAGCTGGGATGCGCTTTTTAAAATATAATCTGCCCCTCTTTCCATGAGTTCATCCTCAGTGTTCCTCCCCGTTAATACCCCCGCCGTTCGCATTCCAACCCTTCTCCCGGCAAGAATATCCATTGGATGGTCTCCCACCATAATGGCATGCCTTACGGACACTCCTAGTCTATCGAGTAGTGTCGCCAGGTGGTGGGGATCTGGCTTGACCATTTTCACGGAATCCCTCGAAAGGAAAATATCGCACAGGGACTCGATATGGGGAAAGACCCTTCGAACCGCACGATCACAATTTCTGGTGACGATTCCCACCTTCAATCCAGCCGCTTTCAGCTTCCTCAACATGGATTCCACTCCCGGGAGAAGACGGGTCTTAGAAGCTGCCTCCAATTCCTTTTCCACCAATATCCTTTGGGCCTTCTCCCTGAATTGTTCCGCCAAATGGCGTTCCCTTTTCAGCAAAATGGAGTAGGCCTCGTCGATTATTTCAAGCAGGTATTTCTCCCTCAATGATTCCCGCGCCACGTCATACTTCTCGATGAGACTGAAGATTTCCTCCTTAATCACCGAGAAATCGATGTTCAATACCGCCAATGTCCCATCAAAATCCAGAATGACGGCCTTTATCATCTGCCCTTCCCCTTTATCCGCCATCTTCAGGGGGCGAAAAGCTATCTGGCTAAATCCATATCGCTTATACCGAGGCTATAGAGCACCCCCTTTAAGTTTCGCTTCGTGAGAGAACCATCGGCCACCCTCTTCAAAACATCCTTTGCATTGAAGGCGATCCCCAGTCCGGCATTGCTGACCATGATCCGATCGTTCGCCCCATCCCCCACGGCCACAACTTCTTCCCTGCTAACTCCCTCCCTTCTGCAAATTTCATCGACGATTTCCGCCTTTCGCTTTCCATCGATGATCCTCCCCTTTACCCTTCCCGTCAATAGTCCTCCTTCGATTTCCAATTGATTCCCAAAGGCATAATCGAATCCCAATCTCTCCTTTAACACGTCGGTGAAGAAGTCGAATCCGCCGCTGATCAACGAAATCTTAAACCCCATCTCCTTAAGGGCCGAGATCAACTCGCCAGCACCCTCGGTCAATCTCATGCTCTTGGTGAGGGATTTCAAATCGTCCACCCCAATTCCCTTGAGGCAACACGCCCTCTCCCTCAATGACTGGGTAAAGTCGATTTCTCCCCGCATTCCCCTCTCCGTGATCTCCCCCACTTTCTGGCCCATTCCGCAAAATCCCGCAATTTCATCGATGATTTCCGTATCAACGATGGTGGAATCCATATCGAAGACGATTATCTTCTTCCGTTTCTTGTACATTCTTTCCGGCTGGGCTATTATGTCCATTCCGATCTCACTGGCCACCTCTATAAGCCTCTCCCTTAAAGGAGCGAAGTTCCCCTCTCGGATATCCACCACCATCTCCATGGCCAGGAACTCCCCCCGCGCGATCATCTTAATCTTTTCAATGTTGGCCGAACCCTCGGCCAATACGCGGGAAATTGCCGCCACCACTCCGGGACGATCTGAGCCGAGGATGGTGAAAACGTAGGGAGTCTTCTCCTCTGCCATACGCAATCCCTTAAACTCCCTTAATGGCATGATGCCGATATTCAGGTCCAAATCCCGTCCAATACCCATTAAGGCCCGCTTCAATTGCCGGATATCGAAGCCGGGTTTCAAGGGTTCCACCAAGAGGACCATGGTAAATTGCGAGTGGATGACGCTCTGCTCGATATCAACGATATTGAGGCCCGCCTCGAATAAGAGGCTCGTAACGGAGGCGACGAGGCCAACCCGATCCTCTCCGACCACGGTAACCACGAATAAGTCCTCTTCCTTCATCGATTTATAGACCCCAGGCTAAGAGAGAGGGATTCGAAGGCTTCTCAATGGAGAGCCGTGCTCATTGTATTTGAATATTCCAGAGCTGTCAACGGCCATCCCATGCCTTAGAAGGAGGATGAAGGATGGCCCAAGTCCTATAGGCGAGTAGGAATGGGGAGTAATTTTTGTACACAGTATCCGAAAAATTTTCGAAAAACCCGAGGGCCGGTGCAAACTTATGGTGGACATCATCAAGGGGAGAAGAAAGGAGATTAGCGATAGTGCTGCCACCGGGATACGACTCTGCGGCGATGAGATTCTATACGATAGGGGCGGGAACACCTCTGAGGCGAGCTGTGGCTACATCAGCGCAAACGCGGGCTGCCAGGAATCCCTGGATCCGGCATCACACAGGACATCTCCATGGGCAAAAGGGGCAAGTATTCCCCGCCTGCGGACCACGAAAGGGTCATCTTGGAAGCATTGGAGCGAAGGGACAAAAGTTTCTCTCATAAAAACATTTCGAGCAGGGAAGAACTTCTTTTTCAGAGGATCTCATTGAATTTTCTTGACAAAATGGGAGGCATGGTATTATAAGATGGCGTGTTAGAGGATTGGTATGCAATATCATGGTATTTCAATTTCCCATTGAGGGAATGGGAGGGTTCCAATTTGAGGAGGGAGTTTAGGTATATTCTGTCATGTTGGTGGCCCCGTCAGGGGCCAAAAGGAACCTAAAACAAACCAACAAACTAACATAAGTAAAGGAGGGAAAAAAATGGAAAGATCAATGTATTTTCTTGAGCAAAAGGACATGCCTACCCATTGGTATAACATCCAGGCTGATTTACCGAAGCCGTTGCCACCGCTTTTGCACCCAGGAACGGGAAAGCCGGCAACCCCAGATGACATAGCTCCCCTCTTTCCCATGGAGCTTATTATGCAGGAGGTGAGCACCGAGCGCTGGATTGAAATCCCTGAGGAGGTGCAGGATGTCTATTGCACCTGGAGACCAACGGTCTTGCATCGGGCATATCGGCTGGAGAAGGCCCTGGATACACCGGCCAAGATCTTCTACAAATATGAAGGGACAAGCCAGGCCGGGAGCCATAAGCCCAACACCGCTGTAGCCCAGGCATATTATAACAAGAAAGAAGGCATCAAGCGTATGACTACAGAGACTGGCGCCGGACAGTGGGGGAGTGCTCTGGCTATGGGCTGCGCGTTCTTCGATGTTGAATTAAAGGTCTATATGGTCAGGATTAGCTATGACCAAAAACCCTACCGGCGCATCCTCATGGAGACCTGGGGAGCTCATTGCATCCCCAGCCCCAGCCCGGATACAAAGGTAGGCCGAGACATGCTGGAAAAATGGCCTGATTGCCCCGGCAGCCTGGGCCTTGCTATCAGTGAGGCAGT
>CP070774.1:476975-481500 GCA_020346125.1 Syntrophobacterales bacterium | reverse complement strand
AATACGGTCTGTGCGGCGGGGACCGGCTCATTTTTGGATCAACAGGCCTTGAGACTTGGTATTCCCATTGATGAATTTGGCCAGTATGCCCTCCTATCCAGATCCCCTGCCCGAATCGCGGGACGTTGCACCGTTTTCGCGGAATCGGATATGGTCCATAAACAGCAGATGGGGTACAATCTGGAGGACATCATTGCCGGATTGTGCGAGGCCCTCGTGCGTAACTACCTCAACAACGTGGCAAAGGGAAAGGAAATCCTGGAACCCATCGTCTTTCAAGGGGGCGTTGCTGCCAACGAGGGAATCCGCTCTGCGTTCGAAGGGGAATTGGGCAAGAAAATTCACATCCCCACATTCTTCAACGTAATGGGAGCTATCGGTGCGGCCTTCCTGGCCCAGGAGCAGATGGACGGGGGCGGGGATACCCGTTTTAAAGGCTTTGAGGTGATCAATCTCCATTGTAAAACCAGAAGCTTCGAATGCGGGGAATGCGAAAATGGGTGTGAGATCGTGGAATTCTCCATAGGCGAGGAAGTCACCGCCTATTGGGGTGATCGATGCGGGAAGTGGGAAAACAAGCTTTGAAGGCAAAACATCCCCATGAGAATCACCGTTCCACATTGCGGGCAGATGGATATCTTCATCAATGCCCTTAGCAGGAGAATTGGCCCCGAATTCGTTATCCCACCTAAGACCAGCCCTCGGACGTTGGACCTTGGATTAAAATATTCCCCCGAGTCCACCTGCCTACCCTTTAAGTTCATCCTGGGCAATTTTATTGAGGCCCTGGAAAAAGGCGCGGATACCATTTGCATGATAACCGATCGCGGTCCCTGTCGGGTGGGAATGTACGATATCGTGATGGAGAACATCCTGAGGGAGATGGGTTATCGATTTAACTGGATTACCTTGGATAACACTCAGATCCTGAGGACCTATCTATTGAAATTCGATAGGGAACGGCGAAAAAGGGGGGTATCCCTGACGGATGCCCTTCGATCTCTCCATTTCGCCTGGAAGAAGATGAAGTTGTGCGAGGAGATGGAGAGATGGACCCATAAAATGAGGCCCTATGAAGTCAACAGGGGTGAAACCACAAGGGTTCATTCGGAATGCCTGAGGTTGCTCGATGGGGTGGCCACCTTGAAGGAGCTGAAGGCCGCCAGGAGTGATGTAGTCTCGCGTCTTTCCAACATCCAACAGGATAGGACTCGCCATCCTTTGAAAATGGTCATCACCGGCGAGGGATATGTGGTGATCAACCCCCATGCCAATCAAGATATCGAGAGAAGGCTAGGGGAAATGGGCGTAGAGGTAACGAGGACCATGTGGTTTACATCCCAGATTGCCCATGCCATGCGCGTTGACCTTTTCAACAAAAGGTCCAAAAGCAAGGCCATAAGGGCGTCCAAGTGGTACCTCCCCCATAACATTGGCGGTGAATGTAACGCTTCCGTCGGATACGCCATCCTCTCCGCACGGGAAGGGTACGATGGAGTCATCCAGCTCTTGCCCTTTGGATGCATATTGGAATCAGTGGCCAAGAACATCCTGAGAATGGTGAGCAGAGACTATGATATCCCGATTCTCACCTTCTCCCTCACGGAAAACCTCTCCGAAACTACTATTGTAACCAGGCTCAGTGCCTTTGTGGATCTGATCCAGCGGAGGAGAAAAACGAGGGATACATGAGGTCCGTGCACGTAGGAATTCCCCGGGCATTGCTGTACTATCGCTACTTCCCCCTGTGGAATACCTTCTTTAGGGAATTGGGAGCAAAGGTGATCGTTTCCCGCCCCAGCACGAGGAGCGTGCTGGAGGACGGGTTCAACTATGCCGACGATGACGTCTGCATCCCCATCAAGATGATCTTCGGCCATGTGCTCGACATTAAGGATAAGGTCGATTACCTCTTTATCCCCCGTCTCTTGAGCGATAACAAAAGGGGCTACTGTTGCCCGAGGCTGGCCGGCCTCCCCGAAATGATCAAATACTCGGTGCCGGGGCTGCCGCCTATGCTGGATCCCTTCGTGGACGAGAGATATCGTGCAACTCGATTATCAGGGGCCCTCTCAAAAGCGGGAAGAACGCTCGGGTGTAACTTCCTTCAGATCCGAAGGGCTTATAGCAAAGCCCGAGAGCAACATGATCAGTTTCAACGCCGCATGAGGGATGGGGAATCGGTACTGGATTTGACCGCTGCCTTCGAAAGGGACGGGTTTTTCCCGCATCAACCCTTGACCGAAAAGGAGGAAGGTGGCTCGGTGAGAATCGGGGTGATCGGTCATCCGTACAGCCTCTATGACGCCCTGTTGAATTTCGACCTCTTCAAGAGGTTGAAGGAGGCCAAGGCATCCGTCTTCACCCAGGAAGGCGTCCCTCAGCATACCATCGACCTCCAGGTTCAACAGGTGAAAAAGGACATTTACTGGACCCTTGGAAGGGAAATCCTGGGGGCCGCCTTTCACTTCCTGGACTCAAAGGTAGCCGATGGCTTGATTTACGTAACCTGCTTCAACTGTGGGATTGACTCCATGATCGAGCCGCTGGTCAATTTTCGGACTAAGAGGATGGCTTCCCCGTATATGGCGCTGATGATTGATGAACACACCGGGATAGGGGGTCTCGTGACCCGCCTTGAGGCCTTCTTGGATACGGTGAGGCGTAGGAAATGCAATTCAGTTGATGAGCGCAGGCGATCATGAGCACCAAAGTCGGAATTCCCAGGGGACTTCTCTACTATCGGTATTTCCCCCTCTGGCAAACCTTCCTTCAGGGACTGGGATGTGAGGTCATCCTCTCAACCCTCACAACCAAGGAGATGGTAAGCCAGGGGGCTGGCATTGCCGTCAGCGACCTGTGCCTTCCCATCAAGGCCTATTTCGGCCACATCCTCTCCCTCAGGGATCGCGTCGACCTCCTCTTTGTCCCCAGATACATCAGCATAGAGGAAGATGCATACATGTGCCCGAAATTCCTCGGGCTTCCCGATATGGTAGCCAATACCATTCAGCCACTCCCTCCTCTCATCGACTATCCCATCAATTATAAAGGAAAGAAAAAAACGACAGAGTCCCTCTTTTATGAGAAGGTGGGCACGTTGTTCTGCAGGGATTCCGGGAAGATTCGGCGGGCTTACCAAAAGGGCCTGGAGAGGCAACGAAATTTCAGATGCCTTCAACGGGGTGGGGTGCCCTTCGAGAAGGCTCTGAGCCTAAGCCACGATTCCTCCAGGCCCCAAGGGGAAGCAAATTCGGACCAGCCCACAATAGGCCTGGTTGGTAGGCCTTACTATTTGAACGATCCCTTTCTCAATAAGGGCATATATGAAAAGGTGATAGCCAGGGGATATACCATTACGACCACGGAATCCTTGACCGAAACGGAGGTGAATCGGCAAATCTCGAAACTCTCAAAGAGGGTCTATTGGTCCTTTGGCAAGGAGATGGTGGGATCGGCCCTCCGTTTCGCCGGGGATCCCGAGGTAAAGGGAATTATCAACCTGGCCTCCTTCGGGTGCGGTCAGGATTCCTTCAACTCGGAAATCGTGAGCCACCACGTCAGGAGGATGGGGGATACCCCCCTCCTCTCGCTGATCTTCGATGAGCACTGGTCTGACGGTGGGCTCATTACACGATTGGAGGCCTTCCTCGACGTTATCAGCCGGCAAAATCGCAAGGAGAAAGGGTGAAAATATCGGTCCCATATTTGGGCATGCTCCACATTGCGTACACTCGAGTCCTCAGGAACCTGGGAGTGGATGTGCTCCTCCCCCCCAAGCCCACGAAAAAGACCCTCGATCTGGGAACCAGATATTCCCCTGAGTTCGCGTGCCTTCCCTTCAAGCTCACCCTGGGAAATATGATCGAGGCATTGGAATTGGGCGCCAACGCCATCTTCATGCCCGGCGGAGCGGGGCCCTGTCGATTCGGATACTATGATGCGGTGCAAAACCTCATCCTCAAGGAACTCGGTTACCGGTTCACCATGGGTAGCGCCGAGGATCCCGACCGTCTCTCCGATATGTTGGATCTGATGATGCGGATCGCCGGATTGCGGTCTCGGGGAGCCCTGCTGAAGCTCTTCTATTTCATCCTGATGAGGCTTTCCGTCCTGGATTGGGCCCTCGGGAGATACTTCTACACCAAACCACGGGAGGTTATTCCCGATGAAGCCGACCGGATTTTTCGAAAATCCGTTCGGCTCATCGATTCGAGCCTCTCCTTTCCAAGCCTTCTTCGTACAAGGCTTAGGGCTTCCCAATGGTTTCGGAACATTGCGCTGAAACCCGGCATTACCCCTCTCCGGATCGGCATCATCGGGGAACTGTTCATGGTCTTGGAGCCTTCGGCCAACACGGGAATCGATATGCGATTGGCCCGTGGGGGAATCGAGGTATGGAAGTCGGTATGGCTGAGCGATTGGTTGAACGACCGCTTCCGCTTCAAGCCCCTCAAACGCAACCAAATGAGGCTTTCCGCCAGATACGCCCGTCCCTACCTGAGATACCCCGCAGGTGGCGAAA
>CP070774.1:472182-476875 GCA_020346125.1 Syntrophobacterales bacterium | reverse complement strand
TACAACCATAAGGGAATCATAGCCAATCCCAACTGTTCAACCATTCAGATGGTGGTCGTCCTCAAACCGATCCACGATGTAGCAAAGATAAAGAGGGTGGTTGTCTCCACCTATCAATCCGTCTCGGGAACCGGCAAGGAGGCGATCCGCGAGTTGGAGAAACAGACCTTAGCCATTTTCCAGCAGAATGAGGTCAAAAGCGAGGTCTACCCCCACCAGATCGCCTTTAACTGTCTTCCCCATATCGACGTCTTCTCGGAAAATGGATACACGAAAGAGGAACTAAAGATGATCAACGAGACCAAGAAGATCATGGAGGACGAGTCGATAGGGATTACAGCCACCACTGTGAGGGTTCCCGTGTTCTATGGGCATTCGGAATCGGTGAATATCGAGACGGCCAAAAAGATCACCCCAAACGAGGTAAGGGATATCCTCGCCCGCGCTCCGGGAGTCATGGTAGTCGACAATCCAAAGAAGAACGAGTATCCCTTAGCCATCGATGCAGCCGGTAAGGATGAGACCTTCGTGGGAAGGATCAGGGAGGATGCATCCATCGAAAAGGGGATCGATTTGTGGATCGTATCCGACAACATCCGCAAGGGGGCAGCCCTCAACGCGGTTCAAATCGCCGAGATCTTGGTCGAACATCACTACTGGTAGAAGAGCATGAAATTTCCATGTTTGAAGCAAGGACATACCGCAACCTCGTTAAAGCCAAGGACCTCACCTCATTCCGTGTGACGATCAGGGAAACGGATCTATTCCTCCTGGCGAATTGCAAGCTGGAAAAGGAGGCCAAGGAAGCCATAATCGGATATCGGTGGCAGATCGAGGAATATATTCGGTACAACCCGAAGTTCCGGACAAGTTTAACGCCGGTTGACAATGACCCCCATGCACCGAAGATCGTGAAGGAAATGCTCAAATCCTCCCGATTGGCCAGTGTGGGTCCCATGGCCAGCGTTGCTGGTGCCATCGCGGAATTCGTGGGCAAGGACCTCATTCCCCTCTCCCCAGAGGTCATCTGTGAAAATGGAGGAGACATCTTTATCGCCTCCTCAAAGGAACGGGTTGTCGGGATCTATGCTGGAAAATCCCCCCTGAGCCTAAAGGTTGGCCTGAGGATCAAGCCCGTGGATACCCCTTTGGGGGTATGTTCTTCCTCCGGCACGGTGGGCCACTCGATGAGCTTCGGAAAGGCGGATGCCGTTTGTGTCCTCTCAAGATCTGCCTCATTGGCAGATGCCGCTGCCACTTCCATCGGTAATCTCATCGAGGGAAAGGGAGACATCAAAAAAGGGCTGGACTACGGTAGCCAGATCCGGGGGATCATTGGGGTTTTGATCATCGTGGGGGATACCATGGGGATGAGGGGAGGGCTGGAATTGACCAATCTGAGCTCTTAATGGGTGAGATATCGATGAATGAAACCGTTGCTATTACCACCCTGGGATGCAAGGCAAATCAATTCGATTCCGAGATGATGCGGACATCCCTTGAGAGAAGCGGATTTGAGGTCATTTCGTTTCCCCAATGGGCCGATATCCATATTGTCAACACGTGCACCGTCACCCATAGAGCTGACTACCAATCCCGCCAATTGATCAGGAGGGCTCGCCGCCTCAGCCCATCCTCCCTGATTGTGGTCACGGGTTGCTATGCCCAGGCATATCCTGAGGACGTCCAAGGCGTAGAGGGGGTAGGGGTGATCCTGGGAAACGGTGAAAAGGCCTCTATTGCGGATATTCTGAGAGATCCCCTCGATCGCTCCCACGCAATGGTCAAGGTAAGCGATATCGATAAAGAGAGGAAGATCAGGGAGGCAGACATCGATCGGTCTTGTCGATACACCCGGGCACTTCTCAAGATTCAAGATGGGTGTAACGCCTCCTGCGCCTATTGCATCATCCCCCGGGCGAGGGGCAGAAGCCGAAGCCTCGACCCCCTCCGAGTAATCCATCAACTTCAACGGCTGGAAAAGAGCGGATTTAAAGAGGTGGTGATGACGGGAATCCATCTGGGCATCTATGGGGCCGATCTCTTCCCGCCTTCATCACTTGTGGAGCTCTGCAATAAGATGGAGACCATCCCAGCCCCCCAGAGGATCAGGTTGAGCTCCATCGAACCGGGTGATTTTTGCCCGAAATTGATTCAATCCATCGCCTCCTCCTCGAGAGTGTGCCACCATCTCCACATTCCTATGCAAAGTGGTGATGATGATATCCTTCGGCGAATGAACCGTAATTACGATGGAACCTTCTTCGCCGACCTCGTCCAAACCCTGATTCATCGTATCCCGGACCTCAATATCGGGGTAGATGTCATCGTCGGTTTCCCTGGAGAAGGGGAAAAGCAGTTCCGGAAAACCTATGAACTCTTGGAGAAATCGGACATCGGTTACCTCCACGTCTTTCCCTTCTCCACCCGAAGGGGTACTGCTGCCTATGAATTCCCCCATCAGGTCGATTCAGTATCAAAGAAACGGCGATGTGAGTCACTGCGAGCCCTGGGAAAACGAAAAAGGGCGGCTTTTCAGCGACGATTTCTCGGGCGGGAGCTGGAGGTTCTGGTTGAGGGGAAACGGGACAAACTCACCGGGAGGCTCAAGGGATATTCCGGGAATTATATCCCCGTCCTTATTGAGGGAGAAGATGATTTGGCCAACCAAGAGATCAGGGTACTGGCCACGGACCTTGATGATGGAAGGGTGTTGGGGCGTGTAGTGGGAGATACCTGAGGGCGGTAGCCAAAATGATCGGGGTACATGGGGGAATGGACAGCGATAGACTGGAAGCGTTATCCGTACTGCAAGGGGAGATCTCTTACCAGTTTAATGACCCAGATCTGTTAAACACGGCATTGACCCACAGGTCTTACGCCAACGAAATGTCTGGCGGATCGTCTCAGGACAACGAAAGGCTCGAATTTCTTGGAGATTCCGTCCTCAATGTTATCATCAGCCACGTCATCATGGTAAGGTTTCCCCATTGCCATGAGGGGGAGATGACGAGGTTGCGGGCTTCCCTTGTCAACGAAAAATCCCTTGCGGGGATATCGAAAAAGCTCGGGATAAACCAGTGCTTGCTCTTGGGAAAAGGGGAGGCCCTGAAGGGGGGAAGGGAGAAGAGCTCCGTAATCTCCAATGCCTATGAAGCCATTATCGGTGCTATCTATCTCGACGGCG
The DNA here is from genome assembly GCA_020346125.1 of Syntrophobacterales bacterium. Classification (GTDB taxonomy): domain Bacteria; phylum Desulfobacterota; class BSN033; order WVXP01. The sequence continues at coordinate 473,688 of CP070774.1, read as the reverse complement.
GCTTCGAAAAGGCCTTCAGTGTTGTTGAGAAGCAATTTTCACCCTTGCTCCATCAAGGATTGAGCGATGACGGTGATTGTAAGAGCAAGGTTCAGGAGATATGTCAGAGCCGGTTTGGATCTCCGCCTCGGTATCGAGTATCCGAGCTGAGCGGGCCGGACCACGACAAGACCTTTGGAGCGGAGATCTTCATCGAGGGCCGATCCTATGGCTATGGCATTGGCAAAAATAAGAAGGAAGCCCAACAGAATGCGGCCAGGGAAGCCTTGAAGACGATCTCCGGAGAACAACCGTGACAAGGAATATCAAGTCCTCACAAAGGCCCTTCATCATGCCCATCTTCGTTCCCCATTTGGGATGCCCCCACCAATGCGTGTTCTGCAATCAGTCCTCCATAACCGGATCCAACTCCAAGGCGTCCCCGGGCTCCATCACCGAAATCATCAATGACCTTTCTGAAAAAGTCACTCTTCACTGCTCAGAGCTCCTTTTCCCAGTTTTTCAGGGACCTCTCAATGATCAATTGAGAGCCCAGCGGGGAAGGGCCCGGCGAAGGGAAGTTGCATTCTACGGGGGAAGCTTTACCGGAATGGATAAGAAGGTGCAGATTCAGCTCCTTTCCGCCATCCAACACCTTATCCGGAAGGGATTGATCGATTCGATAAGGGTCTCTACCCGTCCGGATTACATCGACCCCCAAACCCTGCACCTTTTGAGGGAGCACGGGGTTAAGACCGTGGAGTTGGGGGTCCAATCGATGGTGGAGGAGGTGCTTCGGTGCTCAAGGAGGGGCCATACCGCAGAAGATGTCCTGAAGGCGGCCGGATTGCTTCATGGCGGTGGTTTTGAGCTGGGAATCCAAATCATGGTCGGCCTGCCCGGGGATGATGCCCTCAGAAACGGCCATACGGTAGATCGAGTAATCCGATTAAACCCCCATTTTGTGAGGATTTATCCGACATTGGTCCTGAAAGGGACGCATTTGGAAAAATGGTATCATTCCGACCGGTATACACCCCTATCCTTGAAAGAGGCCGTTGAACTCTGTAAGAGGGCCTTTCTGAAATTCCACAGGGCGGGGATTCCCGTCATTCGTCTTGGATTACAATCGAGTCCGGAACTCGAGACGAAGGGTTGTATTGTCGCGGGTCCATACCATCCCGCCTTCGGCCATGTAGTGGAGTCCTCCCTCTTTTACGACATGGCATCTCATCTCATGGGAAAGCGTCTGAAATCTCGAATCCTTCGCGCCAAGGTCTCACCCTCCGATCTTTCCAACATCCGCGGTCAAAAAAACGAAAACCTCTCTCAATTGAAACAGAGGTTTGGCTTACTGGACATTCAAATCGAGGTCGATGAGGAACAGCCCAGGGGGAGCCTCATCCTCATAAATGGGACAAAGCTGAATGAGGTGTCGTACCGGACCCTCCCCTTTTCATAGGTCAAGGAAATGAAGCAGCTCAAAATCCATCGATACCTTCTGTGTACCACGTGTGGGCTTCTTTT
>CP070774.1:467356-472082 GCA_020346125.1 Syntrophobacterales bacterium | reverse complement strand
CTATGAGTATGGATCCCCTTGGGGTGAGGGCTTTCAGAGGGAAGACGATACACCCCAAAGGGGGGATGATGTGATCTATGATCTTCACATCACCATTCAGGAAGCGGCTTTTGGGGCCGAGAAGAAGGTTTCCTTTCGGAGAGATGGGCGGCTGGAACAGATCACCCTGAAAATTCCCCCAGGAATCAGTGAGGGGAAGAAGCTCAGGGTTGGTGGAAAGGGATCGACGGGGAAAAAAGGAGGCCCCAGGGGGGACCTCTTCTTTAGAGTAACTATTAAACCTCATCCCCTATTTCAGAGAGAGGGGGATGATCTCGTTATCGAAAAGGAGGTGACATTCAGTCAAGCTGCACTGGGAGGAGAACTTGAAGTCCCAACCTTGGATGGAAGAAGAAGGGTTAAGATCCCGCAAGGGACGCAGAGCCATACAAAATTGAGGTTGAAAAATCATGGGTTTCCCCATTTCAAGGGAAACGGCCGGGGCGATGGGTTCGTTAAGGTCATCGTAAAAACCCCCAAGGGCCTTACCCAGGGGCAGAGAAAACTGCTTGAGGAGTTATCCAAAGAGGGGTTATAAACCCCGCTCACCCGGGACCCTCCTGGTTTGCCATCTCGTTGAAGCGGACCAATTTCCCCCTTTTTCCCGTTTAACCTACTTCTTAGAGAATTGATTCCTTCCATTCACAACGGGCCGCCACAAAAAAGATAGTTATAGGTTTGAAATAGGACAACCCCGGCAGGTATTGACATTTAGGGGGTTATTGTAGAGAATAACGATGTATCAATGGATCCGAGGATACGGCCTATTATCCCTCAGGAGGTAAGAGTAAATGGTCCAAAAAATGACATTTGAAGAGGTACCCATTGAAAAACTGAGGTGGAGGTGCGAACCGGAAAAGCTGAAATTCCAATCAACTGAGGATTTGCCTATTATCGAGGAGATTATAGGCCAAGAGAGAGCACTGGAGGCCATTCGTCTCGGCCTGGATATCGACGGATTTGGCTACAATATCTTCGTGACGGGCCTCGTGGGTACGGGGAGAAAGACGGCCATAAAGGGCTTGCTTGAGGAGATCGATACAGCGGGCAAAATCCCCAGCGATATCTGTTACGTAAATAATTTCAAAAACCCCGATATGCCCAACATGATACCCCTTCCGGCGGGCAGGGGAAATGAGTTCAGAGGGGATATGGAAAACCTCATCGAGACCCTAAAGAAGAAGATTCCCTTGATATTCGAGGACGAAAGATATCTCAACAAGAAAAAGGAGATCTTGGAAAAATTCCGGGAGCAGCAAGCGGGTTATTTCAAGGAATTCGAGAAGAAGGTCACCCAGGAGAAGTTCTCCCTGGTACAGGTCCAAATGGGCCCCTACTCCAGGCCGGGTATCTTTCCGGTTATCGATGGAAACCCCTTGAGCTTCGATCAGTTGGAGGCCCTGGCTCAGGAGGGAAAACTTTCTGCGGAAGAGGTGGAGAGGTTACGGGAGAAGCAGAGGGAATTGGCTTCTGAACTGGAGGATATTTTTAAGGAGACCCGAAAGACAGAAAAGGAGATTCGAAACTCACTCCAGGACCTTGACAGGGAGGTTATATCCCCCATGGTGCGAGATTCCATATCTGACCTTCACGAGAAGTACGATAACGAGAAGATCAACAGCTACCTCGATGAGGTTCAAGAGAGCATCATGGAAAACCTTTCGAGGTTTATGGAGAAGGAGGAGCAGCCGCAGATCATACCCGGTCTGAACATCCCACAACCAGCCGATCAATTCACCGAATACCGGGTCAACGTATTGGTTGACAACTCGGATACGAAGGGTGCCCCCATTATCGTGGAGACGACTCCCAACTATCGAAACCTCTTCGGGACCATGGAGAGAGTCGTGGATCGATCGGGGATTTGGAGGACGGACTTTAGCCGGATAAAGGCGGGCTCTTTTCTCAGGGCGAATGGGGGATATCTCATCATCGATGCCCTGGATGCGTTGATCGAAGCCGGCGTCTGGCAGACCCTGAAGAGGACCCTAAAGAACGGGGTTGTGGAAATGCAGACTTATGATCCCTTCTATCTCTTTGCCACCTCTGCCCTGAAACCCGAGCCCATCGAGGCCAATGTGAAGGTGATCATGGTCGGGGATACGTTGATGTATCACCTCCTCCATAATTACGATGAGGACTTCAAGAAGATCTTCAAGGTTAAATCCGACTTCGATACGGTGATGGATAAGAACGAGGAGGCCATAAACCAATATGCCTCCCTGATGCATAAGATCTGTAAGGAGGAAAATCTGAAGCCCTTTGATCGGTCCGGTGTGGCGGCTGTGGTGGAGTATGGGGTGAGGATCGCGGGAAGGCAGAAGAAATTGACCACCCGGTTTAACCTGCTGGAGGATGTGCTGAGGGAAGCCAGTTACTGGGCGATAAAGGAGGGAAGTCAATATGTTGGTGAGGCTCATGTGGAGAAGGCAATCCAACAGAGGGTTCACCGTGTCAACCTCGTGGAGGATAAGATTCAGGAGATGATCGAGGATGGGATGATCATGGTCGACTCCGATGGTGCGGTGGTCGGGCAGGTGAATGGGCTTTCCGTTTACAACTTGGGGGATTATGCTTTCGGAAAGCCCTCGCGAATTACGGCCAAGGTTGCCATGGGGAAGGCGGGTATCATCAATATCGAGAGGGAGGCGGAACTCAGCGGTCCTACCCATAACAAGGGTGTGTTCATTCTTGCCGGATACCTCCGCGGGAAGTACGCCCAGGATAAACCCTTGGCTATGAGCGCCAGCATCTGCTTCGAACAATCATACGGCGGTGTAGACGGGGACAGCGCCTCCTCGACCGAGGTTTATGCCCTCCTCTCTGGTCTCTCCGGGATTCCCCTTCGGCAGGATGTCGCCGTGACGGGTTCCGTTAATCAGAAGGGGGAAATCCAGCCCATCGGCGGGGTGAACGAGAAGATCGAGGGTTTCTTCGATGTATGTAAGGGCAAGGGTTTGACGGGAAAACAGGGGGTAATGGTGCCCCATCAAAATGTGGATGACCTCATGTTGAGAAGGGATGTCGTGAAGGCGGTCGAGGAGGGCAAATTCCACGTCTACCCCGTGAAGACCATCGATCAGGGCATTGAGATCTTGACCGGAGTGGAACCAGGTGAGAGGAGAAAGGATGGTGGGTTTAAGGAAGGGACAGTGAACTTCTTGGTCGATAAACGATTGAATGAACTGGCCGCGGGGATAAAGGAGTTCGAAGTAGGGGAGGAGAAACCACCTAAGAAGAAGAAAAAATGAAAAGGGCTTTCGTTGAGGAGTTCGAATTCAACAGGACGCATTGAGCTCGACACATGTCCCAAGGAAGGCCAAAAGATCCGAATAACGGGCGAGGGACTGGACGGTTTAACTTTCCGCGAGGCCCGGCCTGGTGAACTGGTCACGTTAACATGGAGAAGAGGACGAGAATTCCGGGGAAGGATACTCTCAATCAACCCCTGTGAGGCATGGGTGTTCGTATTCGAGTCCCTTGCACCTCCTACCGAATCACCTACCAAAATCATACTTCTCCAAGCTCTGCCCGATAAGGAGCGGATGGAACTCATCATTCAGAAGGCTACCGAACTGGGGGTGTATTCCATCGTTCCCTTCAAATCGAGGCGATCAATTACCCTCGAGGAAAGGGAAGGGAAACAGCCCAAGGCCCATCGGTGGCAGTCCATCGCTATAAAGGCAGCCAAACAGTCCAGGAGGGGGAGGGTTCCCCTCATCGAGCCCTATTGCGGCTTTTCGGAAGCACTGGCTTACGCGAAGGGGTGCGATCTCAAAGTCATCCTTTGGGAGAAGGGAAGCAAGAGCACATTGAGGGATATTTTGAGGTCCCAGGGGAATTATCGCAAGGTGGCATTGATGGTCGGGCCTGAGGGTGGCTTCGACCCCGAAGAGATTCAACGGGCAAGGGAGACGGGATTCATATCTATTACCCTTGGGCGGAGGATTATGAGGACGGAGACGACCGCCATTTTGCTTGTGGGAATATTGCAATATGAATTGGGGGACTTAGGGCGATAAGGGTGATGTGCAAAGACTAAGATTTAGGCTGAAAATCAAATTATTCCAATTTGAATGATGTTGATCGCTGAGGTGCAATTCAGGCTAACAATATGAAAATTATATCACAATATCTCTAAAGTAATCTGAGTTACATAGAGATAGTGAGACTGTCGAAAAACGCTCAATTCATGATTTGGGAGATTGCGATCTGCTGATTTTATTGGATTTATTTTCCTATAAACTCTAGAATTGGACTTTTTCGACAGTCTCAACAGGTACATTCAATTCATCGTAGGCAGAGCCATTTCCAACTCTGCCTTTGATTTATTTCATCTGAAATGAGATGATAAAAACTGATAATAGCGAAATTTCATTGTATGATATTAAAACCACTGTTAGATGAAAACCGAGGAGGAGCTCCTTGAAGGAAATCCGGATTCACGGCAGAGGTGGGCAGGGATCCCTGGTATTGGCTCAGTTCATCGCTATTGCCGCCCTCGAAGAGGGAAAATTCAGCCAGGCCTTCCCGTTCCTCGGAGCTGGCGGAGAAAGGCGCGGAAAGGCGATTCAGGCTTTCGCCCGGATTGACGATCGGTTCATCCGCCTACGAAGCCGGGTCCACCACCCCGATTACATCATCGTTCAGGACGCTACAATTCTCAATGAGGTCGATGTGTTGGAAG
>CP070774.1:462465-467256 GCA_020346125.1 Syntrophobacterales bacterium | reverse complement strand
GTATCCAATCCCCTCTTTAGCCTTTCTGGAACCCTCATCTTCTTCAGATCCAGGGCCACCGCCGTTCCCGATATTTTGAAAACATCATAGTTGGCCACATCAGAGGTGAAGACGATGATCCTCGATTTGTGGTCCATCTGTTTGAAATCGATTCCTGTCAACATCCCCAATTTCTTGACCTTTGGTGGACCCTCCTCCGCTAGACCAAAGGAGACGATCAATCGGTTTTCAGCCCTGTGGATACGAAATGGAGGTACTTGGGGGTGAGCCGAATCGAAGACGAAACGGGTCTTCTTGGGGTGTTTCCCCATTCGAACTCTCTTCAGGAGCGGGTGGTCGACCTGGATGAGGTTCTTCGGATATCCCTTTTTCACATTCCAGATATCGATCACGAGGCGCGGAGGTTTTTCAAGCTTGAAGGAATTGTAATCCCCTATCTTTCCATCCGCGATCAAGGTAATATGGACCGCTCTCTCTCCCTTATCGATACGGATTTGGTTTACCTTTTTCGCTTTCGCCTTTATCTTCATGGCATCTGGAGGGACTTTCTCCTCAGCCACTTCGACCTTCTCCTTTGCCAACACTGCCGCTCGCTCCACGTCCACAAAGAGCTTCTTCTCCACTTTGGTGATATTATAATTGACCGTCCTGGTTAAACCGATCTCAACCCTTCCCTTTCCCTCATATTGACCGACGTCGATCTGGGTCAGTGTGCCATTGTTCACCTCTATGGGAACCAGGATATCCTCAAACTCACCGGCGGGTATATCGATGGCGATTCTGAGGGGGTCCGTGAGAAGCTTAAAGAAGGTGTATTTGAGGGGTTCGGATCCCTCTATAGTGATACGGGTGTAGTTTGGTTCCTCACGGAAAGTGATTTCCTTAATCTTGATGGGCACTCCCTCCATTGTCTCCGGTGCCATTGGTCTTGTGGGCCCACGAGCACAGCTGACGATAGTATGTATGAGGAAAATGAGGCCCAGGGTGCAAGCCCATCGAACTGGTTTCTTGGAAAATGAATGTCTCATCTTAACCCCCCTCCTCAGGCTTTCTTAATGGAATGGAAATCTCTCTCTGTTTGATCTGACCGAATATGTCCTTATACGTCTGTTCAATGATTACTCGATTATCATGGATCTCCTTAACTCGTCCATTTCCACGGCCAATGGGGGTTCCCTTGGTGATAATAAATCCCTTTCCGCCAGCATCCTCAACCAAGGCTCGATATCCGGCCGGTCCCTTTAAGATTCCTACTAACTTCAGTTCGCTTACATCATACCGTTGAAGGGGAGTGAGAGGGACTGTGGAGACCGGTTTCTTGGGACCCAGGGTGATAAATGGTATAAAGGGGTCTCGCTTGCCCACCGGGTTATAGGTATAAGAAGGTTCCTCTTTCTCTTCCACCACCCTTTCATCTTTCTCTTTCGGCGGTGGTTTTTGGCGTTTATGTTTCGATACCACGGTCGGTTTAGCGGGTTTCGATCCGCCCTCACAACCCCATATGAGGAGGAACGAAATACCCACCAGAAAGAGGGTTTTGAAGTAGTATCCCCCCATTAGCTTATTTCCGGTCCCTCTCTTTTGTTTTCTCTGCACCGCCCTCCCCCTTGGTCTCAAGAAAACGAAAAGTGGTAGCCAGACATGAGGTTTTCACCACCGTCTCGCCTCCAATTTGCTCTACATCTCCCATGGAAAAGTTGAGGATGTTGATAATTCGGTCCAGTTTGCTGATCTTATCGAAAAAGCTTGCCACGTTGTGATAACCCCCCAACATGGTCAACTCCAGGGGAACCCGGGCATAGAATCCCGTGGGTTCCACGGATTTTTTTTTGCCTTTTTCTGCGCGTTTTGGCCTGCTGGGTGTTGTAGGTTGTGCTACGACGCGCTCTTCAGGTTTTGGTTTGAACAGGAGAAATTCCAAGCCCGACCCTTTCCCCAGACTTGAGATATTGCGGAGGAGTTCTGGAATCTCCTTTTTGTTGGGGAGCTGGGCCAGGGCTAATGTGAGTTCTCTTTGTAAGCTCTCGTCATCTTTCCGAAATTTAGCCAGATCTCTTTTGACGGCCTCGCCCTCCTTCAATTCCTTGTTTAGTTTGCCCAAATCCAGCTTCAAGCGTCTCAACTTCTCCTGCTGGGGTAGGTAGAGGAGATAACTGTAAAGGCCCGAAATAACCACGACGAATGCTAATAAGATAAGGATTTTCTTCGACTTGGGTAACTTGGCAATGGAATCCATTGAAACGGCCATAACTTTCTCCTTCACTGTACAACGTTACTGGTTATGGTAAATTTCTTGATGTTGATATCGGTTCCCTCGGGCTTGAACCGCTCAGTGACGATCAATTCTACTCCGCCGAAGTACTTGGAGCTTTGAAGCTTGGTCATGAAATTAGCGATCACCTCATCGTCGAGTGCCCATCCCCCCATCTCCATTCTGGCTCCCTCTTTTTTCAGCGAGCGAAGACACATCTTTTCCGGCATGTTAGTGCTCAATGCATCTAAGATCCGCACCGGCCTCGCTTTATTCTTCTTTAATTCGGCTATAATGGCCAGTCTCTTCTCACGAAGCTTTATGTTCGCCTTGTACTTATCGATCTGTCTTTTCAGGGCCCGCAGCTTCTCTAACTTCACCTTTCGATCGCTGATCTGAGTCTGTAGCTCGCTTGATTGGTTCACATATACCCATTGCATGAGCCCGATGAGGAGAAAGAGCAGAATCAGAACGAACACAAAAATGGAAATATCCCTTCGGAGGCCTACCCCCCTCCTTACAGCCCTCGCCATCAATAAATTAATTCGAATCATTTGTCCCCTGCCCTCCTTAAGGCCAGGCCAACACTGACGGCCATAATTGGTTCCATTTCCGTGAGATAATCAACGTCCAAGTCCCTCTTGGAGCAGTCTATCTCCTTGAAGGGATTGGCGATCTCGACCGGAATATTGGCCTGTTGCCCGATGACGTTTTCAATAGCATTTATCTTCGCGCAGCCTCCGCTCAAAACCAGTTTATCGACTTTCTCCTGGGAGCTCGTGGAACGGAAGAAGTCCAGTGACTTGGTAATCTCCGTGGCCAAGGAATTTAAGGCCGATTTCAGGACTTCTTGTACGACCTTTTGACTCGTTTCATCCATTCGATTGCCTAACTTCAAGTTCTCGGCTTCGTCAAAGTCCACATTGAGCTGCCTTTGAATCTCCTCGGTAATGGCGTTTCCACCAGTGAATATATCCCTTGTGAAGGAAGATATTCCTCTTCTTAAAATATTGATGTTCGTTACACTTGCTCCGATATTGGCGAGGGCAACAACCTCATCCCGGGCTACCGGGTAATTCGCCTCGAACATATTTTCGAGGGCGAAGGCATCAATATCTACGATAACGGGATTGAAGCCTGCCTCGATGATTACGGACAGATAGTCATTGATGATGTCCTTCTTTGCCGCCACCAATATCATGTCCATCAACTCCTCGCTCCCCTCAGTAGGACCGAGAATTTGAAAATCGATGTTTACATCATTGATGTCAAAGGGGATATACCGCTCCGCCTCCCATTGTATGGACTCCTCAAGTTCATCCTCCGTCATTGTAGGGATATTGATCTTCTTAACGATTACCGAATGGCCCGATACAGAAGTCACCACATCCTTAGTCTTTATCCTCAAAGCATTGGCCAAACCCCTGATTGAATCAACGATGGTTACCGAATCCATGAGGGCTCCATCGACAATGGCCTCTGGGGGCAAAGGGGCGACTCCGAAGTTCCTCACCTGATAGCCCCCCTTCATTTCTGCCAGTTCCAACAATTTGATGGAACTGGAGCCGATATCTAAGCCGACCACATTGCCTTTCCTTGAAAATAGCATGAGTTTACTCCTCTCTCATTTTCTTTCAATCCCCCCAGGGAAAAAATCATGCCTCTTTCCGGAAGCTCAATATGAGCAAAATACGTCACCCAACGTGCGAATCGAAGCACTAAGCTGCGAAAAGAGAATATTTCTTGAGCTTCTCCCTCAAGGTTGATCGAGAGATCCCCAGCATCCTCGCAGCTCTCGACTTATTCCCATCCATCATCATCAGGACATCTCTGATATGTTTTTTTTCTATGGTTTCTAAGCTAAGATCCGCGATATCTGCTGTCCGATCTCCGATATCGTCCAGTTGACCCTTCCTCAGCTCGATGGGCAAGTGATCGGGAAGTATCTCATTGCCATTGGATAAGATCACTGCCCTCTCGATAATATTCTTCAATTCCCTTACGTTTCCAGGCCACCCATAATTGAGTAAATACTCCCTTGCCGCCCCCGATATTCCCGTTACGTTCTTTCCCAATTCCTTATTGTTTTCCTCGATAAACAGGTTCGCCAAAAGCAGGATATCTTCCCCCGTCTCCCGAAGGGGCGGCATTTCAATGACCATGACCTTTAAGCGGTAGTACAGGTCCTTTCTAAATTGTCCCGCATTGATCAAGGCCGATAAGTCTCTATTGGTGGCAGCTATAACACGGACATCGACGCTGATCTCCCTTTCTCCCCCCACCCTCATGAAGCTTTGACTCTCCAAAACCCTCAAAAGCTTTGTTTGGAGGAAGGACTTCATCTCAGATATTTCGTCCAGGAAAACCGTTCCCCCGTTGGTCAGTTCAAAAAGGCCTTTTTTCGTTCCCTTGGCATCGGTAAATGCCCCCTTTTCGTAACCGAAGAGCTCGGTCTCCAGCAAATTTTCCGGGATTGCGCCGCAATTGATTTTCATCAGCGGTTTGTTGACCCTTTTGCTCCGGTAATGAATGGCATTTGC
>CP070774.1:457343-462365 GCA_020346125.1 Syntrophobacterales bacterium | reverse complement strand
CCAATAGAGGGAAAGGTGGTAGCAGTGGGGAAGGGCAAGGTATCGGAGGATGGGAAGGTTATGCCCCTTGACGTGAAGAAGGGGGACCGAATCCTCTTCGGCAAGTATGCGGGAACGGAGGTGAAGATCGAGGGAGAGGAGCATTTAATCATGAGGGAGGAAGATGTATTGGGTGTAATTGAGAAATAGATTACATGAAATGGAGGGATATAAGATGGCAATAAAAGAACTCAAATTTGATCAAGACGCGCGTAATTCTATTTTATCTGGACTTAACATTTTAGCCGATGCGGTAAAGGTCACCCTGGGGCCGAAGGGGCGAAACGTCATTCTGGAGAAGTCCTTTGGGTCGCCAACGGTAACCAAGGACGGGGTGACGGTAGCAAAGGAGATCGATTTAGAGGATAAATTTGAGAATATGGGAGCCCGTATGGTCAGGGAGGTAGCCAGCAAAACCAGCGATACGGCGGGTGACGGGACTACCACGGCCACGGTTTTGGCCCAGGCCATCTACCGGGAGGGTTACAAGATAGTAGCCGCCGGTGCCAATCCCATGGATGTCAAGCGGGGTATTGACGCGGCGGTGAACGTTGTGGTCTCGGAGCTGAAGAAATTGAGTAAGCCCACCAAGGATCAGCAGGAGATCGCCCAGGTAGGAACCATCTCCGCCAACAATGATGAGACCATCGGCAACATCATTGCGGAAGCCATGAACAAGGTGGGAAAGGAGGGTGTGATTACCGTTGAGGAGGCGAAGGCGATGGAGACTACCCTGGATATTGTTGAAGGGATGCAATTCGATCGGGGGTATCTATCGCCCTACTTTGTTACCGATGCGGAGAAGATGGAGGCGGAGCTGGAAGAGCCTTACATCCTTTTGCATGAGAAGAAGATAAGCAACATGAAAGACTTACTGCCCATTCTGGAACAGGTGGCCAAGATGGGAAGCCCTTTTTTGATAATTGCGGAGGACGTAGAAGGGGAGGCCTTGGCTACATTGGTAGTCAATAAGATCCGGGGGACCATTCGGTGCGCGGCAGTCAAGGCACCCGGTTTTGGAGACAGGCGTAAGGCCATGTTGGAGGACATTGCCATTCTCACGGGTGGTCAGGTCATCTCCGAGGAGTTAGGAATCAAGTTGGAAAACGTGAGCATGAATGATTTGGGCCGTGCAAGGCGGGTACGCATTGATAAGGATAACACCACCATTGTAGAGGGAATGGGTGAAAGCAGTGCCCTTGAGGGTCGAGTCAAGCAGATTCGCGTTCAGGTTGATGAGACCACCAGTGACTATGATCGGGAGAAGCTCCAGGAACGATTAGCAAAGTTGGTAGGAGGCGTTGCGGTGATTAATGTGGGTGCGGCCACGGAGACGGAGATGAAGGAAAAGAAAGCCCGGGTGGAAGACGCCCTCAATGCCACTCGTGCCGCAGTGGAGGAGGGAATTGTTGCTGGAGGTGGCGTTCCTTTCTTGAGGTGTTTGTCGGCTCTGGATAAGATGACGCTGGGGGGTGACAGGCAAACCGGAGTGAACATCGTGAAGCGGGCTTTGGAGGAACCCATTCGCCAGATTGCAGACAATGCCGGCCACGATGGTTCGGTAGTGGTGGAGAGGGTGAAGAAGGAGAAGGGTGCGTTTGGATTCGATGCGGCAAAGGAGGAGTACTCGGATCTGATGAAGGCCGGCATCATCGATCCCACAAAGGTTGTAAGATTGGCCCTTCAGAATGCGGCAAGCGTGGCATCGTTGATGATCACCACCCAGGCTATGGTGGCGGAGAAGCCGGAGAAGAAGGCTCCCATGCCGCCCATGCCCCCGGGAGGCGGTGGGATGTATTAATCGCAGGTGATAAATCGAGAGTCAAATTCCAACGGTGGGGGCAGTCTTCATGCTCCCACCTTTCGCTTATCCTTTTGTCTTCGCCATTAGTATGAAAAGAGAACCGTAATGGGACCTTTTGCATCCAAGAGATAGCGAAACCGTAACAAAAGCTTGACTTATGGGCAATTAGAGGATAAAGTTCCTCAACGGTTTACCGGAAAAATCAATGAACCGGGCCATGGGAAAGGATTTCCGTCAACGAGAGCCCAGGAGAAGCGGAAACAATGTCTATACCTCGGGTGAGGAGAGATACTGAATACAGCGGCTTACTGAGGGAATAGGTCGAAATGGCCAAAAAAGAGAAATGAAAGGGGGATTTTCCATGAGGAGGTCAAAGCGCAGACAATTCTTATTCACTCTTTTCGTTCTAGCAATGGGGGCCTGCCTTATCGGGCCTTCATCCGTTCTGGCAGTGGAGGAAGAGGGTAAAAAGGATGATAGGCCACCGAGGTCCATTGCCATGGCCCCGGAATATACCGGCGTCATCATACCTCCTGGCGAAGACGTCAGCATGGACTTGATTATATACAACAAGGGGAAAGCTGACGAGAATATCGAGGTCGCAGTTACCTCCATACCCAAGGGTTGGAAGGCAAGGGTTAAGACCTATAATTTTACCGTTACCGGAGCCCACGTGGAGAACGGGGATACGAAACGACTCACCTTTTTTGCCGAACCCGAAAAGAAAGACGTTAAGCCGGGAAAGTATGTATTCCAGGTGAAAGCTCGAACACAGGACGGCGCGTTCACATCATCGCAGAATATCCTCGTAACGGTGACCGAAAAGGCTGAAGCCGTAAAGGAGAAGCCCGTCACCATTACCACATCCTATCCAGTGTTGCGCGGTCCAACCGATGCGATATTCGAGTTCTCACTCGAGGTGGATAACAAACTGGATAAGGACAAGGTGTACAACCTCACCTCCAAGGGACCTGAGGACTGGGAGATCAATTTTAAGCCCGCATATGAGACGAAGTATATTTCTAGCCTCCGCATCAAGGCGAATCAGAGCCAGACCGTGGCCGTGGAGGTGAAACCCCATAGGTTGGCCGAGGCTGCCGAGTATCCCATCAATGTCCGAGTGAGTTCGGGCGATGCAAAGGCCGAGGCGAATTTGACCATTATCCTCACGGGAACCTATAAGCTGGAGACCGGCACCCCAACGGGACTTCTCTCCCTGGAGGCCCAGAAGGGAAAGCCCGCCAATATGTCCATCTATGTGCGGAATTCCGGTTCGGCCACCAACCATAACATCAACTTCGTATCCATCAAGCCGGAAAACTGGAAGGTCGAGTTCGAGCCCGAGAATATCGAGGCCCTGAAGCCGGAAGAACTGAAACAGGTGGAGGTGACCATCACGCCTGCTGAGGAGGCGTTGGTGGGCGACTATTCCGTGGGCATCAACGTTGAAGGGGAAAAGTTCTCGAAGGGCATGGAGCTGAGGACCACGGTGAGGGCTTCGACAACATGGGGATGGATAGGCATCGGTATCATCGTTCTGGTGATTTTAGGGCTCGGCGGATTGTTTACCTGGTTGGGGAGGAGATAAGATGGCGGCCCAAACGGTGATAGAAACGAGAGAGCTATCCAAATACTACGGCGAATATGCGGCAGTAGACGATCTCACCTTTACGGTTCAGGAGGGGGAGATCTTCGGCTTTCTCGGCCCCAACGGTGCCGGCAAGACCACCACGATCCTCATGCTCCTTGGGCTCACCGAGCCCTCAACGGGGGAGGCCCGGGTATGTGGATTCAACCCGATAAGGGAACCACTCAAGGTGAAACGGCTGGTCGGATATCTGCCGGAGGACGTGGGCTTTTATCGGGACATGACCGCACGGGAGAATCTCCAGTACGTTGCGAGGCTCAATCACATCCCTGAGGAGATCTCTTCCGGAAAAATCGATGAGGCGCTTGATATCGTCGGACTTTCCCAAGAGGCGGAGAAGAAAGTGGGAGCCTTTTCTCGGGGAATGAGTCAACGCCTGGGCATCGCCGAGGTGCTCATCAAGGATCCCAGGATTTGCTTCCTCGATGAACCCACCCTGGGCCTGGATCCCGATGGCGCTATACGGATGATCGAGCTCATTCAATCCCTGAGCAGCGATCGGAAGATTACGATGCTCATTTGCTCCCACAACCTGGATCAAGTACAGAGGATATCTCAACGGGTAGGTATCATGATCAAGGGAAAACTCGTCGCCGTGGGTCCAATGGGGGAGTTGGCCAAGGAGAAGTTGGGGGTGGGCAAGGAAAAGTACACCCTGGAGGAAATCTACATGAAGTATTTTCGTGAGGTGTAGCCATGGGTAGATTCTCTATTCCGATGAAAACATTAGGAAAAAATCTCCGGGAGGTATTCTCCGAGGGGATCGATACCCACGGTCTTCTGGTCGTCTTCAAGAAGGAACTGTCGGATCATTTCAGCAGCTACCGGTTCGTGATCCTCTTCGCCCTTATCGCCATGGTGAGCCTCATCTCCGCATACATGACCGGTGTCAGCCTGAGGGAAGAGCTCGAGGGGGGCGCTAAGGCACAGTTTCTGTTTTTGGGGCTCTTCACCTCCACTGGGGGCTGGTTTTCCCTCGCCCAGTTCGTGGCCTTTTTTGGCCCCCTCATCGGACTGGTACTGGGCTTCGACTCAATCAACCGAGAGAAGAGCACCGGGACGATGAGCAAAGTGGTCTCCCAGCCCATATTTCGGGACTCCATCATAAACGGGAAATTCCTCGCCGGTATCACAACGATTACCATCATGCTCGTCTCCATCATCCTTGTCATTTCCGGGCTCGGACTCCGGGTATTGGGCGTAGTTCCCAGCATCGAAGAGGTTTGGCGGATCATCATCTACTTGGTCATCAGCATCGTATACGTCTCCTTCTGGTTGGGGATATCCATGCTCTTCTCAATCCTTTTCCGCAGCATCGCCACCTCGGCCCTGGCGTCGATAGCTCTCTGGATCTTCTTCTCCTTTTTCGTCTCCCTCGGGGCGACCGCCGTTGCCAAGGCCTTTGTGCCTCTCCCCCCATCCGGAGCTACCCGCGACACCGTTATCAGGCACTACCGGATTCAAGAGACGGCGAGATTGATCTCCCCCATGGAGCTCTACGGTGATGCGACTGCCACGATAATACATCCCA
>CP070774.1:452209-457243 GCA_020346125.1 Syntrophobacterales bacterium | reverse complement strand
GAAATAGTTCATGGATTCAAACCTCAAAAAAAATTATCAGACTCTGGAAAAAATATTTTTTGGGGACAGCGCTCCCCATTGCTTTTTACTACACCGATGAGGCCGAATCCGCTCATATGGTGAAACCTCCACGGAAGCACAGGCATGCATTTCTTTGCAATCGAGGACATAATAGTGATCTTACTTGACTTCTACGTACTTTCCACATTTAATAATATAAGGAAGCGGGTGATTGATCTTTTCACCTCTATCGTCATTTCATCCCATGATCAATTTTTTTCACTAACACGGCGAGCCTTGGTATTGAAGTGTAATTTACTCTGTTTATCCTCTTATACTGAACTTTGTCTTAATAAACAATAGGGTGTAAGGTGCGAAAACGAGTTTGGATCTCCGGAGGGCTTTTATTGCTCATCCTGCTCTTCACGGTGGGAGGGATCCTCCTTCTAGTCAAGAACGAACACGAAAGTAAGGCTCGTATTCAGAGCCCGATTCGGCGGGTTTCCATAGAGGTGCGTGAAGTCGTCCCTCGGGCATATACGCGGTGGGTAGAGGCTTATTCCACGGTAGCACCTTTTCGCAAAGGAACGGTAAGCGCACAGGTGACAGGGCCCATTGTCATGCTTGCTCCGAACACGGAGCCGGGAATGACCGTTCATAAAGATCAGGAAATGGCTAAGATCGAAGACACACGCTACCGCCTTACCCTTCAAAAGGCTACGGCCAACCTCAAGAAACTCCAGGCCCTCCTGGCGATTGAGCGGAATGAGAACGAAAGGCGGACCGCCATCTATCGGATCGCAAAACAGAGATTGGCATTAGTTCAGGCCGATTATGAGCGCAACCTTGAGCTTTTCCAGAAGGAGATCATCGCCAAGCAGACACTGGAAAACGCAGAGAATCAGTTGGAGCTCCGACGATTGGAGTTCGAAAACGCCCGAAGTGAGCTCCAAAGCCGCCAGGCCCGAATCCAATCCATACAGGCGGACCTAACTGCCGCCAGGGCCGAGATTGATCGGCTCAGAGAGGATTTGGCAGATACGGTGGTTCGCTCGCCCTTCGACGGGGTGATTGGGGACCGCTTTGTGGAATTGGGCGACCAGGTGGCCCCGGGCCAGAGGCTTTTCACGGTGCTCGAAATATCATCGGTCAAGGTTGTCGCCCGGACCCCATCTGAGTTCATCGGCCGCATTGAGACCGGAATCCCCGCTGAGGTAACTACAAGGGCGTATCCCAGCACCATTTTCAACGGCACCGTGATCCACGTTTACCCCGAAGCGGACCCAAAGAACCGGACCTTCGCCGTTGAGGTCGAGGTCGACAACCAGGTGAAGCCCATGCTTCTGCCTGGAATGTTTGCACGAGTACGCGTTCCCATCATGACCCTGAATCAGGCTCTGCTGGTTCCCCGCGATGCACTTATGGAAGACGACAGGGGTATCTATCTCTACGTGGTAGATCACTCTAACAGGACTTCCCATAGAAGAAATGTTGTTATTGGGTACTTCGGTCCGGAAGAGGCCGTGGTGACAGAGGGTCTCAGCGCGGGTGATGCAATTGTGGTACGGGGGCAGGAAATGCTTGATAATGGAACACCCGTCGAATGGACCGCTTCCTCTTCAAGCTCTGTATCCGGAAATTCTATCATTCCTACCAGATAAAACGAAGAACTGGAAGAAGACATGGTACGCTACTTTGTCCGCAATTCAGTTTTCGTCAACCTCCTCATGATGGTGATCCTAGTAGCGGGAATTCTGATCTACCTCTCAATCACCAGGGAAATGTTTCCCGAGTTCTCACTCGATTCCATCTCCGTCCGAACAGGGTATCCAGGATCCTCCCCGCAGGAGGTGGAGAAGCTCATAACCATCAAGATTGAGGAAGAGATTGCTGATATCGAAGACGTGGATAACATCTACTCCGAATCCCAGGAAGGACTCTCCCTCATTACCGTGGAACTCTCCGAGTATGCTGATTTGAACAGAGCTCTCAACGATATCTCCTCGGCCATCGACAGGATCGAGGATCTGCCCGAGGACGTCGACGATCCAGTAGTCAGTGAGATAAAAAACGCCATTCCGATAATTACGGTCTCCATATTTGGTGATCTTCCTGAGTTAACCATGAAGGAGATCGCTGAAGATATCAGGGACAACCTTCGGGAGATTCCCGGAGTAGGCTCGATCTATCTCTCCGGGGCGCGGGAGCGTGAGATATGGGTCGAGGTGGACCCCAGGCGCCTGGAACAATACCAACTGAGCATTGAGGACATCAAGAATGCCCTGCAGGCCCAAAACCTCAACCTCCCGGGCGGAACCATTAAGACTGACAGGGGGGAGTTCCTGCTTCGGACGGTGGGCGAAATCCTGGAGGCCAGAGGGCTGGAAAGTGTCATTCTCCGGTCCGACCCCCAGGGGAACGCCATCACGTTAGCCCAGGTGGCCCGGGTACGGGACCACTTCGAAGATCCCGTGACCCTTGGCAGATTCAATGGCCAGCCCGCGATTAACCTTGCCGTAGGCAAGGAAAAACGAGGCGATGTCATTTCCATCTCCAGGGCCGTTCAGCAGTTCGTCGCTCAATATGAAAAGCATCTTCCTCCCGGGGTCTCTCTGGGTGTCTTTAACGACTTTTCCGTGTACATCAAGAATCGGCTCAACACGCTCAAACGAAACGGTATGATCGGCTTTGCCTTTGTCCTGATAATCCTCTGCATCTTTTTCAATTTCCGAGTTGCCGGGATGACAGCCCTGGGCATCCCGGTCTCCTTCGCCGGTGCCCTGATCCTGATGCAGGCCTTTGGAATCTCCCTCAATATGATCTCCATGTTCGGCCTGATCTTGGTACTGGGGATCATTGTGGATGATGCCATCGTGGTCTCCGAAAACACATATCGACATATAGAACAGGGCCTTCCTCCTCAGGAAGCTGCTATATTAGGCACACAACAGGTTTTGGCGCCTGTAGTAGCCACCGTGGTCACTACCATCGCGGCCTTTCTCCCCATGCTTTTGGTGGCGGGAACCACGGGTAAATTCATGTCCGCAATCCCCAAGGTGGTCTCCTTCGCTTTGTTGGCCTCCCTCATGGAGGCCTTGGTGATCCTTCCATCCCATTTGGCAGAATGGTCACCTAAAAAACATCGGAAATCAACAGCCCACCGATCCGAGCGGTGGTTCAGCGCGCTTCGAGGGTACTATGCACGCTTCCTCGCATTTTCCCTGCAATGGAAGTATGTGAGTCTAGGGGCCAGTCTGGGAATCACGGCCATCGTGGTGACCTTCGCGCTGACGCGGATCCCGTTCATCCTCTTCCATGAATTCGAATCAACTCAATTCTTTATCAATGTGGAAACCCCTGTCACCTCCAAGATCGAGAATACACGCGACGTCATCGCCAGGATTGAAAAAACCATCATGGAGACACTACCTCCCATGGAACTCACATCCGTCGCGTCTAACGTGGGACTGATCTTTTTAGACATCAATCGGGTAGTCGTTGGATCCAATGGGGGACAGATCATGGTGGAGTTGACGGAGGCCGACAAGCGGAATCGCTCAAGCCAGGAAATTATCAATGAGCTGCGCAAGCGCACTGAGGGAATTCCAGGGGCCACCAAAATTCAATACTTCAAGCCTCAGGGTGGCCCAGGCGGTGCCGCCATAGAGATCCGTGTGGTGGGGGATGAAATCGCCATCCTCCAGGAGATTGCGAAAAAAGTGAAGGGGTTTCTGGCCACTATTCCCGCAACCAAGGATATCCGCGACGACTTTATTCCCGGGAAAAAGGAACTGCGCATAGTGGCCCGACCCGAGGCAAGAAGCCTGGGGTTGGATGTAGCCTCCATTGCAAGGCAGGTTCGAAGCAGTTTCTATGGGGCCGAATCTTCCAAGATCTTGAGATCCGATGGAGATATCCCCATTGTTGTGAAGTACCCGAAGGGATTTCGAGATCGCCCCTCACGTGTGGAAGACTTGGTTCTCACCACGCCCAGTGGTGAGAAGGTTTATTTTAGCGAAGTAGCCGAACTGAAGGAGGCGCCGGGGAATACCAGGATCATCCGATCCGACCAGAAGCGATCTATTACTGTTTTGGCAGATGTCGATGAAAAGGAAGGAAATACCCTGAAGATTACCAACGAGGTGCGAATGGCTTTTGACAATCTCCAAGTACAATACCCGGGTTACAAACTGGAGTTCAAAGGCGAACGTCAGGAATTGGAAAAATCCATCCAGGATTTGCTGAAAAGTTTCTTGATCGCAGTGCTTCTCATCTACCTCATTCTGGGGGCCCTGTTTAAGTCTTACATTCAACCCCTAGTGGTCATGCTGGCCATACCTTTTGCAGCCACCGGGGTCGTCCTAGGCCACGCCGTCATGGGGCTTTCCATGGGAATCCTCTCCTTAATGGGAATGGTGGCCTTGGCCGGAGTGGTGGTAAATGATTCCCTCATCTTGGTCAACTTCGTCAACCAACTGAGGCATGAGGGGACGCCATTGCTCCAAGCCCTCATGCGTTCTGGCCAGATCCGTCTGCGCCCAATTCTTCTTACAACCATCACCACGGTGGCAGGATTGACGCCACTGGGCTTTTTCGCATCTGGCCAGGCCAAGTTCCTCGCCCCTATGGCCATTTCCATCATCTTCGGATTGACGGTCTCTACGGTCCTCACCCTCATCATTATCCCCTGCTCATACGCCATTGTGGAGGAATTTCGACAGGCCATTAGGGGTTTCTTCGGCCTCCATGAGGATGCCTTCATGAAAGAGATCTCCGAGGAGAAAAAAAATACTGCGGGCTAAAAGACCATACGATGGTGCTGGTTTCGTACCTTATCGCACAATTCTTACGCAATTCTAGCTTTCAAAGGGATTTTTCAACCTTGAAGGTAACAGTGGGATTATCTCGCCAGATACCGTCTACCCAGAAACGATACTCATATCTCCCAGGAGGCAGATCCACGGTGTTCTTCCATGTGCCTTGGCTACCCTTCTTCATCGGCAGGATACTGACATCCCAGCTATTAAAATCCCC
>CP070774.1:447038-452109 GCA_020346125.1 Syntrophobacterales bacterium | reverse complement strand
AATTGGGCATCTCCTGAAATAACGATGGCAGCTGCTTTTGAACCGCTTCCAGTCCTTACCTCTTCGATCTCCAATCCATTCTCCTTAAAATATCCCAGGTTGTTGGCCACAAAAAATGGGGTGTAAAGGTATCCGATTGATGAAAATGTCACCTTAACCTTGGGAGCTGCTGACGCCGCAGCGAATGAGATGGTCACTGCCAAGATAGTGGCAATACAAACACAAAAGATTTTCCTTACCATATCTATTCCCCCTTTTTGAATGTATCCCTTACTCGATTTGTGCGCATCTGAAAAATCTTATCTTCTCCATCACCTCCCTCTTTCCAGAGTATTGTGAACCTCCTCCCTCTTTCTAATTGTCTTCTATATCAGGATCGGCCTGATAGGTCAAGACGTTTTTTCTCTCGCCCCAAACCATCTTTCCTTCATCAAAAATTGCTTGACATGAAATCGGATTTGTAAGAAGGTTGTGACAACAATTCGTTGCATCTAGGGCGGGGGGAGAAGACCGCCCTGCTTCAGGGAAGGAAATTTGGCTAGATTTGAGAAACCTTTTTATAGGGATCTAGGCCTTCCATGGAAGGACGATGGCTACTTTGAGCATTACGGCAATAGGATCAAGGATAAAACAGTTTTTTGCGCCCTTCCCTTCTGAACACGCCCTGACACCTTGCCCGGACTATTATCGGTGCCAAATCAATTTAACGTACCCGGACTGCAATATTGCATGCGTGGACTATATTCAGGAGTTGATCTTGGATAAAATCATACCTCCCGAGAATACGGCGGCAATCATTATCGAACCCATACAAGGGGTGTCAGGTTTCATCGTCCCACCCGGTGGGTATTCCCGTGTTGCCTCCAAGGCTGCATTGGATGCCACCGTGGAGGACAAACTCATGGAACGGGCTGAGCGCCTTGGAGAGGTAATCTTAGCTCGGCTCCTGGAGATGAAACAACGCTATGAGATCACCGGGGACGTCAGAGGGAAGGGGCTCATGGCAGGTGTCCCCCTCTGGTGACGACGGAGGAACAGATCCAATTTGCTTTGGATAGGCTGGAGGAGGCTATCGAGGAGTGTAGCAAGTAGGAAAATCTCATAAATTCTTATCGTTTACATCCAATGCCTTTGAGAAGGACATCGTATGGAAGTATTCCTTCAACAAGTATTGAACGGCCTGGTTATTGGTAGCGTCTATGTGTTGATTGCCCTGGGCTTAACCCTTCTCTGGGGGATCCTCGACATCCCTAACTTCGCCCACGGTAACCTCTATATGATGGGAGCTTATGTTACCTGCATCTTCGTGAACCAATACCTGTTCGGTTTTTTCACTGCTATGGTTATCTCCATGTTCATCACCGCCGGGGTAGGAATCCTAACGGAGATGCTCGTCTTTCGTCCCCTGAGAGGAACCGCCCCCATAAATTACCTCATTGCTGCTCTTGGATTATTCGTCTTTCTTGAAACCATTGCCCTGTTGCTTTGGACAGCTGACATCCGGGTCATTGAGACCCCTTTTACGCAAAAGGTGATTGGCTTCATGAATCTTCGTCTTACCGTCCAACGGTTGATGATCATTTCAGTCACTATCATTTTAATCGTATTGCTGTATCTCTTTATCAAGAAGACGATGATGGGAAAGGCTATGCGCGCAATGGCACAGAATCGGGAGGCTGCTTCCCTTCTGGGAATCAATATTAATCGAGTCTCTATCATCTCCTTTGCTATTGCCTCGGCTCTTGCAGCAGCGGCGGGTTCTCTCATAGGCCCTATCTTCCAGGTCTATCCCACCATGGGGGGGATCCCCATCGTCAAAGCCTTCGTCATCATCATCCTTGGCGGTATGGGGTCAATACCCGGAGCAATCCTGGGAGGTTACATCCTCGGGTGTGCTGAGGGCCTTGGCACAGGGTATGTCTCAGCGGCCTACAAGGATGCCATCGGTTTCGCCATTCTCATCATCGTCCTCATGGTGAAACCCTCGGGTATCTTCGGCGGAGTGAAGAGATGAGAAAATTGCCTTCCTCGAATATGTATTTCTCCGTAGGGGGCATTATCCTCCTCTTGTGCGTACCCTTTTTCATTGAGAACATCTACTATATCCACATCTTTATCATGACCTTCATCTTCATTATACTCCTGTTGAGTCTTAACTTGGTGGCGGGCTATGCTGGCCAAGTATCGGTATGTCATGCCGCCTTTTATGGGGTGGGTGCTTATACCTCAGCCCTTCTTACCCTCCAGTTGGATATCAGTTCCTGGCTTGCCCTGCCCGTTGCGACCATCTTTGCAGGAATACTGGGGTTCCTTATCGGCTATCCCGCACTGAGACTGAGGGGCCATTACTTCGCCATCGCCACCCTCTGCTTTGGGCTCATTGTGACGATGATCTTTAATAATTGGACGGGCCTAACCAGAGGACCAATGGGTTTACCGGGGATAGCCCCCCCTAATCCCATTCCCCTTCCTTTCCTATCCGAGATCTCTTTCTTTTCGAAGAGAAATTTCTATTATTTGGCCTTTGCATTTGTCCTCTTTACCGTTTATGTCAACTACCGGCTCATTAACTCTCGAATCGGGATGGCCTTTGTTGCCATTCGCGAGGAGATGGATCTGGCAGAATCCGTTGGGATTAATACCATGAGATTAAAGCTATTGGCCTTTACCATCAGTGCTGCCTTGGCCGGAATTGCGGGAACCCTTTACGCTCATTACGTCCGCTTCATCAGCCCTGAATCTTTCACCTTTATCGACTCCTTTTACCTAATCGCTGGCATCGTCATCGGTGGTAAAGGAAGCCTGGGAGGGCCCATCATTGGTTCTCTTATTTTGGTTGCGCTGCCGGAATATTTGCGCGCCCTGGAGCAATATCAATGGCTCATTTACGGGGGTCTCATTATTGTCGTTCTCATATTCATGCCCAATGGGATCTGGGGAGCCATCAAGTCGATGAGCGAGTCCATAGAAAGGCGAAAGACAGGATGAAACTCCTCGAAATTCATAACGTCACGAAATTTTTCGGAGGCCTTGCAGCCCTGACAAAGGTGAACATCTCCATCAGCTTTCAAGAAATCCTGGGATTGATCGGTCCAAATGGGGCGGGGAAAACCACCCTTTTTAACTGCATTACTGGAATCTATCCTCCATCCGAGGGAAGGATTCTTTTTAGCGGAGAAGACATCACAGGACTCGGTCCTCATGAGATCGCGAAGAGGGGAGCGGCCAGGACCTTTCAATTAACGAAAATTTTTTCGGAAGTGAGCTTGTTGGAAAATATCATGATGGCCAGATACTGCAGGACTAAAGCCGGGGTTGGAGACGCGATATTCAACACGTCATTCGCAAAAAGGGAAAAAAACGAGAGCAGAGAGAAATCCTTGTATTTTTTGGAATTAGTGGGACTGATCACGCTAAGGGATGAATTGCCTAAGAATCTGCCATACGGGAGTCAAAGGCGTTTGGCGATTGCGATCGCGTTAGCCACTGAACCAACGCTTCTCCTCCTGGATGAACCAGCGGCGGGGATGAACCCGGAGGAGAGCGATGAGATGATTGAACTGATCGGTAAAATCAGGGGATTGGGAATAACCATTTTCTTGGTAGAACACGATATGAGGGTCATTATGGGAATCTCAGACCGGATTGTGGTGCTCAACTTCGGTGAGATCATTGGCGAGGGATCGCCTCAGGAGATCCAGGAAAACGAAAGGGTGATTGAGGCATATTTAGGGAAGGAAGAGTATGCTTGAGATTATTGGCGCCCATACACATTATGGAGGCGTAAAGGTCCTGAAGGGAATCTCTTTGCAGGTTTTTGAGCAGGAGATCGTTACTCTCATCGGCGCAAATGGGGCTGGCAAGACGACGATCTTAAAGACAATCTCTGGCCTCGTTCGTCCTGTCTCCGGGATCATTAAATTTTTCGGGGAGGAGATCCAAGGATTGTCTCCCGATGAGATTGTGAGGCGTGGGATATCCCATGTGCCGGAGGGAAGGGGGATCTTTCCGGAAATGACGGTACTCGAAAATTTAGAGTTGGGAGCCTATATTCGAAAAGATAAGGAGGGAACAAAAGAGAGCTTTCGGACCGTTTATCATTACTTTCCCGTATTGGAAAAACGGTCCAAGCAATTAGCCGGGACCCTAAGCGGTGGTGAACAACAGATGTTGGCGATGGGAAGGGCGTTGATGATTAAGCCAAAATTATATTTGCTGGATGAACCCTCGATGGGCTTGGCCCCGTATCTCGTGAGAGAAGTGGCCAACATTATAAGAAGGATCAATGATGAAGGGACGACCGTCCTTCTGGTGGAGCAGAATGCTCGTCTGGCCTTGAATATCTCTGCCAGAGGGTATGTCATTGAGACGGGGAGGATAACTCTTGAGGGGAGGTCATGCGATCTTCTGACGATGGAACAGGTGAAGAAGGCTTACTTGGGGCGTTAAGCGCAATCATTGGTCAAGAAAGGGGGTGAAATTACAGGAGACCGCGCTTTTAGCATTTTCAATAGTAAAAACTTTTCAGGAGGTGCTGCCATGAAAAAAAAGACTTTCTCTATTATTTTGATCGTTGCTTTCCTCACGGGCATTCTGGTTAGCTCAAGTTATGCGGCCGAAAAAATCAAAATCGGGTTTGTTCTCCCCTTGTCTGGTGGTGTTGCTTACACGGGCAATCTCATCAAAAAGGGTGCTGATTTGGCAGTTGAGGAAATCAATGCAAAGGGGGGCGTGAATGGAGCCCAGATTGAACTCATCTACTATGACAGCAGGTGTACGCCCAAAGAGGGAGTTGCTGCCACTCAGAGGCTCATCGAGCAGGACCGGGTGAAGTTTGTCATTGGATGTGTGTGCAGTCATGTGACATTCGGCATGATGCCCATTACCGAGGAAAATAAGGTGATTCAAATCACCTTCTCCTATTCCCCCAAAATCACGGAGATGGGCCACAAGTTGATTTTCAGGGATGCCCCAGGGAGTGCCATCACCATACCTCCTTTAACCGATTATCTGCTTAAAAAGAAGAAGGTTAAGACCTGGAGCGTGCTTGTCATCAATAATGACTACGGAC
>CP070774.1:441795-446938 GCA_020346125.1 Syntrophobacterales bacterium | reverse complement strand
GAAAATATGGGTTTATATGACGATCTTCTCGAGAATATGGACAAGGCGAGAAAAACGCGGGATCTCCTTTCCCTTCTTAATGAGAGGGAGGAGCAGATCTTGCGGCTTCGATTCGGTATCGGCGAGCCATCACGCTACACATTGGAAGAAGTTGGAAGACGGTTTGGCATATCGCGGGAAAGGGTCCGGCAGGTCGAAGAAAAGGCACTCAACAAACTCAGGGCACAATCCAAGGCCAGGCAATGAATTGAGCCCTTATGAGCATGAAGAGATGGATAAATCGTTCCGGTGAGGCAGTGGGCTCACGTCGTGATGAGGCCATTGTGGTGGAGTAATGGACCCTTTCATGAGCTCTAATTAAAGATAGAACTGAAAGAAGGAGGCAAGAAAAATGAAGAGGTTAGGGGAATTTTTTCAGACTGCCGACTGGAAGGCAGAAAAGCACGTGCCAGTGATTGAATGTCCGGATTCGGTAAATAGCGGTGAGAAATTTGAGGTCAAGGTCTCTGTGGGGAAGGAGATCCCGCATCCCAACACCACCGAGCACCATATCCGGTGGATCCAGCTCTTTTTTCAACCAGAGGGCGAACAGCATAGTTACCAGCTTGCCAATTTTGAGTTTACCGGTCATGGTGAATCGGTACAGGGTGCTAATCAGGGCCCCACATATGTAGAACCCGTGGCCTCGACCATGGCGATGCTAAAAAAGCCCGGAACGATTTACGGCCTCAGTTTCTGCAACATTCATGGATTATGGGAAAATGGAAGGGAAGTGAAAATAGGGTAACCCTCCCGACCTTTAGCGTACCACCCAAAACAAAAAAACGGGATTACGCGAATCGCGTAACCCCTTGAAATCATTTGGTAGCGGGGGGTGGATTTGAACCACCGACCTCCGGGTTATGAGCCCGACGAGCTACCAGACTGCTCCACCCCGCGTCGCTTAAATACTAAACTAGCTCAGAATCTTTGTCAACCCCCCTTATCATCTGCCAAACTCTCCCCGACTCTTCTCCCAACAATCTCCTCCTAGAGGGGGAAATCCCCGAAATACTCGCAATGGAAATGCATCGCGCTGACCGCAAGACTGCAGCACTGTAGCACCACAGCACTATCTTTTGACCGTAGCACTGCAGCACCGCAACACTGCAGCACCGGATTTCAGGATACCTCCTTGACAAAGAAGGGCGCGCCTTTTTACAATGCTAAATCAATCGGTCATCTTTAGGCTCAGGTGGATTCAGAGAACTCTCACAATGAAAATCCTTCAGAGATATATCTGCTGGGAATTCATCAAAATACTGCTTCTCAGCATGAGTGCCTTCATTCTCATCTATCTCGTTATCGATTTATTTTCTCAAATGAACAGCTTCCTCAGACACAAGGCCCCCCCAAATCTCGTCCTCCTTTATTTCCTGTATCAGATTCCGGGCATTGGATCGCAAATCTTTCCCATCGCCATCCTGATGGCTACCCTTCTTGGCCTGGGGATCCTCTCCAGGAATAACGAGATCACGGCCATGAAGGCCAACGGGATAAGCCTTTATCGTATCACCCTCCCTTTGCTTCTATTGGGTATTTTGGCAAGCGGTCTTTGCTTCATCGGAAACGAGTTCATCGTTCCCTTTTCGAAGCGTCAATCGGATAACATCCTCTTAAGAGAAATTTATAAAAAACCGCGGAAGACCTTCATTCGAAACTATAAGGTATGGTATCGAAGCCGAAATGCCATCTACAATTTCCAGGTATTCAACCCCAAAAACGATACGCTCGAGGGGATCACCCTGTTTGAGTTCGATGATAATTTCAAACTCCAGCGCAGAATTGACGCCAAAAAGGCCCTCTGGCAAGATGATGCCTGGCACTTTTATGACGTGACAATCAGGGATTTTCGTGAAGGGGAGGCCGTCCAAACCGGCCGATTCGAGGAGAGGGTGATTCCCATTCCCGAAACGCCCGATGTCTTTAAAGAAGAGCAAAAAGACACCGAGGAGATGGGTTACTATGATCTTCGGCGTTATATTCGGAAGATCGAGATGGGTGGCTATGACGCCACCAGATATATCGTGGACCTCTATGCGAAATTGTCCTACCCGTTCGCCTGCGCCATCATGGTCTTTCTCGGGATCCCCTTCTCAACGAAAACGGCCCGCAGCGGGGGAGTTGCACTATCCTTCGTCATGAGTATCGTCATCGGATTCCTCTATTGGATTATCTTCAATCTCAGCCTCTCCCTTGGTCATTCGGGAGTTTTACCCCCCCAAGTTTCAGCCTTTGCTCCCCATGTCCTCTTCGGATTGACCGGAATGTATGCATTGATCAGCATCAGGCAATAGCATCTCAAACCCGGCAAATGTTCACACCAGAAATATTTTTGTAACCCGGTGATCATACAGGAACTCGGGGGGCTTTGCCACAGCTGGAACATCCCAACAATCCATCATTCCAATTCTCCAAAAGGCAACGCTCAGGGACAACGGAGTCCCCCAGAAACTAAGGAAATATCAGGGCTTAATAAGTTTGATTGACATCTGCGATGCTCAGTGATAGATTCTTTTTCCCGTATGATACAACATCAGGAGGGATCGAGATGGCCATTATGGAGATTAGCGTTGTTCCCGTTGGAACGGACAATCCCAGCATTAGCCACTATGTGGCCGAATGTGTCGCCATCGTGAAGGAGAAGGGCCTTCCATATGAGTTGACATCCATGGGAACCAATGTGGAGGGGGAGCTGAGGGACTTACTCTGGATTGCTGAAAAAATGCATCAGCTTCCGTTCAAACGCGGCGCCCAACGGGTGCTCACCTCTATTAAACTCGACGATCGAAGGGACAAACAGCTGAGCATAGGGGGTAAAAAGGAGGCTGTGGAGAAGAGGTTATAGCCTCAATTTTTAGGCCAAAGACCGGTAATACCAGCGACTATTTTTATGTGAAATAGCCAAGGAGGTTCTCGACAATGGCCAAGGTTTGGGATATTGCCGTCATTCCCGGCGATGGAACCGGTCCGGAGGTTATCGCCGAGGGGCTCAAAGTCCTCAGGGCGGCTGCCGATAAGATGGGATTCAGCTACCGCCTCTCCCACTACAATTACGGCGGGCAACACTACCTAAAGACCGGAGAAGTCATGCCCCTATCGGCCATTGAGGAATTTCGCCATGTGGATGCCATCTACCTGGGGGCAATCGGCCACCCGGAAGTGAAACCGGGAATATTGGAAAAAGGGATTCTGCTGAACTTGCGCTTTGGCCTCGACCAATATATCAACCTGAGGCCCGTAAAGCTTTACCCAGGCGTGGACACTCCCCTTAAGGATAAGGGACCCGATGACATCGACTTCGTGGTGGTCAGGGAAAATACCGAGGGGCTCTACTGTGGCAGCGGGGGATTTTTCAAGAAGGGAACCCCCGATGAGATGGCAATTCAGGAGTCCGTCAATACTCGGAGTGGGGTGGAACGGTGTATCCGATACGCCCTGGAATACTGCAGGAAACGAAATAAGGCGAAAAAAGTCACCCTTTGTGGCAAGACCAATGTCCTCACCTATGCCTTCGATTTATGGGAGAGGGTCTTCCATGAGGTTGGAACCGAATATCCCGACATCACGCTGGACTATGGCCATGTGGATGCCGTCTGTATGTGGATGATCAAGAATCCCGAATGGTTTGACATGATCGTTACCGACAACATGTTTGGGGATATCATCACGGACCTGGGGGCTGTGATTCAGGGGGGTCTGGGCATCGCCGCTGGAGGAAACATCAACCCGCAAGGAACCTCCATGTTTGAGCCCATAGGCGGTTCAGCGCCCAAGTATGCTGGCAAGGGGATTATCAATCCCCTTGCCGCCATCATTGCTTGTCAAATGATGCTGGATTTTCTCGGAGAAAGCGAGGGGGCCAATCTCGTGGAAAGGGCGGTCATTGAAGTGTTATCCAAACACCTGAAAAGCCTCGAGGCTGGAAAGATGGGCTACAGCACGGGGGAGGTTGGGGATTTGGTGGCACAATACATTCATACCATCTGAGGTGCAGCTCTTAGCGGTTAAGCTCAGGAGAATATTCCATGGTCATGACGATTACCGAGAAGATCTTAGCCAACCACTGTGGGTTAAAGGAGGTACATCCAGGACAGATAATTAACGCTAAGATCGACATCGTACTGGGAAACGATGTTACGGCTCCCATCGCTATCGAGGAGTTCAAGAAAACGGGGGCAAAGAGGGTTTTCGACCGGGATCGCGTTGTCCTCATTCCAGATCATTTTACACCCAATAAAGATATTCCATCGGCCCAACAGTGCAAGATCCTTCGAGAATTCGCTCGAGCACAAGGACTCACCCACTACTATGAACTGGGAGAGGTGGGAATTGAACACGCCCTTCTGCCGGAAAAGGGAATCGTGCTTCCGGGGGACCTGGTTATTGGCGCGGACAGTCACACCTGCACCTATGGGGCGTTGGGGGCCTTTGCCACGGGGGTGGGAAGTACGGACCTGGCTGCAGCGATGATCACTGGGGAACTCTGGTTTAAGGTTCCCGAGACCATTAAGTTAATCTACCGCGGGAATTTGAGGTCTTGGGTAGGGGGAAAGGATCTTATCCTCCACACCATTGGGGATATCGGAGTGGATGGGGCCCTCTATATGGCCATGGAATTCTGTGGGGAAACCATCGAGCAACTGCCCATGTCGGGACGTCTCACCATGGCCAATATGGCCATTGAAGCCGGTGGAAAGAATGGAATCATTGCCCCGGATGAGATTACCCGTCAATACGTGGAAAAACGGGCCAAAAGACCATATCGATTCCTCTGGAGCGAATCAGATGCTCATTATGCGGATGTAAGGGAGTACGACGTCTCCGATATCGAACCACAAGTTGCGTTTCCCCCAGATCCAGGAAACACCAAGGGGATAAGCGAAGTCGGGGAAATTCACATCGACCAAGCCGTAATCGGTTCCTGCACCAATGGAAGGTTCGAGGACCTGATGGAGGCCGCCAGGGTCTTAAAAGGTCGTAAAGCGGCCCCTTGGGTAAGGCTCATCATTATCCCGGCCACCCCTTCTATTTACCGGGAAGCTATGAATGAAGGGCTTTTCCAAATTTTCCTCGATGCCAACGCCGTCATTGGCCCACCAAC
>CP070774.1:436551-441695 GCA_020346125.1 Syntrophobacterales bacterium | reverse complement strand
TAGGGAATGGAGATGACCTGGATGTTCGGATACACGATGGCTATTGTTCCCTCGGTATGTGAGGTGGAGACTTCGATTTCACCACTCATGGTCATTTCCTGCATCAAGGTCGTGTACTTGATTCTTTGACGCCTTTTTGGTAATATCGCCATAACTCCTTAATACGGTCATTTGTTTTTTTGTCATTCATTATTATTAATGTGGTGATGTAAAACGCTATTTTTTAAGATAGCTCAATATACAATGTGTGTTAAAAAATATTTTTAATAAATAACCATTTTATTGACAGATTTTGGCTATGAAACTATAGAGACTTCATATAAAAATAATCACAATGTATGTTATACGTTAGATTTAGATAAAGATCGTGACGGATGAAAAAAAGACAGGGTATATTAGCCATTGACATAGGAACAAACGCAACAAAGGCTGTTGTTTTCGATACACGCGGAAAAGACGTGCTCATTCACCGAAAATTTTATCCCATGATTTCCCCTCAGATAGGGTGGAGTGAGCAGAATCCGGATACTGTTTTCCAGGCCGTCATAGAGATCATTCGTGAGACTTATGAAACAAAACCTGATGATGTGGAAATTGCCGGGATCTCTTTTAGTTCTCAGATGTATAGTATTTTGGCGATAAATCGTCAGGGGAAACCATTGATCAACTCTCTGACATGGGCTGACAGACGTAGTGCAGATATCGCTAAAACCATGCGTCAACACCCGGAGGCCCAGGGGATCTATAGGAGAACCGGTTGTCCTATTGATGCAATTTATCCCCTTTCAAAAATACAGTGGCTAAAAGAGCATGCAGAAGATATGGACTCTGCCAGGTTTATTTCGATTAAAGAATATGTTCTGTATAGGCTGATCGGGAAATTTGTTGTGGACTGGTCGGTTGCGTCGGCAACAGGATTCTTTGATATCAGCCGCTATACCTGGGATCAAAAGGCGCTTTCACTCATAGCTGTATCCCCTGCACAACTTTCTGAATTAGTATCTCCCAGACAGGTGTTCACCGAATGGAACTCCGATGTCCTGAACTACGCTCACATCCCTTCGGGAACCCCTTGTGTCATTGGGGGCGGTGATGGGCCTTTGGCCAGTATTGGGGTCGGCGCCTCCCAACCTGGGGTTCTTGCCGTGAATGTCGGCACCAGCGCGGCTGCACGGTATATCCTCTGCTCTCCGCTTGTTGATCCCAACGGCCGCTTGTGGACATACATCGCAGACGAAAATGTCTGGGTTATTGGAGGCATTACGAGTAGCGGGGGGATTCTCTACGAGTGGCTTACGAAAATCATGGCGTCTGATGAAAGTCATGAAGCCATAGATGCACTGGTATCATCCATTAATCCAGGAGCTGACGGCTTACTGTTCATTCCTTATCTGGGAGGAGAGCAATGTCCGGTTTGGGATCCGAATACTCGAGGAAGTTTTATCGGAATCGCCTTTAAACATACTAAAGCTCATTTCATCCGAGCTGTATTTGAAGGAATTGCACGCTCGATTTATCGCATTGTCGAAAGTATTGAATCAACTATTGAACAAAGGATACAAGAGATACGAGTCACTGGTGGGATGGCTTCATCTGCTAAGTGGCTTCAAATTGCAGCAGATATGTTTGGATGCAGAATTGTTGTTCCGGAAACAATAGAAGGATCCGCAAAAGGTGCAGCATTGCTGGCAAGAGCAGCATTGGGAATGGCCTCAGAACCTTTAGATCAGCAGGAAAGCCGTCATCCTACACTGAAAACGTTTGAGCCACATGAAGACAAGCATCGTGTTTACGCGACACAATATAACCATTTTACAAAACTGCTTGAAGCAGTAAAAGTTGCGAGGACATAAAAAGGAGACCATTGTATGGAAAAGTTTACCGTTATGGTTTCTGCCCGGTCTTTTGGGAAAATCATCCCGGAACCGATGAAAAAACTCCAGGAGAATGGATTTTCAATCATTGAATGTAGGGAAGGAAAGGACATTGACCATGCCCAATTAAAAAAGGCGGTTGAAACGGCAGATGCCTGGATTGTCTCGTTTTATCCGATCACCCGTGAACTTCTAGATACTGCGAAGAATCTGAAGGTTATTGTGAAACATGGAGTTGGAATGGATAATATCGATATTGAAGCCGCAACAGCACGGGGTATTATCGTGGCCAATGCTCCAGGTTCGCCGGAGCACGCTGTTCCAGAACTCACGATAGGTATGCTCCTGTGCATCACCAGACAAATTCATACGGCACATAACGATGTGGCAGCAGGAGGATGGAATCCCTTTCCGGGGATCGGTATGTACGGTAAGACCTTGGGTATCATCGGCTTAGGGCGTATCGGGGTGAATGTTGCCAAAAAGGTCGCAGGTTTTGGTTGCCGTATCCTTGGGCATGATCCGTATGTCACCGAAGCAGAAATCGGTCTTCCGTATTTGAGCATTGTACCGCTTTCCCAACTCTACGCTGAATCAGATTTTATCTGTATATGCGCTCCTCTAACTGAAGAAACCGAACATACGCTCAATAAGAAAGCGTTTCAGCAGATGAAAGACGGAGTCATTATTGTCAATACCGCCAGGGGAAAGATTGTTGATGAGCAGGCTATTTATGATGCATTGACTGCTCAAAAAATCGGAGGCTATGCGACGGATGTCTTTGAAACAGAGCCTCCCGTCGGAAGCTCACTGCTCACCCATCCGCATGTACTGTGCACTCCTCACATGGGGTCATATACGCTCGACTCACTTCGGCTAATCGGGGAACGAACAGCTCAGGGGGTTCTCGATGCTATGAAAGGTACTATTCCCGAATTCATTGTTAACAAGGAAGTAGTACAATAGGCACGTTGGACCTATTTTTCAACAACCCTGGTAAATATTTTTACAGTTCATAACATAAAAAGGAGAAAAGCTATGATAAAAGGATCGCTTGTTCCCAATATTACGTTTTTTGATATTGATGGCGATATTGAGAAAGAAAAAACCGGCTGGCATATACGGTGGATGCTTGAAAAGGGGGTAGATGGTCTCTTTTTAACCGGTTCTTACGGTTTGGGGCCAATGATGACCAATGAAGAACGGATTGAAATCTTCAAATTGGCAAAGGAAGTGGCTTCGAAATTCTCCGGGAAAATTTTACTACCTCATGTTGGCTGCATTGATACGAAATCCACTGTGGAACTGGCAAAAGTGGCTGATAAAATCGGCGTTACCGGGATTGGAGCTGTCCCTCCCTTTTATTATAAACATTCGGAAAAGCTCGTCATTCAATATTACAAAGATATTATCGAGAATGTTAACACGCCGGTGTATGCTTATAATAATCCGGGAACCTCGCGTTTTACCTTCAGTTTTGAAACTATCCAAAAACTTCAAGAACTCGGCTTGAAAGGTCTCAAAGACACTCCGCTGAATGTTGGATTTATTAGTCGGGTCAGCTATGATGCGAAAGTCAATAACAAAGACTTTCAGTTTATAACGGGAACGTCTATCGGCTGGCTTCCGCTATATTATATGGGAGTCAGGGCGACCATCGCCGGAATGAATAACTGGGCTCCAGAGATTATAACAACCTTGATCAAGGCAACATTTGAAGGGAATACTGAGAGGGCCGAAAAGGCCTATCTGGTCATGATGGATCTCTCCACCAAGATGCACTTTACAGAGAGTACAATAGCTTCGCACATGGGGTTGTATGCCAGAGGATTTAACGCAGGATTCCCAAGAAAACCGATGTTTCTGCCTCCGTTTGATGATCCCAAATATAAAGAAATCCGAGGATGGCTTGAGCAAGGATTTACTGAACTCGGTCTTGAAATGGAAACCGGCAGCGATACTACGGTTGGTGTCTAGTACACATCCTCACCACCTTCGCTTCAAGAGTAACCCCATTATTTGTTCCCCCACGTGAGAGAGGCAGGCCAGAAATATTTCAGCGAAAGCGATGCCGTAATGGGTCTTCTGCTTGTGCCAATCATCTGTCGACCCATCGGGATTCTTCATAGCTTTGCCCTGAAGCACCATAATTTGCCAGCCCCAAACGATCAGGGCAAGCAGACCAATCAGTGCCAACAGCACATATAGAATGATTTGGGAGAGAAAGGATAACTCTTGCATTTTACTCTCCTTGTGTACATAGTACCTTGCTCAACGGCAATCTCGCGGCCTAACGCTGTAGATCAGCGGCGCTGAGCCTGTCGAAGGGTCCGGTGGATTGATTGGTTAGGCCAATATGATAATTATCCCCTTTCAAGGAGTGATCCCTTTCCCTGCAAAGATCAAGTCAATATCCGGGGCCCACCCAGGTAGATTCTCGGTCCGCAAGAGTTTGCCAGTCGCGATATCCCAGATTCCTATCCAAGTCCAAGAGTAATAACCTGTTTTGATCCCATAATGGTAAGCTGCCGCGAATTCTTTTGAGTCTTGACTGAACTTACCCATCTTCACGTCATTAGGCGTGTCATACTGTGCATGGGTGGTCAATACTATACGATCCGTATCAATTTCTTTAATTTGGTAATGTAGGCCGGCACCTGTACCGACTTTTACTGCTTCATATCTTCCATCTGGTGATCGGAACTCACTTGTCTCACCCAAACTCCCGGAAACTCCCTGATCTAAAGTTTTTTCCTCCGGTTGCGCAATTTTTCTTTCTCTAAGCCGATCAATTTGGCTTTTAAGGTGTTCTACTTGGATTTCCAATCTAGCTTTTTCTTTAACTGAAAGAGAAAATGTCACAGCTATGCCAACAATGGCACCAATAATGACTCCCCCAATAATTTGTTTCCAATCCATACCATACCTCCTATTTCATTTATGAGTTAAATATAGCCTACACACAAATCTCATAATTATATAATTTCTCATAACTATTTTTATATGTTTAAATATTCTTTTGCCCTAACGACCAAACCAACCGCCGCTATGAGCGGCCGACTATATCTGCCTTACTATAGTTTAAATTTTTTATTATTTAAATTTCAACCAAATCTGGGGATTATTTGCGAGCATTTGGGGACATTGTTACCTACATGGCCTTTCTTTATTCACCACGTGCCCTCCACCATCTTCTCGATTGCCCTTGTGATGCTCGAAGTGGCCACTCCGAGGTGACAGGCAGTCTCTGCCGCACTCATAAAGATCCTC
>CP070774.1:431222-436451 GCA_020346125.1 Syntrophobacterales bacterium | reverse complement strand
TAGGGGTGATATTAAACTTTTTTTCATTGAATGAATATAGGCTGAAAAGAGGGACAGCAATGAACTGGTTGACGAGGAAGGAGTGGTCGCCCTATTTGGCTGGGGGGCTGAGCGGGATTAATATTATCCGTTTGGATCGCCGGGAAATTTCTTGGCGCATCGACTAGTTTTGCCCACTCTGCCGGTTTGATCGAAAATCTCTTTGGTAGCTAGCGGGTTGATTGAATGGATTATTTTACTACGTAATATACCAGAAATCGACTGGCAGTGGATGGTCGTGGTTGGCGTCCTGATAGGCTCGCTCATCGCATCAACAACCTCTCGCACTTTCCAATGGCAGGTCATCCCGGATATGTGGAAGGCGCGCTTAGGGCCGAGCCGAAACAAAACCTGAGAAAACCCTAACGCTGACACACAAGTAGTGCCGAAGCAATTTGTAGTTTATACATCTGACGGTGAAGGGAGAAGAAGGAGGTGCAATTTTTTCATAAAGGATCGCTAGCTCGATATCTGTTTGTTTTCTCTCTTTCCCTGATTCTTTACCCCTCATTATCCCCGGGAGATGATGCCTCAATATTGGATATGGGCCTTTCTTCGGAATATTATTATGAAGGAAAGGTGTCTAAGGGATGGAAATTGAGGAAGCGTTTCGGATACCCCAAAGGTGCCCACGCAGAATGGGTCATAGAGGACAGAATCCCTGCTCTTAGACTTTATTCTAAAGCAGCCCTTACATTTCTTGAGAAAACAGTCAATATTGATATCAAAGAATTCCCAATCGTTACATGGAAGTGGAAAGTCGAAAATATCCTTAGGGGAAATGACGAAAGAACCAAGGAGGGAGACGATCATCCCATAAGGATCTTCTTTGTATTTGAACCTGATGAATCAAAGCAATCCTTTTGGTTTCGACTCAAGAGATTCGTTTACCTGGATAGAATTCATGGCCATCCAATGGGAGGTCGATTTACGGAATATCTCTGGAGCAGCCATCTTCAACCTGGTGATATCATTAACGACCCAGGGAAGCCGTGGCAGAAACTGATGGTAGTCGAGGGGGGTAGCCGTAAGCTCGGCAAGTGGTTGTCCTATAAGAGAAATCTTTATGAAGATTTTAAAAAACTCTATGGTAAAGAGCCCAGGAGATTGATCTTCATTGGTATTCTCAATGATACGGATCAGACCGGACAGGAAGCCGTTAGCTATATAGCAGATTTACTGTTCCACAAGAGGAGTACTTATTAATCACGAGTATAGGTCCACTCTGAAGTGAAACTTTTATTCCGCAAGAAAAGTTGCCTTACCTACTAAACTACTTTCATTCATGGGGGAATGGGTATGAAGGGAAAACGGGGTTTACTTTTCTCATCTCTAGCGCTTGTGATTGTCCTGGTGTTGGCCGGTCCTATCCAGAACCAGGAGAGGCGATTTAAATCCCCTGGCGAACGGATATACTATACCGGTATCGGGGGCAATGGATATTCCATCCCTTTCTATGAAGGTCCCATGTGGCTGAGTATGCACGGTGGGGGGTGTGTCTCATGTCACGGTGTTCATGGAAGGGGAGGAATGCCCGTGATGATGGGGACGGCGATGCCAACGGATATCCGGTACAAGGCCCTCACGGGGAAAAAGAAGCACGTCCATGAGGGCGAGGAAAAAGAACATCACTACACGGATGCTTTGATCAAAAGGGCCATAACCCAGGGGCTAGAGGCAGATGGAGAGGTTATGGATCGGACCATGCCTCGCTGGCAGATGTCCGATGCCGATTTGAACGCTACAATTGAATATTTAAAAACCCTCGAATGAAAAGAGGCCTCTCAGCCGTTTAGACTATTTTGCATTGGGAGTATGGGCCTTCAAGGCTCAATTCTTCGATTTTGCCTGGGGGGCAGTAAAGGGGGCCACCTTATCATCGGAAATATCCCGCGAGCTTACCCTTATTTATGTCTCCATTGTTTCCTGAACGGGTAGCAGAAACGGGCTATCGCCTGGCACGAGAAGGACCTGTAACGGATAAATAAAGGTCCGAAGCTAAGAGACATGAAAAGATTGGAAGATTCATTTCAAATTCTATCTAACTAAAAAACCGGTTGAATGACCCCTCGAGCGTACAGCCTTTGGGATGAGTCTAAAAAGGCAACCTTTTTAACTTCCGGAGGAAGCCCCATGGGGTATGCAAAAAAAGGAGTGGGAACTTCTGGGAGAGACTTTGCCTCTCATGGATTTCCTGACAGTATTTACCCTGGGGGCCTGTCGGGCTGTGGTCGAAGCCCTTCCGCATTACGGCGGAAAGGTTTTGGTCCTCAGGCACGGCGTTCACATCTATCCCAGGGTAAGCCAGGATGAAGCGAGGCAGAAGCTTATTGATTATCTCATCCATCAGGCCAGGATCCCCCCCAGGGAGAAAGCTGGGCTGAGGAGAATCGAAAAATATTTCACCTCGAGGGATACGGTTTTACTGGGAAATTATGGCTTTATTATGCCGGACAAGGGTCCACCTCAACTCTACGAACTGGGCAGGCACGTTCAGGAGAGGCCCCCCAACCATCGCATTATGACGCTATTCGTGTGAAAAATTCATGAGAGAAAGGATAGGGAAAGGGAACTCTCCCTCCCCATTTTAGAAAGCCTGAAATCCCTTCACAATGGGATGGAGAACCTATTCTTTGAAGACTATATCCCGGAGACAATCTTCCCGCTCGCCTTCAGGGCTCTGGACTTTGCCGTATTTTGGTGTCATAATGCCCGATGTGGAGAACAAGGATGCGGTGCTTTTCCCGGAGAAGATTGACGGGTAATATGTGATTTTCAACAGGTTGATGCATCACAAACCCCTTAGTATCTGGATTGCCTATTCAGATAACCTGACCACTTGGCAGGACAGCAGAATCATTATGACACCAACAAAAGGCGCGGGGAATTGGGATGGGGCAACCATCGGTTCAGCCTGTCCACCGATACGAACTGAGAAAGGTTGGTTATTGATCTACCACGGGGTCGATGAGGAGGGCGTCTATAGACTTGGAGTTGCCCTCCTCGATCTTAATGACACTTCCCAGGTCATCGAAAGGTATCCCGATCCCATCCTTGAACCTGAAGAGGATTATGAACTTCGAGGCGAGGTCCACGAGGTGGTCTTCGGCTGCGGCATCTGCGAGATCAAAGGCAAATATTTTGTCTACTACGGGGCGGCTAATAAGGTGATCTGTGGCGCTGCTGTGGAAAA
This sequence comes from Syntrophobacterales bacterium, assembly GCA_020346125.1. Lineage (GTDB taxonomy): Bacteria > Desulfobacterota > BSN033 > WVXP01. Next base: position 433,219 of record CP070774.1, on the reverse strand, counting down.
GCAAAAACTAATGGCGTTGGTTTAGGTACACTTCGATTCAGGACGTTTACTGAGGAGGGTCCCCCTCTTGAATGAGAGCCAGATGGCATTTCCTGAGGAGAACAGACCATGGGGAGGGTTCTTAGTCCTCGAAGATCGCCCAACCCATAAGGTTAAGCGGATTTGGATTCAACCCGGGCAGCGTTTGAGTTACCAGAAGCATTTCAGGCGATCCGAGCACTGGATCATACTGGAGGGAAGGGCTCAAGTTACCCTGGACGGGAAGGAAATCTTGCTCAGTCAGGGCGAGTCAGTGGACATTCCACTCAAGGCGGCTCACCGAATCGAAAATATCGGGGATACTCAACTCACCTTAATAGAGGTTCAGAGAGGGGATTACTTCGGGGAGGATGATATCGTCAGGCTGGAAGATGACTATGGCCGGGTCCCATAGGTATAATCCCTTTCCATGGAGAGCCTGGATGTGAGGTGGATGCCGAAGGGACAATTCCAATGGAGGGAAGAGCGCTCGATATTCCCCTCATTTCCCATGGGCCGTGCTTCATTGTTGAATATCGCGGGAAAGAGCGGCAGCGGATGATTTTAAGCTCCAGAAAGCCACGAGAAATTGTTCGTAGCCGTCTTTTTCGACGCATGGTAGAAACAGAGTATAGTTCTTTTCCTCATCAATGGGTCAAGGGGAGGAGATGGAACAGGAAGAGAGGGAACTGGAGGCTTCATTAAGGGAACAGATAGAGCAACGAAATTTTACGGCCGCCGCATCGATGGCCGAACGCATAGAAGAACCAGCCGAGAGAATTAAGGAGCTTCAGGAGGCCGCCATCAAGCAGTATATCACGGAATACCGAAATGCTCAGGGGGTAATGGCCCTGGCCCAACAATACCAATTCACGGATGATGAGATCGACCGGCTCCTCGAAGCCATTATCGGAGAGGTGAAGGCAAGCGGAGAGCAAAAGCCCCCGTGGGCCGGAAAACGCTATGATATCAAAACGATGAAGTATCTCGATGTAGAGGAGTGGATTGCTTACTACGGAAGGGAGTTAAAGAGGGCTGGAGCCCGCTGAATGCCCCTGCAGTCCCACCAACAGAGCCACATATTAAACCGATCTGATCTCCTGCCGCATGAAGACCCCATAGGAAAAGCCGAAACAGACCAGGGTTATGGCTATGAGGGAGACGATGTAAGGCCATACCACGAGAATGCTCTGGCTCAACGGAAGGGGGTTCTGAAACCGTGCCGATAACAATTCCTCCAGTGGGCCTGCTGGCAAAGAGAATCTCGCCGTCTTTTTCTTGGGATGTATTATCGTGGCAGTCGCATCACCGTAGAGCTCCATGGGGGAGATCAATCTCACCGCCTCTTGAATCCGGTAGTGCCTGATAGCGGTCTCGCGGTCAGTTCCGGATGGGGGGATAGGCACAAAGGCCTTGGCAACAGCGGTTGCCCCGAGGGAGACGAAAAAGGAGAAGAAGATCCAGAGTGCTATCGATGCCAGGGCCGATGTGGCGATGCTGCGGAAAAGGATTGAGAAGAGCATGGATATCCCCAACCAGAACGAGACGTATACAATGCTGATGACCAGGTAGATGATGATCCGCCAGAGCTCTTCGCTGCCGGGAACCACGCCCAATACCCGCAGTCCAAGCCCGGATATTACCAGGACGATGGAGACGAGCATGATGCCAATGGTTGTTATGCCGGCAAGGAATTTCCCGTTTATGATGGAGTCCCGGAATATGGGCTGGGAGGCCAATTTGCTCATCGTCCCGGTGCTTATTTCTCGATTGATGGAGTCGAAGCCAAGTACCAGTCCGATGAGGGGACCGAAGAACGCCACGAATTGGGCGAGGGAAAACCAGCCCCCAGTAGAGGTGAAGAGTCCCAAAAACAGAAACTTTTCCTTAACGCCCCCCTCGAGTTCCTCCCTCAGGCTGACACCGGTCATGTATGCGGAGATGAGGCTCACCATGGCGATGAGGGCGAAGAGGATGAC
>CP070774.1:425763-431122 GCA_020346125.1 Syntrophobacterales bacterium | reverse complement strand
ATCATGGGGATAAACTACGCCCCTTTTCCCTTACTGATCTTATGTATTTTTCTCTCAGGTTTCACGATTATCGGGGTGCTCACAATTAGCCTTGCTGTGCCAGCGGAGCACGAGCGCCTCTCTGCCTCTGTGGGAGGTGTCATCGGTCTCATTTCCTCGCTTGGCAATATTGGACCGCTGGTGATGCCAGTTGTCTTCGGCTTTCTGATTGACGTCACTGGCACGTTCCAGGCTTCAGTGCTTTCTGTCGCGGTCCTAGCTGGAGTCACCTTCACCCTAGGCTCGAGAGTGAGCGAGTGAACCAGATGAACCTTTTGAACACGTTTTGGTCTGAATCCCCCGATTTTGGTGACTCCTGTATAAAAGGGACGGATGATCCCGATTTTTCTTACGGTTTCATTATCCATATGTTTCGGAGTAGGAGAGGTTAAGAGGGTAATTAATTCAATCGCAATTCAATTATTACGGAAGAGGTTCTGGCTATCGAATACAGTTAGAATTCGCTCGATCTGGTTTTTGCTTTGACATATATTCCAATCCTGCTAAAATGGGTTCAGTCGACAAAGCCAAACCACCTATGAGGGTGGGACGGAAAGCCACGGGTCTTTGAATCCCAGGTGTGTAACCTGTGAGTGGGTATTGTCCAAGTTGGCTAGTATTTTAGCGGAATCGTTGGCAGAACCGCCTCAGCGAAATAACCGGTGAAGTTTGGAGACAGCCGGGTTGCCGAAGTGAATGAGTACCCCGGCTTTTTTCTTTGCAGGGTAACATTGTTCGCTTTGTTCACTCCACAGTTCGGCAATATCCAATGTTGTCTGAATTTGAAAGGAAGGAGTATCTATGAACAAAAACACAAAGTCAAAGGGTAGCCTCTATCTAAAATATATCATCCCTGTTGTCATTGCCTTGTTGGTTGGGCTCTTTTTTCTCTTCAGGTCCGGACCTGAGAAGAAAATTGAGAGGGAGGCGGAGAAACGCATAGAAGCTCTCAAGGGGAAGCTCAGTGAGCCTATAGACCTAGAGCGGGCGGATCACTTTGTCGCTGCCCAAACGGTCATTTCCAAAAAGGACCGGCGGATCATTACGACAACACCCGAGGCAATTTTGAAAGATCTGTCCGTTGACCCCAAGTCCGAAATCAAGGTCTTGATTGAAGAAGAGAAAACAATCATAACCACTCCCCGGGAGCTCCTGAAGAATCGAACCATCCATCCGGATACTCCCATTTACCTTATCACGGAAGGCGGATTAGTCACGGAGACCACCCCAAGGAAGCTTCTGGCTGACCCATCTATCACCCTAGATACTCCCATCAAGATTCTGGAAAAGGTGGAGAAGGTAGCCGTTACTACGCCAGAGGAACTACAGAAGAGAGCGCCAAGCCCGGAGACCCCCATCAGGGTCATCGTGGAGAAGCCAGGGGAAACCATCACTCTTTCTCAACTTCTGCCGGAGGAAATGGGTCTTCGTGAAGACACCTTCTACATCCACTCTGTAACCAGGGAGGATGTTCAGGGAATCTGGGGTATTATTCAGCATGGCCTTATGGATCAGTTCCTAAAAGGAATCCCAATGGACACTGAAGGGGGTTTTCCGGAAGAGAAGTTTCTAACCTTGGAGATACCCCAATATGCAGATGAACCTGAAGAGGAAGGGTACAGTTCCTTTTTAGGGAAAATCCTGGTCACGAAAACAAGGGAATCCTATGTTTATAACTATACCAGTGGCCGCATGGGCAAAAACCCAGATTACATTTTCCCTGGTCAGGAGCTCGTCATTAGCCCCTTTTCCAATAACGAACTGGTACAGATCTACAAGCACTTTAGCAAAAACACCTAAATTTACGTTATTATGGTAAGGAAAGATGGGTGCACGAGTAAAGAATTGCCTCTTTGTTTTTCCTTTTCTTATGGTCATTGCTTCTTGGCTGTCCTCCCCTTTGAATGGAGAGGAGAAGGCTGCCTTTTACGTGAACCTGGGTCTCAGCTATTATGAAATGGGCCATTATGACAAGGCTGTGGAAAGGTTCCAGAAAGCGCTGAAACTGGACCCCAACTACCCTCGGCTCCGCGGCCTCTTCGGTTCGGCCCTCCTTCAGACCGGTAAGATCGATGAGGCTATCGAAGCCTACAAGAACCAAATTGCCCGGGCCCCCAATGTCGCTCAATTCCATTTCAATCTTGGGCTGGCTTACCAGCGCAAAGGCCTTCAGGAGGAGGCGATACAGGAATTCGAGAGGGCAGTGGAATTGGATGCAAGGCTTGTCGAGGCACATCGGGCCCTGGGACATATTTATATGGAGCGGGAGAAACTGTCTGATGCTATTTCTGCCTTCAAGAAAGCTATTTCACTTGATCTCTCCTCTTGGAAGGATTATTACAACCTCGGGGTGGCCTTTTATCGTGAGAAGAAATTTGAGGATGCAGCTCTGTCATATCAGCACGCTATCGGGCTCAATCCAGAAGGGGTTGACATCCACGTGGCGCTGGGAAAGACATACGTCAGGCTTGGAAAAGCTGATCTTGCTTTGAGACATTATCGGAGTGCCCTGAAGGCAAGGCCTCTGGACCCACAGATTCATTATGAACTCGGCCTCCTGTACCGCCTCCGAGGAGATAACAACATGGGGCTGGTTGAGTTCGAAATTGCCCTCACTCATGATCCGAACCATTTCGATGCCCGGACAAAACTCGCTGATGTCCTGGTCGAGATGGGACAATTGGAGGCAGCCATTGAGGCTTACAACAGGGTCCTCCAGGCACGGCCCCATGCCATCGATGCACGGTTGGGTATGGGTATTGCCCTCAGGGAAAAGGCGATCTACGGTGCTGCTCTCGATCACCTCGAGGCGGCAAAGTCCCTCAATCCCGACCGGGGCGACGTCCGATTTCATCTGGCCCTTTGCTACGATCTCCAAGGCCAATATGACAGGGCTATTCCTGAGTATGAGGCGGCCATAGAGGTTAATCCCGCCAACGCGGAAGCGTACTTCAATCTGGGAGTAATCTACGATGCCCGCGCCCAAAAAGCAAAGGCTGAAGCGTATTATCAAAAGGCGGTCGAGACGAAGCCCGAGTTTGCTGAAGCCTACAACAATCTTGGAATCCTTTACGGCGGGAAGGGCTTGACTCAAAAAGCCCTACAGTGCTATGAGAAGGCAGTGGCGCTGAAGCCGAATTTTGTTGAGGCTATCAACAACACGGGGGTCATCTACCGCAAAATGAAGTCCTACGAGAAGGCCCGTGAGCTTTTTGAAAGAGTCGTTCGGGCGGATCAGGGTTTTTCGAATGGATACTATAACTTGGGCACTGTTTTGGAGGCACTGGGGGAAAATGCCAAGGCCGCTGATGCCTACCGTAAGGCGATCGAAATCGAGCTGAAGCACGGGGATGCCTATTACGGCCTTGGTACTGTGTTGCAGAGACAGGGCCATGTCGAGGAGGCTATGGATGCCTATCGGAAAGCTCTGGACATCAACCCCCGTGATATCCAGGCACGATTCAAACTGGCCGAAATTCTAACATCTCAGGGTCGAGACGATGAATCCATCGAGGAGTACAAATATATTCTGAACATGGACCCCCAAAATGTGGAGGCCCTGAACAACCTGGGGGTTATCTATTTCAGGAAAAAATCCTATGATGAGACACTTCGTTACCTTCTGAAGGCGGTAGAGATTGATCCTAACCTCGATTACATTCATAACAACCTCGGTATGGTCTACGCCGAGATGGGGATGCATGAAAAAGCCAGAGATGAGTATGAACGGGCCATCGCGGCCTCAGAGAGGAGAACATCAGCCCCATAGGGGCAACCTGGTGGATCCGTGAAAAAAAATAGGCTGATCTATTGCCTCCTGCTCTCTTTTCTCATCCATCTAGGGATTCTTTTTGGAATCGACGTATCCCTGATCCCCACTTCAGGTATGCCGGAGTGGCCTAATCTCATTCCAGTTCGTATGGTCGTCATTGAAGAGGAAGAAGAGGGATCTTCGAAGAGCCTCACTTTTAAGGAAACGGGAATTTTGAAAAATGCTCTGGTTGCAAGGGCTCAGACCGCCATGGGCACCCCAAGTGCTACATCCCTGGAAGACTTCCCCGGTCCCATCCCCAAGGAGGGCACCTTTAAGCCGAGTCTGAATGTGGAACAATTCCCAACCCCTGGTGTCCTTCCCCCGGGACAGGAGGGAAAAGAGGTGGAAAGCAAACGAGTTGTCTCCCGTTCGCTGAATCCCCCGATGCGACTTCCCGCGATACCCCATTCCGCATCGGATCAATCTCCCCTCCTCGAAGTGGACCAATCGAGGGTCTTGACTCAGGCCGAAAAAGGTGGAGCCCTAACCTATTCTACGAAATTGGAAAAGAGCACCGCCCCCCTGGGCAGAAACCGCCCACATCCCGAGTTTGTCTCCGATCTTCTCCCTATTCCCACAGTAAGCTCTCCTGCCCTTCCCGAAGAAAGGGAAATGGTTCTGTCAAGGCCGGAGGAAAGCCTTCAGCCCGATATCGCTAGCTCAACGACGTTAAGGCCATTGAGGTTGGTGAAACAGACCGAGAAAAAAATCGCAGACAGACCGTGGGATACCCTTTCACCTGGGAAAGTGGCACCCTTGGAGCCTCTCATCACGGATTTTGAGAAGAGGGGGGCGTTTGTGGGACCAGGAAAAGGCTTTTCGATCCTGCTTGTTCTGGATACTAGTGGATCGGTCAAGGGTCCGCCACTAGAGGGCATCAAAAAATCAGCCATGGAGTTTGTGAACCTATTGGGAGCAATGGATCGGTGTGCAGTCATAACATTCAATGATAAGGCGAGCCTGGCCGTTCCCTTCACATCGGATAAAAATCGGCTGAGGCAGGAGATTCCCGGCCTCCTGACGGAAGGGAGAAACACCGTGCTATTTGACGCCCTTGATCAGGCCTTCCTCTTTCTAAAAAAGGAGGAAGACAAAAGGAGATTTGTCGTTCTTTTTTCCGATGGGAAAGACGAAGGGAGCCAGTCGACTCTCCATGGTGTGATCAATAGGGCCCGCAATTCGCACATATCTGTCTTTTGTTTGGGATATTCCCGGGTGGAGAAACGATACCTTAAAACTTTGGAAGGCCTATCCCAGAGGACAGGGGGCATATTCGCTGAGGCTCCCCATTTTCGGGAAATCGTGGAGCTATTTAGGGCGGCCAGAGATTTGAGGGACAAGAAAGAATCATGATCCATCCGGCGGCACCAAGAGATCTTGGGTGCGTTTTCCTTGGACAGTTGGGTGGGCAAGCCCAGAAGCTCTGGAGCAATCTGATCAGCAGTTTAGAACAGTAGGTTAGAATGCCCCGGGTGGGAGTGGCTCCATCTTTATGAATTGAGCCTA
>CP070774.1:420175-425663 GCA_020346125.1 Syntrophobacterales bacterium | reverse complement strand
GCCGAAGTCCGTGAGACCGTTACTAAGGCGTGTAGATAACGGCGATAAATTTGACGGGTTTTTCACCCGCATTCCTCAGTTTGTGGCTGACGGACGAATTGAAATGGAGGCTTTGGCCCGTTGAGAGAACGTTTCGTTTCTCTCCAGCCATCATCTCCACGTTCCCCTCCATTACGTAGATGAAGTCCTCATCCTCATGGTGGTAATCAACGCCCATGTGTTCTTTTTGGGAATCTACGGTCATGGTGAATAGCTTCAAATGTTTGGATTTGACCCCTGTAGTAAGGGTTTGATGGGTATAGGCCTCGGTCCGGGCCAAGAAGCTCTTTCTCCTTCTCCATTCAGAGGCTTTCTGTTGCTCAGCCGAAAGGAAGATGCTCGATTTAAAGGATTCCTTAGCTCTCATCATCTTGTCCCTACAATGCCACATCCAATGAGATGGATTTTACGCTTGATTACAGGTATAGTGATAGGACGTTTCAACTCGCAAATGGTTTCGGATTGAATTTTCCACTTTTTACTATTACAGGTATACTATTGAAGCTTGCACCTCGTTCAAAAGGAGTGTGGATTGGTGTAATAGGTCTAAAATTCTCTCCGGTGAGCGGGGGAGCATGAGGAGGTCGATTTTTGAGCAATTTCGTCAAAATCCTTGTCGTGGAGAATAAATTTGAGGCCGATTTGGTTTCTCAGGCCTTGCGGAAGGAGGGAATTCCAGTAATGATTAAAGGATTCTCCGATACGGCCTATGATGGTATATACATTCCCCAGAAGGGGTGGGCCGCTATCATGATCCCGGAGGAATGTAAGGCCTTGGGGGGGGAGGTGGTGGCAGAATTCAAGGAGGCATTTAGAAGGAGAAAGGAAGCGGGCGACGAAGTAAAGAAATGAGGTTATCCATCACTTGAGTTGAAATGTTGGAAACCTTGCATTAGAAAACTCCAGATGCAATGAGGATTGACATCGATCGGGGGTGAGAATACAATTTTTTTAGGTGTTGGAGGACAGGGGAAACCTATTGGGCAGAGGGAAAAAGTTCAGGCTTCTGGATCATACCGCTGATGTAGGGATCATCGTCTATGGTGGAGACCTAGAGGAGTTATTCAGCAACGCTGGGGAGGCCTTTTTCGAGATCATTACCGATTTACAGGGGATACGGGAGAGCACGGAGAGGACCATTCGGGTCGAAAGCCCGAATCTGGAAGATTTGATGGTCAATTGGTTGGGGGAACTCCTCTACCTGCATGATGTAGATGGCCTCCTTTTCAGAACTTTTTCCATCGATGAACTTCGCGATGGATCGCTAAAAGCGAGGGCAAGGGGGGAGGTCTTTCAAGAGGAACGACATGTCATCAAGACGGAGATCAAGGCGGTGACATATCATCAGATCCAGGTGAAAAAAGAAAAGGGGAGGTGGAAGGCCAGGATTATTTTCGATCTTTGAAGAATGAAAGAAATCCAAGGCCAGTGGCAGGAAAGATGGCCGAGATAAGCCAAGTGAAAATTCAAAAGGTAGACGATTACCGGTGGCGTATTCCTCGAGAGGGAAAGATGCGGACCGATGGCCTCATCTATGCCGATGAAAGGATGCTTGCCGATATCCGGCAGGACCAGAGTCTCGTCCAAGTATCCAATGTAGCGTGGCTTCCGGGAATTTTGGGAAACTCAATGGCCATGCCGGATATCCACTGGGGGTATGGGTTTCCCATTGGCGGGGTGGCGGCCTTCGATCTGGACGAGGGAATCATTTCACCCGGAGGGGTGGGATACGATATCAATTGAGGCGTGCGGCTGATGCGCTCAGGTCTGAGCCGCAAGGATATCTCAGGAAGCATTAAGGAATTGGTGGGGGCCCTTTTCAGAAATATTCCATCCGGTGTGGGATCGCGTCGGAAGGATTTCACGTTGAACCGGGAGGAGGGGAGGAAGGTCTTCAAAAAGGGGGCCCGATGGGCGATCGAGAATGGCTATGGTTTTGCGGTGGATTTGGAGCACATCGAGGAGAAGGGAGCAATAGAGGGGGCGGATCCAGGTGCTGTTTCGGAAAGAGCCGTGGAGCGAGGACGCAGCCAATTGGGGACCCTTGGATCGGGTAATCATTTCGTAGAGGTGGGTTATGTGGCCGAGGTATATGATGGGAAATTGGCCGATGCGCTCCGGCTGAATGAGGGCCAGGTTACCGTTATCGTTCATACGGGATCGAGGGGGTTGGGGCACCAGGTATGCGATGATTATATCAAGGTTATGCTTCAGGCGGCGGCAAAATATGGAATTGAATTACCCGATAGACAGCTCTGTTGTGCCCCGATCGGCTCCGATGAGGGCAAGCGTTACTGGGCCGCCATGGCCTGTGCGGCTAATTTTGCTTTTGCAAACCGACAAATGATAACCCACTGGGTCAGGGAGACCTTTGAACGGGTGATGGGGATGGGTCCAAAGAGGCTCCAGCTGAACCTCATCTATGATGTCTGCCACAACATCGCCAAATTCGAAGACCACGAGGTCAATGGGCATCGAAGGAGGATCTGTGTCCATAGAAAGGGGGCGACTCGGGCGTTCCCCCCACATCATGCCGAAATACCGGAGGATTATCGAGATATCGGTCAACCCGTTCTGATCCCAGGAGATATGGGGAGGTGTTCTTATGTGATGGTAGGAACGGAAAAAGCCTTTAGCGAGACCTTCGGCAGTACCTGCCATGGCGCGGGAAGGGTAATGAGCAGACACCAGGCAAAGAGAGTCGCGAAAGGCAGGGCCATCGTAAGGGAATTGGAGGACAAGGGGATATTTGTACGATCGGCGGGAAAGGCCACCATTGCTGAGGAAATATCAGATGCATATAAGGATGTTACCGAGGTAGTGAATGTGGTTCACAATGCGGGGATCAGCAGAAAGGTGGCGAAGCTCGTTCCAATGGGCGTAATCAAGGGATAGTGTTTTGCCGGTTGAGTATCTCGATTGAGAATTGGGGTGGGGAGTTTTGGGAATGCCTGCCCCTTTTTTGTCCCCCTGCAGTTTGTTAGATTTCTTATGATGTTCATGTGAAGTTGACAGTCCAATGAGAGGAGGATTGACATTATGGCCATTATAGATTTTGGAGGTGTGAAGGAAGAAGTAATCATGCGGGAGGAATTCCCCATGGAAAAGGCTCGTAAGGCCCTTGAGAATGAAATGATCGCTGTTCTTGGATACGGCGTACAAGGGCCTGGGCAGTCGTTGAATATGAAAGACAACGGCTTTAACGTGATTGTTGGCCAGTCAAAGGAATTCAAGAAGGATTGGGATCGGGCAGTGGAGGACGGCTGGAAGCCCGGAGAAGACCTGTTTGACATAGAGGAAGCCGCTCAGCGCGGAACTATCGTTGAGATGTTGATCGCTGATGCGGCTCACAAGTCAGTCTGGCCTACCATCAAGAAGAACTTGAATCCGGGTGACGCATTGTTCTTCTCACACGGATTCTCCATTGCGTACAGTGATCAGACAGAGGTCATCCCGCCCGAAGATGTCGATGTGATTATGGTTGCTCCCAAAGGATCGGGGACATCGCTTCGCCGCAACTTCCTTTCGGGCGAAGGGATTAATTCCAGCTTTGCTGTCTATCAGGACGCAACCGGTCGAGCCAGGGAGCGCTGCATCGCCTTGGGAATTGCTATCGGATCTGGGTACCTCTTTCCCACGACCTTCGAGAAGGAAGTCTACAGCGATCTCACCGGTGAGCGTGGCGTGCTGATGGGTGCGCTTGCGGGCATTATGGAGGCGCAATACGACGTGCTTCGAAAACACGGACATAGCCCGAGCGAGGCGTTCAACGAGACAGTCGAGGAGTTGACGGAAAGTCTGATTCGGCTTGTCGGCGAGAATGGCATGGACTGGATGTATGCCAATTGTTCGGCCACTGCGCAGCGCGGTGCGCTCGATTGGAAGCCCAAGTTCAAGGAGGCTGTCATGCCTGTGTTCGATGAACTCTACGAGCGAGTGGCGTCCGGAGCGGAAACCCGGCGCGTTATCGAAGAGTGTGGCAGGCCTGATTACCAGGAACGGTTGGGCAAGGAACTGGCGTCCATGGGGAACTCTGAAATGTGGCAGGCAGGCAAAGCCACCCGTGATCTCCGTGCAAAAGGAGAGATAAGAGAGATCTCCGAGTCTACGAAAGGTGTCGCAGGAAGAAAAACCAGCTGACGCTGAATTCGAGCCTTGAAGGGAAGGTGGGAAATCTAACCATTGAATCAAGCTGACGTGCAAACGCGCAGCGTTTTCACGCAGCTTATCCATAGCGTTGGACAGATTCCCTTTCGCTCCCAGAAAAGAATTTTTGACCATTCTAAAGTTCGCTCCACTAGGCAAATTCCAAATCCTAATTTCTAAACCCTAAACAAATACAAAGCACTAATGATCAAATGATCAAAACGTTTAGGATTTAGTGTTTCGGATTTAGGATTTTTCCTAGTTTGACTGCAGCACCGCAGCACTGCAGCACTTGAATAACTTCGCGCTCCAGGGGATTCGGTCAACAGCCGCTTGAAATATCAGTTCTTTTCTTTCTTCCCACAGAGCGACCCTTCAAACAAGAGTCCTCCCGTGGAAATGGCGAGATAATCTATGAATCCTTCGATAATGTTTAGCAGAGCTATGAAAGCCAATCTGGGCCCAAAATGAGAAAAAAGGTTGCACTTCCCGTGTTTTTATATTAATGATTCTCCAGGTTCAAGAAGGGATTTCTTATCATCATGTGTGTTCCTCTAAATCTCGCTTGAGGGAATGAGATAGCGAAGTGGCTAAATATCTGGTAAAAGGGGGTGAGTTGGATGGATTGACTGGGGAAATACCGAAGAGAATCAAGGGGGGTACGTTATGGGAAATTCTTCCCGTCAAGGTAAATTGTAAGAAGCAGAATCACTGGAAAAACATGGTGATATGGAGGATGACAGGGCCTGAAAAGGAGTACCTGTCGTAAAAAGGAGGGCTTCTCCGGACCCCTTTGGGGGTAAAAGCTATTATTCATAGGAGGTGGGAATATGTCTGAACAACAATATCTGGACGTCCTTCTCAAAGAAGAAGATCGCATGATAAAGAAACTGTACCGTGATTTCGTTGAAAGAGAAATTATGCCTGTTCGACATAAAATAGACGATGATAAGGAGCACAAGATAATTAATAAAATCCTTCAGGGCCTAACAGATCTGGGCACTCAAAAGTGGGACTTTCCCGAGGAATATGGGGGCCATGTGGAGTCTCTCGTTTCCCACGCCATAGCGCATGAAGAACTTGCCCGGGGCGACAGCGGTATAGCAACTGCTGCCACCGTTACGACATGGGCATTCAAGCCGGCCCTCATAGCCGGCAATAAAGCAGTGCTGGATCATTTTGCCCCCACGTTTTGCGGTGATAAGCTGAAGATGGGCTGCTTTGCTATCACTGAGCCGGGCGGGTCGCACGGGGGAGGTGGTTGCGACATTGAAAATCCTACGTTGCACGGGCAGAAGATTAG
>CP070774.1:414434-420075 GCA_020346125.1 Syntrophobacterales bacterium | reverse complement strand
AGACAGGGCATTTGTGGGTTCGGGGAAAGGTTTTACCGACCCCCCAAAAATGCCAAAATATTATGACTATCAAAAGCGGAAAAACTAGGTGCGGATGATAAGGTAGGCGATATAAGCCGATAAAATGAGTATCCCAGCAATTATCCATTTTTGGAAGCGTCCCCAATAAAGGGTGTGGAGATAATCGGACAATTTCCTGTGCTCCGAATCCGATGAGGGTTTCAGGAGTAACCTGGCGTGAACCTTGTGGCCGAATTCTTCGATTGCGACGATCTTTCCCCTGCAGTGTATCTTGGTAGCATTGGCAAGGATCACGAAATCTATGGACTCTCCAACCCTCAAATCGAAGTTCGCTTCCAGTTTCAACCCGCCCAGGCTCATATCCAGCGTTCGCATTGTCATCCGCCTTCCGTAGCGTAAGAAAATGACAGAATTGGTTACGGGAAACCGAGGGAATTTGCGCTTTTCGTGAATAGCTTCCATGAATCCTCGCATCCATCAGAGTCCAGACATCACATGGGAAGAATAGAAATGAGGCTCCAGATGATCCCGATCTCCGGATTCGGGGGATTTATAGCTGCTCCCCAAATGATATCAAGGCCTTCCCAGTTTCTCTCACTTCTTCCTGCTGTAAAAGGCTGCGGGAAGAACTAGGCTTATCTTCTGCCTCAAATCAACCAGGGAGTCGTCGTCAATGATAATCTTGTCGCTCGGGTCGATAGCAATCTCGGAGGCGAAGCTGCTGTTTCCTTTAAGGTTTGTGTTTTGGTAGTATTTGATTTCATAATCGGCGTTCATATGGATTCGTTCGCTTCCAATGGATTTCGTCAACATTTGCTCTCTCCCCTTAGATCGTAATATCCTTACCTGTTTTCTTCTTTTTCCTCCTTCGCCTCGATCGAACCTTTTTGAATTTGGGACACTCCTTATGCCTTACGCCCAAACAATAGTATTGGAGGTCGGAGATATTGGGAGTATTTGATTTTCTTCTATTCGCCTGGCAAAGTGGCTTGATAATCCTTACCAGATACGGGCAGATCATATCACCTCAGTCGTTTTCGATCGGACCGGTAATTTGAATAATCCTCAGCCGTATAGCTGGGATGAAAGTGATTAAGGTTACCCCTCAGTGATTCTCCATAAATTGTCGCGGCTCCTGGCCGGGCCTTGAGCTTCTCAAGCGCTTTTCGCTGGATCTGCCGAATCCTCTCCTGTGATAAACCGAAGCCCCTCCCAACCTCAGCCAAGGTGTAGGTCCTTGGCTCACCGATACCGCAGCGAAGGCGGAGGATCCGCTCCTTCCTCGGTTTAAGTTGAGAAAGGAGAGCACGGGTTGTCCTCGCGAGATCCATCCGCTCGATAAGATCCCGAATGGAACTCAAAGCCTCCCTGTTCTCGATGAAATCCTCCAATTTAGTATCGTCACCCAATGGAGTTTCCAGGGAAACCGCCTCCTGAGTGACGGCTATCACCCTTTGAATCTTGATAGGATCCATCCCCACCTCCGGGGTGATCTCCTCAGGAAGCGGTTCCCTCCCCCGCTTCTTAACAAACAGATGAAAAGCCCTGGAAATTCTCCCCTTAATCTCCGACACGTGGTTGGGAATCCGTATGGCCTGGATTTATCAGCAATGGCTCTCGAAATGGTCTGCTTGATCTACCTAATGGCATAGGTGCTGAATCTAAATCCCCTCCGGTAATCGTACCTCTCCACCCCCCTGATTAACCCGAGGTTTCCTTCTTGAAGGAGATCGACAAAGGAAAGTCCTTTCTTGTTATAATCCCTCGCGGTTTTTACGACCAGTCGCAGGTTACCCTGAACGATCTCCACCTCTGCCTTCTTGAGATTCGCCTCCGCTTTTTTTAGTTCCTCCAGGAGATCTCGGAGCTTGCACAGATGATCCCCATGATGTTTGGCTAGTATGCCCAGTTGTGAAATAACCTCACCCGTGACCTCTTCCCCGAATCGACTGACCTTGCACCGATCTTTCCCCAATTCCTGACCCAGGTGATCAATCTCCCTCGCAGCGACCAAACAGTGGCCGAGCAGAACGCGGATTTCTCGTTGACCACCATGAATTTGCTTGGCCAACTTGATCTCCCCTTCCCTCGTAAGCAGGGGAATTTTGCCCATCTCCTTCAGATACATATAGGCGATAGTCCCGTCATGCTCCGTGACAACCTCCTGATTGGCCGGCCTGTTTCTTTCGTTGGCCAGATAAGGATAATCATTCACCAATGAGGTTTCGTGCCCTCTCATTGTCTACTTCCCATCCCGATCAACCCCTGAGACTTCGGTTAACTAGGCATGATCAACCTGATATCGTCCCACGAACTACGGCAAAGGGTGAAATAAATAGAATAGAACGCGCATTTTGATCCAAGAAATGATGAGAGTCGTGGAATAGAATAAGAGTCAATGTCCTGAGGAATCCTTTTGATCAGATGTTTTTCTTCTCCTGCTGCCCGCTTATTTCTCCCATGCTTTGTGCCGTTCCATGACAGAGGAGAGGTATTGCTCCAAATAAGGCCCATCGGGGTTCGATATTTCTGCAAACCTGATTCTGGCCGTCAGGTTCTTTCCCTTTGATCGCGAGACGCTCACAACTTTACCCTTTGTTTTAATCACCTGCGTATCGATGACAATAAAGATCTCAAGTTCTTGGCCCTCTATCACACTATATGGTGTCTTTATCCTAATCCCTCCCATGCTCAGATCGATGGCCGAGCCGAGCTTGGGGTTGGACCCGTGATCGGTGAAATAATAGACAGGGTGATAGATCCCAATCCTCGGATGACTTCTCCTTTCGATCAGGTTCATCCCTCCCCCATCTCTTTTTTCCTGCCGCCCGCCGAACTATTGTTCGGGCACCTGTCTTCTTGCCCGCTTAACGTAAAACCCTGGTGTGGTGCAAAAAACCCGAGATTTTATATAAATAGCTCATTCACATGAAGTAAATGAGTAGATATACCTATTTTTGAAAAATAGGTGAAAATACTTATAGGGAAGAAGAGGTGAGGGTTCGTGAAGGTGAGATTCTAGTTGCTGGGCTGGGTATAGCCCCTGCGAATGGCGTACTTGACTAGATCGGCGGTTCTTTTGAGGCCCAACTTCTTTATTATGTTGGCGCGGTGATTTTCCACGGTGCGCACGCTGATATAAAAGAGAGCGGCAATCTCTTTGTTCGATCTCCCTTCGGCAACAAGCTTGAGGACCTCCCGTTCGCGCGTCGTCAAGCACTCAAACGCGGCCTTTCGATCCTTACGGGATTTCTCTACCCAGCCGTCCGGCAACGCCCGGGAAAGGAGGTGGGATGCGTAAAAACCTCCCCGCCGCACCTTGTGTATGGCCAAGATGAGTTCCGTGTCCGAATCCTCTTTGAGCATGTAACCATCCGCGCCAGCGGAGATAGCGTGATGCAGTAGCTCCTTATCCTTATACATGGTAAGTATCAATACCTTCACATCGGGACGGATTCTCTTGAGCTCCCGGGTCGCCTCAATCCCCCGGAGATTAGGCATGGCGATATCAAGGACGACCATATTCGGGGCCACATCGCGGACCATACGGAGGAGTTCGAGGCCGTCGCCCGCTTCCCCAACGACGGCCAGGTCAGCCGCCTCCTCGATCATCCTCCTTAAACCCTGCCGGACTATCATGTGATCATCGGCAAGCACGATGCGATACGGGCGCATTTTTAACTTCCATCCCTCCTCATAGGTATTGTTAAATTTATTCGTGTACCTTTTTCCTCCTGACTGCATATATCAAGGAATCCTCCCAGCATCAAGGCGCGTTCCTGCATGGCTGTCAAACCCAACCCCCTTGCGGTAGGATTTCTGATCGCTGCTCGTTTTACATCGAATCCTCTCCCATTATCCTCCACCAGAAAGGAAACGTACTGGTCCTGTTTCCTGGCGACAATAGATACGTGGGTTGCCTCGGCGTGCTTTGCTATGTTCGTGAGGGCTTCTTGAAAGATCCTGTACACGATGATTTGGGCCTCCCGAGAAAAGAGCGTATCGATATCCGCCCCACCAAGCGATGTCTCTATCCTGAAGTGCTTCGCAAAATCATCCAACAGCATTTGAAGGGCAGCCGAGAGGCCAAGCTCTTCCAGGAGGGACGGCTTCAAGTCCCGGGAAAGCCGCCGGACATCTTCAATGACTTGGTCTACGTATTTCAGTGCGGATTCGCACTCTTCCCTGAGCGTTGTCTGGTCCTCCGGGAGTTTTCCTTCTACAGATCTTAGCCGGTGTTTCAGGACGATCAGGGCCTGCCCCAATTCATCGTGCAGCTCTATGGAGATTCGCCTTCGCTCCGACTCCTGGGCCGTGAGCAGATGGGAAGAGAGCAACCGAAGCCTCTCCTCGGATTCCCGCAAGGCTTCTTCCGCCCGCTTCCGCTCGGTGATGTCTTCGACTGTGCCCTCATAATACTGTATGTTTCCAGCCTCATCGCGAATCACCCTTGCGCTCTCGCGAACAAACAGGGTGGTGCCGTCGCGTTTTTGCCAGGCGGACTCCAGTCCGATAACCTGCCCTTCGCTTTCAATTTGCTGTTTGAAGGTCGAGCGTAGGTAGTTTGGTTCATACCCCTCGTTCTCTAAATCGCGTTCCGCGAGTTCCTTGAAGGACGAATATCCCAGCATCCGCACAAGCGCCGGGTTCGCCATGAGGATCCGGCCATCGGGAGTGGTTCGATACAGGCCAATCGTCGTATTTTCAAAGATACCCCTGAAACGCTCCTCCGACTCCCGAATCGCCTCCTCCGCCCGTTTGAGCTCGGTGATGTCCTCATGGGTCACTAACTGCCTCCCATCAGTCAAGCTAACAGGCCTGAATAGTATTTCCTTCTCCGAGCCGTCTTTACAGGTTACGGTAAAAACATGGGGGCGGGTTTCACCGACCTCCGCCTGCCTTAAGTCTTCCCTCCAGCGGGCGATGACCTTCTGACGGTGCTCCGGATCGGGGTATGCCTTCTCGAACCAGTCTTTACCCGTGGGAACATCTTCAGGCGCGTATCCAAACATCTCAATGAACCGAGGATTAACATACTCATACGTGCCGTCCTTTGCTATGATGCTCAGCCCGATGGGGGCGTTGCTGACCAAGGTCCTAAACCTCTCCTCGGAATCGCGAAGGGCTCTCTCCACCTCCTTGCGTTGGGTAATGTCGGTATCAGTTCCCGCCACGCGGTATGGCCTTCCATCCGTGTCCCGAAATGCAGCTCCGCGAGCAAGAAACCAGCGAATGCCTCCATTCTTATGCAGCATCCGGTGTTCGATTTCGTATTGAGGTGTCAATCCTTCGAGATGTGCGTTTGCCCGGGCCATCACCTGTTCAATATCATCAGGATGAACGAGCTTACCCCAGTCATCCAGATGGTTCCGAATCTCGTCATCCTCGTAACCGAGCATGGCTTTCAAGTTGGGATCGACATAGATTTCGTTGGTTTCGAGGTTCCAATCCCACACTCCCACCTGGCCCGCGCTTGTCGTCAGCCCATACCGTTCTTCACTCTCCCGCAGGGCGTCCTCCGTCTTCTTGTATTCGGCCTCCAACCTCTTCAAATCCGCTTCCCGTCGCCGCAGGTCCACTAATTCACCGATGAGTTGCTCTTTGGTTTTATCTTCGTCTT
>CP070774.1:408290-414334 GCA_020346125.1 Syntrophobacterales bacterium | reverse complement strand
TTCTGGGCTGCCTTTTGCATGGCCACATCGAGGGCCGTGAAGATCCGAAGACCCTCCTTGTAGAGCGTATCCCTTCCGTACTTTTCCTCGACGTACCGGCGAACATGTTCGGTAAAGTAAGGGGCTATCTCCAGGAACTTGCTCCTCCTGGGGTGAATCTCCAAAACGGTTTCCAGGGCATTGGTGGCCTCAGTACGACTGATGTAACCATTTTTGACCATCTGGTCTAAGACGTAGGCCTGGCGCAGTTTAGCCATTCGGGGATAATTATAGGGGGAGTTCCTCGTGGGTGCTTGCGGGAGACCTGCGAGCATTGCGACCTCTGCCAGATTTAAGTCCTTGCCGTGTTTTCCGAAATAGTTCTGGGAGGCTGCCTCGATTCCATAGGCCCCATGCCCCAGATAGATCTGGTTTAGATAAAGGTAGAGGATTTCCTCTTTTGAAAGGGACTTCTCCATGCGGTAGGCCAAGATGGCCTCTCGAATCTTTCTCGACCACTTTCGCTCGGAGGAGAGCACCAGCGACCTGGCAACCTGCTGGGTAATGGTACTGCCCCCCTGGACGATTTCCCCGGCCAGAATATTTTTCCAGAGAGCCCTGAGTATGGCGGGGTAATCGAGGCCCTCATGCTGAAAGAAACGGGCATCCTCCGCCGAAACAAAGGCCTGGAGGAAGAATCGCGGGATCTCCTCAACGGGAAGGACAATGCGTTTTTCCACAAAGAATTCCCCGATGAGCTCTCCCGCATCGGAATAGACCATGGTGATTATGGGAGGATGGTAATCCCTGAGGGAGTCGACCCGGGGGAGATCATGGGTGAAATAGAGATAGATCCCCAAGGAAACGATGCCCAGCATGATGAAAAAGACTGCTAGGGAAATAAGGAATCCTTTGATATACCGTTTTTTGCCAAACCGCTTGCACTTGTATTTATACATATTTTAAAATGTAATGGAAAAAGCGATTTTCGTCAACATCAAAAAGAAAAGATGGCACGCATACTGCAAAAAGCACATGATAACCTCGGATTCAGGAGGACTATTATGAACAGAGAATCGGGGTTCACTTTGATCGAGCTGCTGATCATTGTAGCAATAATCGGGGTCCTATCGGCCATCGCCATTCCTATGTATAGGAATAATGTCAGGAGAGCAAAGGTCCAGGAGGCGGTGGATACCATCGGTGCCATGAAAGATGAGATCGGTACCTACGCTTCGGAGATAGGTTTCCTCCCTCCCCGTTGCGACAGCCACACGCGAATCCGCGATATCATTGGCGTGCAAATCCCGGAGAATGGGAAATGGCGTTATCGTATTAGGGATAATGGTGTTATCTTTGTCAGGGCACTACGTCCCTTGGGAGAAACCCTCAGGGGGGGATGGATCCGATGTACCCCCCAATTCGATCCGGCCAATCGGGCGATCACCCAGTGGCGATGGCAATGCGACGGGAGGATGGTGAGGCAGGGGTATCTTCCCAAATGATTGGCAAACATTGTCACCTCGGGACAAAAAATGTCCTTGGGGTGGCCGAAAAAGGTTGACAATGGTTCAAGGAAATACTATAAGGTGACGATGGCATTATAAAATACCCCTTTATATTCAATAAATTATCGCTTGCATACGGAGAGTAAAAAGGGAAAGGGATTTGGCATGGATTGTGCTATAAGGAAAAGTTGCACGTAAATGATTATTTAAGGGAGAGGAGGTGAACGCTTCTCTGGGGCCAGGGGAAAAATAAATCACCTTTATTTAAATCACATTTCACGTAAGGAGGTAAACCAATGATACGGAACAAAAAAGGATTTACACTGATTGAGTTGATGATCGTCGTGGCGATCATCGGAATTTTGGCGGCCATCGCCATCCCCATGTACAACGCCAACATGAACCGGGCCAGAATGCAAGAAGCCGTGGATACCTTAGGTGCCATTAAAGACGAGGTTTGCAACATCAGCTCGGATACCGGGGCAATGCCCTTAGCTTGTGCAGATGATGCCGAAATAGCAGCGGAGTTAGGGGTTGTGTGTCCACAATCTTTAGGAAGTGGAGGAGGCCGGAAGTGGCTCTATAGGACTACGATTACTGGCAACACCTATAATGTCATTGCCGATGCTCAAGCTGCTGCCGACATCGGCTCCGTTTTGTCGGGCAACTCCGTATGGGTTTCGGGAACATGGGATGCCACTCAAGGCGTATATACCAACTGGCCATGGGGTGCTACAGCTGGTTCACAATTGTTAAATTGGCTGCCCAAGTAAGTCATGAGCAGCGGAAGGGGCGGGTTAAGGCTTGCACCTTCCGCTTTCTTTTTCGATAATCAATTCTTATACCATAAGGTTTGGAAAGAGGGGAGTCCGTATGCCCTTTTTCCATTTGGCTATTGACTGTTTTTTATTTTTATAGAGAGAGGGGAAAATGAGCGGGAAAAGGAGCAGAGGCTTCACCATTGTGGAACTCATAGTTACCATTGCTATTATCGGAATTTTGGCGGCCATCGCCGTCCCCATGTATACCAACCACATACGGAGGGCGAGGCGCTCCGATGCGAAGGTGGCACTGGAAAATGTCCGGGCCATGGAGGAGCAGTTTCGGGCGGAAAACGGACGCTATACATTGGATCCCGGTGAACTTGCCTCCTTCGGCTGGCCCAATGGTGGCGGAGTTTACGACGCTGGCGACTATACGATTACCCTCCCCATGGACGATGGATCGGGCTTTCTCGCACAGGCAACGCCACGGGCAGGGACCAGGCAATTTAACACGGATGGCGGGGCGGCTGGGTGGCTCCGCATTAACGCCGATGGAGTTAAAACCCCATCTGATAAGTGGAAGTGATGGCCGCGCGTTAGAAGATCATTTTCCTTTCATGGGGTAGGGGTATCATTGCTTACGGCATACGATCAGCCGATATCTTCTCGCCTTTTGTCAGGGTTTCCCATAAAAATCCCCCACCATATTGGAAACCGTTTGGTCGAATTCATCGATCTCGTACCAATTTCGACCAAATCCCCTTTTTCCCACAAGGCAAAAAGGGCTTGAAATCAATATGAAAATAGATGACTGGAGCTTCCTGAGTTTTTATAGCAAGCATTTTTGCAACCTGTTGCTCAGAGAGGAACACGGGGGCTTTGCGCCAACTGGGATATTGGAAAATGGAATATCCGAATTGGATTATTGGAAGATTGGAATAATGGACTTATGAATACGTATTACCCTGATAGCGGTTGGGGGAGCATCCATCTACGGCGGATTTGAGGCTGAAGGTCAATAGTGCTTTGCCTTGTGCCTCAGGTCCTTCGTTTCTCAGGATAAACTCAGCGCTCCTTAAGCAAAGCGCTCCTGAACCAAAAGTAACGCTTTTTCACTTTTAATATCCACTAATTCAATAAGTCAACATTCCAATATTCCATGGGGGTTATTCCATCATTACCTTGAGGGATAACATAAGTCGATCATGAGTGAAATCAACTTCGATAGGCACCCCATCTCTCCAGGAATTTCGCTCAGGGACAAGGGTGTTCTCTAAAAACTCCTGAAATTCCAGGAATATGATGATGATATCGGTGATCAAGGAATTGTGATCACTATGCTTGCTGGCCTCCCTATGATATAATGTGGTAAAAAAGAGATGAATCCAGTTCTTATCAATATCTTTGCCTTCCTTTTCGGGGCTATTGTGGGGAGCTTTCTCAATGTCTGTATCTTCCGGATTCCCCTTGGGGTATCCCTCATCTCCCCATCTTCGCATTGCCCTCACTGCAAGATCCCCCTTAAGGCTTATGATAATATCCCGATCCTCAGCTATTTTCTACTCGGCGGGAGGTGTCGAAATTGTGGGGCCCCGATATCGGTAAGGTATCCACTGGTAGAGACGATGATGGCCGTCTTTTCCGTTCTCCTCGTGCTCAAATTCGGCCTCTCACTCTCCTTTTTTATCTCCTTCATCCTCATCTCATCCCTGGTCGTGGTGAGCTTCATCGATCTGGATCACCGGATTATCCCTGATAAAATCAGTCTCCCCGGGATAATCCTGGGGTTTTTAGCCTCATTCATTAAGTCAGCAGAAGGCCAAAACGATTTCCTCGTCCTCTTTGTCTTTAAGACGGTAAGGGGGGCCCTGAGCATGTCCACCCTCGATTCCCTTTTGGGAATATTCATCGGCGGGGGACTCCTCTACGCCGTGGCCATCCTTTTTTACTGGGCCACGAAGAAAGAGGGGATGGGCGGAGGAGACATCAAGCTTCTGGCCATGATCGGGGCCTTTTTGGGATGGAGCTCGACAGTATTCACCATACTGGTCAGCTCGCTCTTCGGTTCCATAGTTGGCATTACAATCATGGTGTTCAAGGGCGCCGATAGCAAATACGCCATACCCTTCGGGCCATTCATCTCCATGGGGGCGGTCATTTATCTCTTTTTCGGAAGGGAAATTATACGCTGGTATCTCCAATTCCGGATTTAGACGGACATTGGAAAAGGCACTATGATACGGGATTTTTGGCTATTCAGAAAATTGGCGGTGGGATTGAGGGTGGAGGTCATCCTCAATATCACCCTCTTGGTCATCGCCGCAATCCTCTTGGTCGGCATAAGCATGTTGAAGCTCAACGAGAGGAATATCCTCAACCAAAAGGTGGAGGGAAGTTGGTTTATCGTCCATTCAATCCAGAATACCATTAACCTCATGTTTCAAGGGCAAGGAAACCCCTCCCTCATGGGACAACCCATTCAGGGTTTGGTTGAGATGTACGCCGCCGGTGAGAGATTAAAAACGGTATCCATTGTGAATAGGGATTTTAAGATTGTTGCTCACAACCGAAGGGAGATGATCGGGAAGGATTTGGAGAAAGAGCAGTTCAAGAGGGCTATTCTGGGCGGGGAGAGCTTTTATGAATTGAAGGCGGAAAAGGGGCTTCTATTCGACAATTACCGGGATTTGATCGTATTTTCCCCCCTGTCCATCGGGGGGAAGGTTGTTGGAGGGCTGAGGGTCACCCTCTCCTTAGCTGATGTCATGGCCAGCATTCTGGAATCCCAGAGGTTAGTGGTTATATTCATTATCATCGACTCCTTGGTTTTGATCGTCTTCGGCAGCCTGTTGCTTTCTCGGGTGATCGTCACCCCCATTAAGAATTTGGTGAATATTACGGGCAAGATCAGGGACGGCCATTTCGATCAGAAGATCAATGTTACCACTAAGAATGAAATCGGACAGCTCATGAAGGCTTTCAACCAGATGGCGGAGAAGCTCGGGGAGAATAAGAGGAGATTGGAAGACCATATTCACTCCCTAGAGACCACCAATAAAAGGCTGAAGAGAGCACAAGAGGAGCTTCTCATTTCGGAGAAACTGGCCTCCATCGGACGGCTCGCCGCCGGGGTGGCCCATGAAATCGGAAACCCCCTGGGGGCAATACTGGGATACAACAAGATCTTGCAGGAGGGGATGGATAGTCGTGAGGAGGAATTAAGCTATTTGAGGCGTATCGAGAGAGAGATCGACCGGATTAATTCCATCGTGAGAGGACTGCTGGATTTTTCGAGGCCCACGAAATTCGAGATTCAGGAACTGAATGTAAATGCCGCCATAAAAAATACCATCTCATTGCTCTCTCACCAGAAGTCCTTTAAACAGATCGAGACGAAACTCGATTTGGAGCCAAATCTTCCTCCGGTGAGGGCTGACGAATCCCAGTTGCAGCAGGTTTTCATCAATTTCTTCCTCAACGCGGCGGACGCCATGCCAGATGGAGGAACCTTGGGCGTGAAAACGGATCAAACGGAGGTCAGGAAGGATACGGAGGGGGAGCTTGAGGTGATGTTTCCCCGAAGGAGGAAGTCGGATCCCGAAAAATCAGACTACTCTCATCTTCGCAAGTTTAAATCCCTTCCGTTGATCTATGATAAATACAATGAAGGGGATCGCTTGGTTCGGATCAACATCTCGGACACGGGCTGCGGTATCAAGAAGGGGGACTTACAGAAGATCTTCGACCCCTTCTTTACAACCAAGCCCCCAGACAAGGGGACGGGCTTGGGGCT
>CP070774.1:401895-408190 GCA_020346125.1 Syntrophobacterales bacterium | reverse complement strand
AGCCCAAATCACCGGCTAATAGTGTCTGTGTCTCTCATTCACACGTTGAGCCATAAGCTCTATATAAAGACCTGATGTATTCTGGAGTCGTTTTTCTCCCATATCCTTCTGCACTATTACAAGGTATAAACATTGCTGCTCTTCTCATCTGTGATGTCAGGACATATACTTCTTCTTTTGGAAATCCTTTTGTAATTTTTGATCATTTCACTTGAATCCTTAAACCCTTGATCCCTTGAATCCTCCTATGACCACCAACC
This sequence comes from Syntrophobacterales bacterium, assembly GCA_020346125.1. Lineage (GTDB taxonomy): Bacteria > Desulfobacterota > BSN033 > WVXP01. Next base: position 407,930 of record CP070774.1, on the reverse strand, counting down.
TTTTCGAAGATATTCCTAAAATTATAGTTTCTTTTACCTCAAATTGCTATATAATTTAATTTTAAGCTTTTTCTTAAGCCTCTTCTTTCACCTTAGGTTCCGGGGCCTCATCTCGCCTCATGGTCGGCCTTGACGGTACTCTCATTCCCAATGGCTAAGGAGAGAGGAATGAGAAGAGGATTCTCACAGAGGACCAGTTTGTTTCTTATTATGGGAATATTGTTTCCCATCGCTTCCAATGCCTTCGCCTTCGACATCCGCAAGGCCTATACCTATCAGTATATGAAGAAAGGGGTTGAAATTGGGACAGAGGTCTTTTTCTTGGAAAAGAAGGGGAGGCGCTTCATTATGAAATCCGATATAATTATTGAAGAGGCCAACAGCTATCAACGGGGAAGTAGTGAACTGGTCTTCCGGAAAAAAGGGAAACCCTTGGCTTATTCCAGACATCTGGATGTTAAGTTACCCCAAATACCTGCTCAGAACGGCCTTTGGATATTGGAATATGTCTTCCATGACAAAAAGGTGACGGGTGAGGTTACAAAAGATGGTTCGCCCCAGTGGAAGGGAACTGTCGAGGTGGAGAAGGGAAGGCTCTATTGCATCGATAACAATGCCCTCTCCCTGTTGGCCATTCTCGTCCAGGACATCTATCCCGAGCTGAAAAGCGAGACCATATATTCGGTGAAGGCCTTTCATTTTTCGGAGGCTAGGGTGAGGGATGTAATTTTCAGCAAGGTAAAGGATGGCACCTACCGTTGTCGAATCGGAAGGATGGATGTCGGGGATCTCACCATACGATATGGTATATTGCTCAAGCATGAGGATCCAACGAGGGAACTGGCAATTCGGCTCAAACAATAGATAAGCGCTCATTCGACTTTGACGGTTGAATCGATCTTGCCTGTTGTATCTTCTCTGGATCGTATTGATTTAAGGGAATTGAAATGATAAGGTGACAAGTATGAAAGGGAAAAAAGCTGTACGACGAGGAAGAGGGGTGGCGCAGAATCATTATCGAGAGAAGATAAAGGGAATCTACGACTTTATCAAGGAAAATCTCTACTTCAATCGCCCCGATTTGGAGATCAAGGGAGAGCACTTTAATTCCGCCCTCATCTTCAGCTTGCTGACAGGTATCAATAGGGGCAAGGAACTCATCATTGGGGAACCAGGCTTGGGAAAGACCACATCGGCGGAATACATAGGCTCGCTGCTCTATCGAATCCCTATAGGCATTATCTGGGGGGCGGAAGTTTCGGGGCATCCCGAGCAGACCGAGGAGAAGATTATCGGCAGGCCGGATTTAGGGAAACTGAACAGGGGGACGGAAGAGGTCGTGTGGTCGAACTTCGCCCAAATCCCCGTCAAGATCGTCGACGAAATCAACCGCCTGCCCGAGACGAAGCAGAGCATGATTCTCGATGGGGTGGACAGGGGAAACTGGGAATACCTGAATGAGATGATCATTAATGAGGAATACTGCCTCTTCGCAACGGCTAATTACCAGGATAGGGGCACAAATACCATTATCGCGCCCATGATCGATCGTTTCGATGTTGAGGTCGAATCCCGACACCCGGGGCCCAATATCGCCTATCTTGTCGGGAAATTCGATCAGAAAGACCGCATTCTCCGAAATCCCAAGGCCGAAAATTCCCTCCAGAAAGTCCTCACAAGTAAACTCTCTTATCAAACGAAGCTCCGTCAGATGGAGGAAGTGTGCGATGACTATGCGGAATTCCTGAAGAAGAAACTCGGCGTTGAAACGATGGGACTCAAAGATAGGAAGGCTATTCGTGCAGAAATAGCAAGGATGGAATTGGATTTGGATGCCAATGCATTTACCCGAATGTTACTCGCCGAGCTCTCATTCTGTTACAAATATGGGCAAAAGCGATCCGTAGAGAATTGTGAAGAGGGTTGCCATTTTACGGGATATCTGTGCCATGAGATAAGGAATTGTGCATCAAATAGACTTCCCACGTCCATCAAGACCTATTCCCAGGCGTTAGCGTGGTTAATAGGGGATGCCGAGGTGGGTGTTGAGCACGTCAAGGCCATTACGCCATATACCCTGGCCCATCGCATTCAATGGAAGGAGGAATACCTCTCTGCCAAGGAGAAGGACAAGAGGGATAACCCCTTCCAAATACACCTGGGAAAGGAGGCAGTGAAGGCCGTCTTCAATCGCTACGGTGAACAAAACGAACACCTGAAAAGGGCGCTGGCCGTTGGATATCGGGTCTTCAACGGGGAAACCCTCGAACCTGTGGATGGCGATCATCCCGTTTATTTCGAGATCAAAAAGGACTTGGGATTGGAGGATTAAATGAAGAATCCCTTTGATGACTTTAGGGAGCATCGGACGAGGGAAAGGGAGATACCCCTTGACTCCATTATCCAATCAAGGGACAGGGTAATGTCCAAGATCATAAAAGGCTATGAGAAGCTTTTGGAGGAGGAGGTGAAGGAGCTCGTCTGGTTGGTCCAGTATAATACCGTGATCAAAGCGTATACTCTTGCTGAAAAGGCGGTCAAGGAGTTCGATTATAAGGCGGAGGACATCGAGGAGTTCTGCTATGAATTGGAAAGCACTGATAAGATTCCCTATCTCATTACTGGACCCGCCGGCATCTATATCTCTGCATTGTGTAATTATGCGCAGGAAGAAGAGGTCCTCCTTAAATTGAATGATTTAAAGACCCAGATCAACCTCATCGGTTATCGACTTCCTGTGGGCAAGAAGGTAGCTGTTGAGGGAAATATGGGCGATTTTACCGGGATTGGAATGGAGGGGGGGGAGTTGGTGGTTGAGGGAAACGCCAAGAACTATACGGGAGCCGGGATGAAGAGTGGAAGAATCAGGGTGGCGAATAACATAGGCCTCCACACAGGGGAATGGATGATGGGGGGAGAGATCTTCGTAGGGGGGAGGGTGAGGGGTCTGGGCAAGATCGTCGATGGGAAGGTGTATGAAGATGAGAAGCTTATCTACCCCCGAAACTATCGTCAATCCAACGTTTATTATTGAGGGATGAGGTTGAGAATGATCCCCGAAGAGATCATCAAGAGGATTTGGCCGAAGATCAGGACGAAACACCTCTTTCCGGAACTCCCCATACCCAAGGTTTCAGAGTCCAGGGAGAATGTCGCCCTGGAGATGAAAAATAAACAGATAACCATTAATCCCGCCTTCTCCGATAAGATCGCCCATAAAATGGATGTTGAAGAGGTGATTGAGGCCCTTCTGGACCATGGGATAAGTCATTATACCTATTGTCCCTGGGATTTTCATACTCACCTTCGGTTGTTCGCCGAGGCGAAGCGGATCGTGAAGGATAAGGAACGGGCCAAGAGGGCAGCGGGATTATTTATGGATGTGGTGGCGGATACGTATTGCGTGAAGGGGAAGAAGACGCCACTACCCGAGCTCTACAAACATATAGATAAGGGAAAGGTAGATGAGGTTATTACTTCCCTCTATCAGAGGATATGGGGCGTAGATCTCTGCGCCAAGGAGGATAGAGAGGTTGTACGGAGGTTGGCCAGAATCCCCTATTTGGATAAGAAGCAGTGGAATAAAAGCATTCAGAAATTCTCCCGAGTTATTAAGGTTCTGCTGGAGGTCGAGGAGGAGGACCGCCAGGAGGGAAGTCAGGCAAATCCCATGGGAGAACATGGCTTGGATGGATATACTCTGGAAGAAATCGATCAGGGTCTCCGGAATTTCGCCAATCAGAATGTGGGACTGAAGGAATTCAAGGAGACCTTCGAAGACTTCGAGGATGAACTGAAGGAAGTCGGGTACGGAATGGAAGGGGGAATGGGCAGAGGCGAGGGGAATCCCTTGGATGCCGATTTGATTTACTATATGAAATTGGCCGAAAACCATTCCATCCCCATCAAGAAATTACCCATGGAGAAGAGGGGATTTCTCAACCCTCATTCCCATTGCCCTTGGGAGATCGGGAGACCTTTTCAGGATGTGGATGTGTGGACGAGTTTTGGTAAGATTATGCCCGGTATCACCCAGACGTGGAATAAGATCGAGGGGAGCACCTTCGGTGAAAAGGAGTCCGTACCGGATTGCATCATCATTATCGATTCCTCCGGGAGCATGACGAATCCGAGAAAGAACTTATCCTATGCGGTTCTTGGGGCTGCATGTGCTACGGATGCCTACTTGAGAAATGATGCCAAAGTAGCCGTGTATAATTTTAGCGATGCCCCCATGGGGGGGAAGGCAATTCTCAATTTCACCTCGGAGAGGGACAAAATTTATGGGATTTTATGCAAGTACTTCGGGGGCGGAACCGCCCTCTATCTCAACGAACTCGATCCCCTCTTGGAGGCCTCAAGAGAACCGGACATCTTCATCATAACGGATATGAAGATCACTAATTTGGGGAAGGTGATCGGATACCTCAACAATATCGATAATCGGATCACTGCCGTCTATATTGGGGAAAATACGTACTCCTTGAGATTCAGGGAGGCAATGGAGAGGAAGAAGAATATTAGCTTCTATAACGTAACCAAAAGAGAAGACATTCCTAAAATCGTCCTGGGAAAGATTAAGGAGTATTTCCGAGGAAACCTCTAATGGGGAATCATCTATCCCCACCATCCCCGTGAAAGCCTGTCAGCTCTCCTCCCCCTTCGGCTTTTTATTGAAGGGGATTGGTCATGTCGAACTTAAAGAATTCCGTGGATCGGGAGGCCTTCGCCTCAGAAGAGTAAGTGGGAGCGGTTCCCTCCTTAAAACATTCGAAAAAGGGGTCTTGGGAAGAAGGAGAGGCCAACAGTCCCGTTTCAGGGTCAATTTTGGCGAAAATAATCCCCGGTGTGACCGGAAAGTGGTTGATGGGTTTCCCCCTTAACACGGTTTTCATGAAATCCAACCAGATGGGGCAGGCAGCCCTTGAACCCGTTTCATCTTTCCCCAAGGGCTTTTCCTGGTCAAATCCCACCCAGACTCCTGTGATGAGGTCGGGGGTGTATCCGATAAACCAGGCATCGGAGTAATCGTCCGTTGTCCCCGTTTTTCCCGCACAAGGCCTCCTGAGGGCCTTTGCCCTCCATCCCGTTCCGTTCCGTATGACGCCTTCCAATAGGTTCGTTATGATGTATGCGGTCTCCGGGCTGATGATCTGCTCATCTAACCCGTTGTCTCCTTCCGCTCCAAGGTCAGTCTGCTGACTGGGAGAGATCCTTCCCGCAGGAGGAACATTTTCTTCCAGGAGGTTTCCGTCCTTGTCGGTGATCTTTTTGATGAAAATCGGTTCAACCCTGTGTCCTTGGTTTCCGAAGACGGCATAGGCCTTCGTCAATTCCAGAAGGGAGACGGAGGAGGACCCCAGGGCCATCGAGAGATCCTCATTGAGAGGGGATTCAATGCCCAATTTCTGAGCATATTGGATTACAGAGGGAACCCCGATATCCTGCACGATCTTTACCGTAATCACGTTCCTGGATTTGGCAAGGGCCTTACGAAGGGTAGTTGGCCCGTAGAATTTCTCCTCGTAGTTTCTTGGTTTCCAATACTGGTAATCTTGCGTACCATCATAAATGATGGGGGAATCTACGATCACCGTTGCAGGGGTATACCCGCTATCGATAGCCGAGGCATAGACGATGGGTTTAAAGGCAGAGCCAGCCTGTCGTTTTGCCTGAACGGCCCTGTTAAATTGACTCTCCTGAAAGTCCCTCCCCCCCACCATGGCCTTCACGTATTCGGTCTTCAGGTCGATGCTCAGCAAGGCCGCGTGGACCAGGGGATCCTGCTCTAAGGAGAGTATCATCGTCTTGCCCGAAAAGCCCTTGACCCTCACCTTAATGACATCCCCCACCTGGAGCACATCTCCTGGATTATGGACCCTCGCCTGGTAATAGGGAACCTCAGGATCGGGTTTTCGGGCCCACTTCATCTCCTCCAGTTCAATTCGGCCCCTCCTATCGCCCACCTTGACGATAACGGCCTTCTCCCTTTGCCTGATCTCCACAACAACACCCAGGACTTCCTCCCCCTCGGT
>CP070774.1:394869-401795 GCA_020346125.1 Syntrophobacterales bacterium | reverse complement strand
CGGCAACCCAGGAGGAGATTGGATCCCGAGGTGCCAGGGTGGCGGCTCAATCCCTTCGGCCGGACATGGCATTGGTAATCGACACGGTTCCAGCAGCGGATCCCGCGACTCCGCCGCAACAGGCGACAGGTCAACTGGGCCATGGGCCCGTTATCCGCACTATGGATTTCTTGCCCAACATGATGGGGACCATCTATTCCCGAAAGATCCGTGACCGGCTCATCGATACTGCCAAAAGGCATGACATTCCTTTTCAAAGGGATATCTTTCGGTCCTGGACGGATGCGGCTACCCTTCATATGGAGGGAGAAGGGATTCCTGCCGGTGGCATATTCATTCCCAGGCGGTGTAGCCATTCGCCGACCGAAATCGCCCACATCCAAGATATGTATTGTGCCCACAGGCTCTCCCTCTCTTTCTTGAACGAACTCACGGGCAAAGATATTGAGGAGATGAGGAGAAAGATGTGAGCATCGAGATGAGCGGGGACGGGCGATGATGGAGGGAAAGGGAAAAAGGGAGCCCTTAAGGGTTATCATCATGGGGGCAGCGGGAAGGGATTTTCACAACTTCAACGTCTGCTTTCGCGATCGAGTGGAGTACAGGGTCGTTGCCTTCACCGCGGCACAGATCCCCACCATCGAGGGAAGGTGTTATCCGGCTGAGCTCGCGGGGAGACTCTACCCCAAGGGGATTCAGATCTACCCGGAATCGGAGCTGGTTTCCCTGATCCGTTCCGAGTCCGTTGACTTGGTGGTCTTTTCCTATAGCGATGTCTCCTATGTGGACCTCATGCACTACGAAGCCGAGGTGAGCGCTGCGGGAGCCGATTTCATGATGTTAGGGGTTGCCCACACCCAGCTGGAGGCTAAGATACCCGTTGTCTCCGTGGGAGCGGTGAGAACCGGGTGCGGCAAGAGTCAGACTACTCGGGAGATATGCGACATATTGGCTCGAAGGGGTAAATCCGTGGTGGTGGTTCGCCACCCAATGCCGTATGGGAACCTTGCGAAGCAAAAAGTGCAGCGGTTCGCGAGTCGAGAGGATTTCGATCGTTTTCATTGCACCATCGAGGAGCGGGAGGAGTATGAACCCCATATCGAACGCGGTACCGTCGTATACGCGGGTGTGGATTATGGAAAGATCCTCTCTCAAGCTCAGGAGGAGGCGGATATCCTCGTATGGGACGGCGGAAACAACGATACCCCCTTTTTCAAACCGACGATTCACATCGTGGTCGTCGATCCCCACCGGCTAGGACACGAGCTTCAGTATTATCCGGGGGAAACCAATGTGCGCCTTGCTGACGCAGTGGTAATCAACAAGGTTGACACGGTAGATCCCCGAAATCTGGATCGGATGAGGGATAACATCCGAAGGGTTAATTCCAAGGCCGTGGTCATTTGCGCTGCATCACCCGTATCTGTTGAAGATCCCTCTCTCATATCGGGGAAGAGGGTCCTTGTCATCGAGGATGGACCGACGGTAACCCACGGGGAGATGCCCTATGGCGCAGGGGTTGTTGCAGCTCAGAAATTTGGTGCCCGGAAGTTGGTGGACGCCAGGCCATTCGCAGTGGGAAGCCTGCGGGAGACCTTTGAGAAATACCCTCATTTGAAAAATGTACTGCCAGCGGTTGGATATAGTAGCGAGCAGATCGAGGAATTGGAGGCCACCATCAACGCGACGAAATGTGATTTGGTGGTTAGTGCCACACCGGTTGACCTGTCCAAGTTGATTACGATCGGGAAGCCGCTGATTAGAGTTCGATATGAATATCAGGGGATTGACCATCCCACGTTGGAAGACGTGCTTGCCCCTGTATTAGAATAGATGTTTTTACAAGAGTTTTCAGGCTTTCTTGAGTTTCATTAGTTTCTTGCTAAACGATCTCAACGATCTAAACCGAATAAACTAGATAAACCAAATAAACCCAACAAGCCATAGGAACCATCCCGAATCGAGGAGGTGACCATGGATAGGGAAAAGACCGTGCCTCTCGTAAAGGTTCCCCCTCCCGGCCCAAATGCGCGTAAATGGGCCCAGTTCCACAAGATGTATGCAGCCCATTCTACATATTTCTACGATTTTATTTGGGATCGATCCAAACCGGCCACTGGGCCATTCTGTACGGATGTAGATGGCAATATCATCATGGACTTCGTGAGCCATGTGGCGAGCTCCCCGCTGGGATATAACGATTCCAACCTTGTGGAAGTGGCAGAAAAAATCGCCGCAATCGATCCGGACCGATATGCCGGAACCGATTTCATCGGCGCTTTCGGCGAAGATCCCAAAGATTGCCCCTTTGCAACACCTTCTCACCTCCACCATAAGCTGATGGAGATCTCCCAACAATTTGGTTTCGACTCGGCATTCTTATCGAATTCCGGTGCGGAAGCGGTTGAGAACGCCATCAAGATCTGCTACGACTACCGCCGAAACTTTGGATATGGCTTCTGCTTTTACGGGGCATTCCACGGACGAACTCTGGGTGCTCTCTCTCTCAACCGGAGTAAAAAGGTACATCGCGATTGGTATCCCGAAATCCCAAAGATCGTAGAGCTGCCCTTTTGCCGTTGCCAGCACCAGTGCGATTGCGGTTGGAAAATATACTCCATCCGAAGGAAAGGCGTGATCAGCCGTCTGGCCCAGATCCTTGACCCGGATATCGGCCTTATCGATCCAGAGGAAGTGGCTTATATCATCATCGAGCCCATCCTGGGCGAAGGGGGATATGATATCGCCAACCCCGAATTTATCCGAGAAGTGGCCGATATTGCTCATCGGGAGGGAATCCCGCTTATCGCAGACGAAATCCAATCGGGGTTAGGCCGAACGGGGAGGTGGTGGGCGGTGGAACATTTCGGCGTGATACCCGACATCATAACGTCTGCCAAGGCCTTGCGGGTGGGCGCCACCATTGGGAAGAGTACGTTCTTTCCACGGCGGGAGAGGAGGATATCCTCGACATGGGGCGAGGGCAACGCCATTAGCTCGGCCGTGGGGTATCAAATCATTCGGACCATCCAAGAAGAGGATCTCCTCAAGAATGCGGAGGAGATGGGGAACTACTTCCTCTCCGGCTTACGCCAACTCCAGTCCCGGTTCCCCGTGATCCACGATGTCCGGGGTCTCGGGCTCATGGATGCCATCTCGGTGGAGAGCGATGACATGCGGAACCGAGTGATTCGTTCGGCCTTTCAAAAGGGGTTGCTCCTGACCCCATGCGGGTTCGAATCAATCCGCTTTCTCCCTCCGCTCAATGTAACCCAGAGGGAGATCGATATCGCCTTGAATATCCTCGAAGATGTCTTCTCAGAGATCCCGAGCTAGTCGTTGTTTGAGAAGCCGGGAGATGCGTTCACCCATTTGTGAAGGGACGATTTCTCACCGAAAGGAGCAGATATGGATTTTTCACAATTCGAGGGGATGGAGGTACCAGGGCTCAAAAGCTACATCGAGTTTCTGCTGTGGCATTATCGGGTGGTGGATGCCTTCTGGTTTATCTACGTCGGCGAGGAGTTCGATCAAAAGAAGGCAGAGCGAATCAATGAAAGGGTGTGGAGCAGGGTTGCTGGAATGGCCGCGAAGGACCTGATTCGGCGCTTTCATATCGAGGAAAAGGGACTCCGGGGATTTGTCAGGGTATTGAGATACTTCCCCTGGCATATCCTGGTGGGCTATCAAATTCATGAAGGGGAGGATGAGGTAATTATAGAGGTCCCCAATTGTCCCACCCAGGAGGCACGGCTCAGACGAGGACTGGGGGAGTTTGTTTGTAAGGAGATGCATCGGGGTGAGTTTATAAACTTTGCCAGGGAGATCGACGAGCGAATTCAGGTTGAGTGTCTCTTCGCTCCCCCTGACCCACATCCCGATGACATGTTCTGTAAATGGAGGTTCACCCTCGGAAAATGAGGTTGACGAAAAAACTACACGGAATGTTGGAATAATGTAATAATGGGGAGTAAGAACGGGTGGTGGAAAGAGGGTAGGGTGAGGACAGTATTTCTAGGGGTGTTGCTTATGGTTCTTACTGTCGGAGATTCAGTCCGTTGTATTTCACAACGGGATGGCGATGAATCGGCTCAAAAAGATCCGCCGAGGGTTGACATCTCAGGCGAAGCGAGGGAAGGCAAACCGGCAATCCGGGCAGAAGGCCTTTTTAAACGCTATGTGGGGTTGGGCGATAGCATATCCATTGATGAATATGCCGGAGGCCCCGGATGGGGAGCCATATCCCTTTTCTACCGCAACAGGGATGAAATATATCCCGAATGGAAGGGGAGGGATCTCCGATCACTCTATCCGGGAATCGATCTATATTCCCTCGCCTCCGATGGTGCAACATCCGGCACTGTCCTAAGGGAACAACTTCTCGCATTGCCCTCCGGAGATGACGATCCAACGATAGTTACCCTAACGGTTGGGGGGAACGATTTTCTCTTCTCATTGGGCCTCGGAGGGGGTATTGACCGTGGGGCGATCGATCGTTTCCGCCTGGATCTCAAGGAGATCCTGAAGACCCTTCGTGAGCGCTACCCCAACTGTACCATCATACTGGCGACCATCTATGATCCGACGGATGGAGTTGGCGACCTGGGTATGCCCGAGGTTGACGTCCAGGAGGGCTATGCCCTTTTTCACGCTTTTAACAGGGCTATTCTCGATATCGGAAAGAGCCATGGCGTTCACATTGCGGATATCTATTCGCATTTTCTGGGCCACGGCTCCCACCATGGGGATCCGGGAAATCCCCATTATTGCCCCGAGGATCCTTCCCGTTGGTTTGTCCAGGAGATAGAGCCCAATGCTCGCGGGGCACACGAGGTACGACGGAAATTCTGGGAAGCCCTTGAGAGACGGGGTTTAAGGGGTTGAACGGGTGATCTTTCATTCTTCTGAGCTATAGCTTTTCAAGCTCGTTGGAAATTCAAGTGAGCTCGTTCTTCCTGACGGCGAAAACTCTTTTTTTGAGGGGGAAGATGAACAGAAGGTTTCTTTTCATTATTAACCAGAACATGGCACCAATAGGTACAAGAGAATCCTTGGAGAAGTATTTCCAGGAGCATGGACAATATAACCATATCTACGAGCCAACAGCGACCATTGACGATGTTAGGAAGCAAATAGCTTCACATCTTCATGAAATAGACGGAATTGTTGCTTATGGCGGGGACGGAACCTTTCATCATGCCCTCAATGCTGTAAATGAGTTAGCCGAGCATCCTGATAGAGGGAGACGGGTAAGCCTTGGGGACCTTGTATTTGGAGCCCTGTGTGGTGGGGGTACGGGCAATGATATCGGAAAGGCGCTTAAAATGGGCGATACCCGAAAAGAGATCAGCAAGGGCAAAGAACCCCAAAGCCTGAAGCCGATTGTCGAGTCCTCAGTAAACGATGATTACATAAGGGCATTCGATTTCGGATACTGCGAACTTCAAGGACAGAAAAGGAGAGTTTTTTTCTTCAACATTTTTGGGGTAGGGTATGATGCCTATGTGGCAAAGAGAGCAAAGGAACTAAAGGAGCGTTATTTAAAGAGTATGCCAGGGTTTGCCAGGTTTAGTTATTTTCTTGGGGCATTAATATCACTATTTAGCTATAGGCCAGTTGGTGTAAAAAGCCTCAGGATCAATGATATTCCCGTTGAGGTTAATGAAAAGGTTTTTATGATGGCGCTTATGAACTCACAAATAGCAGGCGGCGGCCTTACGCTTAATCCTTACGGAACAATGGATGACAGGGCACTCGAGCTCATTATCCTGGGGGATTTTTCTGAACTAATTTCAAAACCAGGACTTGTCGGCCTGCTCGTTGGTGCTTTTTTCGGCAAGCCGAACATCCATCATCCAAAGGTAAGGTACATCAACAACAGGGACTGGGATAATGAAGGTAGGATGGACTCACAAGTTCCTTTGAACCCTGAAAAACAGGCAATCCAAAAAGTCAAGGTTGAGTTCGAGGAAAGAGTTTTTTGCGAGGCGGATGGTGATATCATGCCAGACACAGATGGTTATGACGCAAACCTGTGTCCTTACCAGCTTCGGGTAATAACGGGGAATAAAAAAAGTTGTAATAGGTAGAACTCGATCCTACAGCTGTTCTGTATCCGTTTTTATATCAACAGATAAAGATTTTGACACGCCGATCCTCGAACCTCCGCCGGAAATCCACGTGCTCCGGGCCGCTCCTTACGCGTCATCCGTTGATCTTCCGATTATTCCCGGTCGTGAGGAATCCCTGTATGATTTCAGCCGCATGCATCGAATGATCTGGCGTTTATATACCGAATGGCGGCCTTAAAAAAATCATGTAAGGATAGAGATTTCCGCTGTAGGAGAGGGAGGACATAAACTCCCAAATACCCCTCCAAAGGATCCGTGGTTAAAGCCGAGGAGGGAAGAAAAGGGGGGCCGCTCTCACACCTAACCGGGAGGTCAGGTTGTAATAGCCGCAAAATCATACAACAAAAATGTTAAAAAGCCCCCCTGAACATCCGGCAGTAAACGTTTAACTCAGCCTGAAAAAAAGAGATCTCAAAGAGTTCCATCCCTATTCTATCTAGCGAGCGGCCTCGATGAGTTCCTTTCCCGCTGAGAACTTGGGGACGGTCTTTGCCGGAATATGGATTGTCTGGCCGGTTCGGGGATTCCGACCCGTCCTGGCCTTACGCTTCGAAGTGCTGAAGCTGCCCAGACCCGGCAGGGAAATTCTCTCTCCTCTCCTGACACAACCCTGAATCGAATCGGTCACACATTTGAGGGCCCTTTCCGCTGCCGCCTTGGTAATACCTGCCTCGTTCGCCATCTTTGCAACAAGATCTGCCTTTGTCATAGTGTTTCCTCCTTTCCCTTGAGAAAGTGTTACCCCCTTTTTTCGAGAATAAGATTACCGATTATTTTCGCTAATATCAAGGTTTT
>CP070774.1:387263-394769 GCA_020346125.1 Syntrophobacterales bacterium | reverse complement strand
TGCTCTTATCTTATCATAAATCGATACAAACTATCTCATTTGCTGGCTGGGGATCCATCATGCTGGAACTTCCTGATGTGCAGATCCTCAAGCAATACCTGGATGCGACCTCAGCACATCACATTGTGAGAACGGAGAACTGATACCCTATCCCATGGGCATTCGCCGAGTCCTCTCCGGATGGCCCTGGAAGAGGAGATACGCAAAAATGGTATAATTGATCGATTCTTCGTTCACATTTTTCACCCCTTCCACCCTCCCCAATTTCCTGCATACCTAAAATTCGCTGGGAAAGAAATTCCCGCTTTCGGGATAGGGAACCCGGCGTTCCTTGAAGAACATGATTTGGTCTTGGTTTGTGAGGTTGGATAAGTATTAACTGACTTCAGGGCCTCGCTTGAAAAGATATAAGACTTGTGTTACTCTCCCTCTGGAACTGGAAAGCCCTTCTTTCTGCATTAACGCTTGCTCAAGGAGTTCTCCCGACGGAGATTCAATCAGTCTAAACCCTTGATGAGATAAAATCGGACCATGATCATCGCTAAACATCTGCGGAGACAGGCTCACGTGAGACCCGATAAAGTGGCCGTCATCTGTAACGAGGTGGGGCTGACCTTCTCCGAGCTCAACATGCAGGCGAACAAGCTGGCCAATTGGCTTTTATCCCAAGGCTTGAAAAAAGGTGATCGGGCGGTGATGCTTCTTCCGAACTGCGCCGAGTTCGCTGTGGCATACTTTGCCCTCATGAAAATCGGTGTCATTGCGGTGATCCTCGACTTTCGCCTCAGCCCCCCGGAGATGGCCCCCCTCTTTGATGAGACGAAGGCGAAGGTCCTCATCACCCATTTCAAACAGAAGACCTTTGGCGTAAGGATGCTGCGAGAAAAGGGAGATTTTCGATACGTGATTATCGTGGGCGAGGAAAAGGGGGAGGAAAACGGCATTTACCCCTATGAAAGAATCGTGGCCGGTGGAGACACTCAGGAACCAAAAATCACCATAAGGGAAGAGGATGAGGCCCTTTACCTCTATACATCGGGCACAACGGGAAGGCCAAAAGGGGTGATTCTCACCTACGACCACCTCACCTATTTCCCTGAATCCATGAAAGCCTTGCTCCCCATAAGCGATCAGGACATAGATGGGTCTGTCCTCCCTATGTCCCATATCTCGGGGCCCATACTTCTCAACCTCATGGTGGATATGGGCCTTACATTGGTAATCGTTGATGAGATAAGGCCCAGAAAGATCCTGGAGGAGATACAGAGGAACAAAATCACCTTCTTCCATGCCGTACCTCCCATTTTTCAGATGATCCTCAACCTCCCCAGCCGCGAACGCTACGATTTGAGCAGCCTCTGCTGGGTTGCCATGATGGGGACGGTAGTTCCGGAAGAACTCATGGAGGAATGGGTTGCGGAGTATCCTCATACCGTGGCCCTCCAGGGGTACGGGGCCACGGAGACCTCCCCTTTGCTCACACTCACGCGCTATGAGGATGCCCCGCGCAAGATGGCCAGCGCCGGGCGACCAGTCCCCAGGGCTGAGATCAAGATCGTGGACAAAGAGGGTAACGAGCTGCCCCCGGAGGAAGTTGGAGAGGTGATCGCCCGTGGCCCCCAGATCATGTCGGGTTACTTCAAAAGCCCCAAGGCAACAGCACAGAAGATCAAGGACGGCTGGCATTATACCGGTGACCTGGGTAGGTTCGACGAAGATGGATATCTTTATATCCTGGGCCGGTCCGATGATATGATCATAACTGGAGGGATGAGCGTCTACCCCTCGGAGGTCGAAAATGTCCTCACCGCTCACTCCAAGGTGGCTGAGGTAGTGGCGGTGGGGGTACCCGACTCGAAAAGGGGTGAGGCCTTGAAGGCGGTGGTGGTACCCAAGATGGGGGAGGAGGTCTCCAAACGAGAGCTGTTGAAATTCTGCCGGGAGAGGCTTGCCAGTTTCAAGATACCCAAGGCCATAGAGCTTCGGGACAGCCTCCCGCGCACCCGAACCGGTAAGGTTGCCAAAAGGCAGCTGAAGGTCGTCGAGGGGGAGTTGAAGAAGTACTGGGAGTTTCTCACGGAACACAAAAAGTTCCTTGGGCCATTGATCCTTCTTGTCCTCTGGTTTCTTGTCACCGTTACCAAAGCGGTGGATCCCTTCTTCCTCCCCTCCCCGGTGAAAGTGGGAAGACAAATGGTGGAACTGCTTAGCGCCACATCCACGTATGAACATCTCTTGAAGACCCTATACCGTATGATGGCGGGGTATTCCTTAGCAGTGGCCATTGGAATACCCTTGGGCATCGTCCTCGGGTATTGGGAGAAGATCTATGAATCGGTGGAGTTCATCATCGATTTCTTCCGTTCCTTTCCCGCCACCGCCATGTTCCCCCTCTTTATGCTCGCTTTCAGCATCGGGGACGGTTCAAAAATCGCGTTAGTCGTCTTCGGTTGCTCTTTATTGATTTTGGTTAACACCACCTACGAGGTCCATGGATGCAGCCGCACCCGCAAAATGGTTGCCGAGACCATGAAGGCATCGGAGGCATACATCATGGCCAAGGTCGTCTTGCCGGAGGCCCTTCCTCAGATATCGGCAGGTCTGCGTCTGGCCCTCTCTTTGAGCCTCATCATTATCGTGGTCCTGGAGATGTTCATCGGAACTAAAAGGGGATTGGGGTTTCTCATCTACAACGCCCACATGACCTACCAGATAGCCGACATGTATGGCTTTATCGTCATGGCCGGCCTCATCGGCTATTTCATTAACCAGGGGTTTGTGAAGTTGGAGAATAAGGTTATCCATTGGGCCGGAAAATGAATGCGAGGATATGAGAATCAGGTAAATGAGAGGCTTTCAGACAGCCTCAAAAAGACGAAAGGAGGTAAAGGGGATGAAGAAAATCCTGGTAACGATCGGCATTGTGATTTTCCTCTCGGGAGCACTCGGTGGGGCTCTTGCAGCTGGAAATGAGGTGAAAATAGGCTACCTTCGGCTCGTAATGAGCCTTCCCACCTTCGTGGCGGTGGAAAAGGGCTTCTTTACCCAGGAAGACCTGAAGGTGGAGTTGGTCCCCTTCCAGTCGGGGACATCGATCATAGATGCACTCGTGACTGGGAGGATCGACGCCAACTGCGGCAGCGCCATTAGCGGTCACTGGTTCGCCGAGCAGAATATATCAGGCAGATACAAGATTTTTCTCGGATATGGTCCCGTTGGCCTAAGGGACAATACCTTTGTGGTAGTGGTAAGGAAGGACTCCCCTATCAGCGACCTGAAGGGCCTGAAGCGGAAGAAGGTTGGGCATTTCCCCGGGGCCACCTCTCAGGCCCTGGCCAAGGCGGTCATCCGAACCCATTTAGACCCCGAAGGGGTCACCTTAACCGAGATCCCTCCACCCAATATGGTACCGGCCCTGGCTGCGGGGCAGATAGATGCCTTCTTCACCCCTGAGCCTTTTGGGATGATGGCGGTCTCCAAAGGGGTGGGAAGATACCTCAGAAAGCATCCTCTTACGGTTTTAAGGATGAAAAGGGGATTTCCGGGAGGGGATTTCTCGTTCTCGACCAAGTTTTTAAAGAAGAGTCCTGAGCTGGCCGTAAAGCTCAAGATCGCCGTGGAAAAGGCTGTAGATTTTATCAGGGAGAACGAGAAGGAAGCTCGACCTTATCTCGTAAAGTACACCGGCCTTCCCGAACCAGTAGCCATGCGGATACCCTTTGATAAGTGGATAAAGATCAAGGAGCTGGATAAGGGATCGGGGCAGGATTACTTCGAAGTCCTCTATAAGGAAGGGGCATATAAAAAGCGAATGGATACCACCACGCTCTATTATGAATAATATGGCCCAGAAAAGACCGTACCTGTCCGTCCGGGGTGTGAGTAAGCACTACGATACGGCACCCGACCCCCGTCTGGGGAGCGGAGGATTGAGGGTGCTGGACAACATCTCCTTCACCGCCCAGAAGGGGGAGTTTGTCACCATCGTGGGTCCCAACGGTTGTGGAAAGACCACATTCTTTCGCATGTTAGCGGGTCTCGAGGATTTAGACTACGGGAGAATTATCATTGGAGGGAAAACTATAGAAGAGGCGAAGATCAGTTATATCTTTCAGAACTACCGGGAATCCCTCTACCCTTGGCGCACCTGCATGGGAAACCTGATGGTCCCGTTGGAGCTCGACGGTGTTCCTCGGCGGGAGAGGAAGAAGAAGGTGGAGGAGTTCCTCTGGCGGCTCGATATGAGCGTGCGGGAGGACGCCTACCCCTATGAGCTGAGCGGAGGTCAGCAGCAGATGCTCAGTATCCTCAGGGGCCTCATCTATGAACCCGACATCCTCCTTTTAGACGAACCGTTCAGTTCGCTCGACTTCCAGACCACCCTCTACATACATGATAAGATCATGGAGATATGGGAAAAGACAGGGGTGACCATCCTCTTTATCTCTCACAATATCCATGAGGCGGTCTATCTGGCCGATAAGGTGGTGGTCTTCAGCAAAAGACCCGCCCGGGTAGTGGAGGTGTTAGAGACAAATTTCCCCCGTCCTCGTACCTACAAGGCAACCGAAAGTGATCAATTCTTCGAGGTGAGAACCCGTGTGATGGAGCTCTTCCGGGAGGAGATCATGGACAGTCTCCTCTTCATGGAGCTGAGCGGATTTTGAATCGGGCGTCGTAACATTTCAGCCTCGATCATAGTTTGGTGGTGAAGGCGTGATAAAAAGGAAGATCGCTAAAAGGTTCTTACGGCCCCTCGGAAAGGAAATAGGCTGGTTGATCCTTGCCAAGGCACTGGCTTTGCTGAAAGGTGATACCGACATTACAACGCTCTACCGAATGTCGGAGTTCATGGGCCGTTTGAGTTTTGCGATTATCCGGTCGCGCCGGAAACTACTCCTTTCCAATCTTCACATCGTTCTTCCTGGATCTAGCGAAGCGGATATCAACAGGATCGCGAAGAAAATTACATGTAATATATGTAGGGGCTTTGTCGATGTCTTTTACCATGTCTACCGCCCAGAGTTGCTCTCAAGCCACGTAAGACTTGAAGAAAATGGGGTGATCAAGGAAGTTTTATCAAACGGGCGCGGCTGTATTGTGGCTACGGGCCACGTGGGTGCGTTCCCTTGGATTGGAATACCTATCGTTGCCCGCGGGCTCCCTTTTGCAGCAATTGTTCGCGACCCTCATGACGAGCGGGTGAAAAAAGTTTTCGATGATGGCCACAAACGCATCGGGTACATAAACATTCCAGACCGGCCGCCCATAATAACCCTGAAGAATACCCTGAAGGTGCTGCGTAAGGGGGGCGCAGTAATGATAGCCTTCGACATGCATCCTGCCCACAAAGGCGGTATCACGGTGGATTTCCTTGGGCGGAAAACACCCATGTTTAGCACTGTTGTGAGGCTCGCGGCAAGGACTGGAGTGCCGATAGTACCGGGTCACGTTCTCCCTGAACCGGATGGAATGCACCACAGGGTGACGTATTACCCGCCAATAGAGGTTCCCCATGAGGCCATTGATGAGGATAGTCTCGCAACCAGAGAAATGCTCCAGAGACTTGCCGACTGGCTTTCAGGGGTGATTCGCAACCATCCCGAGCAGTGGTGGGGAATTCATCGCCGCTGGCGAGAGTATGATATTGATGATTCGGACCCCCAGAAATCCTGAGGAATCGCCACCCAGAAACTGTTTCATGCAATGGCGATGGGAAATCAAATGGTCACAACTGACCACGGCGGATGAGAATAATACCGGTAATTGCATGGTTGATATGGATTCATACGAAAGCAGGGGAGTTTTAGTCGGGTCTTCCTAGTGCCGCACGAAGTCATATAAAAACGGTAACACTATCGGGTCAGAAATAGGTATCATTATGAGGATTTCGTATAAAAAGCAGGGCCATAATGGCCCTGCCTTTTTGATCAGTGTGCCCATATGAAGATGCGACATCACATATACAAAACTACGCGGCCTTGCCAGGCCGCAACTCACGGATGGCCCCGAATACCCCATATGCATATAGAACCGTATAGATAACCCCCGGGTAGACCGCATAGATACGTATACCGAACAGATTCGTCGAGCTCTCTCTGGATAGCCCCTGAGAAGCAGATATGCAAGTAGGATGCAATTAGACGATTTTTATTCACTTTTTTCATCTTTATATGCAAAAAGATCACAATTGATCGATTCTCATTTACTTTTTTCACCCCTATTGCTCCCCTCGCCATCTTCCTAGAATTCTCAATGCCTTTCGATTTGACTACGAAAAGAGGTGGCCTTCCTGAGCACAGAATAACCAAAAACTGGCATTATAATTAAAGAATCTCTAGATAAGTCGCCAATGGTTAGAGATAAGGAGAATAAACAGCAATTAATGAATCGGACGCTGGAATGATATTTGCAAAACCGTGCCGGGAGATCCATGCATGCGGAAACCAGATCTCATTAATGCATAAAGGAGGGTCAGATGGGGTGGATAAGATTCTGATTATTCAGGATAGTCCTTCAATAAATGCGATGCTGAATTTTAGATTGGAGGCAGGGAGATTTTCTGTGGAGGCTGTTGAAACTGGTGAAGAGGGGGTTGAGAAACCAAAGGTGGGTTAATATCACCTTATTTTATTGGATTATAACCTCCCGGGGATTAATGGACTAGAGGTATGTCTGATTCAAAGGGGAGAAGAAAATACCAGAAATATTCCAATAGTGTTTATGTCTGCGAAGGACAAAGGCGAGATACGTAAAGTTGTAGCGGATGTAGGTGCTGATGGCTATATCAGCTTACCTTTCGAAGGAGAGGAACTAAATAAAAAGATAAAGGAACTTATAAAAAGCCGTAAGTAAGTAATAAGGTTAAGGGAATACCTTAAGGAGAGAAAGAATCTATGCAACCACAGAGAAAGGCAGAGGCCCCAGAGGAAATAATCCTTTACGAAGAAGACCTCTTTGAGAAAGAAGAGCTGTGGGAAGAAATCCAACAGCTTGTGGTTTTTCGCTTAGCTCAAGAGTGGTACGGAGTAGAGATTACAAAGGTAAAAGAGGTGATAAAAGTAGAAAAAATAACATATCTGCCCTCAAGCCCAGAATATATTGCAGGAGTTGTAAATTATCTAATGGAGAAGGAGCCCTCTCTTTTTTAACACCCTTAAATGGATATATGCGAGTGGATCTTGTCAATGATGGATTAATAAGGAGTTAAAAATGTTTGACTTTAAAGCATTGTTAAAGGGTAACGACCACTATCGATCTATGGTAGAAAACATTGACCTTGGTGTCATCCTCATAGATCGCGACCACAATATAGCCGCAGCAAACGCTGCGCAAGGCAGAAAGTTAGGGAAACCCATTAATGAAATCATCGGGAAAAAGTGTTACCGGGAATTTGAAAAACGCGAGGAAGTGTGCCCACATTGTCCTGGAGTCCAGGTAATGGCTACCGGTAAGCCCGCAGAGGTCGAGATTGAAGGGGTAAGAGATGACGGCAGGCGTTTTGAT
>CP070774.1:379448-387163 GCA_020346125.1 Syntrophobacterales bacterium | reverse complement strand
AATTACCTGTACGCCACCTCTCAGCTTGCCCAGACCACCTTGAGGAGCGTGGTCGGCCAGGCCGAGCTGGACGAGTTGCTCTCTGCCAGGGAGAAGATGAACAGGGAACTCCAGACCATTTTGGACAGGCAGACGGACCCCTGGGGGATTAAGGTTTCCATGGTGGAGATCAAACACGTCGACCTTCCCGAGGAGATGAAGAGGGCCATGGCCAGGCAGGCCGAGGCGGAGAGGGAGCGAAGGGCGAAAGTAATCAGCGCCATGGGTGAATTTCAAGCCGCAGAGAAGATGGCAGACGCGGCAAAGGTCCTGAGCACCTACCCCGTGGCTGTTCAGTTGAGGTTCCTCCAAACCCTGACGGAGGTGGCAGCGGAGAGTCCATCGAGGATAGTCTTCCCGGTGCCCATCGATCTTGTTAAACCCTTCCTCGAAAAGTCGCTAAAATAAGGTGGGCCCTTAACCCCCCTCGGTGAACCTTTGCCCCAACTTCTCTAATAATGAGAGAATGAAGAATATCTTGATAGGGAGATGAAGGAGAAAAGGGGGAAGCGTACAAAGGTAGATGTTCAATCTATCGATCAGGAGCGGTACCAGACATAGGCGAGGAAACCATATCGGAACTGATCATTGCCTTGACAGGTCCAAGTAGTACTTTTTTGGTGCTTATTCGCAGTAAAAGTTCGAGAAACAAGGAGAAAAAAGACTCGAAAGAAACAACTACAACCTAGGTATGACTGACTATTTTCTGAATATAACACTTTGAAATTACGTATTCATTTGATTTTTAACCAAATATGTGTATTATAATGCTTATATCTGGCAAATTATCCTAAATTCTAATGATTATAGATAGTTATAAATGGCAAATATAAACCTTGCGTCCTTACTTAAGATTTACAATCCATGGTGGCACGACATAAAGGGATCTTGGCGAGGTGACCTTCCTGATTATGAGCGTCCGATCGTCAACGATATACTCAATGATCTCGACGAGTTGCGGCAGATGATTTCCATTACAGGCCCTCGTCGTGTGGGTAAGACTACAGCCGCACGGCAAATCATCTGCCGATTACTAGATGACCAAAATGTTGATCCACACCGAATCCTTTACTTCTCGTTTGATGACCCGGAGGTTTTTGGCTCAGAGGATCTGCAGCGTATTATATTCGATCATCTGATTAAGTACACAGGAGTGAGACCGGGAGATAAAGTAACATGGTACTTTTTCCTTGATGAAATTCAGCGACTACCAAAATGGGAACTTTATCTAAAAAAGTACTACGATCTAAAATCTCCAGTCCGCTTTGTCGTATCCGGGTCTGCTTCATCGCCCATTTTTAGAAGTAGCCAAGAAAGCTTGTTGGGGCGGATTAAGGACCGCCACCTTTTACCCTTTAGCTTTAGGGAATTTTGTTTATTTAGACTAAAAGACAATCCCTTATTCAGTTACATTATTTCAAATTACTGTGATCTCCGCCACTTATTGATGGCAAGAAAAGGAGAAGAGGTTGTCGAAACAATTATTAAGTTAGATGCAAACCTTACTCCGCTCGAAAAAGAAATAGACAGTGCCGTGATCTCCTATTGTCGTGAAGGAGGGTTTCCTGAAGTTTGGCAGTTGTCAGATCCGGTGCGAAAGATCGAATACTTAATGGAACAACAAGTCCGTAAGGTCCTCTATGATGACTTGATGTCCGTAACCCAGTACAGAAAACCGGAGAATGTGTTGAGGTTTTTTGTGTATCTTTTGGCTCATCCGGGAATGGAAATCAATACTTCCAATGTTGCAAGCTCAATTGGTGTAGAAAGAAGGGTGATTGAAGACAATCTTCCCCGCCTCATTATGACGGATCTCATCATTCGTATTGAGAAATTCACCCATCAGCCGCTCAGGGTGCGCAAAGGCAACTTCAAATGTTACTCAGTTGATCTAGCCCTAAGAAATGCAGTCTTGAAAACTTGGGACGATTATACATCCGACCCCGATATGATGGGATTATATGCAGAAAACCTCGTCGTCCAAGAACTTTGCAAATGGCCCGAAGCTATTGAGGTAAGTTTTTACCGTGAAAAAGACAAGGAAGTAGATTTTATTGTTACTTGTGGCGGAAGCCAATATCTTCCGTTGGAGGTCAAGCACCGCAAATCGAGGAGTAGAGTTACTGGTCTTAAACATTTTATGAGAAAATATGGGTTGAATTTTGGCGTCATAATCATCCGGGGTCGTAATATCCGGTTTGAAGAAGGCATTTTGTACTTACCGTTGCGATATTTTCTATTGACGAATTGATTCCCTCTATGGCTGTTCACTCCGTGGGTCGAACTCTAGTTGGGCCAAACTCTGGTCATCATAACTCCTACTGTTCCAATCTGCCCAAAATCTGCAATCAGAATGTGGTATTGAGTGGTAATGTGTGATATAAGTACATTGTAATACAATATCTTGGGAAGTTGGCTCTAGGGGCCACAAAATAGGGGGCCTCAAAAGGCCCCCTTCCGGTTATGGGAACAGCAGAGCTGATGCCATTGGTGGGGAGAAAGATGCCGTTGGGATTCTCCATGGTGAACCCTTTGACTGGTTAAAGGATTCTGGTGATATCGTATGAAGAGGGAATACCCGGATCATCCCATCGTCGGGGTCGGGGCGATTATCATAAAGGGAGAAGAGGTCCTCCTGGCCAGGAGGGGAAGGGACCCGGGCTACGGGGAGTGGAGCATCCCGGGCGGGGGAGTAAAGCTGGGAGAGACATTAAGGGATGCTGTCATAAGGGAGGTTCGGGAGGAGGTGAATCTGGCGATAAGGGTGGGAGAGGTGGTTGAGGTTCTGGAGCGAATCTTCCACGATCCCAAGGGGAGGGTCCAATACCATTACGTCCTCGTGGATTTCCTCTGCGAATATCTCTCGGGGGAGGGGAACCCCTCGAGCGACGCCTTAGAGGTACGATGGGTTCCCATATCGGAGATTCCCCATCACTGCCTTCCCGGAATGACGAAAAATGTCATTCAGAAGGCCTTTGAGATGAGGCAGAGGGGGATGGATAATGAAAAATGACGAATGAAAAATGTCAAATGTCAAGGTTCAAATGCCAAAAAATCGAATAACGAGAAACGAACCACGCTTCACGGACACGAGAATCAATGCCAAATGTCAAATTCCAAATGACCAATAACTGGTAGCCAATAACCGATGACTAATAACTAAAAAACCCACCCTCTCACCCGCAATTTCGGGATTTGGACAACAATCCCTTGAGGTTCGAGCCCATCATGGTATGGCGGCCGGTTTGAAGAGCGCCTGCCCGAATTTTTCCTTTCCGAATTCCCGGATGATCTTCTGCCCATCGGGAGAGGTCACCCACCCGATATAGGCCATGGCCAACACGTAATTCAACCCGGGATGTTTGGCCGGATTGATGGCGATGATTCCATATGGATTGAAGAGATCCGGGTCGCCCTCGCAGAGGATTTCCAGAGATACTTTTTTCCTATAGGCCAAATAGGTTCCTCGATCCGCCAGGGCATAGGCGCTTTTCTCATTGGCAATGTGGATGACCGCGCCCATGCCCTGTCCGGCCTCCAAATACCACCTGCCCTTGGGTACAATACCGCTTTTCTTCCAGAGCGATTTCTCCTTCTTGTGGGTACCGGAATCATCTCCCCGGGAGATGAAGTGAGCCCCGGCCTTGGCGATTGCGGCAAGGGCTTTTTTGGCATCCCTGGTGCCCTGTATTCCCGCGGGGTCATTTGTTGGACCTATGATGATGAAATCGTTGTACATGACATCCCTTCGGTTTACGCCATGGCCAGCGTCCATGAACGCATTCTCGGCCGGTCTACTGTGGACGAACACCACATCACAATCGCCCATCTCCCCGATCTTCAGCGCTTTTCCCGTTCCCACTGCAATGACGTCAACCCGGCAACCAAACCTGCTTTCGAATGGGGGATTAAGGGCCTGGAAGAGCCCCGTGTTGTCGGTGCTTGTGGTGCTGGAGACTTTCAACCGTTCCTGGGCTGACCCAGGGGGGGATAACCCTACGGTGAGGGTAAGGCTGAGGATGAGAATGAGAACGAGAATGAGAAATAGGGACTTCTTCATGGGATGTACTCCTTTCCTTGTCTTTCCAGGAGACATTTCTGTAAGTACTTGTCGCCTTCGAACCCCGAAAGGATCACTTTATAAGAGCTGAAGCGAAGGGACGATGGAGTACCCAAGAAGCTCCAGTGATGAACTCCTTTCCTGGTAACATAGTAAAATTGATCATTCGATCCAATCTCCCCGAGCGCAGGAAGTGTAGCACAATATGGCCTTTTTTAAAAGAAAAAAGTTTTTTTTAGTTATTTTTAGTTATTATTATATATTTTAATTGATTGTTATTCCATTTTTTGATAAATTTCGATGAAAGTATATAATCGGGCAAAGTCTATTTCCTGGGATTGAATCCTTGGGTGGTGAATCATGGATTACCTCGTTGAGGCCTTTCGTGATTCCATACAATTAATTTTTTCCCTTGATCGGGAAATTTACGGTATCGTGGGAAGGTCGCTGTGTTTCTCACTGACGGCCACCTTCCTTGCGGCCCTTGTTGGTGTACCCATCGGTTTTCTCGTTGCCACGAAAAGATTCCGGGGGAGATCGGGATTGCTGATGGTCATGAATACCCTCATGGCCTTGCCCACGGTAGTTGTTGGCCTCCTCGCCTATGGCTTTTTCTCTCGCCAGGCCCCCCTGGGTTTTCTGGATCTCCTGTTTAGCCCGAGTGCCGTAATTATCGGGGAATTCTTCCTCTCCCTTCCCATCATCGCCAATTTAACGGTCTCGGCTGTCCAGGCCGTAGATCCCCGGGCGATTCTGACGGCAAAAACCCTGGGTGCGGGAAGTTCTATGACGGCCTGGACCATTTTGATGGAGGCACGGTTTTCCCTGCTGGCCGCTATCATAGCGGGTTTTGGCCGGGCTGTTTCCGAGGTAGGATCGGCCATGATGCTGGGAGGAAATATCCGGTTCTACACTCGGACCATGACCACCGCCATCGCCCTGGAAACGAGCAAGGGGGAATTCGGGTTTGGTCTGGCCCTGGGGTTTTTCCTCCTCTTGGTGGTATTCTCCATCAACATCCTCTTTCACTTTCTCCAGGTGAGAGGTCGCTCATCATGAACGAGATTGGGGAAGTGGCTCAATTGGAACTGAGGAATGTGACCCACCGCTACAATGGAAAGATGGTTTTGGATATCCCCCATCTCTCCATCGAACGGGGAAGGATTTACGGCATGGTTGGACCCAACGGATCGGGAAAGACCACGCTTCTCTCCATCATGAACCTTCTCATACGGCCAACAACAGGACAGATCTTTTTCGAGGGGAACCCCATACAGTACGAGGATAGTAGTCGACTGGAGCTCCGGAGGTCCATGGCCATGACCTTTCAAAGTCCTTATCTCTTTCGCACCTCGGTGGAGGGAAATATTGCCTACGGCCTGAGGGCCCGGGGGGTGCCCAAGAGAAATCGGGTCCTCATCATCGAGGATGCCCTTCAGCAGGCAGGTCTTCGAGGTTTGGGAAAGAGGAGGGCCAGGGAGCTTTCGGGAGGTGAGACTCAGCTTGTCGCCATTGCCAGGGCCTTGGTCATCGATCCGAGAATCCTGTTTCTCGATGAGCCCACGGCAAATGTGGATGCCAGGCACATTGACCAGCTTGAGGAGGTCATCTCGGGCATCAACCGAGATCGTGGAACAACGATTGTCCTCTCCACGCATAACCTTTCCCAGGCATACAAGCTCGCACATCATGTCTTTCCCCTCTTTGAGGGACGGTTGGCTCCCTCCAGCATGCATAATCTATTTGGTGGTACTATAAAGGCCTCACCGGACGGCCCCTATTTCGATACGGGAAAGATCCGGATCTGGATCCCGCAGGAATTCTCCACCTCTGCCTCCAATCACCTCTCCGTAAACCCGGAGGATATTATCGTCTCCAAGGAGCCCTTCGCCTCCAGCGCGAGGAATCGATACGAGGGTACCATTACCGAGGTGGTTGACCGTGGGGGAAGGGTAGATTTGGTGGTCAATGTGGGGGAGACCTTCAGGGTTCAAATCACGAACCATTCCTTTCGGAGGCTGGAATTGAACGTAAGTGCCCGGATATACGTGACTTTCAAGGCCACCTCTGTACATCTCCTGTGATGGAAGTCATTGGAGGAACGCCATGGAAAAAGAGATGTTGACGGCAAAGGAAGCGGCTGAATATCTTAACCTCAACGATAAAATCATCTATCGGCTGGTGAGGGAGGGGAGGCTTCCCGGTGCACGCATTACGGGTAAATGGACCTTTTCCCGTTTTCAACTGCGGGAGTGGATCGAATCCCATTCCCTCAAGGAAATAGGGTCGTTTCCCCTTCGATCCGAGCCGAGGACTGAGACCGCATTGTTTATCGCTGGGAGCGATGATCTCTTGTTGGGTCGAGTCCTCGCCCAGATCCTCCATGCAGAATGCCCGGAACTCCTCACCTTTTATGCCACTTTAGGGTCTCTGGAAGGGATCAGGGCAATCAAGGAGGGAACGGCTCACCTGGTGGGTGTCCATCTCTACCATCCACAAAGCGGCCAGTATAATTTGCCATACCTGGGGAGTTTTCCGCCCAAAGAGCGGCCGTTGATGGTTAATCTGGCCTATCGAACCCAGGGATGGATGGTTCGGCCGAAAGGACCCCCCGCTTTTGGCGTAACAGCAGACCTCTTTCAGCCGGGAATTCGGCTGATCAATAGGGAGAGGGGATCGGGGACGAGGGTGCTGCTGGATTACCTCATGGCCAAAGATGGAATCGATTCCCAAAAGGTGGCGGGCTATGCGAATGAGGTCTATACCCACCTGGAGGTGGGGTTGGCCATTCTAAAAGGGGATGCCGATGTCGGGCTGGGGATTCAACCGGTAGCCGAATCCCTGGGACTCCGATTCCTCCCTATAACCACTGAACGGTACGACCTGCTCGTTCCACAGGGAAACCTCTCCCTGACGCCAGTCCGGATATTCTTCAACCTCCTCCATTCGGGCAGGTTTTTGAAGGAGGCACGTGCATTGCCTGGATATGACATGAGGGATTCGGGGAAGATCCTCCATTGAGGGGAAGGGCAATAGGCTGACAGAGCCAGTTAAGCCGTTTGACCACCTCCGAAAGCATGGACAAGACCCGCTCCCTCTCTTCTTTAGTCTTTAGATAAAGCAAGCGGGCATTTGCCCCAAAACGACAGCACGGTACTCCTGCCAGAAGTCTTTTTTCCCAGCGATTTTTCATTGACTTTCTCTGCTTTTTTCATAATAACCTCCAAAACAAGACAGCATGAAAATTTATATATGATGCTATATAGAATGTCATCTATTGGATAATACTTAATTTTGGTATACTAATTATACATTTAAAACAATATCTGTTAGGTGGCATATTGAGAATCAGCAGCCTGTATGAACGAATAGAACCAGCAGGGATAGAACACATCAAACGCAGGAGGAATAGCTAATGGAAAAAATAATTTCAAAGATACTTACCTTTGTACTCGTCTCCGCGGTTTTTTATTTCGACATGGACTGAGGATGTCTCTTTTGTTTACCCTGGAAAGCTAACATTAGTGGGGAAATAGAAGGGAGAAAAGATATAACGAAATGGTTCGAAAATATGTTGGAAAATTTCACACAATAAAAAGTTTCTTTACAGAATATA
>CP070774.1:371581-379348 GCA_020346125.1 Syntrophobacterales bacterium | reverse complement strand
CGGCTTGTAAGGCCGACGCTCTCCCACCTGAGCTACCCGCCCTTGTTATTAAATAATATAATAGCGACTCACGAGGCCATGTCAAGGGAATAATAGAGGATACAAAAATCCATCAATTCAAAAAGATCAATGGCCTTATTTTGAGTCTATTGATCCAACATTTCTGTCTTTTAGGTAGTACTTGCCACTATCCGTCACGCCGATGATACCGCTGGAGATCAGGTAATGGAGCGTTTTCGGCCTGTAATCCCTTAAGCTCATTCGAAACATGCTCACCTCCGAATAGGGAAGTTCCACTGCCGACGGGGGATCTACCGCCCCCTTTTCTTGGAGATCCCTGATGATGATGTTGTACGCCCGCCTTATCCTCCATACGTGAACCCTTCTGGTAAGGATATAAACTGCTATCAGGAAACAGAGACCTAAGATGATTTGGCTGGTTTCAGACATCTTCACACTACGCTGGCTTAATCATACCCGCCGCATAGCCCATGCCGGATACCATATTTTCTCTTGAGCTCGAATCACTTTATTATATACTATGAGAGGAATTAATTTCATCTGAAAGTGGTTAATGGGTTCACAAGCCCAGTTTCCTGGCTGGACTGGCGGTGAAACAATCTAATAAACTCTATGGAAAACACGGAGGTGGCAAAATGATTCCTGAGATTAAGAAAATTCTTTATACCACAGACCTTTCTAAGAACGCCCGCTACGCCTTTGCATATGCGGCGAGCCTTGCCAATCTTTACGGAGCCGGGATCACCATCCTCCACGTGTTGGAGGACATTCCCAGTACCGATAGCCTGGTCATAAACATCATTGGAGAGAATAAGTGGAATGAGCTCAGAAAAACCAACGAGCAGAAAGTTATTGAAACGATCAGGGAACGTCTCGAGAAGTTCTGTGCGGACGTGGGCGCCGAACTCCCCTCCTGCCCATTTATTACGGATGAAATTATCGTGAAGATAGGCAACCCGGTTGATGAGATTTTGCTTCAAGTCGAGACCAGTGACTGCGATATAGTTGTGATGGGCGCCCATGGCCATGGGATAATTGCCGACGCCATGATGGGGAGTACCTCGAGGCGGGTATTGAGGCGTTGTAAGAAGCCCGTCTTGGTGGTTCGCCTGCCCGAAGGGGATGAGGATTAAGCTTTCGATTCTCCCCCTATTTCCAGCTTTTTTCACTCCTTTTGCATCATTCTCAGTGCCGATGGGGAAGCAAAAAACCCCATCCCGGTGGTGGGATTTTTACTTTACGAGTACTGAGGCAAGCCACGTGATGGTTTTCGGGAATAACACCACGATGATTAGACCTACCTCCATGAGCCTCCAGAATGGAAAAGCTCCCCAAAAGATATCTGTTGTTTTTACGTCCGGGGGCGCGACCCCTTTGAGATAGAATAAGGCATATCCGAAAGGCGGCGTCAAAAAGGAGTCCTGAAGCATAACAGCTATGGTCACCACAAACCAGAGCTTATCAAATCCCAATTCTTGCGCAATAGGGAGGAAGACCGGAAAGGTGATCATGATAATGCCGATCCAGTCTATGAACATCCCGAGTAGAAACAAGATAATCATCATGATGATAAAGGTGCCCCATTTTCCGAGCCCGATGCCAAGGATGAAGTTTCTCACCACATCGCCGCCACCTGATCCCATGAAGACGCCGGCAAAACAGGCAGCACCAACAAGAATGATAATCACCATGGACGTGGTCTTAGCGGTGTTGACCATCGATGCATAAAGGCCGCTCCAGGTAAATTTGCCATAAGCCAGAGTCATCGCAAAGGCGAGGGCGGCGCCGACTCCCGCTGCCTCAGTGGGTGTGGCTATTCCCGCAAAGATGGATCCCAGCACACCCAAGATAAGGACCATGGGGGGAACTAATGATTTCATGGTCATGATGGTTAATTTCTTTCCGGAGACCGCCTTCCTTTCCTCGATGGAAAGGGCGGGACCATGTTCAGGCTTCCACCAACATTTCACTAAAATGTAAGAAATATAAAGGCCTGAGAGGATGAGGCCCGGGATAATGGCTCCCGCGAAAAGCTTCCCCACAGATAGAGCTGCCTGGTCGGCCATGACAACGAGCATAATACTCGGTGGAATGAGGATCCCAAGCGTGCCGCCTGCGCAAACAGATCCAGATGCAAGCTTTTTATCGTAACCGTATTTCAACATCACCGGCATGGCCAGAAGACCCATGGTAACAACCGATGCCCCAATGATTCCCGTGCACGCCCCAAAAAGGGTTGAAACAACGACGACCGCAATAGCAATACCTCCCCTTAAGGGGCCGAACAGGTGTCTCATGGTATCGAATAGATCTTCGGCCACTCCTGATTGATCCAGTAATTGAGCCATAAAGATAAAGAGCGGGATGCACACAAGGATATAATTATCCATGATGCCCCACGTTTGGTTCAAGAACATATAGAAGCACAATGGCCCCCAGCCAATATAGCCGAATATCACGGCCAGGCCACCCAGGACAAAGGCAAGGGGATGCCCCAGGAAAAGGCCGATCAGAAGCCCGATGAACATTCCGATAGTTATGAATTCCGCGCTCATATCTCTCTTCCCCTAACGATGAAAACTACACGCCGAATAAAATTCGCTAATCCCTGAATCAGGAGTAACGCCAAGGTTACCGGAATGACTGTCTTTACTGCGGGAACTATGGTCAAGGCAGCAGACTCGCTTGTTTCACCTATTGACCAGGAGGTGTGGGCAAACACAATACCCTGCGTGAAGACAATAATGCAAAAGGGGAAGAAGAAAACCAGATAGGTAAAACAGTCCAAAATTGCCCTTACCTTTGGCGAGAAGCGCTCATAAATAACCTCTATACTCACATGACCCCGATAAAGAAGGGTATAGGCCGCAACCAGCATGAAATGGGGGCCATAAATATAGTCCGTAACCTCAGGTGCCCATATATGAGGTGCGTTAAAAACCCTCCTCGATATCACCTCGAATACCACAAGAACGGTAAGGGGAATAATGAGCCATATAAAGATTCTCCCTGACCATTCGCTGACCTTTTCCAAACCTTGCACGAAAGCCTTAAGACGCATCTTCATGCCCTTTCGTTTAAAACTAATAACCGCTTGCCCAATGTCATTCTGAGGGAGCGTAGCTGCCGAATGATCTTGAAGACCCTTCGCTCCATTCAGGGTGACATTGGTAAGTGGCTGAACACCCCAGTATGAAAAGAGAGGCCTCTGGAGGGTTAGCTCCAAAGGCCTCTCTCCAGCCTAATAGCCCATCTTCTTCAGCTCTGCCAAGACCTTATCCACATATGCTGGAGTACTTCCTTGGCCAAACCTTCCGGTCATATCGCGCCAGTCTTTATACTCCTTAAGATACTCCATCTGTGACTTAAGGAGCTTGGCATATTCCTTAGATTTCTTGGCCTGTATGAGGCAATACTCGCCCGCTAGATCCTCGAGCTTTTTTAAGCTCGTATCATCCAACGTAACGATTTCCGTGCCCTTTGCAATGAACTTTTCTATTGCCCTTCCAGATTCTCCCTCATAGAAGGCGATAGCATCCAGCGCAGCTGCCTTACACGCATATCTGAGGATGGCCTGATACTCCTTCGACAGGGAATTATAGGCCTTTAAATTCACCATCACTCCTATTTGCGATGCCGGTTGAAACCAGCAGGGAACGCTCCAGTATTTGGTTATCTCGGCAAAGCCCATCTCCCAGTCAATACCGGGGCTGCTAAACTCAGCACCGTCCAGGGTCCCCCTCTCCACGGCCAGATATATCTCGCCGCCGGGCATCTTAATGGGCGCACCACCAATCTGCTGCATAATCCAAATCGTAGCCCGGGATGGTGTCCTCATTTTCTTGCCCTTATAATCCGCAAGCGTCTTGATTGGCCCGGTCTTTTCCGTGGTACGAAATCCGGACTCTGCAGGGGTAGACCCCAGGGAGAAATAGGTCATGCCATATTTCCCATAGAGCTCCTGCATCATTTCCAGGCCACCAAACTCGTACATCCAGATGACGTAATCCATGTTCGTAAAGCCGAAGGGGAAAGAGCCAAGGAAGTCAAAGGCCGGATCTTTGCTCGCCCAGTAGCTGGGCCAATCAGCAGCCATCTCAACCACGCCCTTGCTACATCCATCAAACCACTCAAAAGCCTTCATGAGCGAACCGGCAGGAAACCATGTTATCTCAAAGTTCCCATCGGTCATTTCCTTGATATACTTAATCATCTCCTTGTCACCATGGTAGAGATTGATGGCAGGTGTCCAGGTGCTACCCATCCTCCATTTAATCTTCTTGGCAAATGCCGTGGATCCTAATGTGAGAACCATGGCTATAGCAACTAAAAACACTAACAATTTCATCCTTTCCATTTCTCCCCTCCTTAATAACAAGGTTTATACGCGCTGAACCTCCGTATCCCTTATTCCCATCACCTCCCTTCTCCTGCATGTCCTGTTTTTGTATACAGAGGTTCTATAAATGCCCTACCAGCGGTATTTCAAACAAATGCTGTTTACGAATATGACAACTCGGGTCTCACAATATTAGCCTTATAGGCTAATGTCAAGACAAAATACCATTTCATTCATGGATAACCTTCCTAAGCCCGATGAGTTTCCCATCCCCCCTTCGCCGCCACCCAGATGATAGATCAAGTATCGCCTTGTCTACGTCCTTAACGCTGACAATGCCCCTTAGAACGATGTCAGTCACCTCCCGCCATAGGGCCGCACCCAACCTACTGGCGATGTGTCCAGGTGCTTCCTTCTTCAGAACCGAGGGAAATCAGGAAGAATAATCTGCTCGGGAATAAGTGGATTGACCATCATGGAGAATCATTAAGTCCAAGCATACATAACTATGCAAAATGCATTAGTACGTGAGAACCATGCCCCCGTCGAACAGGAGATCTCCACCGATAAGGAATTTGGAAAAACGGGAAAATCCGAAAATAAACAGGTTGGCCACCTCTATGGGTGATATCATCTCCTTGATGCGCGAGGCGCCCATCATCACATCCCGAACCACTTCCTCTTTAGTAATACCCCTCTGTTCCGCCTGTGGGGGTATCTGGGCCAGGGTAAGGGAGGTTTTCACGAAACCAGTACTCACGGTAAAGGAACGGATCTTGCCCTCCCCCTCGGCGGCAATCGATTGAGTAAGAGCTCTCAAGCCGAATTTGGTGATGTTGTAGACCGGTTTATTGATCGTACAGATATGTGCATGGACAGAGGCCATGTTGCCGATAACCCCCGTCCCGTCGGTGCTCTTTTTCATATGGGGGATAGTCAACTTGGAAAGATAAAAAGGGGCCCTGAGCATGATCCTCTGCATCAGATCGTACTTCTCCATGGGGAAATTTTCCACCGAATCGATATGCTGAATACCGGCGATATTTGCCACATACTTGATGGTACCCAGCTTGGCGGCCTCCTCCACGGCATGTTCGATCTCCCCATCCTGAGTGAGATCCGCTTTGATGAAGATCATCCGCCCTCCCATTTTCCGGGCGATTTCCTCTGTCTCTCTTCCTCCCTCTTCGTTGGTATCCAGGCCCACACACATCAGGTTATTTGCCGCTGCGGCAACGGCAGTTGCCCTTCCGATCCCGGCGCCTGCACCGGTTGCCATACAGACGTTATGGGGATTGAAATCATCGTCTAAGAGGATCAGTATTTCCTCTCTCTTTATTTTCGGCTCCGTGATATCCACTATTCCCTCCAGTCTTTAACCTTTATTGGTCAAAATGAAAATGAACAAATTCCAGGCCAGACAATTTTTATTCTTCTAAAACCGTATTCATAAGCACTACTGCCGTAGCCTCATCTGAATACCGCGTCTATCCTTGGTTTACGTAAGTTTTTATTGTGTGCGAATTCACCTTAACATCGAATACCTGCGGGTATATATATTGTGTGGAATGTATCAAAATTGATATATGTAGCACTATTGATACAAGGCAGAGGGTATGGGAGGTGGACGCTTGCCAAGGCGGAAAGCAATGCATAAAGTCATATCTGAGTGGATTGAGAGACGCGAAAAAAGGTTGATTTCAAGAGATCAAATATCGGCTAACCTGTCTCAGGCCACCTCCGCCTCTTTCTCGTAAAGGATGATGGGGCTCTCCTTATTGAAAATCACCTCATCGTTGATGATGCATTCCCTTATATTGGACTGGGATGGAATTTCGTACATAACATCCAACATCACGTTCTCCAATATCGACCTAAGGCCTCGTGCCCCCGACTTCCGCTTGATTGCCTCTTTTGCTACGGCCCTTATGGCACCCTCGGTGAATTTCAATTTAACATTTTCGAATTCAAAGAGCCTTTGATATTGTTTTACCAGGGCATTTTTGGGTTTGGTGAGGATATCAATCAGGGCCCCCTCGGCTAGTGCATTCAAAGTAGCGATTACCGGCAAACGACCGATAAATTCTGGAATGAAGCCGAACCTCAAGAGATCCTCGGGCTGCACCTGTTCCAAGATATTTTCGCCTTCCCTAATGGCCCTCCTCTTAATATCCGCCCCGAAACCCAGCGTCTTACTACCAACCCTCTCCTCGATGATCTTCTCCAAATCGACGAAAGCGCCGCCGCAAATGAATAAGATATTAGTGGTGTCAATTTGCAGGAATTCCTGCTGAGGGTGCTTCCTTCCTCCCTTGGGGGGAATGCTGGCCGTGGTCCCCTCGATAATCTTTAAGAGGGCCTGCTGAACCCCCTCACCGGAAACATCCCTCGTAATGGATGGACTATCGGATTTCCTCGAAATCTTGTCAATCTCGTCAATGTAAACAATTCCCTTCTCCGTCCTTTCCACATCGTAATCCGCCGCCTGTAAGAGATTGAGAATGATATTCTCCACGTCCTCGCCCACATACCCCGCCTCTGTCAATGAAGTGGCATCGGCAATGGTAAACGGAACATCCAGTATACGGGCTAAGGTCTGTGCAAGAAGGGTTTTCCCGCATCCCGTCGGGCCAATCAAGAGGATATTGCTCTTCTGTAATTCCACATCCCCCACGCCAATCTTGGAATCGATTCTCTTGTAATGGCTGTGGACGGCTACGGATAAGATCTTCTTGGCCTTCTGCTGCCCGATCACATACTCATCGAGGCGACCCTTAATTTCCCTGGGCTTTGGAACCGCCAGCTTGCCCTTTATCAGCCTTTCCTCTTCCGATTCCTCTGCGATAATTTCATTGCACAACTCAATACATTCATCACATATGTAGACCGTGGGGCCGGCGATTAACTTCCTCACCTCGTCCTGGCTCTTTCCGCAAAAGGAACAATTCAATACCGTTCCCTTCCCTTTTTCATCTCCTTTCATGCCCTCCCTCCCGATGAAACCTTCCTCAAAGTTATACTATAATCGGTCGTTTAACTACCACCTCATCTATGATTCCATAATCCTTTGCCTGCAGACCGGACATGTAAAAATCCCTATCCGTGTCCGCAATAATCTTTTCCAGGGGTTGATTGGTATGGTCACATAATATCTTATTGAGTTCTTCCCGCAGACGTAAGATCTCCTTTGCCTGTATGTCAACATCCGATGCCTGTCCCTGAAATCCTCCCATGGGCTGATGGATGAGTATCCTGGAGTGGGGAAGTCCAAACCTCTTTCCCTTCTCCCCGGCAGCCAGAAGCAGGGCTCCAATGCTCGCAGCCTGTCCCATACACAAGGTAGAAACTTCGGGCTTAACATACTGCATGGTATCGTATATCGCCATGCCTGCAGTTACCAGCCCCCC
>CP070774.1:363549-371481 GCA_020346125.1 Syntrophobacterales bacterium | reverse complement strand
TGGATAGAACTCAATAACCAGTGGTTACTCTATGGTACCCCCTGGGAACGCGCAGTAACGAACGGCCGTACGCGAAATCTTATGCTGGGAGGTTTATCCACTGATCAATTGGTCCGCTGTATAGGGGAGGTAGATATTGAAGCTCAAATTGCCTTTCAGGAACGGGTTGTTGAGATAACAAAGCGCGCAAAAAAGATGAGGATTGTTAATTCTGCGGGAACGAACATAGAATTTAAAAATGATCCCAATCGCCCTTTTGCTAACGAACACATAGCTGAAACACCGGGAGGACATTTTCTCACAGGACAGATTGGATGGGCACCTAAAGAAGAGACCATCGATGGAACGCTCGTCTTTGATGGCGCTATTTCTGGTGGTGGTGAAGCGGATATAGGGATAGTATCGGAACCGGTAATTCACGAAGTTGAAAAGGGAAGAATTAAGGAAATCCGTGGTGGGAAAGATGCGGAAATCGTAAAAAAGTGGTTTGAAAAATTAAGCGATCCCAACATGTATCTGGCCGCACATGTCTGTTATGGTTTCAATCCCAATGCGAAGCTGGGTTTTACCACCACTGAGGATGAAAGGGTTTGGGGGTGTACGGAGTGGGGCTTTGGCTATCAGGGTCCGATGTATTCGGGGGGAAAACCGAGAGTGGCAGCATCCCACATAGATGGGATCTGTTTGGCATGCTCCGTATATTGTGATGAGGAGCCCATTACCAGGGACGGCGAGATCGTCCACCCCGATTTGGTCGAACTATCCCGAGCATGCGGGCATTGACGATGGGAAACGTAAGGGGATCATAGTAAACAGGAATGAAGCAAGCCTTAATTTGATACGGAGAGGCATGGATCAGAAGATCCAAACAGTTCGACTCGTTGCAGATCCCTATCCACCCTATCAGTACATGGAAGGCGGGATTATCAGAGGAATTGACCACGATATCATCGCAGCTTCCTTTGAGGAACATGGGATCGATATGATTACGCGGCTTTTTCCCTGGGATGAGTGTATAAAGATGTTGAAAGAGGACAAAGCGGATGGGATATTTCAAATAGTCCGTACGCCCGAGAGGGAGAGGGCTTACATTTTCTCCAAGACCCTGAGGAATGCAAGGACCGTCATTTGCAGGAGAACAGAAGATACGATGAGTTTTGTTGAAGATATTAATTTTTCGGAACAGCTCAAGAAATATCGCGTGGGGGTTGTTAAGGGCTACAGCTACAATCCATTAATAGACCGCTTAGGAGAACCTTCCAGAATGGAGGTGGACAGCCAGGAGGCGCTCCTTACCGGCCTCAGGAGAGGGGAGTTTGATCTCATAGTCATCGATTGGGGAGTGGCAAAATATCTCGCTAACAAAATGGAAATAAGGGGTATCGATAAGCTGGAAGGTTATGAAATAACGAGGCAACTATATGTCGCATTTCAACGGAATCGAAACCACATAGCTGATCTGTTTAACTCAGGCTTGGACAGGGTAAAGGAGAAGGGAATTTATGACGGAATCTTTGAAAGGTACGGATTAACACCATAGGACATTTCTCTCAATTCTTTTGCATAGCTCATTCTGATGGTTTCGTAAAAAGCCGTAAATCAGAGGGCACAGATGGACTTTTTACGAAGCCGTCAATTCTAAGAGGATACCTTTCAATAGATTATAAAACCTTTCAACCTCATGTATGTTTACCCTTTCGTCCGGTGAATGAGCACCCTGAATCGTTGGACCAAGGGAAACCATATCAAGCCCGGGATACTTGTCACCGAGAATTGCACATTCCAGACCGGCATGAACAGCTTTAACCTCAGGTTCTTTTTTAAACAATTTCTTGTAAACCTCTATAGAAATCCTCAATATCTCCGAATTCAAATTAGGTTTCCAGCCAGGGTAGCCGCCGCCGGAGGAAATCTCCGCATCGGCGAGTTTGAAGAGGGATTCAACGATGCTCGCAATGTACGCCTTGGCACCTACGAGTGAACTTCTTTGGCTTGTCTCTATTTTTATTTTCCCTTGCTCCATAATTATCGTGGCAAGATTTGTAGATGTCTCCACTAAATCGGGAATATCAGGGCTCATTGCAATTACTCCGTGAGGAAGGGCCAATATCACATTACCTATCTTGGCAAGAAATTCCTTTGAAAATGCTTTATTAAAACTCTCCCCTTTCTTTTTCAATTCGATCTTTAATCCGCCGTCATTTTTCTTATATTCCATCAGAGCTTCTTCGAAAAAATTGCTTATTATCTCTTGTGCAGCTTCCTCGTCGGAAGGATTTAATAAGATCGTCGCTTCAGCTTCCCTTGGGATTACGTTTCTTCTGCTCCCACCAGAAATTTCCGCTACTTGATAATGTATTCCTTCCAGCTTTTTGAAAAGACGACCTAAAAGCTTGATCGCATTGGCCCTTCCCAGGTGAATATCTAAACCGGAATGCCCTCCTTTTAAGCCCCCAATAAGTAATTCGTAAGCCCCAAATCCGCTTGACGCATTCATTTCTTCAATCTTGAAGACTCCAACGGTATCCTGTCCCCCGGAACAGCCTACATAAAAGGACCCACCTTCTTCAGAATCCAAATTGAGGAGGGTTTTGCCGGTGATAAATCCCGGCCTAAGGTTATTTGCTCCCGTCAACCCCGTCTCCTCATCAACAGTAAAGAGAAGCTCTAAGGGACCGTGAGCAACATCTTTATCCGAGGCCACCGCTATTGATGCGGCGACTCCAATTCCGTTATCACTGCCAAGAGTTGTTCCCTCCGCTTTAATCCAGCCGTTGTCCCTCACCAGTTTAATGGGATCATTAGTAAAATCATGGTCAGTTTCCTTATTCTTTTCGCAAACCATGTCAACGTGACTTTGAAGGACCACGGTTTTGGCATTTTCATATCCCGGCGTAGCTTTAACAGACATAACGATGTTTCCAGCACTGTCTTCCCTCATTTTTAGACTTAATTCCTTTGCAATATTTCTCAGATACTGTAAAATTTTCCCTTCTTTCTTTGATGGACGGGGAATTTGACTTATTTCATAAAATCTTCGCCATAACATTTCCGGTCTGAGCCCCTTGATTACCGTATCGGACATATTTTCCTCCTTAACATTTTACGGATTAGCAAATTTTTACTTATATCTTTTAAGACCTTCTTTTGAAATTGGAAAAGACTCATCTCTTCATATCGCTTCTTCACGACCATGACATCCGCGCTCAGTATTTAGCATTACACAAGTTCGCGGAATAAACTCTATAAGCTTACAAATCATTGGCCGGGGTCAATGAAAATCCCTTTACAGTTTGACATTAGGTTACATTCTCTTAAGATCTTAACTATCGTATCAACTGACATATGTCCATTTTAGCGTGTTGAAAAATCAACCTTCTCGCCACGGAGAACTCCCTTTATGATAGAACACCTTTTCATAGGCCTCCTGTGCCGCCAGGGCATTTTGATCCCTTTTGGTGGGAACGATTTCCTTGATCGCCTTGATTACGGAATCGATAGTTACCAGTTCCGTCACCCTGACGAAGGCTCCCAAAATGGTCGTATTCACCACGGGAGCGGTAGAAGTTCCCACACCGTGGCTCATGGCGATGGAATTGGCATCGACTGTGGCAACCCTATATTTATTGAAGCCTGGAAATCCCGCCAGGTCTTTTCGACTGTTGACCACGATCCATCCACCGTGCTTCAATCCGCCGGTCACCTCAACCCCCTCGGTAAGAAGGGTTTGGTCAAGGACGATGATATGATCGGGGGCATAGATCTGAGTTCGGATGCGGATGTATTTGTCGTCAATGCGGGTGAATGCGGTGACCGGTGCCCCCCTCCTTTCAACCCCGAATGCGGGAAAGGATTGGCAAAATTTCCCGTCATAAAATGATGCCGTCGCCAAAATTTCCGAAGCGATGACGGCTCCCTGACCTCCCCGACCATGAATTCTGACCTCAATCATGGAATCCTCAGAATATCGCCGATACCTATTGAGAGATGTCTAAAAACTCGCTCTTCGCCGTTCAAAATATTCCGTGTATGAGAGAATACAAGCAAATTCCAAATCCTAATTTCTAAACAAATACAAACCACTAATGATCAAATGACCAAAACATTCAGGATTTAATTCTCGTTTGAGTTATGTGGCACTATGTGAGACGCTCTATAGAAAATATGAAACACCCTGACCGCAGCACTGCGGGACTGCAACACAGGAGCACCATCTTTATGACTGCAGCGCTGCAACACAGCAGAACCACAACTCGCTCCGAGCTCCTTTTCCCAGTTTCTCAGAGGTTTCATTAAAGGGAAGTACGGCACATTACCCTCCTGTTCGATGATCCCTCGCAGCCGAATAGGAGGAGAGAAATTGGATGAGCCCATCTATGGCTTCCCTGATTTCCTCAAAGCAGGTCCTATAAACGTCTAATGAGGAGCCGTAGGGGTCCGCGATTTCTCCCCCTCCTCCTTGGGAACGGCTGAAATTCCCGAGAAGAACTACCTTTGCCGATTGGTGGGGAAATGCCATTGAAATGAATCCCCTCTGGCCGGATTCCATGACCAGAACGATATCGGCCCAGCTTAAGTTATCGCTATTCACCATCCTGGCCCTGTGCCTTGAAATATCGACACCTTCTTCCCGCGCCACCTGGACGGCAAAAGGGTCCGGGATGTTCCCGGGATTGGCAAAGATTCCGGCCGATGAAACGGATTGAGCCTGCTCTCCCTCATGTCTCAGCCTCTCGATCATCAGACCCTCGGCCATTGGGCTGCGGCAGATATTTCCCGTGCAGACGAATAATATCCTTTCAATCGTTTCGGTGGGTTTTTCCGCTTCCCCTACCATTGCCCTTCAGAAATCGATCCGGACCCTATCCCCCTCGATGGCCACAAGGTGAGAGGTGTCGTTTAAACGACGAAGGGTGAAGCCTTCCCCAAATTCCAAGATGTTTATGCAGCCCGTGTCCTGACCGATCTGCCAGAAATGGGAATTATCCAATCCCAAAAGGCCGCAGAGAACTATTTTATTGACCACGCGGTGGGAGACCATCACCAGGGTTTCGTCGGTATGGTCCGGGATGGCCTCATGAATTACCCTGAGGGCCCTCTCCCTCACCTCTTCCAAGCTTTCTCCCCCGGGAAACCTGACAAGATGGGGAGTATCCTTCCACTGTCGGTATAACTCCCCATACCTTTCCCTGACCTTTTCATGGGAAACTCCCTGCCACTGGCCCAAATCGATATCGATCAAACCATCCAAGACCCGAACCTCCCTAGCTTGGTAGCGAGCAATTGCCTCTGCTGTCTTAACGGCCCGGGAGAGGGGGCTGCTGTATACCGAATCTACCTTTACCTCTCTCAAATACTCCCCCGTCAAGTGCGCCTCCTTACGCCCGGTCTCGTTCAATGAAATATCCGCCCTCCCCCGAAAAACCTCCTCCCTATTCCAGGATGTCTGTCCATGGCGAACAAGGTATATGGTGGTCATATCCATCCTTCACGTAAGGATTTACACATCCTTAGGCCACACTTATGAACCAATGAAGCTGATCCTTTTGCGACACTCCCTCCTCCTTAATCCCCCCGATGAGTAATTGGATGGGGGTAATATCGAAATAGAGATTGATCACCTCTCTACCCTTCCCTTACCAATACCGCTTTGGCCAAATTTAAAAAGGAAGCCATAGCTGGTTGCGAGGAGATGAGCCTATGCATGAAGTCAAGGAGGTCTCTTTTGAACCGCCATGGGGGAGATTTTTCGATGTTTCGGAAAAAAGGATCAATCAATGAACAGGTCTGTGAACCAATTTCAATGCTCCCAAGGTGTGCTCTCCCGAATCGCTTTTAAGGCGAGCTCACATTCTTCTCTCATTTGACTACCTAAAAAATACCACCTTC
The DNA here is from genome assembly GCA_020346125.1 of Syntrophobacterales bacterium. GTDB lineage: Bacteria > Desulfobacterota > BSN033 > WVXP01. The sequence goes on along the minus strand of CP070774.1, from coordinate 365,592 downwards.
ACCTCTATGTGGCAAGGAATTTGTTTTCCGAGTTTCCTCGGTTTCTGGAGAATACCGCTTTCCCTAAGCGTTCGCAGTGGTGAAGGATGAGATCGATTCCAACTGCAAAGAGCTGAAGACCGCCCTGGGGAGTAATGATCAATTCTTTTCTAAAGCAAACCCAGCCTTTCTATATTGAGGTCTGCGATCTGCTGTATTTTGGCCATCTCTTTCCTTCCCTGCTCGCTCTGGATGAGATGCTTGAATCGGCCCTGGGCCATTAGATATTCCTCCACCGGCGTCTTTTTCTTTATCTTGTGGACGGAGGTGAGCTCACCTGCTTCCATTTCAAATAGCGGGGCAAGGCCCGTATCTATTGCCAATCGACCAATCTCAATGGTCTTTTCCGGGGGAAAGCCCCATCCGGTACAGCAGGGCGTGTGGACCTGAATATAAGACGGCCCTTCCATGATCAGCGCTTTCTTGACCTTGGTGTGAATGTCTTGGGGATAGGAAACGGAGGCAGTGGCTACATAGTCGATGTCATGAGCCATCGCAATGGCGGGCATGTTCTTCTTGGGCCTGTCCTTGCCCCATGACCGGCGACCAGCCGGCTGGGTTGTTGTGGAGGCAAAAAGAGGTGTGGAGCTGCAGCGTTGAATCCCAGTGTTCATATAGGCCTCATTGTCATAGCAGATGTAAGGAATGGGATGGCCCCGCTCGAACATCCCCGAGAGGCCGCCCATCCCGATATCGAAGGTGGCCCCATCTCCCCCAATGACCACCACCCTGATATCCGACCGCCCTTTATATCTGAGGGCCGCCTCGATACCCGAGGCCACAGCAGCCCCGTTCTCAAAGAGGGGATGAATCCAAGGGATCCTCCAGGGAGAGAACATATAAGGCGATGTGAAGGTCTCCAGACACCCTGTAGGGGAGACGACGATGACGTTGGTGCCTGTGGCCTTCAAAATCCACCGCGTTGCAATAGCCTCGCCACAGCCTGGGCAGGCCCTGTGACCAGGAGCGAAAAGTTCCTGTTCTTCTGTTTTGGGAATCATGCTTTTCTCCTAAAGAATTGAACGATTCAAATCAACCCATTGGCTGCCTCTTAAGATTCGACGGGATTCCGCCGCTTCTAAGGTCTCTGTGGCGATGTTTCGGATAGTTTCGGTTGTGATTTCCCTCCCGGCGATGCCGGTGATGAAGCCCAAGATGTGAGGTTTTTCCAGATTGGATAGGGCGGCCTTCACGTCCAGGGACAGGGGACCTTCACTCCCCATGGAAAAGCCTCGATCCAGAACGGCAACGGCCTGCGCGTTCTGGCAAGACTCCAGAATAGCCTCAGCCGGGAAAGGACGATAACAGCAAACCTTGATTAGCCCGACGGATATGCCGTCGGCCCTCATGGCATCAACGGCCTCTTTCATCGTCCCCACCAACGATCCCATGCCCATTAAGATGACGTCTGCTTTTTCGGTATGGTAGGCCTCTATGAGCCCCGCGCCTGGGTGTCCGGTGATTCGATGAAATTCCGAAGAGATATCCCCGATTTTCACTTTGGCCCGTTCCATTGCCCCTTGAATCATGTATTTCAATTCCATGAGAACATCGTCCTCAGCATAGGAGCCGAAAGTGAGGGGGTTTTCCGGGTCCAGGTAGTGAATTGGACGATATGGCGGGAGGAAGGCATCAATGACGTTCTGGTCAATCAATTCGACGGGTTCGTAGGAATGGGTCAGAACCCATCCATCCATACAGATCATTGTGGGGAGCAGAATATCGGGATCTTCAGCGATGCGAAAGGCCTGGATGTGCATGTCATAAGCTTCTTGGGCGCTTTCCACATAAAATTGAAGCAAGCCCGAGTCCCTCAGGGAAAGCGTATCCTGATGGTCCACCTGAATGCTAATGGGAGCCGAGATAGACCGGTTCGCTCCAGTCAGAACCATGGGAAGACGCGTCCCCGCCGCATTATAGATGACCTCGGTCATGAGGAGAAGACCCTGGGATGATGAGGCGGTGTAACTTCGAACTCCGGCTGCACTGGCCCCGTAAACGATG
>CP070774.1:355472-363449 GCA_020346125.1 Syntrophobacterales bacterium | reverse complement strand
ACGGGTGTACTGTCAGGGCCCGTGAAAATGAACAAGTTTTGGCCATAGTAGGCCTCTGCCGTGATCTTTACAGCGGCTAGGGCCCAACTGACGCCTAGGGCACCACCATAGGTTGTGTAAGTCTCATCCTGTCCGACTGTTACTTCCTCTATCCCGAATGTATTGAAGACGAAAGATGGGGTAATCGTAACATCGGCCACCTTGAAGTCCGCGGCGGCCTCGAGCCTGGGGATTATGGCATACGGGGTTCCAGCAAAACCAACAAATGTTTGTTGGTTCGGTTTAACTGCAGCTACTCTGAGTGAACCGAACTCCATCGTCCTCGTATATCGGACCTGCGGTCGCCAATCTTGCCATATTGACCCATAGCCGGTACAGACTGTATCATTCCTCAATATCTGGCCGACGGCACACGCAGGCGCGAAAATGCAAAATGTTTGGCCCAAAAGAAGCTCGCTTCCCTCTGCAAATGTCCAGGTCCCGTAACCCTGCCTGAGAATAGAAGGACTCTGCGCACCTGCCGTGTATGGAAGTGCAATATCAATTAACGCACTTACATCTTCGTTGACATACTTGATCTGGAAAAAGCTTCCTACTAGGGCTGTCTCAAAGTGGGCGTCAGTCCTGCTCTCACCGGTAATGGAAAAATCCTCGCTCTGGTTTATCCAAGCCGTAACCATTCTTACGTTGCCGCCGACCGTAACTTCACCCGCGATGGCTGGTACGGCCAATGCTCCGACAAAGACTAATGCAAGCGCAAATACCAGTAACCTTTTCATCTCTTACCTCCTTCACTGTGATTTTTTCCATCTCATCGAAATACAAATCATAGTTTCCCCTTATCACCCCCTTTTCCAAGAAACTGATAGACGAATATTACTCGCCTGCCTCAATATCTTTCCCATCACCTCCTTTTCTCTCAGGATTTGTTGTAGCCTCGCGGATTGGAAACTGTATAAGCAACCCGCTCTTTTTACGAATGAAATGGCTTATAACACCTAAAAAAAGCTTTGTCAAGCTTTTTTTTATAAATTTTATTTAAATTTCTTGCCTGAGACGCATCATGCGAGGGGCGTAATCCGGAATCAGCCCCCTCGGTTTCCCCCATTTCAAAATGGGTCTCCGCATCAGGGGAAGTCATAGAATAAGAGGACGCTCTTTCTCCCTTCCAGGGAAATGAGCAGTGTGTCCTTTTTCTTCACCAATCCGACGAGCATCTCATCAAGGCCGTCGCCATCGATATCTCCTATCTGGTAGTCGGCGATGTATCCAACTACTGGCCTTGTACTCCAGCTTTCGGATAGACCCATCCCATCCCAGGACAGGTTGACCATTTCCCCGGTCTTGTGCGACCGTACTCGCTCGATTATCCGACCTAAGCTGAATGTGTTCTTACAGGTGATCACGTCAACCCGGCCATCCCGGTCCAAGTCGGCGGTCAAGACCCTGCAAGGCACATACACAACGGCATTTCTGGCCGAGGTATTGACCCAATATTCGAAGGAGTTGTCCGACCCCCCGTAGTAATCGCTGCTCCTCCATAGCTCCTCGAATACCTCCCCATCTTTCCGTATGACCTTCAGGTGTTCTGATTCGTCGAGGCCAATGATCTCGTCGGTTCCGTCGGAGTTGATGTCAGCCGTGGTCAAGCCGAAGATCGAGAGACCTTTGGGGAGGCGAGTTTTTTCCCCCTTGACGAATTTGCCGCCCTTGAAGGGGAATCGATAGACGTATTTGGAGAAAGGTTTCCCAAAACCCATCTTCTGTCCGAAGAGGCCTTGACCTTTTCCGTCAAACTGCAGAACCCTGAAGAAAAATTTCTGTCCATCGATGATTTTCCGAAACCTTCCCTCCTCGTACTCTAGGATAAAGGACCGTAGTCTATTATTTCTCAGATTGGTGACCACGATTTCGGCAACTCCGTTCCGGTTGAGGTCGACCGCATTGAGGGTCGTAAAATGATCGCGTCGACTCCCTGACAATTTCTTGAAAAGCCTGATTTTATTCTCCTGATACTCATAAATCCGGACTTCTTTCTCCCCCATGACCACGATCTCGTTTTCCCCGTCGCCATCAACATCCCCTATGTCCAGCCCCTTGATCTCGAAGGGGAATTCTTGGCTCCTCTGGAAGCCCACCCCCTCCTGGCCATGGACGATGGAGCTCTTTTTGCGCCGGACGAGAGACGGGGTTTCGGCCTTCACCTCGCCCTCTTTTGCGACGGCACTGGGCTCTCTCAGGATCTTACCGCCGATATCCCGGGCGAATTCGTCCACCTTTACCATGAGCTGATCAAGCCCCTTGGTCTGGGCAAAGACGGCTGATGGGGGGTTTTTACCCTCAGGATCCATCAATCGGGCATCGATGCTGATGAAATCACCGATTTTTGTGATGCTGCCCAACAGCACGTAATCCGCCTTGAGCCTGATCCCGGCCTCCCTGGCCACCTCCTCGGTTACACGCGCTGGGCGCATCTCGGCCAGCACCCTCTCGATGCGGGATTTTCCGGTCACATCAATCTGGCCGGATGCCACCAATCGAGATGAGATGATGTCGTAAATCCCTGACTTGAGGTAACCCAAGTCTTCTGAGCTATGGATCTGAAAGGGAAGGATTGCCACCCGGACGGGTCTCGCGCCAAAGGTTGGCAATGCGAATATGGTCGCCATGGCTAGCGATAGGAGAACAACAGCCGTTAATCGTGTTCTTGTTACGTGTGCGTTGTTCGTGTCGGTGATTCGTGTTTCGTGTCCGCGATTCCTAAGGATGAAAATCTTCGCCAGCTTCATGAGAGAAAGCCCCTTTAGTTTCGTATTCGTGAAAGAAGGTTTCATTGGTTTGGTTCGTGAACAATAGACGAAAAAGTATTTTGTGTCAATGCTTATTTCGCTTGCAAGTTGCCAGTATCCGCAAATAGAGACCTGAATTTGTTACGAATCACGATTCACGGATACGAAACACAGTAGACGGACACGTATTACACTTCACGAACACGAACTGCCTTTCACGAGCACGGATCACGGATTTTCCGGCTCGAAGGCATAATAGACACAGTCCTTCAGAACCGTTTCCCTCCCCTCTATTTGATCATTACCATTTCCATCCCCAAGGCCTCGCGAGAATTTTCGCACTACCTTCATTGAAAACCTCCCCATGCTATCAACTTGTTTTTAGGGCAATCAGCGAAATTGCCTTGCAAGGCGGAGGGTGTTTGCCGTAGAATAATTGATATCGATCATTACGGGAGATTGTCAAGAGTGCGATGAAAGATCTCGATAAATTCCATACTAGCTCAAGAGGAGGGGTATAATGATAACAGGTGGGACTGATATCGGCTCTCTATCAGTGGAATCGGTAATCTTCGAAAAAAAAGAGGGAGTGATCGGTTATTCCATCGTCCTTACCGGTGCAAACAGCAGAAAGTCCTCGGAGGTCTCCCTTGAACAGGCCCTCAACTCAGCCAATGTGAGGCGGCCCGAGCTCTCCTATGTCGTTTCGACGGGATGCGGCAGGGGAATGTCCGGTTTCGCCAATGAAAGCATCACCGAGATTACCTGTTTGGCGAATGGGGTCAATCATCTCTTCCCGGATTGTAGAACCATTATCGACATCGGGGGGCAGGATACAAAGGTCATCAACATCGATGAGGAGGGGAGGGTTATCGGTTTTGATATGAACGATAAATGCGCCGCTGGGACGGGGAGGTTCTTGGAGGTAATGGCCATGGCATTGAACGTGGATTTACAGGAGATGGGTAAACGGTCGCTCCATTTCAAGGAGGATATAGAGATCAGTAGCCTCTGTACAGTCTTCGCCGAATCGGAGGTGGTTTCCCTGGTTTCGGAGGGAAGGGAGGTGGAGGACATCCTCCATGCCTTGAGCAAAGCTGTTGCAGATCGGACCGTGAGCCTCCTAGAGCGAGTGGGATCGGCAGGTAAGGTCGCAATGACAGGAGGGGTGGCGAAAAACATGGGCGTGGTGAGGGCCATAGAGGAGAGGCTGGGTCAATCAATGATGGTATATCACGAACCCCAAATCGTAGGAGCCTTGGGAGCGGCATTAATTGCCTCTGAGAAGATGGAGGATTAACGTTCGTCGCCAATCGGCTAATCCCCTTTCATTCCGTTGATTTCCAACTCACCCATATGGTTCTCGCCAATACGAGTGATCCACCTCAGTAGGGAGGCAAATCAGCGGAGTTTCGGATATCTGAAGAGTAGTCCTGCCTTCGCTTATGCATTACCCTGACCGCATGACTGCAGCACAACTATGTGAAAAATTGGCGCTCAGAGCTCATTTTCCGAGTTTTTTAGGGATCTCAGACCTTCGCCTTGACAAGGAAATTTCGCGTAGTATATCATGAACTCCTGAAAGGGGAGATCATTGAGTACGGTTACGGCTAAAAGGCGTAACCTCATTGGGTGATAAAAACAATAAGGGCGGTGGAATTTGGAAAAAGTAGGCATCTTCCTGAAGCGAAATAAACCCGAGGCAATTGAGATTACAGGGGAGCTCATCCGATGGTTCAATGAGCATCACATAGTGGTATATCTGGAGGATGAGTTGGCCGGGCAATTCGATGGCTCGGCGGGTTGCCCGAAGGAAACCCTCCCATCGTTCGTAGAGGTTATCCTCGTGTTGGGGGGAGATGGGACCCTTCTCAGCGTGGTGAGATTGATGGGAGAGAATCAGGTTCCCATTCTGGGGGTTAATTTGGGAGGGCTTGGGTTCCTGACGGAGATAACTTTGGATAACCTCTACAAGGTTTTGGAGGGGTTGATCCAGGGGGATTATAAGTGTCATAGGAGAATGACGCTCAATATCCATGTGGCGAGGAAAGGCAAGATAGTTGCCGATTTCACCGTGTTAAACGACGCGGTGATCAATAAGGGAGCATTGGCCAGGATCATAGACTTGGAGACCACCATAAGTGATGAATATGTAACGACCTTCAAGGCCGATGGGTTGATCATTTCCACCCCGACCGGCTCTACGGCATATTCGCTCTCCGCGGGGGGGCCCATCGTGTACCCTTCTTTACAAACCATTGTTATTACTCCAATTTGCCCCCATACGTTGACCAACAGGCCCATTATCATCCCAGATGATGCGGTCATCAAGGCAACCCTCATTTCGAAGAATGAGGAGGTTATTTTGACTTTGGATGGGCAGGTAGGCTTTTCCCTACAGTTCGGGGATACCGTGGAGATCCGCAAGGGAAGGAATGATCTCCTGCTCATCGAATCCCCGTATAAAAGCTATTTTGAGGTGCTGAGGACGAAGCTGAGGTGGGGTGAACGATAGATTCCATTAAAATCCCAGCCGTGTTTTACTCGCCAAGGATCGCTTTTCCCCATTAAGGGATTACGGGGTTTTTACCCAAAGTATGCTTTCGGAATTACATATAAAGGATTTCGCCATCATCGATAAGCTGGAGATCTCCTTCTCCAAGGGCTTGAATGTCCTGACGGGGGAGACGGGAACGGGGAAATCCATCATCATTAATGCCGTGAATATGATTTTAGGGGATAAGGCCTCGGATGACCTCATCCGCACATCGGCCAAGGGAGGCATCGTCGAGGCATTGTTCGATATTGCGGGAAATGAGGAGCTGGGCGTGAAACTGGGGGAAAAGGGATTCGAGATCAAGGAAAGCATGGTCATTAAACGAGTGATATCGAGGGGGGGAAAGAGCAGGGCATTCATTAATGGAGGCTTGGCGACTCTCGCTCTGTTGAGCGCCATTGGCGAGGAATTACTCAATATTTATGGGCAACATGAACATCAAAATCTCCAACGCCATGAGAGACATATCGATATCCTGGATGAGTTTGGAAGCCTCATGGAGGTCCGGTTTATCTATCAAGACCGCTTTAGGAGACTCATGCAGATAAAAAAGGAGCTCCGAGATCTCAAGGCCCATGAGGAGCGGATATCCAGGGAAAGGGAGTTGATGACCTTTCAGCTCGGCGAGATCGAATCAGCCAAGCTCCAGCCGGGTGAAGACCATGGCCTCACAGGGGAGAGGGGGGTTTTGATGAATGCCGAAAAACTGCTGGAGTATTCCAAGGGGGCTGAACATATCCTGTACTCCGGGGAGGGCTCTGTTGTGGAGAAGCTCAACGGGGTTTTGGAAGGGGTGAGGGAATTGGTCCAGATCGATCCATCGGTTTCTCCCTTCGTCCAATCCCTTGAATCCGCCATTTATCAGTTGGAGGATATCGCCCTCTCCCTCAGGACCTACGGCCAGAAGGTGGAGGTAAATCCCGAAAGGCTCGATGAGATCGAGGCGAGGTTGGACGAGATTAACCGTTTGAAGAGGAAGTATGGCGCAACCCTGGACGATATTTTAACGTTTCGGAGGAAGGTGGAAAAGGAGCTGGGGGAGATGGCAACCAGCAAAGATCGAGCCGAGGAGTTGGAATCAGAGGAAATGAAGCTACAAGAGGAGATCCTATCATTGGCAAAGGACTTATCAGAGAAGAGGAGGATGATAGCGAGGCGATTGGAAGGGGAGATCAAAAAGGAGCTGGCAGCACTGGGAATGGGAAAGACCCGTTTTCAGGTTCGGATCGAAAAGGCTGAAAGGGCGCTGACAAAGGAGGTCTATAATGATTTGCGGGTTGGGGAATTTCATTTGACCCCCAAGGGATTGGATGAGGTTGAATTCCTCATCTCGCCAAATATTGGGGAGGCTCTAAAACCCTTATCCAAAATTGCATCGGGAGGGGAGCTCTCCCGCATCATGCTCGGCATGAAGACCATATTAACAGAAACGGGAGTCGGACAAACGCTCATATTCGATGAGGTGGATGCGGGTATCGGGGGTGCGACCGCGGAAGTGGTCGGCAGGAGGTTACATGCTCTCTCCAAATGCCAGCAGGTTCTCTGTGTAACCCATCTTCCTCAGATCGCTTGCTTTGCCGATACTCACCATTATGTGAGCAAGGAGACTAAAGGGGGCAGAACCATTACGAGGGTCAGGAGGTTAGAGGGTGATGGGATTGCCGATGAGATCGCCCGCATGTTAGGGGGAGTGAGGATCACCTCTAAAACAAGGGCCCATGCCAGGGAGATGATCGAAAATACCAAAAGAGTGGAGTAAGTAGGCAAAATGGGGAAATGAAAAAGGCAGTGGATAGGCATATGATTCGGAAGGCAAGGGTAGGGGATGTGCGGACAATCCAGGGGCTTATCGAGGGATCGGCCTCCAAGGGGGAAATGCTCCATCGATCCTTGAGCGAGATTTACGATAATATCAGGGACTTTTATATCTTCCAAGGGAATCAATCACTAGTGGGCGCCTGTGCCTTGCACATATGTTGGGAGGATTTGGCGGAGGTCAGGTCCTTGACCGTATTGGAAGAGGAGAGGAAGAAGGGGATCGGGTCGGAGCTGGTAAAGGCCTGCCTTAGAGAAGCGAGACGACTTGGTGTCCGAAAGGTTTTCGCCTTGACATATAAGCCTTCATTCTTTCAACAATTCGGATTCGGAATTGTGGATAAGGCAGCATTACCCCATAAGGTCTGGAGCGATTGCCTCAAGTGTGTGAAGTTTCCCGATTGTGATGAGATCGCAATGATCCTCGAGTTGTAGAGGCTGTTGCCCGAATCCCATTTCGCTCGCTATTCGTTTTTCCGGTTTTCCAGGGATTCCTAACGTTGAACTTTGACATTTGACATTCTTACCTTTTGCCTTCACCTCTCGCTTGACGTCTCGAAAAAACTCGCTCCTCGCCACTCAAACATATTTTTTCGACGATTCAAGCGTTTAGGCCTCCTTTAACCCAGAACTGGGTTTTTCCCGCTCGTGGCCTGGGAGCGGTTGTCGTAAAAATATAATTCGCGCTCAGAGCTCCTTTTTCCGCTCTCCCAGAGATCTCTCCATTTGGACTTTGTCATTTGAGCTTTGACATTTGACATTTAGTTCCGTGTCCGTGTATTTCGTGCTCGTGGTCCGTATCCGTTATCAGTTATC
>CP070774.1:347254-355372 GCA_020346125.1 Syntrophobacterales bacterium | reverse complement strand
AAAGGTGAACATACCGCCATGGGGCATGATCCCCATGGGGATATCAGCATGGGCATTAATGGTGTGGTGCAGCTTATGGCAGTGAATACGCCAAAGACCAGGACCAAGTGCCACGAACTCCACATCCCGCGTGGTCCCAGGGGGCACATTTATAGTGTTACCGGGCCACTGGGCTGACTCGGGAATTGGACCACCCTCGGTTCCAACAATACTCCAGGTATGGCCGTGGATGTGGATCGGGTGGCTATCCATGGTAAGGTTGGCAAATCGGATTCGCACGCGATTACCTTGCCTAACGGTCATGAGCTCGATATCCGGCGCCACCTTTCCATTAAAGGTAAACCAGTTGAAATCCATGGTGACGAGATTGGGCCGATCATTTCCCGGAAGCAGGGCGAAGGCCTGGAGCATGATGGCATATTCCTTATCGTTCTTTTTCCTGGGCTTCTTGGGATGGATGACCACAAAGCCCCCGAGGCCCATATGATCCTGCTTCATCATGTTGTATCCGGAATGGTACATGAAAGTTCCCACTTGGTGCACGGTGAACTCATAAACCCAGCTACCACCCGGAGGAATAGGTGGATGGCTCTCCCCCCCGGCCCCATCCTGCTCAAAGGGGACCTCCAGGCCATGCCAGTGAATGCTCGTGGGCTCGGGAAGCTCGTTTTTCACCAAAATGCGCACCCTGTCCCCTTGTATCAGCTCGATGGTTGGCCCGGGCATCGATCCATTGAAACCCCAGAGCTTGACTTTCTTGGGAACCTTCATGTGGTGGACATAAGGGTTGTTGCGCTTCCAGATCTCTGACACTATCGGGTCGGGTGGTCCCCCACTTGTGAGAAGCCGTTTCACCGGCTGCATAATCAGGGTAAACACCTTCACATCTCCATCCATCTCGTATCCCAACGGGGGGACGTTGAGCGTGTGTACCCGGCCCATTTGTTTGCCCATCAGGGGCGGCGGAGGTGAGATGGAGATGTTGGGATCAGCCCAGGCCGTTGGGGGATATTTACCCATGGCTTTATGGATATGCCTCTCCAGCTGGGAGTGGGTTTTATGCTCATCTCCCTTCATAGCTTCGGACTTGGAGAAGGCGTTTCTCGTTGAAAATATCGAAACGCCAGCAGCCATGGCTGTTCCAATGGCCTTCAAAAAGTTTCTCCTTTTAAGCATGGTTTGAACCCCCTATGATGGTTTAAGGTACGAGGTCTTCACATTCAAACCTTAATTCATCTATGGCAATAACCCATAAAGGATCTCAAGTCTCTTCCTCTCTCAATTTTTTTCGGGTGCTCTATGACCACCTATGTATCAAGACAGTCCAAGCCCTTGAAAACTCGTGCAAGCTGACAATCCGGTTCTGCTGCCCGTGTTGGAGACTGAAACCTGCGCGGATTGAGAATTCACCTTTCCCGTGGCTTCTCGCCAAGTATTACTTGAATCCGCAGGGATTTTCCTTTCCGTAAAAGCTTCAATTCAACCCTATCCCCGGGTCGGTGATCCCGGATCATCCGTATCAGGTCAATCGAGGACGTCACCTTTTTCCCATCCATCTCCGTAATTACATCACCTCCCACCGGGATTGATGAATTCCCCACTTGAACTACCCTATCCCCCCCCTTCAGGCCGGCCCTGTCCGCCGGGCCACCTTCGACAACTTCTGCGATTACTGCGCCACGATCGACCTTAAGGCCCAGAGCTTGTGCGAATTCTGGAATTAGCGGATAGAGCGATGCCCCTAACCACGGATAGGAGACATGCCCCTTTGAAATCAACTCCGGCAAGATTCGTTTGGCCGTGTTGACTGGGACGGCAAATCCTATCCCCACACTTGCCCCGGTCGGACTGATAATGGCTGAGTTGATGCCGATGATCCTTCCTTTGGAGTCCAGCAGGGGACCACCGGAGTTGCCAGGGTTGATGGCCGCGTCGGTCTGAATCACGTCCTCGATCAGTGTCCCCGTCTCAGAACGAATACTCCTATCCAGGGAACTGATAATCCCTGTCGTCAGTGTCTGCCCCAGGCCGAAGGGGTTACCAATGGCCAGCACTTTTTGCCCTATCTGTAGCTCGGATGAATCCCCCATGGGGATTACCGTCAGTTTCTCCTTTGGCGCGTCAATCTTAATGACTGACAGGTCATTATTCGGATCGGCACCCACAAACCGCGCTGACCATTTACTGCCATCGCTTAAGGTGACTTCCAATTTTGTGGAATCCCGAATGACATGATAATTGGTTAATATGTGGCCGGATTCGTCTATGATTGAGCCCGATCCGGCCCCCCCTCTGGGAATCGGATTGAAAAAGAAGTCACGCTCGACTACCACGCTCGTGATATTAACCACACCGGGGCCGGCCTCCCGATAAATGGAGATATTGTTTTCCTCATCCTCGGTTTTGGCGATACTAATGGTGAATCCTACCAACATTAAAAAGATCACCGAGACAACCAAAATGAATCCATATTTTTTCCCCTTTTCCATTTTAAACACCTTCCATTGTGTTGCTTCAAAATGCTTCTCCCTCACATCGAAACTTTCTCATTTCATTGACCCTCATACAATCCTCTCAATAACCATCTTCAATTTCCCTGAAACCTCCTCGGCAATCCTTCTCAGCTCCTCGCTTTTGATTACCTCCAGAGCGGAAACGGGATTGATTGCCGAAACATACGCTTTCTTATCGTCGGTTTCATAGACGATGACGTTGCAGGGCAAGAGAAGCCCCACATCCAGATCAGCCTCCAATGATCGGTGGGCATAGGGTGGGTTGCACGCTCCCAAAATTACATACTTTCTGAAATCCTTATCCAGCTTCTTCTTTAAGGTTGCCTTCACATCGATCTCCGTCAAAATTCCGAAGCCCTCTTCTTTCAAAGCATCCGTAACCTTGGAAATCGCATCCTCATAGGATGTGTCTAGAACAGTGCTAAAGGCATATCCTTTTACTTTTTCCATAACAGCCTCCATTGGCTAGATTAAATCCCTTTTCTTTTCCTCGAATTCTTCCTTGCTGATTTCCCCTCTGGCATATCTCTTCTTCAAAACGTCCAAGGCGGATTCTCCTGTTGATCCACTTTCCTTCTTGAACGGGCTATAGTAACCCTTTGCCAAGAGGATTACAGCAATGATAATGATGATTAAAATAATCCACATAAAACCCATTCCAAAGCCTCCTATAGTTTTCCGTATTCTTACTGAGATCTCTGAAAAAGCGCTCTTCGCAGCCCAAAAGATTCGCGTATATGAGAGAATACAAGCAAATTCCAAAAACTCATTTCTAAACTCTAAACAAATACAAAGCACTAATGATCAAATGACTAAAACTTTTAGGATTTAATGCTCGTTTGAGTTATGCGAAACCATGCAAGACGCTCTATAGAAAATATGAAACGACCTGACCGCAGCACTGCGGGACTGCAACACCACAGCACCATCTTTATGACTGCAGAACTGCAACACCGCATGTCGCTCTCAGAGTCCTGTGGAGTTCCGTCAACACCCCTATCCCCCAATAACCCTGGAGCCATACTTTATAATTGATAGACCACTACGTTGGCCATCCCCGCCTCCATATGGTAGAGGTTATGGCAATGATGAAACCAATTCCCTGGATTATCAGCCAAGAATTCAATCTCAACGCGCTGCATGGGATTAACGATTAGGGTGTCCTTTTGAATCCACCGATTATCCGGAAGTGAGGGAAGCACCACTTTGAAAAAATGCCCGTGCAAGTGCATGGGATGCGGCATCATGCTGTGGTTCCAGTATCCGATGCGCACCCGTTCCCCTTTTCGAACAGCCAGACGTTCTGCATTTGGATAGACTCGACCGTTGATGGTCCAGAACGGAGAGTGCATACCTCCACCCAAGGTTTGGGGGTAGAACCTGTCGGCCGTCCTTGAAACAGACCCCTCCGAGGGATAGAATGCTTGCAAATCCCAATAGGTTGCAAACCGTAGCCCGCGGTGGAACGTTGGTGGAACCACCTCCTTCCTCCTAACCCCGTTATATTGTACTGGGATACGGAGCATACCCTCACCGAATCCACCCTCCCGTGCCGTCAGAAGCCAGTTGCCCGGTTTGTTCGCCACAAACTCCACATCGTAGCGCTCTCCCATGCCGATGCGAAGAACATCCGTATCCATAGGCACAATGGCATTACCATCCACGTGCGTTATTGTTAATGCGTGGCCCGCTAGGCGGAGGTCGTATATCGTGGCCGATGAGGGATTGAGGAGTCGAAGCTTCACCCGATCCCCCTTGCTCACCTCAAGGGGGCTCACCGCAGGATAGACTTTGCCGTTTACGGCATAGCCATCGTAAAACGGCTCCAAAAGAGGACCTCTCCCTTGACCAAAACCCGATCTCCTTCTCATCATGCCACCCATCATACCCATGGGCGGGCGACGCCGTGTGTTTGCAACGCCACCTTCATCCCTCATCACCCAATCTTCCAGCGCGAGTGTGTACTCCCGATCATAGGATTCCCGCGGGTTTGATGGTTCAATGATCAAGGCCCCATAGAGCCCCTGATCCAACTGGTAATGGACGTGGGAGTGGTAGATATAGCTCCCCGCGGGCCTGGCCTCGAATTCGTATATAAAGGACTCTCCGGGCATCACGGGATTTTGGGTAACCCCCGGCACCCCATCCATGGCGTTTGGTAGCGGGATTCCGTGCCAGTGAATAGTGGTTCCCTCAGGAAGGTAGTTTTTAAGAACCACCCGGATGATCTCTCCCTCTCGAACCCGAATCTCCGGTCCCGGGATTTGTCCGTTATAGGTCCATGCGGTAAAATCGGGGCCCACCCCGAGGTTCACCCTGGCTTTTGAGGCATGAAATCGAAATTCCTTGACCGGCTTTTTGGATTTGGACAAAGCTTCAGTTAGTGAAACTCCAGGAAGGCCTGTTGCGAGAAAGGACCCAAGCGTCGTCTTCAGAAACGTCCTTCTGTTTACATCCACTTTTCTCCCTCTTTCCTCATAGAGCAGAATCGAATTTGAAAACTTTACCCCTAAACCTTCACGGTGAAAATGGGTATAAAAATGCAACGAGTTAGATTAGGCCAAATCCTTCTTTTTTTCCTCGAATTCCTGTTTGTTAATCTCTCCCCGGGCATACCTTCGCTTAAGGATCTCAAGGGCCGAATCCTCAGATCTAACGGCGCGTCCTCCAGTCCCCGCCGATATGACCAGCCACCTGATCAGAAAAATGATTCCCACAATCACAGCGATCCAAAAAGCGACCATGATGATGGACCAAAACCATCCCATACCGTATCCCCATCCCATCATCCCTGGCCCCATGTGCCCTCCATACCCGCGCCATTGGCCCAGGGCATTTCCCGCCATGGGAAAGAGAACTGCTAAGGTAAAAATTAAGGCAATGTTGAATATCTTATTCATCTCGACACCTCCTTCGACGAACATGGCCCCCAGAGGCCCTGCACCTCTGGGGGCTTTCATGGTCAATAGGCCGACCGCATCCAGCCGGTGAATTTATCCACGAGGACCTTATCCACAAGGGAATTCTCCTTGGTCATAATTTCCGCCTCAAAGTAGTTGTCCATTTCCTTGATCTTTCCCAGTTTTAGATTAGGGTTTCTCAGGGATGTGAGGTAATTCTCCAAAATCGCCCTGGCGTCCTTTTCCTTCATGGGCTTTTGGGGCTGCTGATACTGGGGTCCATATTGAGGGCCGTATTGAGGTCCATATCCGGGGCCCATCATTCCTGGCCCCATCATCCCTGGACCCATACCGGGCCCCATCATACCAGGCCCCATCATACCGGGCCCCATCATCCCCGGACCCATCATACCTCCGCCCATCATGCCGGGCCCCATCATCCCCGGGCCCATGCCGTAGCCGCCCCGGGGACCCGTGTACTGTCCGCAATAGGGGCAGTACCATCCTCCATAGCCGCCTCCGCCCATCATTCCTGGCCCCATCATGCCTCTGCCCATCATTCCATGGCCCATCTGTGCCATCACCTCATTGCCGTTAAAGGTGAAGGCGAGAACCAAAACGACTAACACCGAAATAAACATTGCTCTTTTCATTTTTCATCCCTCCTCTTTTCTCAATTTAGCCTTTCCTGTTATGATTAGAAAGGCAGGCCAAAATACACCTTTGCTACCAAGATGTGTTTCGTAGCCAAGCGAGGAATTTCACTCCTCCTCCAAGAACCGCTCCGGATCCTGGTTAAATTTTTCCATACACCCCACGGCGCAGAAGTAGTAGGTCTTGCCCTTATATTCATAGGTGGCAGCCGCCGCTTCCTCCTTGACATCCATTCCACATACGGGATCTTTTGCCATGGCTTTCACCTCCTTCCCCTGTTTTTTTTCATAAACTGCCCTTCGCCACGTGAAGCATCGGAGTGCTCAGATACCTCTCTCCGGTATCCGGTAGGATTACGACGATGAGCTTCCCCCTGTTTTCGGATCTCTTTGCTACTTCAAGGGCCGCCCAGGCCGCGGCGCCCGAGGAGATGCCGCAGAGGATTCCCTCCTCCCTTGCCAGCCTTCGCGCCATCTCAAAGGCATCATCGTTTGTGACCTGGATGATCTCGTCGATGATCTCGGTATTGAGGACATCGGGGACAAACCCCGCCCCGATCCCCTGAATCTTGTGGGGACCGGCCTCTCCCCCGGAAAGGACGGGTGAATCCTTGGGCTCAACGGCGATGGCCTTAAACTCCGGCCTTCGCGGTTTAATCACTTCGGCTACACCGGTTATGGTCCCACCAGTTCCGATACCGGCCACCATGATGTCCACCTTTCCGTCGGTATCCCTCCAAATCTCTTCTGCCGTGGTCTTCCGGTGGATCTCCGGGTTGGCGAGGTTCTTGAACTGTTGTGGCATGAATGCATTGGGGGTCTCTTTGACCAGCTCCTCCGCCTTCCGGATTGCCCCCGGCATCCCTTCTGGCCCCGGGGTTAAAACCAGCTCCGCCCCCAGCATCTGCAGGAGATTTCGTCGCTCTATGCTCATGGTCTCGGGCATGGTCAAGATTAGCCGATATCCCTTGGCCGCGGCCACAAAGGCCAGGGCGATGCCGGTGTTTCCCGATGTGGGCTCGACGAGAACCGTACCTTTTCTTATAGAACCATCACTCTCCCCGGCCTCAATCATGCTCACCCCGATACGGTCCTTGACGCTGGACAGGGGATTGAAGGACTCGAGCTTTGCTAGGACTTGAGCCCTGATTCCCTTGGTTATCCCCTTCAGCTTTACCAGCGGGGTGTTCCCGATGGTTTGGGTAATGTCCTCGTATATCCTTCCCATTTTTTAACCTTTCCTCCTTCTCCCTTGCTGCACAACTTTTCTCAAGTAGCGATCACGTGTGGAGTGAACCTCCTCAGCCTCAAGGCATTGCTTACTACCGTTATTGAAGAGAGCCCCATTGCCGCCGCTGCGAAGATGGGGTTGAGCAGTATCCCGAAAAAGGGAAAGAGCACCCCCGCCGCCACGGGGATGAGAATGGTATTGTATGCAAAAGCCCAGAAGAGGTTCTGCTTGATATTCCTAATGGTGGCCCTGCTCAGGGCGATAGCCGTCACGACCCCTCTCAGGTCTCCACTAATCAAGGTGATATCCGCTGACTCCATTGCCACGTCCGTTCCCGTCCCGATGGCAATCCCCACATCCGCCTGGGCCAGGGCGGGGGCATCATTGATGCCATCCCCCACCATGGCGACCTTCTTGCCCTCGGCCTGGAGCATCTTCACCTCATCGGCCTTTACCTCTGGCAATACCTCCGAGAGAACGCGGTCGATCCCGATCTGCCTGGCGATAGCTTCGGCAGTTCTCCGATTGTCTCCGGTAATCATGCCAACCTCAATCCCCATCCTGTGAAGCGCATCCACCGCCTCCTCGGAATTCTCCTTCAGGGTGTCAGCTACCGCGATGATGCCGGCTGGATTTCGGTCGATTACCAAAAACATGGGTGTCTTGCCTTCGTTCGATAATTCCTCGGCCTTTTTATCGAGCCCGTCCAAGGGTATCCCTCGGTCCTTCATCAGTTTCGCATTTCCCATCAGCAATGACCTTCCATCGATGGTTGCCTCGATGCCATGTCCCGCGATGGCATTGAAGTTCTCCGGGTTGAT
>CP070774.1:338636-347154 GCA_020346125.1 Syntrophobacterales bacterium | reverse complement strand
GATGAGAGTAAGATCTTCATAATTTCTTCTTATCGCCCTCTATGGTAATCTCCCCCCTTGTGTCTGAGATTTCATTCCACAATAAACCACGCTTGGGGGAAATTTCTATGGAGAGGGACCATACCCAGCCATGCGAGAAGGAAGGGAAGGGCTAGCCTTTTAGAGCCTATGCGGTGGAAAGGAGGGACGTGCAAGGATAGAGGGGGACGTTCTTTCCGAAATGGTATAATTATTTTGACATTACTTTAGATTTAAAGAACGACCCCCTTTCTTTTATCCTCTCAGCCTTCTCTGCACGGCCTCGCTCTCAAGTTCCCTGATTGCGCCGGCGGCAACCCACTGGGCGGCCTTAGAATCAATTTGCTGGATATCTCTCGCGGCCTTCATAGCGGCCTTGTTCAAGTGCGGATTCCTTTTCCCTATGTTCCTCAGTGCCCAGCTGACAGCCTTCTTCACGAAGTTCCTCTCGTCCGTGGCCCCGCTCTTGATGACGGGCAGGAGCCGGATGAAGTCCTCGTCAGGGGCTTCCTTGTCATGCCACGCAAGGCAGGCAATCAGGGAAAACGCGGTCCGCTTTACGAATTCCTCCTCCCGCCTGGACCATTCCATTATTTTCTTCTGGGCAAAAGAGATTTTCTCGAAAAGGTTCATGCATACCTGGTCACAGACGTCCCAGGAGTTGATGTCTTTCACCCACTCCTCCATCTGTTGTTCCGTGACCTCCTCCGGACGGTCAATCATGGCGGCGAGTATTCGGCCTTCCTGAAGCCCGGTGGCCCACAGCTTCAGGGCGAGTTCGTGGTCTCTCCCTATCTCCTTGGCCATCTTCCTCAGGTCAGGTATTGAGACTCCAAGCCGCTTCTCACTCACCATCGCATACCTTGCCATCCCCTCAAGCTGGTCGGGTCTGGCTTTCGCCCTCAGTTTTTTCAGAACATCTTCCACAGAAACCATGCTTCACGCCTGATGTGAGCGGCTGGAAAAAATGGAGTGTACCGGGTGCATCTATGCGTATTTTCACCGCATAAATTTCCTATACAACCACCCTGATTAAAAGTCAACAGATGTCAATATTTCACGGGCATCCCTAATTTCTCATTTCTGAAGGTTACTCTTGGATGGGTACTGTTGGATGGAAGATTGGCTGTTTTGGTGAAACTATTGATTTGCGTTTCTAAACGTATTCATCAACTCTTCTTCATTTATAATTTAAATAATATCGTCCAAGTCGATCTCTTTCTTTTTGCTCATTTTTCGAAGTTTCTCTATGGCCGCTGCTTCTATTTGATGAACCTTTTCCGGGTGTAGGCCAAGGCGTTTCCCCGTGGATTCCGGCGTAAGAGGATCCTCCCCTCCAAAGCCAAAACGAAGGGTGATCACCGTTCTCTCCATATCCGTCAGTAATGCCAACCATGAATTTACCATTTGCAGCTTCCTGTCATCTTGTCTATTTTTGAACATATTTGCTACCCACCTTGTTCCCCTCATCAATGCATACCTCTTTGTTCCCCCCAGTAATGAAGCCGGGCTATCAACTACCCCTCTTTGGGGGGGCCTCCGAGAAAGGGCATGCACGTAATTTAGCAATTTCCTATGCTCCCAATTCGAGGGAGGGGCGAAACATAACCTGGCCTTGACCTTATTTCCAAACTCTTCGATTGCAAGAATCCTCCCCTTGCACTGTATTCTGATGCCATTTGCAAGAATGGCAAAATCCATGGGTTCACCAACCCCTAAATCAAAACCGGTCTCCAGTTTCAATCCGCCCATACTGATATTGAGGGTTCGCATGGTCATCTGTCTCCCGTAGCGGGAGCAAACGACCGTTTCTTGTACTGGAAACCGAGGGAATTTCCGCTTTTCAGGCATGTGTATCTGTCCTTTGATTAATCAGCTCCTGAAGGTTGGGGTAATGTTATGAGGTTGTTTACACAAGTGAAAAAGCCGAACCACCTCTTCCCTTAGGCATCTCGGCTGTGTCTTAGAAGCTCATGGGTCTCCCCCGCTAGACCCGTTGGCCTTCCGCCCACCCTCACGGATGGTTAGGTTTTGTCGAGTAAATCCATTTTAGCATGATAAAAAGATATGTCAATAAAAACTAAGAACTTTCCCACCCCTATTTTCTTCTTGACTGGATTTGTATGATCCGGGCCGTTATAGTGGTCGGAGAGTGTTGACGAAGCTCAAGGGGAGGATCTTGAGTATTGAGCGTGGGGGGAAATGGATTGCCCGTTATGAGATTGATGAACGACAATACCAGGATGTACCGAGACCCCGAAGCCGGGTCATTTTAGATTCGGAATGACAAAATGGAAAAGGACTTGACAACGCAATGATGGTCTGCTTAAAGTGATACGTAGTTTGATTTAATATCGGATCATATCTCTACGTGAAAAATCGATGAATCCTCTTTGGCAGTGTCCGCTTTGGTTTAAAAATCCAGTCGTTTTTCTCC
The DNA here is from genome assembly GCA_020346125.1 of Syntrophobacterales bacterium. Classification (GTDB taxonomy): domain Bacteria; phylum Desulfobacterota; class BSN033; order WVXP01. Next base: position 344,699 of record CP070774.1, on the reverse strand, counting down.
AAAAAAATAGCGAGGGAATATGTCATTAACAACCTCAAGTGTTTGGGTACCCGCTGATGGCAGTTTCAAGTTGGGATTAGGTCCGTCCCTCAATTCCGCGGCCGCCAACCCCTATACCCAACTTAGGCGGACTTGAGCCAGATACAAGTCTTCACGAGAGGTACTAAAAAAGGAGGGCCACCAATGGCAAATGTATTGCTGAAAAACATCACGAAAAGATTTGACCAGGTGGTTGCGGTTAACAATGTCAGCCTGGAGATTGCCGATCGGGAGTTTGTGGTACTCGTGGGACCCTCAGGGTGTGGGAAGACCACGACCTTGCGCATGATTGCGGGACTAGAGGAGATCACAGAGGGAGATATCTACATAGGTGATCAACTGGTCAATATGCTCGCCCCAAAGGATAGAAACATTGCCATGGTCTTCCAGAGTTATGCCCTCTACCCCCATATGAAGGTCTTTGATAACATGGCCTTTGGCCTGAAGATGCGCAGAGTGTCTAAAGAGGAGAGATCGAAGCGGGTACAGAAGGCAGCTGAGATTTTGGGGATTGAAGCCCTGCTGGAGAGGAAGCCCAAACAGCTATCAGGCGGCCAGAGACAGCGAGTAGCGTTGGGCAGGGCCATCGTCAGGAATCCCGACGTATTCTTATTCGATGAGCCGCTCAGCAATCTGGATGCAAAGCTTCGAGTCCAGATGAGGACTGAGCTGAAGAAGTTACATGACCGGCTTAATGCCACGGTGGTCTACGTCACTCACGACCAGGTAGAGGCCATGACAATGGGCGACCGGATCGTCGTTTTGAAAGACGGCTTAATACAACAGGTGGGAACTCCCTTGGAGCTCTACAATCAGCCGGCGAATCTCTTTGTTGCAGGATTCATCGGAAGCCCGGCCATGAATTTCATCCCGTGCCAACTGTTAGAAGAGGATTCCAAGATCTATGTGAATACGGGAGATTTCAAGGTTGCCCTCCTTGACTCCGTAGCCTCCCAAGTGCGATCCGCGGTGGAGGAGAAGTATATCTTTGGTATCCGTCCAGAGGATTTCCGAGAAAAATCTCCTGAGCAAAAGCCATATGTAGGGTGGGAACCTATCAAGGCAACGGTGAATGTCATAGAGCCCTTGGGAAAGGAGATCTCCCTGAACATCACCACGGGCACAAACTCCATGACAGCCGTCCTGGGGGCAGATACAAAAGCAAAACTCCATGAGGATATCGATTTGTTGATGAACATGGAGAAGATCCACCTCTTCAGAAAGGAAGGGGGTGAGGCGATCGTTTGAGCTCTATGCTCGCTTCGGCTTCTCTCGAAGCAGAGGGATGGAACTGTACGGAGCGACATAGATATCCGGGAACACGTCCTTTCTGGGCATTCAAATTGTTTCATGCTTCGCTGAGGGGGACAAAGCGAGCTCATTATGCGTAATAAATAATACCTTTAGGAACAACAATGTTGAAAATAGTTCCCTCCCTTTGCACAGAATGTCAAATCTGTATGGAAATCTGCTCGTTGGCGCATTTTGGTGAGAATGCTCCCAAGAGATCCCGGATATGGATAGAGGCCGAATGGCCCAAGGAACCTCATATATTCGTTTGTCTTGCATGTGAGGATCATGACTGCGTTCAGGCTTGTCCTGCTGGCGCCCTCCAATGGGAAGATTGGATAAGGCTTGACAGGAACCTCTGTGATGCCTGTGGAGTGTGTGTGGAATCCTGCCCCGTCGGAGGAATTAGGATTGATCCCACCGAGCATACTCCTTTGATATGCGACACCTGTCAGGATGAGTTTCGGTGCGTGAGATGGTGTCCAGCCAAAGCAATAGAAAGGAGCGGATGACGACGAAAAGTGGACAGTGGTACGGATATGCAGGGACGATCTTGGATGTCGATCTTGACAGGGAGGCCATCTGTTGCATTCCTCTCGATAGGACAATGGCAAGGGAGTACATGGGCGGCAAGGGTTTCGGCGCACGGTATCTCTTCGACCAGTTACCCCCTCATTGCGATCCACTCTCACCGGATAACCTCCTGATCTTCAGTACCGGCACCTTAACAGGGACACTCGTTCCAGCAAGCAGTCGATGTGTCGTTTGTACAAAGAGCCCAGCTACGGGTCTTTGGCTCGATGCAAACTGTGGTGGATTTTTCGGCCCCGAACTGAAAATGGCGGGTTTCGATGCGATCATCATTCGCGGACGTGCCAAAGAGCCTCTTATCCTCCTGATTGATGACGATGATGTGAGACTTCAGAAGGCCTCGGATATCTGGGGAATGGATTCCCCTGCCACTCATCGATGGATCAAGAATCATCTGGGAGGGGCTTTTCGCGTTGCATCCATCGGTCCGGCTGGGGAACGAGGGGTTCGGTTTGCCAGTATCATATCCGAATACAGGGCCTTTGGAAGAGGAGGAGCAGGTGCCGTGATGGGCTCCAAGAACCTGAAAGCTATAGCTGTCAGAGGCTCCAAATCCATTCCCATTGGTGATCCCGAGCGGTTTATGATGTACTGCAGAGAGGCCTACAATGAACTGGCGATCCACCCGGAAACAGGGGGGGGTCGGCAGAAATATGGAACAAATGTCATCCTTTCCTGCATGAATGAGGCTGGGATTCATCCCGTACGCAATTTTCAGAAGGGGATATTTGATGGCGCTCCGTCGGTGAACGAGGAAAACATCCGTGAATATTTCATTAGAAACAAGGCATGTTTTGGCTGCCCGATATACTGTAGCAAGATCTCAGAGGTAAAGCATGGCAAGTATAAGGGCACCTTCGTTGAAGGACCCGAATATGAGAATGTTTGGGCATTCGGAGCCAATTGCGAAAATACCGACATCGGCGCCATCATCAAGGCGGAATATCTGTGCGACCACTATGGCCTTGATGGTATCTCGACGGGAAACGTCCTCGGCTTTCTGATGGAGTGCGTGGAGAAGGGGATTCTGAGGGAGGAGGATATCGGTTTTACGTTCAGGTTTGGCGATGGTGAAGGGATTATTAAGGCCATCCATCTAATCGGGAGAAGGGAGGGACCCGGGGCTCTCTGGGGGGAAGGGGTAAAAAGGATTGCGGAGAAGTTGGAGGGAGCAGAGGATCTTGCCATGCATGTGAAGGGGCTTGAGATGCCCGCCTACGATCCTCGAGGTTCCACCGGTATAGCACTGGCGTACGCCACAAGCGATCGCGGGGGCTGCCATCTGCGCGCCTGGCCGATCGGAGCAGAATTCCTCTCCACTGAGGAAAGAATGGATCCATTCTCCACTGAATTCAAGGCCGAATATGTGAAGAGCCAGCAGGACCTTTTCACCGTTATTGACTCGTGCGGGCTTTGCCTTTTTACAAATTTTGCCCTGAGCCTGAGACAACTGACGCAATTTCTCCATTCGGCCACCAAGATGGACATATTCACATCATCTCAAGAGATACTTAAAATAGGAGAGAGAATCAATAATCTGGTCAGGATGTTCAATCTCAGGGAGGGCCTTACCAAGGAAGGGGACAACCTTCCTGAGAGGTTCCTGAAACACGCCCTGGAGGATGGCCCATGCCGGGGTCGGGTCGTGGATATCGAACCGATGGTGAGGGAATACTATCTTGTACGGGGATGGGGTGAAGATGGGATCCCCACGGGCAAAAAGATGGAAGAACTCAATCTTGTGTGAGGGTAAGTGATGTTTCAACCAAAAGGCGTATTTGCGGCGATGTTGACCCCTTTCACTGGGGATGGATCGATAAATGAGGAAGAGTTGCGACATATGGTGGATTTTGCCATTGAACATGGGGTAGATGGCCTGTTTCCCATCAGTTCCGTGGGGGAGTTTGTCCATCTTACGCAAGAGGAAAAGGTTAGTTTGATGGAGATCGTGGCTGACCAAGCCGCGAGAAGAGTCGCGGTAACGCCAGGGGTTGGATCTACGCATCCAGAACATTCCATATCTCTGGCCCAAAAAGCCAAGGAATTAGGGTGCGACGGTGTGGTCGTGGCCCCTCCGTATTTCTATTCGCTCTCCCAAGAGATGATTGAGAAGTATTTTGAAACCATTGCGGATGCGGTGGATATACCCATGATCCTTTATAACATCCCGCTGTTTACACAACCGCTGAGCTACGATGTTGTAAAGCGTCTCTCCAGGCGGAAAAACATTGTGGGCATGAAAGACAGTAGCGGAAACATGGTAGATTTCGTTCACTTTATGGATAAGGCCCGTCTGATTGGAGAGGAGTTCTCCTTTTTAATCGGACGCGAAGACATCCTGTTTCCAGCGCTCATGATGGGCGCCAAGGGATGTGTAGTGGCCACCGCTTTAATCCTTCCGGAAATCATGGTGGACATCTATAGGGCGTGGAAAGACGGGGACTATGAGAAGGCGAGAGAGCTGCAGTTCTCTATCCTGTTATTGATCCGGGCTATGTTTTCACTGCCCATTCCCTTGGGTTTCAAGGTGGCACTTGAAATGAGGGGGTTCCAGATGGGCCCTCCCAAGCAGCCCCTTTCCGATGCCGAGAGTTTCAAGTACCGAGTGACGAGGAGCAGAATTGAGAAGATCATGAAACCCATCCTGGAAGAGCTTGAGGGAAGATCAATATCGGTCAAAACGGGTGAAAGGTGAGAGAACCTACAGGCACCGAATAATGATGCCATCGGCCTGTGTGACCTTCATAATCGATGGGCATATTGTCCCGAGAGATCCACGCTTTGTAAACTTTATATTTGTTTATGATGGTCGGGGCACTCAACCCCTCTGCTATGATCTCACCCTTCCATTCTTCCATTTTTTCTTAATACCTAACATCCTAGATCAGCGGTACGGTTAGTGCGTCCGCTGCATTGAGTGGGTAGGCAGAATATTAAATGTGTCCTTGTCAATGGGTGATTCCATATGCCAATAGTACAACGTATAAAGAATAAAGCGCCGACTCCATGTCCCGTTTATAAGATGCTCCGTGCGAGGGGGAGTTTCCTTATGTAGTTGCTGAGCAAGAAACAAAGGGCAACTGCCACCGGAGCAACCGAGGCGAATTTGATGAGAGGATAGAGAATAATACCCATCAAGGTCAGTCCGAGGAAGATGAGAACCGGTTGATGGATAATATATGCCGTATAGACACTGGCTGACATCCCCTTGGCCATGGTGCCCTGTTGATTAAATCTCCTGCGGAACCACACGAGTAGGGTGATCACCATCCCCATGCAGATGAATTGATCCCATATGGCTTTTACAAAAGCCTGCCAATGAAAACCACCCACGAATGGAGCGACGTTTCCCTCCATCGCTCCCCCTGCCACAAGCGTAATGGGCAACAGCACGAAGGCGATGATGGCAACCCTGAGCCACACTTTGCCCATTGCATCGGGTATTCCCTGTAACCAGTTACGACGATAGGCAATGATACCAATAATGAACAGGCTCAGGTATTGAGGGAAGTGAGGAAAACGCAGACCCAGTAGTCTAAACTCCCAACCTATGGGCACCAATACCCTCACGAAAAAGGTGACGATACCGAGGATAAGGGCGAACATTGCTATTGCCATGTTGCCGGGCGTTTTGCTTTCGCGCTGGGGATGTTCGGCCGCGGGTTTTGCCAATCGTCGCCACAGTACATAGAAGATGTTGAATATCAACAGCAGTTCCACAAACCACAAAGGGCCAACACCAAGACTGCCATAGTTCTCCAAATACCGGGGAATGAACTTCCAGAAGGACCCTTCAAAGCCCTTGACGTTGACGACAAGCGCGTAAATGAGAAGCGGATCGATGACGATGATATAGAACAGCAAAGGGATTCCCAAACGCAAGAGCCGGTCCCTGAGAAACGATCCGGTCCCTTTCCGGTCATACGAGCCGGGGGTAAAGAAACCCGACATCATGAAAAAGAACCCCATCATGAAGGCCTGATTTAGAGCGGTAAATAGCGCAAACACGATGGAGGTAAGCATATCTGGCTGGCTTTCACGATATGGCCAGTCCCCTGGGGCTCCATACGTTATAGCCAAATGATGCAGAACCACCAAAACGATGAGCAGTATTCTCAGGTTATCGAGGTAAAAGAGACGGGG
>CP070774.1:329960-338536 GCA_020346125.1 Syntrophobacterales bacterium | reverse complement strand
TCAATGATCAAAGGAACGAAATTATTCTTCTGCCTTAACCACGTCCTCGAACCGGATATCCAGGCCCAGAATCCCGATGATTTCCCCTCTCTCATTTCGAATCGGGCCAGATACGGTGATGCACAAAGCCCCAGTAATGATGGACGAGAAGAGATGGGTAACGTGGATCTTTCCATCCTTTAAGGGCTCTATGAACCATGGCCTGTTGGAATAGTCCTCGTGGAGGCCAACTTTCTCATATTTAGCCTTGTCGACGGCCTGTGTAATGTTCTTGGTAATCTTCTTCCCCTCAAGATCGGTCACATATGCAAATTGGATAAAGGGGTAACCGTCGACGGCGGATTGCAAAGTGGGCTCGATCTGCTGGGGTCTCAACGTCTTAATAAAGAGATTGTCCAAGAGATCCCCGAAGATGTGAGCTGACATCTCACGCGCCCTGGCCTTGAGAACATCGAACTCGGAAACGAAAATATGGGGGAGATATGTACGGGCCATCCTTTCCATCTCTTCCTCGGAAATGGCCGTAGTCCTTCCCTCTTGATATTGCTTGTTCACCCATTTGTTGAGCTTTGCAATTCCCGGGTAGTCCTTATCAAGCCTCTCGTTCCCCGTCAGGGCAAAGTGTGAATTAACCCACTGGGCGATCCCCGCAAGGCCGGATTTATCATTTATGGATACCCCTATGGGGCGGTTCAAGATCTTTTCGGTGTTGAAGATATTATAGATCTCCTCATTCTTGAGTATTCCATCGGCATGTATACCGGCACTGGTCGTATTAAAATTGGCTCCGACAAAGGGGAGATTGGGCGGGATAGAGACCCCGATCTCCCTCTCGAAATAGTTCCGTATTTCGGTGATGACTCTGGTATCGATCCCATTCGGGGCCCCTATTAAACTAATATATTCGATGACGAGAGCCTCTATCGGGGGGTTTCCCGTCCTCTCCCCGAAGCCGAGCAGGGCCCCATTGGCGGCGGCACAACCATATAGCCATGCCGTGGTGGCATTGACGAGCACCTTGTGAAAATCGTTATGTCCATGCCACTCTAGCTGAGATGGAGAAACGCCGGCATCGTCGACCATGGCCCGCACGATTTTAGGGACGGACCGTGGGAGGGAGGCCCCGGGATAAGTCACCCCAAATCCCATGGTATCACATAATCTAATTTTCACGGGAAGGCCACTTTCCTCGGATAGCATCATCAACTCCTGGGCGAAGGGAACAACGAATCCATAAACATCGGCTCGGGTCACATCTTCAAAATGGCACCTCGGAATAACCCCCTTCTCCATGGCCAAACTCACGACCTTATGATACTCGGACATGGCCTTTTTTCTATCCTTTTTCAATTTCAGGAAAATATGGTAATCCGAGACTGACGTAAGGATCCCCGTTTCCCGCAAACCCATCTCTTTTACCAAATCGAAATCTCCTTTGTCCGCCCTTATCCATCCCGTTACCTCCGGATATTCAAAGTTCATCTCAAGACACTTCTCCACCGACTCCCTATCCCGATCGCTGTATAGGAAGAATTCCGACTGCCGGATGACCCCGTTTGGACCACTTAGTCTATGAAGCATCTCGAAGAGATCCACAATCTGTGTCACCGTGTATGGGGGTCTGGACTGTTGGCCGTCTCGAAAGGTGGTATCCGTGATGAAAATCTCCTCGGGGGGATCCATAAGGACATCCTTGTGGTCGAATTCAATCTTGCAGACCTCCTCATAGGCGTAGATATTCCGATAGAGTTTCGGCTCGGTTACTTCGTGAAGGTCAAATCTTTCGGAAGGGATTTTCCTATGGTCCAAAAAGCCCATTCTTTTTCTCGGCATCTTTACATCTCCCTATTGCCATCTTTGGATATCGTTATACGATACATCCATCTGGGAACGTATTGATCGAAAGAGTTAGCTTATTGGCTTCACCTTGATGGAGAGTTCATCCAGTTGCTTCGGATCAACCTCCGTCGGGGCCTCCGTTAAGGGACACGTGGCCTTCTGTGTCTTCGGGAAGGCGATCACTTCACGAATAGACTCCGAGCCGCTCAGGATCATGACGATTCGGTCGAATCCGAAGGCAATTCCTCCATGCGGTGGGGTTCCGAACTCAAGGGCCTCCATCAAAAACCCAAATCTCTTGTTCGCCTCCTCTTCGCCGATGCCCAACTTCCTGAAAACCATGGCTTGGACTTCCTTGATGTGATTCCGAATGCTCCCGCCCCCAATCTCCATCCCGTTTAAAACCAAATCATATGACTTGGCTTTCACGTCCTCAGGATGATCTTCCAGCATGGGAATGTCCTCATCCCTGGGCGCGGTGAAGGGGTGATGAACGGCCACAAACCGACCCTCCTCCTCGCTGTATTCCAAGAGGGGGAAATCTCGAATCCAGACGAACTGATACGTCTCGGACCGGATCAAATCCAATTGCTGCCCCAGACGAAGCCTCATATTTGCCAAGGTATGATTGACTATTGCTCGATCGGCGGCCACGAAGAGCATTAGATCTCCTTCCTCAGCAGCCATCCTCTCTGTAATGGCATTTTTCAAGGATTCCCCGAAGAATTTAGCAATGGGGGACTGCCACCCCTCCGAAACCATCTTTGCCCAGCTCAGGCCTTGTGCCCTATATTCCTGGGCGAAGGCCACCAATTCGTCCACCTCTTTCCGCGAAAGGGCGGCCCCTCCCTTCACCGTAATCCCTTTGACGATACCCTTTTCCGCCACCACCTCTCTGAAAATGCCGAATTCAGAATCTCTCACTAAATCGGAAATCTCCTTGAGTTCCAAGCCGAACCGGATATCCGGCTTGTCTATCCCATACCGATCCAAGGCTTCATCATAACTAAGAACGGGGAAGGGGAGCGATAGATCTATTCCGAGGACCTCTCGGAAGATGACGGTCATCATTCCCTCCATCATCCTCTGAATATCCTCGACGCCAATAAAAGACATCTCTACATCGATCTGGGTAAACTCGGGTTGTCGATCCATACGGAGGTCCTCGTCCCTGAAACACCTAACGATCTGAAAGTATCGATCAAACCCCGAAATCATGAGGAGCTGCTTAAAGAGCTGCGGAGATTGGGGAAGCGCATAAAAACGCCCTGGATTGACGCGACTGGGAACGAGGTAGTCCCTGGCACCCTCAGGGGTGCTTCTGGTCAGAACAGGGGTTTCGATCTCGATAAACCCCTGGTTGTCCAAATACGTCCTCACTGCCTTGGCCACATTGTGCCGCAATATCAGGTTCCTCTGAAGCCTCGGCCTCCTTAAATCAAGATACCGGTATTTCAGACGGACGTTCTCCGATATCTCAACGTCGTCCTCGATCAAAAAGGGAGGATTTTCCGCCACATTTAAGATTCTCAGTTCCCTTGTTTGTACCTCGATCTCCCCCGTATCCATATCCGCGTTGACACTCTCCGGAGGACGCATTACCACATGGCCCTTTACCAATAGAACATATTCGCTTCGGATCTTGTGCGCCTTGGCATGGACCTCTGGATTGACTTCGGGGTTGAAGACGACCTGGGCAATTCCCTCCCTATCCCTCAGATCGACGAAGATGAGCCCACCGTGGTCCCGGCGCCGTTGAACCCAGCCCATCAGGACAACCTCCCTGTCCACATCGGATGCCCTGAGTTTTCCGCAGTAGTCTGTACGTCTCAAATCCCCCAAGAAATCGACCAATTATCCGCCCTCCGGCATCAGTTTAGCCCAAAAATTATACATGAAATTACCCGGGAGTCAATAACGATATTCTACTCCCACCGCTTCTCCCTTCTACTTCCTTAGGCCCCCCAGTTCCATCGAACAAACTATGAAAAAATTTCATATTTTATCGAAAATTTATCCTTTTCGGCTGAATTAGCAGACGAATTATCTAAAAATTGACGATATTGAACGATTAAATCGGATAATGTGACGATAAGGAAGCCCACTTGGTACGATTTTTGCCTAATTCCGGTATTAATTAGGACGGTGTATCAAGCTAATCTATAGTAAATAGGTGAAGACATATGAGGAAAATCACTCTAATACTGATTGTGCAGCTCGCCTTTTTCGGATGTCTTTTCTCTTTTCCCATAGTTTATGGGGGTGATGGGCATAGTGTAATTCTCAATGGTGAAGGGAACATTCCCTTCCCCTACGTCCCGGGAGAGGTATTGGTAAAATGGAAGGCAAAGACATCGATTCATTCCATTCGCCAGCTGAAGTCCAATATGGAACTTACGTTAACGAAGACCTTCCATACCATTGAGGTTCACCGTTTAAGACTCCCCCCCTCTCTGCGGATCGAGGAAGCCTTAGCGAAGCTCAGGGGGAACCCATTGGTTGAATATGCTGAGCCCAATTATATCGTCCGGGCCTTAGTCACACCTGATGACCCTCAATTCAATCAACTGTGGGGATTGGACAACACGGGCCAGACCGGAGGAACTCCGGATGCGGATATCGATGCCCCCGAAGCATGGGACATTACCACCGGGGACAACGGGGTAGTCATCGCAGTCATAGATACCGGTGTGGCCTGGAAGCATCCCGATTTAGCAGATAATATCTGGACCAATCCCGGTGAAGACCCTTGGTCAGATCCCAACGATCCCACTACGGGAAATGGCGATGACGACGATGGCAATGGTAAAAATGACGACTGGAGGGGCTGGGATTTTTTGGGAGACGATAACGACCCCACGGACTATAGTAACCATGGGACGCATGTATCGGGGACCATCGGCGCTCTAGGGAATAATGCCACAGGCATTACCGGCCTAAATTGGGATGTCAGTATCATGCCCCTACGGATTATCGGCCCTTTCGGGTACGGGGATACGGCGAAAGCCATAGATGCCATTTTATACGCCGCTGATAACGGGGCCAAGGTGATCAACGCCAGCTGGGGTGGCGGAGGTTTCTCCCAGGCCCTTTACGATGCCATCTCCTATGCAAATGACAGGGGATGTCTCTTCGTGGCCGCGGCGGGTAATTTGGGTAATGACAATGATACAAATCCATTCTATCCGGCGAGTTATGACCTTCCCAATATCATATCGGTGGCAGCCACGGATAACAATGATGACAAAGCCCCCTTCTCCAATTACGGGGCGACCTCCGTAGATGTCGCCGCGCCCGGGGTTAGTATCCTCAGTTCCATTCCTATAATTGGGATAGATCCGAACGTTAATCCACTCTTTAGTGAAAATTTCGATTCCGGTCTCGGAAATTGGACATCGTGGGGAACTAACAATACGTGGGGGATATCGGGTGATTATTACACCAGTTCCCCCAATAGCCTGGCTGACAGCCCTTCGGGAAATTATCTGGATAATACGGATTCCTATATTACCTATAATACGGCCTATAATCTGGTCGATAAAAGTGTATCTATGGATATTCAGTTGAGATGCGACCTCGAATCCTTTTATGATTTTTTATTCATCGGTGGCGATTTAGGCGGCGGTTATGGATTCATCCCCGTTTACCTATTAAATTGGGAAGGATGGTTCACCGACAGTACGAGCGGTTCCTTTATTCAATATAGCACAGATCTCTCTCCATTATGGGATATCTCCAACGGCATCAATATCGGGTTCAATCTCTATTCCGACTCTTCCAATAACGATGATGGGGTTTATATCGATGATGTCACAGTAGTAACGCAGGATCTCCTCATAACCGGATACGATTATGCACAATTTCAGGGTACCTCCATGGCCGCCCCCCATGTCTCCGGCCTTGCCGGCCTTATTCTGGCACGTTACCCTGCAATCACCCTTCAAGCATTGAAAGATCGAATACTGAATGGGGTGGATATTATAGCCGGTTTAAACGGAATGGTCTTAACGAATGGCAGAATAAATGCCTATACATCTCTCGCTCCACCAACCGGAGGTAGTGGAGGTGGAGGAGGTGGTGGCCTCTGTTTCATCGCCACGGCGGCTTTTGGGTCGCCCTTTGAACGTCATGTTCAGGTGTTGCAGGATTTGAGGGATAGATATCTCCTGACCAACTCCATCGGAAAGGCCTTTATTTCCCTCTACTACAAGTTCAGCCCACCCATAGCTGATTCCATCGCAAAAAACGGGGCATTGAGAGCCGCTGCAAGGGTTGGCCTCTATCCGGCGGTTTGGTTCAGGTACATCGCACTCAATTTCTCACATGCCGGAAATATCACGCTTCTTCTGAGTATATTGGCGATCTCGGCAGGTATGATTTATGGGATTGCCAGATATAAGAAAGCAGCGTTGGCTAAGAGCATCTTTTCCACCCGGCAGGGGGATTATTCCAGTAGGTGATCTTATCTATCACGCCATGGATTTTGGGTCGACGGATAGGCGGTCGAGAGGATTTAATCCGTTTCCGGTCGATCATGCCTTCTTTTCCATGCCTTTCTTTCCTCCCCTCTCGCCCTCACCTTCCTCTCCCTCGCCTCGCCGATGATCTTTCTTATCTCCCGGTGAAACTGCCTCTGGAAGAGGATAAATTTCGCCTGTTGCCTCGGCGAAAGGATTCCTTTCAGCTCCTTGCGTTGTTGACGTATCAAATCGGACACGGCTGAGGCGTTTTGCTCCAAATTATCCATCGCCGCCTCGATCGTCTCACCCGATGTCGCCTCATCTTCCAGCGCCTTTCTCAATTGGCTCATGATGTCACGCCGCTTCTTGTGCAATTCCATCCATTTCTCATCGTATTTATGAAGTATCGGGAACAGCTTCGCCCCCGTCTCCTCGGTCAAATCGAGTTCCTCCGTGAGCTTCCACATCCTGATCAGTTCAATCCGTTTTCGGATCTTTTCCCTTTTCTCAATGGATTTATGGGGCTCATCACCCTCAAAAGCCGGGCTATCCGATCCCCAGAAACCCCCTTCCCTTGGATGCTGAGAGAAACAGGGTGAACCAAAAGCCAAGATGAGCGATACCACAGTCAGGGTAATAACCATCGATAAACGCCCTTTGTAACCCTTCATATCATACCCTCCTTTACTATCCCCTATCCTCGTTAAGCCTTTGACATGGAGAGAGAGGTAGTGGATTTGAGGTATCTCGTCTTCAGTATATCGTACACGAAGTCCAATTCCTCGGAATTGAGTCCCTCGAGTTGGGCGAACGCGTCTTCCTGCAGGAGGAATCTATCCCCTTTGAGGACCTCCTCCCCCGAACTTCCCATGTCATCAAACCCTCCTACCAAGCGCTTCGAAATGTCGTCCAACTGATATAACGAGAGTTCCTCCAATGATCCAGGGGTGAAAGGTGAGACAACGGCTCCGATCCCTCCGAAATACTCCTCCAAGGTTTCCTCTCCTATTCCCCTCGATCCCGTCCAAAACCAGCCTGCCTTGAAAAAAAGCAACCCGGCGATGATCAGGACAATTGCGGCAACCGATACCCCAGCACTAACCGGTTTGGAGAAGGAGAACCACTGGGGAGTCCCATAAATTCCTTCCCATACCCTCTGAATGATTGGTACCTGAATGGGCCTTCTTTCCTCGTAAAAGGCCTTTCTCACCCTTTTGGGAAAATCCCTCCAGAAGGCCGCACCCGGATCGGGAAGGCGTTGGGATTTCAACCCCCCTATGACCTTCTCAAGCGAACTCAGCTCCTCCCTACAACGGGAACACATCCCCAGGTGATCCCTGATCTGCTCGGCATCTCTTTGGTCGAGTTGCCCCTCATAGAATTCGATCAATTGATCCTGAACTTCTCGGCACTTCATAACCTCCCACCCCTCAACCTTTGAGGATCTCCCTCAATTTTTTGACTCCGAAGTGAAAATTTGCCTTCGCCGTGCCCTCCGAGCATCCGGTGATTTCGGCGATCTCCCTATATTTTAAACCTTGATACACTTTGAGGGTGATCGTATGCCTCTGTTTTTCCGGAAGCTCGTTCAATGCCATGGATAGTTCCCTTCTCTCCTCCTCCGAAATGATATGCTCCAAAGGATTGTTTTGATCGACGAAAACCATCCCCTCGATATCAACTTCTCTCCGCCTTGGGTCATCCCTAAAATGGTTTTTGCACACGTTAATGGCAATTCGAAAAAGCCATGTCTTAAAATTGGATCGGCGATCGAAACTCCGGATATTCCGGAAGGCATTGACAAAGGTCTTTTGCGATAAGTCTGCTGCATCCGTTTCATCCCAAACCATCCGAAGGATAAAGAAGAAGATGGGCTTTTGATATTTCGATACGATCTCCTCAAGGGCATCTTGATCTCCATCATCAAACCGATCCAGAAGGTCGAAATCCGATGTCATGTCTATTTCCTTAGACACCTAAAGAGGGAAACTCGTTTAAGCTTAAGGTTCTCCTTTGTCCATTTTACGCCTCTCCGGGGCTCGCCTTCAAGAGGTTGTTGCCCAAATTCCCTGGAGTGAACATTAAAGAATTTTGATGAACCATTCTTAGTGAAGCGAAACGGCTGCAAATCCAATGTCTGAGCCAAGAGGGCCAGTTTTGGGTTTGCAGTGAAGCGAACTCTGATGATCTCGTAAAAAGTCAAAATGCGATGGCAAAGTAAAAAGCTCCAAATTCAAGGCGCGCAAATCCTGAGGAATGAGGCGTACTTACAGTACG
>CP070774.1:320745-329860 GCA_020346125.1 Syntrophobacterales bacterium | reverse complement strand
TTACAGAGGGCCTTTAATGGCTTTTGATTGATGTATCCATTGGAATGGCAGACGTTGAGAATTCCCTCTTTTCTGACCAAGACGCCGATATCGTACATGTATTCGTAAAATATGGTGGGTTCCACGTAGGTCGAAGCTATGGATTTGCACCCCGTCCTCTTTGCTGCTGCCACCACCAACTCGGCAGGCATATCGAAATTTGCCGTCTCCTCAGGCCTTGCTTGGGATATCTCATAATTCTGACAGAATTTGCAATCGAAATTACACCCCGTTGTGGCGATGGAAAAAGAACGCGATGCCGGAATGACGTGGAAGAAGGGCTTTTTCTCTATCGGATCTATATGCCAGGTGACGGGATTTCCGTAAACCAGACTATAATATTTGCCATTCCTATTCTCTCTCACCTCACAATATCCCCTCTCTCCTTCTGAAACGACACACTCTTTAGGGCACAGTTCGCATTGGATCTGTTTGCCCCCCAAGGGGATGTAATAGGGGGATAGTTTTGTCTTAATCAGTCCCCATTCCCTTCTGATGTTGGATGCCTCGGCGCCTTTGGTAAAATGAAACAATGAGGGGATACTCGCCAGAGAGGAAAACAGAAGGGAATATTTCGCGCAATTCCCCAAGAATTCCCTTCTATTCATCTCTTTTCTGCTAAGTTTCTCTTTTGTAGCGAAAACCATCTTCTGATTACCTGAAGTTCTCCAAAAGGGCCGCCCTTTTCCCGGTTGATCGTCAAATGGTCGCCCTTTTTCTCAGAAGCTCGGGAAAGTCCGCTTCTTTACTTATTAAAGATACCCCACATCTCAAAAAGGTTTAAAAAATATCGGCTGAAAAGATGGAGATGACCACATCCTTATCTTTCCAGGCATTGGTGGGCAATCCCGCCTTGAGACAGGTATGTTCCAGAAATGTCTTACGATCCCAGTCGTATTCCGTAGCCACCTGGGGAAGGAGAAGGCCGGAATAGAATCCCTTTTCTATGAGGATTCCATGTTTTCCTACCTCGATCTTCTCAACATCCGTGATTCGTCTCAGGGGGGTGAGCACGGAGATCTCGATTTCCAGATCAGGCAGATCCTTTTCGGTCACCGGGTCAAATCGAGGATCATTGAAGGCTGCCTGGGCAGCCATCTCCTCAACCGTCTGGTAAAGCGGCTTATAGGCTTGGACATAGCCGATGCACCCCCGAAGCTGACCCCCCTTGTTGATGGTAACAAAGGCCCCCCTTTTCTCCTTCAATACCTGGGAGTCAACGGTAAACTCCGGCACCGGCTTCCCCCGGGCCTTGCTCTCGATCACCGTCTTCGCGATATGGCGCAGGGTCTCCTTTTCTTGGTCGCTCAACCCGAGCTCTACGCCTACCCTCTTACTATTCCTCATCTCTCCCACCTCGTTGCCTCTCCATCTGGAGATCTAATGCGTCTCTTTTCGTATTCCAGCTCGATAAAATGCCCCCGCCAAATAGCCCACAGTGTAACTGCCGGACCTTTTGTCACCGGTTACATCCCCAGAATTGGTGAGTTTCAAAACCTTTCCCTTATCCCCTCCCAAGGTTTTGGCGGCGACCATCGCGGACAAGATGGGGCCCTCACCGCATGCTTGACACCGTTCCTGTCGCAAATCCTCTGCTAGTCCCTCGATGTCGAAATCATCTATGTGGCGGGCCAATATCTCGTCTTGGGCTACCACTTGTTGGTAGTTATAGCTATGGGTTAGGTCGGAGCTGGCTACAATGAGGCAATTCCTATCCCTCATCGACTCGGAAATTGCCTTCCCAAGGGATTGGCATATCTTATAGTTCGCTCCGCCCATTAATACAATGGGAACCAGCTTATACCCCTTAAGGGAGACTTGGAGGAAGGGAAGTTGGACCTCTAACGAATGCTCCCCGAGATGGGCCTCGGGGATGAACTGAAAACGCCCATCAAGCGCCATGATCTCATCACACATGTCCCCATCTATGGGGACCACGCCCAAAGGGGTCCTAAACCCACCCCGACGATAAATTGAGGCCCCCTCAAAGGGCCACTGATGGCTGGGGGCTATGACCACCACATCATCGAAATCCATCCCCTCCACCAATTTATAGGCATATGCGGCCACCTGGCCGGAATATGCGTATCCTGCGTGGGGGGAAATCAGGGCAATAATCTCTCCTTCGATAACCTCTTTTTCCGCCTTTCTCAAATACCCCCTGACGTCATCGCCCAGAACATCGGGATTTGAGGGATAGAATGATCCAGAAACGGCCGGGTCTCTGATGTTCTCCATATAAACACCTCACTCAAAATACTTCTGCGGAAAAGATATAAATCCACGTATCCCCATCCTTCCAGGCATCGATGGGCAATCCAGCCTTAATACAGGTATGCTCCAGAAATGTCATACGATCCCAGCCGTATTCCGTAGCCACCTGGGGAAGGAGAAGGCCGGAATAATCCCCCTTTTTTAGGTAGATCCCATCTCTGCCGACCTGGATTTCGCCCACATCATCGATCAGTCTCAATGGGGTGAGCACGGAGATCTCGATCTCCAGATCCGGAAGCTCGGCTTCCGTAACGGGTTTAAAACGGGGATCATGAAAGGCGGCTGCCGCCGCCAACTCGCCTACTATTTTATACAAGGGGTTACCGCCCTTAATATGGCCTATGCACCCCCGAAGCTGACCACCTTTCTTCAAAGTAACAAAGGCCCCCTTCTTCTCCATCAAAGCCTGGGACTCAACCGTGAACCCCGGCACCGGTTTACCCCGTGCCATATCTTCTATCGCCATCCGGGCAATATGGTGCAACAGCCGCTTTTCCTCCTCGGTTAACCCTTTTGATAATTTCTCGGCGACCTGGTACAACACGGCCGCCATGTATCCCACCACGTAATTCCCGGGGGTTTTCTTCCCGGTAATATCCCCGGAATTGGTCAGCTTCAAGACTTTTCCCCTATTAGCACCCAGGCCTTGAGCGACCATCATAGCCACCAAGATGGGGCCCCCCCCGCAGGCCTGACACCTGCCCTGTCGCAAATCCTCCGCTAGCCCATCGATATCGAACTCATCTATGTAGCGGGCCAATATCTTGTCCTGGGCCACCACTTGTTGGTAGTTATAGCTATGGGTCAGATCGGAACTCGCGATGATTAAGGCCCTTTTCCCCTTGATAGATCTGATGATTGCCTGGCTTAATTGCTTACAAACATTGGAATTCCACGTAGGACCCATTACCATCGGTAGGAGACTGAATCCCTTGAGGACGGTTTGAAGAAAGGGTACTTGAACCTCAAGCGAGTGCTCTTGAGCGTGGGCTTGGGGAATGTAATCGATGATTCTACTCTGCTGGCTCATCCTCCGCGAAAGTTCCCTATCAATGGGCACAATCCCCAATGGGGTTTCATATCCTTCCCCATCATAGATGGAGGCTCCCGAAAAATCGAACCTATGGCTGGGGGCTATGACCACCACATCATCTAAATTCATCCCCTCCACCAGTTTGTAAACGTGGGCGGCCACCAGGCCGGAGTACATATATCCCGCATGAGGGGAGATCAAAGCAACGATTTTACCATCGATATGCTCCCTTTCGACATTCCCGATGTGTCCATGAAGGACCCGCCGAAGCTCTCGGGGATCCGCGGGATAGAACATGCCCGCCACGACGGGTTTCCGAACCTTCTCTATGGTGGCGCCTCTCCCCTGCCCCGTAATCGAGACGAAACCGATGAGGATGGAAAGAAGGAGATGCTTTCTCATAGATTTTCAAAATGTTTTTTTGCTATCCAAAAGGAGAGTGACCGGGCCTTCATTAACGAGGCTCACCATCATCATCGCTTGAAAACGGCCCGCCTGAACCCTCAACCCCTTTTCCCTCAGCCTGGATACGAAATAATCATAAAGTTTCCGGGCATATTCGGGATCCGCCGCCTCCGTGAAAGAAGGACGACGACCCTTACGGCAATCCCCAAAAAGGGTAAATTGTGAAACCACCAATATCTCCCCACCCACATCCATGAGGGAAAAGTTGAACTTCTCCTCCTCGTCCTGAAAAATTCTCAAATGTGGGATTTTCCCAACCAGATATTCACAATCTTCTTCGTCATCTCCCTTTCCCACGCCCAGGAAGACCACCACTCCTTTTCCGATGCTTGCGATAAAATCCTCATCTACCGATACCGTAGCAGATTTGACCCTTTGGATAACAACTTTCATGTCACATCGATTTCTCCTTGGTCGGAAAGGGAAGATGAGTGAGGATGGGTTACTCCTCCTTCTTCGATTGGCCAATAACTTTTTCGCTCAGATGGGAAGGAACTTCCTCGTAGTGGGATAATTCCATGGTGAATTGCCCCCTGCCTCCGGTCATCGATTTGAGGCCAGGGGCATACTTCAACACCTCAGCCATGGGGACATGGGCCTCGATCACCTGATAATTTCCCTTTGCATCTACTCCAAGGACTTTTCCCCTTCGACTGTTCAGGTCGCCGATAATATCGCCCATGTTCTCCTCCGGTACCGTGACCTCAATCTTCATAATGGGTTCCAGGAGTACCGGATTTGCCTCGCGTATCCCCTTCTTCAAGGCCATGATGGCGGCGATTTTAAAGGCCATTTCCGAGGAATCGACTTCATGGGATTTCCCGTCGTAAAATCGGACCCTTAAGTCCACAACCGGGTATCCCCCCAACACTCCACTCTGCCTCGCCTCGGCAATGCCCTTTTCCACGGCGGGAACGAAGTTGCGGGGTACATTCATCCCCGTGAGGGCGTTTTCGAATTCGAACCCCGTCCCACGGGGCAATGGGGAGATGTCGAAGTGAACCTCGGCAAATTGTCCTCGCCCCCCCGTCTGCTTCTTATGGCGATAGATAATCCCCTTTCTCCCCATGCGAATGGTCTCTTTATATGGAACCTTGGGCACACTGAGATCTACCTCCACGCCGAATTTTCTTTTCAACTTCTCGAGAATCACCTCCACGTGAACCTGTCCCATGCCGGAAAGGAGAACCTGTCCTGTCTGTTCATCTCGGCCCAGGCTTATGGTGGGATCCTCCTCGTTAAGGCGTACGAGCGCCGAGGTGATCTTATCCTCGTCTCCTTTGCTTTTCGGCGTCAAGGCATAGGAGATGATGGGCAGGGGTGGTTTCGTCGGCTCGAAGATAATCGGATTTTTCTCATCACAGAATGTATCCCCCGTAGTGGTCTCCTTGAGCTTGGCAACGGCAACAATGTCGCCTGCCATCGCCAATCCCAGCGGTTTTTGTTTCTTCCCCTCCATGGCGTAGATCTGTCCTATCCTCTCCTTGACCCCTTGTGTGGAGTTGAAGATGGTTGAATCCGGATTAATCATCCCCGAATAAACCCTGAAAACGGTGAGCTTCCCGGCGTAGGGATCAGCTATGGTTTTAAAAACGAAGGCGGAAAAGGGTCCGTCTTCCTCAGCTTCACGTTCTTCAAGACCCCCCGTTTTAGGATTTTTCCCCCTTATCCTCTTCCCCTCTTGGGGCGATGGAAAGCCCATGACCACCATATCCAGAAGGGGTTGAATTCCCATGTTTCTCGTGGGCGCACCACATAATATCGGTGCGAACTTCCTCTCCATGAGGCCCTTTTTCAGACAGAAATAACATTCCTCTTGGCCCAGGTCGCCATCTTCCAGGTATTTCTCCATCATCGTGTCATCCGTCTCCACCAAGGTTTCGATCATCTCCTCGCGCCGTTTCGCCGCCTCGTCCATCAGCTCTTGGGGAACTTCTTTCAGTTCGAATTTTCCGCTGAGGTCATCCTTATAAAGAGAGGCCTTCATTTGAATTAGATCAACCACTCCCCTGAACTCTGCTTCAGCTCCAATGGGAAGCTGAACGGGGACACAGGGAATGGATGACAGACCTTTCCTCACATCATCCAGCGCCTTCTGGAAATCTGCTCTCTCCATGTCCATCTTGCTGATGTAAATCAGGACGGGGACTTCAAACTGTCGGGCATACTCCCATACCGTTTCAGTTTGAACTCTCACCCCGGAATTGGCCCCTACTACAATAACTGCGCTATCCACTACCCTCATGCATGCCTCTGCATCGGCAATGAAATTGGCGTATCCAGGAGTATCGATGAGGTTTAGCTTGTGGTTATTCCACTCCGCATGGGCAAGGGAGGAGCTGATGGTGATTTTGCGGTTGATCTCCTCTTGATCATTATCCATCACTGAGGTCCCTTCATCAACGCTTCCCAGCCGATTATTCATTCCCGTATCGAATAAGATGGCCTCAACCAGTGATGTCTTTCCGTCTCCTCCATGACCAAATATCCCGATATTCCGAATCTCGTTTACACCAAACTTCTTCATATGTGCTCCTTTGTGGGGAAATGGAGGGAAACTTATCCCAAAATGATCCTCTGCCCGGTTACGTTTATCATTACTGTTTTCGCTTGGAAAAGTCAACCCCGAACTCCATGGAGATAATCTTCTTTAATATCAATCGATGTACATGTATTTCATTGAAAATACGGTCATTTTGGATTTTTTTATCCTTCATTTGATGCCCTGCTGAACCGGATATATTCCGGTCAGGCCAGGAAGACCCAATAACCTCCATCCAATAATATCCCCCCTTGTAAGTTCTCATGTAACCACTAGGGATCTAAGATGCATGACACTGTGGTCCTCTGACTCTTGTAGGGAGTATTTCTGTAGCCCGGTGATTATAGGGCAAATTCTATTTTCCATGGGTGAACACCATTATCCCTTCGCTTCAACGCTCCGCGGTCTGTTGCCCACATTCCCTTTCGCTCACCCTCGAAGGCTACCCGACTTCTCCAACAGATTACGCTCATGGAAAACGGTCCTCCCTATAAACTCAGGGAGCTTCCACCATGACGAAATTGACAGGAGGGTTAAATTACAATAGACTTCGAGATTGATTTTGCCTCCTATTAAGGAGACGCTATGAAGAAAAGCCCAGTTTTTTTCTCCGATCTCCGAAGCGATACCAAAAGGACGATGCTGGACAAGGTGGGTGAACTTCTGCAGGGGGGGGAAATTGGGAATAAAATCAAAGACAATGATCTGGTGGCCATTAAACTTCACTTCGGGGAAAGGGGAAACACCGCCTTCGTGAGGCCTATCTTTATCCGAAGGATTGTGGATACGGTCAGGGCATGTGGGGGAAAGCCCTTTCTTACCGATACCAACACGCTCTACCGGGGTTCCCGGGAAGAATCAATCTCCCATATCGCCACAGCTATTCAAAACGGGTTTGACTACTCCGTAGTTGATGCCCCCATTATCATTGCTGGCGGGATCCGTGGGAATACCTCCGTTAAGGTAAGAATCGATAAGCCGATATACCGTGAGGTAAGCATCGCGCACGACATCTTCACCGCTGACGCCATTATTGGGGTCGCTCATTTCACGGGCCATGAGCTCTCGGGGTTTGGAGGTGCCTTGAAAAATCTGGCTATGGGGTGTTCCAGCCGGGAGGGGAAATTGAAGCAACATTCAAGCGTAGCGCCGAGGGTAAAAGCCTCCCTCTGCACTGGATGCAAAACCTGCACCGATTGGTGTCCGCAAGGGGCTATCTCCATCAACAACGAGAAGGCCTCTATTGATCCCCAACAGTGTGTTGGATGCGGAGAGTGCTTATCGGTCTGCCCGGAGGGAGCCATTCAGGTTCAATGGAATAATGACGCCGCCCTCTTCCAAAAGAAGATGGCAGAATATGCCTATGGGACACTCATGGGAAAGGAGGAAAAATCGCTCTTCCTTAACTTCCTGACCCAGGTGAGCCCTGCCTGTGATTGTAACGGTCATTCTGATGCCCCCATCGTGGGGGACATCGGAATCCTCTCCTCCTGTGATCTCGTGGCCATTGACCAGGCTTCCATCGATTTGGTCAACGAACAATCGGGGAACAAGAGCTCTAGGTTGAAGGCTCATCTGGGTCCCGGGGAGGATAAATTTCGAGGTATTTACCCCCAAATCGATTGGGAGGTCCAACTGGAATATGCCGAGGAGATCGGCCTGGGATCGAGAAAATATCATCTCCTTCCGATTTAAGAGACATCATCGGTTAAAATGGAAAATCCTTTCCCAAAAAACATTTTTTATTGACAATCGGTAGAGAAAGGATTATATTAGTTTCGTTTTTTACTAACCTCATGAAGGGGATCTCCCCCATTTAATAGGTTTTTTCCGGTGGTTCTGCGTAAAGGTCCAGGTTGAGCTTTAAAAAATGATTGAATAGGAAACCATCGGGAGATCCGATGGTTTTTTTATTCCCTGTTTACTGTTCATTCCCTTCCAGAGGGGGGATTTGCGAAAGGTATCTATCAAGCGGATTGGAAATAAACCGGCTGGTATCGCACCTATATATCCGTAGATCTTTTTCCCTCTACATTGTGGAACGAATCGAAGACGATTCCCGTATTGCTTCTGAGATCTGCTCGATTCATCGATAGAAACAAAGGAGGTGATTATCCAACATGCGAGAGATTAGAACTGGTGTCATTGGCGTGGGAAACTGTGCCAGTTCCTTTGTGCAGGGACGCTTCTATTACAAGGACCCGGATGCAGATATTCCGGGTCTGATCACCAAGAATTTCGGCGGCTATCGGGCCTGTGATATTCAATTTGTTGCCGCCTTTGATGTGGACGAAAGAAAAGTCGGCCGGGATCTTTCGAAGGCAATCTTTTCTAAACCAAACTGCACCACCATCTTTCAAAAGAATATTCCCTTGCTGGATTGTCCCGTTGAGATGGGATACGTGATTGACAGTATCCCCCCACAAAACGACCAATTCCCGGAATCAGCTCGTTTCAAGCCCAAGGCGAATGTTTACTCACGCAAGATAAAGGCAAAGGATGCCATTGTTCGAAGCCTTCGGGAAAAGCGGGTGGATGTAGTGGTCAACTACCTTCCGGTAGGCAGCGAGGAGAATACCCTTTTCTATGCCGACTGTTGCCTTGAGGCGGGATGTGCCTTTGTGAACGCTATGCCCGTATTTTTGTCCAAGATTTACGGGGATCGCTTCAAGAAAGCCGGGCTTCCCATCCTCGGTGATGACATCAAGTCACAAGTGGGGGCAACCATCATCCACAGGGTATTGACCAAGCTTTTTGAGGAT
>CP070774.1:311479-320645 GCA_020346125.1 Syntrophobacterales bacterium | reverse complement strand
GGAGATCAAACATACCTGTAATTGTTGCGGATGCTGCTGTTGGTCTGTGGGGACTATTAAGCGGAGGAGAATACCCAGGGATGTTCTTGTTGCCACCTACTTCATCCGGGAAACGGATGAACAGGAGTGCGCGGGATGCGGCAAATGCGTCGATATCTGTCCCGTGGATGCCATCACCATGGAAGGGGATTATCCTCTCGTGGATACCGATTGGTGCATCGGATGCGGGCTTTGCCTCAGACCATGTCCAACCTCCGCGGCAATGCTCAAAAGGAAAACCCCCTCTATCCCGCCAAGGGATTTCGGGGCGCTTCACGGAAGGATTCTCAAGGAGCGAGGATTGAAGTGATCACCTATTTTTCTGCTCGACATATGCACCGTATCCAACTAAACCTTATATTATACTTTCCCTTTACCAAGATTGAGAACCCCCAACCAATCTGGTAAATAATGAAGACGTCGAGATGAAAGCAAAATGACATATGGGGTATGATAACGTATTATACGCTATTGGCTCTTTCATTTAAAATTTCGTCAAAAGGAGGCAATACCAATGTCTCGAAAAATGGTTTACTTGCTCATTGCGTTCATTTTGTTTTGCCTTTGGCAAGGCAGCGATCAATCCAATTCAGAAACGGAGGGAGGGAAAAAGATGGAAATCAAAATCACGAGCACGGCTTTCGAGGAAGGGGGTATGATACCAAAACAATATACATGCGATGGTCCCGATATCTCTCCTCCCTTGGCATGGGGTGATGTCCCCGAAGAAACAAAGAGCCTTGCCCTTATATGCGATGATCCGGATGCACCAATGGGGACATGGGTACATTGGGTTCTCTTTAATATTCCGGCGGACACCAGGGAGCTCCCCGAGAACGTACCGCTTCAAAAGAGGCTCGCAAATGGAGCGATCCATGGAATGAATGATTTCCGGAAAATCGGCTATGGTGGGCCATGTCCTCCCGGCGGGACGCATAGGTACTCTTTCAAGCTCTATGCCTTGGGTACGGAAATAAATCTTGAGGCCGGAATAACAAAGAGTGAATTGCTTGAGGCCATGGAGGGACATATCCTGGCCCAAGGCCAATTGATGGGGAGATATAGGAGGTAATAGATCATAAAGCTCATTCGAGAACCGGGGGGAAAAAAGGATCAGGAAAAAAGTTTCACTTGTTCAAATCGCTATTCCAACTTCAACTGTCCTCAATGAAATTCCCAGCAGCTATAAAGCAACGCTTCGCCTCAATCCCCCCTTTACAACCTTCCTCCTTTTATTTACTATTGGGGAGATATCCACCCCTTTAGGAACAGACCGATGACTATTGAGGGCATTGGACTGATCATATTAGGTTACCTCGCTGGCTCCATCCCCATCGGCCTGCTTTTGAGCAAGGCCTTCTCTGATGTTGATCCACGCAAAGCGGGGAGCCGCAATATCGGGGCCACAAACATCCTTCGGACGGCGGGGAAAAAATTGGGGGCCCTCACCTTAGCAGGCGATTGTCTTAAGGGGTTGATCCCCGTCCTTCTCGCCTTATGGCTCATGAGAGCCGACACCTGGATATGTCTCGTTGCTCTTGCCGCCTTTGCGGGGCATCTCTTCCCCATTTTTTTGAAATTCAAAGGGGGAAAAGGGGTGGCAACGGCCCTCGGCGTTTATCTGGGTATTGCCCCTTTGGCGGTATTAATCGACGCCGGGATCTTTTTCGGCGTGCTGTTGAAATGGAGGGTTGTCTCCCTCAGCTCTTTGACTGCGGCGGCGGTAATGCCCATCCTCATCGCCATTTTGACGGAGTCAAAACCGTATGTGATTACCAGCCTCATCATCGCTGGACTCATCTACTACCGCCACCACGAGAACATCCGAAGGCTCCTTGCGGGTTCTGAGAACAGGCTGAGTATATAAGGATCTCTCAAAGAGATTACAGCTTCTTTAATCGCTGAATCGTGCGTCTCCTTCTCTTGGAAGGCCTTCTCGCCGGCCCTTTCTTCTTCGTCCCCTTTCCCCTTACGTCGTCGCCCGCCTCTTCCGGCTCCATCCCCTTGGCCTCTGTGATCACCGCTATACCCATTCTTCCCTCGAACTCCTCCGAGGAAACAGCCGTGGCCCCAACCGTTTCGACGAAATAGGCCACCTCACGGTCCGAGGTGACAACCACTGCCCCTTGCCTGAATCTTTTCGCCATGCGCTTGATTACCTCATCCGCTCTTTCATCACGCTTCGAATAGATCACGAGAATTCCCCTCTGCCATTGCTGGCTTTCCGTTAAGCTACCTGAGTGCCAACCATCAAAGACAACGGTAATCTCGTGCCCGCGAGCCCTCTTATAGGAGGCAAGTTGACGGATCAATGTCTCCCTCCCCATTTGGAGGCCCCTCGATTCCACCTCCCTCAGGGATGGAGATTGTCGGATGAGATTATAACCATCAACGATGAGTCGAGTAGCCACCTCAACCTCTCGAAAGGAAAAGGACTAGAGGTAGGAGAGCCAGTGGTGATATTCATCGAGCTTCCCCTTAACTATATCGAAAAAGACCGTTTGAATCGCCTTGGTGAGGGGACCAATCCCGCCCGTACCGATGGCCCGATCATCAACTTCCCTGATTGGAGTCACCTCGGCCGCCGTCCCCGTGAAAAAGGCCTCATGAGCTGCATAGAGCTCATCCCGCGTAAATCGTTCCTCAACGATGGGCCAACCCTTTGCCTTTGTTATGTGAATAACGGAATCCCTTGTAATCCCCGGTAGTATCGAAGTGTACGGGGTGGTTTTAATGATCCCGTCTTTAACCATGAAGATGTTCTCCCCGCTCGCCTCTGAGACGTATCCCTCGGTGTCCAGCATGAGGGCCTCATCATATCCCATTTTGACCACTTCCCTCTTTGCCAGAACTGAATTGACATAATTTCCGCAAATCTTCGCCTTGGTCATCATTACATTGACGTGATGGCGAGTAAAGGAAGAGGTCTTGATCCTGATGCCCTTCTCCAAGGCCTCATCTCCCAAATATGCCCCCCATGGCCATGTGATGATGGCCACCCTGATCGGGTTATCCCCCGGGTATACGCCCATCACTCCTTCTGAGACGAAGGCGATGGGACGGATATATCCTTCCTTCAAGCCATTTGCTTTCAGGGTCTCCTTACAGGCCTCCATGATCTCCTCTTTGGAGAATGGCATTTGGATATCCGCAATTTTTGCGGAGTCGAACAGGCGATCCACATGTTTTCTTAACCTGAATATGGCCGATGACCCATCGTGGCAAAGGTAACATCTGATGCCCTCAAATACCCCGAGCCCATAATGGAGGGTATGGGTTAAAATGTGAACCTTGGCCTCGTCCCAAGGGATTAACTCTCCATCCATCCATATCTTTTCCACCTTTTCAACCATGACCAGTTCCTCCTTGAGGATAACCTTTTACTGATAACGGAAGTCTGTTGATTTCTACTCCATTTGAAGGCTTTTGTCAAACGACAAACTGCTATTATCAAGCCCTAACCCAATTTCGCTCATGGATAACGGCGCTAACGAGAAACCAGGGAACCCATTAAAATACCTTTTATTTAAGAACTATCAGGAGTATAATAGAAAAAGTAAACATATATCCTGGAGAGGAAATACCTATCATGGAGAGGACG
This sequence comes from Syntrophobacterales bacterium, assembly GCA_020346125.1. Taxonomy (GTDB): domain Bacteria; phylum Desulfobacterota; class BSN033; order WVXP01. Next base: position 317,005 of record CP070774.1, on the reverse strand, counting down.
CTGATTACTGGTGGAGCGGGTTTCTTGGGCTCTCACCTCTGTGATTACTTCGTCCTGAAAGGACATCAGGTTATCTGCATGGATAATCTCCTCACCGGGAACATGGAGAATATCTCCCACCTCATAGGGCACGAACGCTTTAGCTTCATTAAATATGATGTCGTCGAGTTCATCTATGTCCAGGGACACTTGGATAACATCCTACACTTCGCCTCCCCGGCCAGCCCTAATGACTATTTGAATTTCCCAATTCACACATTAAAAGTTGGTTCGCTCGGAACGCATAAGGCCTTGGGGTTAGCCAAGGAGAAGAAGGCGAGGTTTCTCCTCGCCTCAACCTCGGAAGTCTATGGGGACCCGCTCGTTCATCCCCAAAAAGAGGAATACGCAGGCAATGTGGATCCGGTCAATCCCAGGGGGGTTTATGACGAGGCAAAAAGGTTTGCCGAGGCCATAACCATGGCTTACCACCGATCCCATCAAGTTGATACTCGAATCGCCAGAATTTTTAATACCTATGGCCCGAAGATGAGGCTCAATGATGGAAGGGCCCTGCCTACCTTTATGGTTCAGGCTTTAAAAGGGGATGATCTCACCGTATTCGGCGATGGATCTCAAACCCGCAGTTTCTGCTATATCTCCGACATGGTGGAGGGCATCTATAGCCTCCTTTACTCGGGAGAGCATCTCCCCATCAACCTGGGTAATCCCGACGAGATCAGTATTTCAGATTTCGCCCAGGAGATCATCGCCCTTGCCGGATCTAAAAGCCGGATCACTTACAAACCACTGCCATCCCACGATCCCAAGGTGAGACAGCCCGATATAACCCAGGCAAAAACCCTTTTGGGTTGGAATCCGAAGGTCAGCCGGAAGGATGGATTACGAAAGACAGTGGAGTATTTCAAGAAAAAGATCCCGGAGGCACTGAACCGATAGAAAGTCTTTTCCTCAAGACGTGACCTCTTGCTTGACTTTAACCCTCATCCTTTGCTTTAAAACCACTTTGGCCGTCTGAGCTCCCAGAAGGGCTTCATCCACAAAACGGTCTTCCTCCGTAATCCTCATCCGCACTTCTCCAGATAATTTGCCACGGAGATCCAGCGCGTCCGCTAGTCCCTCAACCCATACCTCAACGGCCTTGGAACATTCAATGGGATACGGTTTGGAGTGAGGTATTGAGCAGCAAAAGTCGAGGATGTTTATCTTCAGGAGGGTTTGAAGGAGATGGGATGAAACCTCCCTCAATTTGGGATAGCTGATGCGACGTGCCGATCCCAAACCAATGAGTAGAATTTTGGGAGATTGAATCCGGCTATTGGAGGGGATGATGACAGTCTCTTTTAACCGACCCGTTATTCGGCCATTGATGATCTCCCGAGATATGGCCCCGTTTAGCCTCCAATCGAGAAGACCTGCAGGGCCTCTCAGAGGTCTCTCATCCTCGAAAAAGCCTGCCGCGACCAATTGGCATTCCTGGCGGTCCATGGGCTCGGAGGAAATAATGACTTCCATCGAATCCCCGCGAAAACAGGCTTGTTCGGTTTTGTAGTGGCTATTCTGCCTGTCGTCTCTCCTCGGACTTAACCTTATCCAAGATACCGTTGATAAAGGCCCCGGAGTCCTCAGAGCCATATTTTTTACCGATATCGATGGCCTCGTTTATAGCCACCCTGGGGGGAATATCATCACAATAGAGGAGTTCGTAGACAGCAATCCTGAGAATAGTTCGATCCACATGGGTCATGCGGTCGACCTTCCAGTTAGATGAGTATTGCTCGATGATTCGGTCCAAATCCTCCCGGTGCTGTTCGACTCCCTTAATAAGGCGCTCCGAAAAATCCATGGCCCCCTTCAATACCTCGAAATTGTTCCAAAAGAGGTGTAAGGCTTCCTCGACTTCCACACAACTCAATTCCCTCTGATAAAGAACTTGGAGGGCAATTTCCCTGGCCCGTCGTCGCACACCCAAGGCGCCCTTCCTCCCACGAGCTCATGGGGCTGGATAGGTGAGATCGATAACTACTCCTTTGTCCCCATAGTCTTGAAAAGATTTATCATCTCGATGGCTGAAAGGGCGGCATCCCAACCCTTGTTACCGGCCTTTGTCCCCGCCCGCTCGATAGCCTGTTCTAAGTTGTCGGCCGTAATCACCCCAAAGGAGACGGGAATGCCGCTTTCCAAGGAGACCTTTGCAATCCCCTTGGCGACTTCGGCGCTTATGTATTCGAAATGGGGAGTAGTCCCTCGTATCACGCATCCCAGACAGATGACGGCATCATACATTCCACTATTTGCCATCTTCTTAGCGGCCAATGGAATTTCAAAGGCCCCGGGAACCTTGACAACGGAGAGGTCCCTTTCCGCGGCTCCATTTCTCCCCAGGCAGTCCAAGGCTCCTTCCAGCAAACGGTCATTGATGAAATCATTAAACCGGCTGACCACAAGGCCGAACTTCAGTCCCTTGGCGTCGATCTTCCCTTCTATAACCTTCGGCATCTTTTTCACCTCCCAGGATTAATCGCCTGTTTTGATAGAAAGGAGGTGGCCCAACTTCTCCTTTTTGGTCTTCAAATAATGGATGTTCTCCATGTTGGGCCTCGTCTCAATGGAAATTCGGTCAACCACCCTTATCCCGTAGCCCTCCAAGCCAATAATCTTCCGGGGATTATTGGTTACCAACCGTATTTTACGTACCCCCAGATCGACTAAGATCTGGGCCCCGATTCCATAGTCCCTCAGGTCGGCTTTGAATCCCAACTCTTCATTCGCCTCAACGGTATCCTTCCCATTTTCCTGCAAGCCGTACGCCCTCAATTTGTTAATGAGGCCAATCCCCCTGCCCTCCTGGCGCATGTAGAGGATAACTCCCTTACCTAGCTCTTCTACCATGGTCATGGCCTTATGGAGTTGGTCCCCACAATCGCACCTTTTGGACCCGAAGACATCGCCCGTCAAACACTGCGAATGAACCCTCACCAACACCTCATCTTCTGGATGGATCTCCCCCTTGACTAGGGCCAGATGGTAATGAGAGTCGATATCGTTTTCATAGGCGATGGCGGTAAAGGTCCCCCCGTATTCCGTTGGGAGGGTTGCTGTGGCCACGCGCCGAACCAGGGATTCATTTCGCATGCGGTATTTGATAATGTCAGCTATGGTGACGATCTTCAAATCATGACTCGCGGCGAATACCTCTAAGTCGGGCATTCGGGCCATAGTCCCATCCTCGTTCATAATCTCGCAGATTACGGCGGCTGGCTTCAATCCCGCCAACCTTGCCAGGTCCACGGACCCCTCTGTTTGCCCGGACCTAACCAACACTCCTCCCTCCCTCGCCCTGAGGGGGAAGATATGACCTGGGCTTATCAGATCCTCGGGTTTGGTCCGATCATCGATGGTGGTGAGCACCGTGGTCGCCCGATCCGCTGCCGAGATACCCGTCGTTACACCGCGTCTTGCCTCAATGGATACCGTGAACGCCGTCTGAAATCTCGCTCTATTATCGGAGACCATCATGGGCAGTTTCAGCTCCTCTATCCTTTCCGGGGTAAGGGAGAGACAGATGAGACCTCTGCCATATTTTGCCATGAAATTTATCGCCTCCGGGGTCACCTTTTCCGCAGCAACCATGAGATCTCCCTCGTTTTCCCGATCCTCGTCGTCGACCAAAATGACCATCCTTCCTTCCGTAATATCCTCAATTGCCGATTTGATCTTAGCTACCATCCAATTCACCTCATCTATTTGAAGCCATGTTTGATTAAAAATTCCATGTCCAGCCGTGATTTGGGAGGTCTCTCCTCGCCCGTCTGATCGGATAAGAACCTTTGAACATATTTACCGATGATATCCGTCTCAACGTTCACCTTATCCCCCACCCTCTTCCGGCCGATGGTGGTCCGTTGGGAGGTGAGGGGAATGATACTCACGCTGAACTCCACTCCCCTCCATTCATTTACCGCCAAGCTGATCCCATCGATGGCCACCGATCCCTTTTCCACCATAGAGCGGGACAAATCCTCCGATGTCCGAAACGTGATGGTGAGGAAGCCACCTTCCTCCCGCCTTTCGGCAATGGTGGCCGTGCCATCTACATGGCCCAAAACCAGATGGCCTCCCAAACGATCCGCTGGCGTGAGGGGCCTTTCCAAATTTACCGGATCCGTGGGCTTTAATCCCCCCAAGGTGGTCCGAGCAATGGTCTCCTTGGATACATCCACGCTGAATGTCTTTCCATCGATGCCGACGACAGTTAAACAGGCACCATTGACCGAAATGCTACCACCCACTTTGATCTCTGTCAAACCCCAGGGAGAACTGAAGGCGATTCTCACCGATTCTCCCCTTCTTTCCACCTTGGAGACGAAACCGATTGCCTCGATCAATCCCGTGAACACCTTTCCCTCCCCGAGCCTCGCTCCATGGGGAAGCTCGGTACTCCATCCTATCGTTTTTTCTTGCCCTTTCTGCCTTTCGCTGTCCGATTCCCCAAGAGTTCCGTGAGTTCATCCATGAATTCGTTGATATCTTTGAACTGCCGATAAACGGAGGCAAACCTCACATAGGCGACCCCATCGAGGCTTCTAAGTTCATCGGTCACCTTCTGCCCTATGAGGGTGCTTTTGACCTCCCTCTCCCCTGCCTCTTGGATCCCTTGCTCTATTCGATTGACGATCCTCTCCAAGTGATCAATGCTTATGGGACGTTTTTCACAGGCCTTCCTCAGACCGTTCATGATTTTTAACCGATTGAAGGGCTCTCTCCTTCCGTCCCTCTTGACCACCATTGGCATGGCCCCTTCGATCCTTTCCGATGTGGTGAAACGTCTCCCACAATCCAAGCACTGACGGCGTCGCCTAATCGTCTCCTTATCCCTGCTGAGCCTTGAATCAGCAACTCTGCTTTCCACGCCGGAACAAAAGGGACATTTCATGGCTTACCTTTGAACCGAACCACCTCCACACCTGCCCGTTGGATGAGTTCTTTGGCTAATTCATCGCTGTAACCGTCATGGTAGACGACCCTTCTGATCCCCGCATTGATGAGCATCTTTATGCAGATGGTGCACGGATAGTTAGTACAGAAGAGGGTGGCTCCTCGAATCCGAACCCCGTGATATGCCGCCTGAATGATAGCATTCTGCTCCGCGTGCAGCCCTCGACACAGCTCATGCCGCTCCCCCGATGGTACAGACATCTCCTCCCGAAGGCATCCAACATCCAGACAATGGGGAATCCCGGAGGGCGCGCCGTTGTATCCCGTTGCCAGTATTTTACGGTCCTTAACCAAAATGGCTCCCACTTTCCTCCTCAGACAAGTAGACCGATTAGCCACGAGGCCGGTGATATCCATAAAGTATTCATCCCAAGACGGGCGAGACATCCTCTCTCCGGTCGTGTCCGCCTGATTATAGGCGAGACCAATGGTAATGTTGGAATGCGTCATCCCTTAAAAGTGGAAAAGATGAGAACCGCATTGGTGCCGCCAAACCCAAAGGAATTGGACATCGCGATCTTAATCTCC
>CP070774.1:301371-311379 GCA_020346125.1 Syntrophobacterales bacterium | reverse complement strand
AGCATAATTGAAGAAGGCGCCAGCATCGGTCCCTTTGCCCGCCTGAGACCGGGGACGGTGGTCAAGAGAAACGCCAAGATCGGAAATTTCGTCGAGGTGAAGAAATCGGTTGTCGGCGAGGGATCGAAGGCCAACCACCTGACCTACCTGGGGGATACAACGGTGGGAAGGAATGTGAATATCGGGGCGGGAACCATAACGTGTAATTACGATGGAAAAAAGAAGCACGCTACCCTGATAGAAGACGATGTTTTCGTTGGCAGTAATACGGAGCTTGTTGCCCCCGTCACCGTGAAAAAGGGCTCGACCATTGGAGCGGGTTCAACCATTACCAAAGACGTCCCGGAGGAGGCTTTGGCCATTAGCCGCTCGAGGCAGAAGAACATAAGGGGTTGGAAGCAGAGGAAGGCGAAGAAAAAATAAGCCTTTCCAGCTGAGGGGATTGAGGAAGATGTGCGGCATTGTTGGGTACTTGGGGCCCAGGGAAACAGTCGGGGTATTAATGGATGGGTTGAGGCGACTGGAATACAGGGGATACGATTCCGCGGGCATAGCGGTTTTTCATGGTGGGAAGATAGAGGTCCGGCGAGCCCGGGGAAAGCTGAGGGTTTTAGAGGAGGCTATTGCCGGGGAATCCTTGGAGGGAAAAGTTGGGATAGGGCATACCCGATGGGCCACCCACGGGAGGCCCTCGGATGATAATGCACATCCCCATAAGGCGGGGAGCATCGCCGTGGTTCATAATGGGATCATCGAGAATTACCTATCCCTCAAGAAGGTATTGACGGAAAGTGGCCATGTCTTCGCCTCTGAAACGGATACCGAGGTCATCGCCCACCTCGTTGACCATTTCCTCCGGGAGGACTTCCCCTTCGAAGAAGCGGTGAGACGCGCCCTCGGGAAGATTAAGGGGTCCTATGCCCTCGCAGTTCTCTGCGAAAAGGAGCCGGAAAAACTCATCGGCGCGAGAAACGAGAGCCCCCTTGTCGTCGGATTGGGAGAGGGGGAGTTACTTATCGCCTCCGATACCCCGGCAGTACTCAACTATACACGGGACTTCATCTTTCTCGAGGACGGTGAGATGGCTGTCCTTTCCGACGGGAAAGCAGAGGTCCTCGATTTGGAAGGAAAGAGGATTCCGAGGGAGCCTAAAAGGGTGAAGTGGAATCCCCTCATGGCGGAGAAGGGGGGATATAAGCATTTCATGCTCAAGGAGATTATGGAGCAACCCAGGGCCATTACGGACACGATAAGGGGAAGAATCTCGGAGGACCGATCGGAGATCATCTTCGAGGGGTTGGATTCCGATGGAAAGATGGTGAAGGCGATAAATAGGATCGCCCTCGTGGCCTGCGGCACCTCCTATCACGCGGCCTTGGTGGGGAGATATTTGATTGAGTCCCTTTGCAGGATTCCGGTTGAGGCCGATATCGGCTCCGAGTTCCGATACAGAAACCCCCTCGTGGATGAGAAAACCCTGCTTGTGACCATTTCCCAATCCGGGGAAACGGCGGATACCCTCGCCGCTCTCCGGGAGGCAAGGAAAAGGGGTGCGCGAACACTGGGTATCTGTAACGTCGTTGAGAGCAGCCTTTCACGGGAATCGGATTACACCATCTTCACCTATGCCGGCCCCGAAATCGGCGTGGCCTCTACCAAGGCATTTTCGACCCAACTGGTAATCCTTTACCTGTTGAGCCTTTTCCTTGGAAAACGAACGGGATATATCAGCCATACCCAAATGGACGAATTCATTGGGGAGTTGGTCAGGCTCCCCCACCTGTTGGAAGAAGTGGTAAGAGGACATAAGGAGATTGAGAGGATAGGCAGGAAGTATGTCCATGCCGAGAATTTCCTCTACCTCGGCAGGGGTATCAATTATCCCATCGCCCTTGAGGGGGCGTTGAAATTGAAGGAGATCTCCTATATCCATGCCGAGGGTTATCCCGCCGGGGAGATGAAGCACGGTCCCATCGCGCTCATCGATCGGGAGATGCCCGTGGTCGTCTTGGCTACAAAAGACGACACCTATGAGAAGGTAATGAACAACATCGAGGAAGTCCATGCCAGGGAGGGAAGGATCATCGCCCTGGCCTCTCAAGGAGATAAGGAGATTGCTTCCAAGGTCGAGGATGTCATTTTTATCCCCCCCACCGTTTCCCTCCTCACCCCGGTGCTCCTCACCATTCCCCTCCAACTTCTGGCTTACTATATGGCGGATTTCAAGGGAAATGATGTAGATCAACCGAGAAATCTCGCCAAGAGCGTCACCGTGGAATAGCGAAATCGGAAGGCGACAGGGGGAAATGCCGAATCGATCCTCTCTCTGGAAAACATTCCTCAAACTCATCACCTCCTTTAGGGAGAACGAATACACCGTCATTATCGCCTTGGCCATTTTCATCGGTTTGCTGGGCGGCTTTGGAGCCATCGGGTTTCGGTTATTGATTGGGACATTCCAGATCATCTCTTATGGATCAGGCCCAAGGGGACCGATATGATCCTTGCTCACAACAATGCGGTTCTCCGCAGGAGTATAGAGGGGAGGTAATGGGTAGAGAGCTCCTGAAAGATCTCAACCCCGTTCAAAGGGAAGCGGTGGTGAAGACCGAGGGACCACTGCTCATCTTCGCCGGGGCGGGGAGCGGGAAGACCCGGGTGCTGACTTACCGGATCGCTTATCTCATTCTGGAAAAGGGGATTGCGCCTGAGAGGATTCTGGCCGTCACATTCACCAATAAGGCGGCGGGGGAGATGAAGGAGAGGGTGGATTGCCTCCTGGCGGGGGCGAGCCAAGGGGTCTGGATGAGCACCTTTCATTCGGCATGTGCCAGGATCCTAAGAAAATATGTTGATCGCCTGGGGTTTAACCGCAATTTCGTCATCTACGATGAGAAGGATCAAGAGCATGCCATCAAGACATGCATGAAGGATCTGGAGATCGACCAGCTGACCTTTCACCCAAGGGCAATCCAGGCGGAAATCAACCGAGCGAAGAATCATGGTCTATTCCAAGAAGACTTCACGCCGGATCCATTTAACGTACTGCAGAAGAGGGTAGCCCTGGTTTATCAGGCCTACCAGGAGTTGCTCAGGCGAAACAATGCCCTGGATTTCGGCGATCTCCTCCTCTTGGTGGACAAGTTGTTCAGGGAATTCCCCGAAATTCTCGAGCATTATCAGGATCGCCTGCTCTATGTTTCGGTGGATGAATTCCAGGACACCAATTTCATTCAATATCGCTTTATACGGGATCTGGTGAGAAAAAAAGAGAACATCTGCGTCGTGGGGGACGATGACCAATCCATCTATCGGTGGCGAGGAGCGGAGATTACCAATATACTCAATTTCGAAAGGGATTTCCCCGGAACGACGGTGATCACATTGGAACAGAATTATCGCTCCACCAAACGGATCCTGGAGGCGGCCTGGCAGGTAGTCCGGCGGAACCGGGAACGTAGGGAGAAGATATTGTGGACGGAGAACGTGCAAGGAGAACCCATCGTCTATTTCACGGGGAGGGATGAGCAGGAGGAGGCGGGTTTTATCATTCAGGAAATCCAAAACCATCCTGAAAGGAAATACAGCGATTTCGCCGCCTTTTATCGGACCAATGCTCAGTCCCGCGCCATTGAGGAGGAACTGGTCAAGGCCCGAATTCCCTATGCCGTCGTCGCAGGTTTGAGGTTCTATGAGCGCAAGGAGGTGAAGGACGTCATCGCCTATCTGAGGGTCATCGCAAATTCCTCAGATGACATGAGCCTGAAGAGAATCATCCAAAGCCCCCCGAGGGGTATCGGGCCAAAGACCGTTCAGAGACTAGAAGGGTGGGCGAAGGAAAGGGGGATAACCCTCTATGAGGCCTTTAGGGAAGCGGGGGGCGACCTTTCGGAGGGCATGAGGAAAAAGGTGGGTGAGTTCATCGATTTAATGGAAACCTTGCGGGAGGCAGAAAAGACCCATAGCCCTCGAGATCTCATTTTACTGGTTTTGGCGCGAACGGGTTATTTGGATTGGTTGGGGCATGAGCCGACCGGGGAGGCCATTTCCCGTAGAGAGAACGTGGAGGAATTGGTCAACGTGGTGGCCCAATTCGAACAGGATCCAGCAAATGAGGACAAGACGTTGGCCGGATTTTTGGATCGGGTATCCCTGATAAGCGATGTTGATGACTACGATGATAAGTCGAACAGGGTAGCACTGATGACCCTGCACTGCGCGAAGGGATTGGAATTCCCGGTAGTCTTCCTCGTGGGAATGGAAGACGGGCTCTTTCCCCACCACAGGAGAGGGGAAGGGGCGGAGGATCTGGAGGAGGAGCGACGTCTCTGTTACGTGGGGATGACAAGGGCAAAGGAGAAGCTCTATCTCACCAACGCGGAACGGAGAAGGGTGTTCGGTTCGGAACGGTATAATTATCCCTCCCGATTCATCGAGGAGATTCCTCAGGAACTCATGATCCGGATGGCGGGGGATGGTGTGATGGCCTTTCATGGGGAGGAGCCAGTGGACGGAGCTCCTTATCTCGACTATTCCAGTAGCCAGATTAGTGAGGTATCGACTCAATTGGAGGAAAGCCAAGGGGAAGACCTGGAGGCGGGGGTATGGGTGAAGCACCCTAAGTTCGGCCCCGGGGTGGTGAAGTCCCGGGAGGGTCGGGGAGAGGAGCTCAAGGTATGGGTGTACTTCCCCTCGGTGGGAACGAAGAAATTGAAGGCCAAGCATGCCGGGCTCGAGGTTATGAGATCATGATCGACCTCCACATCCATACTACGGCGAGTTCCGACGGGCAGCACAGCCCAGAGGAGATATTCGAAAAGGCGCGGGAGTTCAAGTTCGAGGCCATCGCCTTTGCGGATCACAACTCCGTTGGAAGCGTGGAAGAGGGATTGAGGATCTCCAGGGGGTTCGAGATCGAATTCATTCCCTGTATCGAGATCAACACCCACTATAAGGGGTATGATTTTCACCTCCTGGGCTACTTCATCGATCATCGAGATAAAGGGCTTCTACAATGGCTGAAGGGATTGAAGGGAGAAAAGAGGAGACAGATTCGGCAACGGGTGGGCCGATTGAGGAAATTGGGATTTACGATATCGGTGGAGGATGTGGAGAGATACTCCGCGGGGAGGGAACCGACGGGGGTCTCCTATCTCAAGGCGCTCCTGGAGAGGGGGGAAAACCGGGAGAATCCACGGGTAAGGGTCTACATCGATGGGGAACGGTCCGGCTCCCCCTATTTGAATTTCTACCTGGACTACTTGGCAGGAGGAAAGCCGGCTTCCATCCCCGTTCGATTCATCCCCACCCCTGAGGCGATCCGGCTGGTGCGGTCGTTCGGTGGGATACCAGTATTGGCCCACCCCTCTGAGGCGAAGGATTATCGGTTGTTCGACTTGATCGGGGCGGGGCTAGAGGGCTTGGAGGTCTACTCCAGCTATCATCGGGAGGAAGACGAACAGTACTTCAGGAAGGTCTGTGATCAATACGGCCTCTTGGAAACGGCTGGATCGGATTTTCACGGTAAGGAGATCAAGCCCGATGTCCCCCTGGGGGAATTGAGAGGTGCATCATACGATTTGGTGGAGAAATTGAGGTGGAAGAAGAGGACGAGGGATGGGCAGTTAAGTGAGCGCCTCAGGATCTCCCGGCAACCATGAGGCGCGTCAGGGCCCGTGCCAGGGAGGCCTTCGCCCTTGCCATATCCAGATCAGGGGGGCTTTCACTTAATCTCCTCTGTGCCCGGTTCCAGTGAAGCCCTGGCGCGTTCTAAGTCGATCTCATCGGGTGTCTCGGCGGAGTCGGCCAAGACGATTTCTTGCTCCGTTTCGACAATTTCCAGGATATTGGCGAGAAAGCGGGGGTTTACGCGAGTCGCCTCATGGAGCTACTTCACCGTCATTCGGTCCAGTTTTAGCTTGGGCGGCACCGGAGCAAATGTCGCCTTTTAACATCAAAGAATTTGAGGAACTAACCTCTTGAGGTCTCGAATCCAGTATGATCGGCGAAATTCTGATTGAGGAGTCGATCATTTGACGGAAGGGGTTCGAGCTGGGGGTCACGTGGAACCAAAATGATAACGTAGTAATAGCTATGTATAGGACAATCAGGAAATGATCAAGACAAGAAGGTTGGCTTGGATTTCTCGCCTGAGGCTACAAATGTGCTTGATGTTTAAGATAGTATTATGATAAGTTTCCAACCTTGGAAATAATTCGATAATTATAAATATTTAGTCGAAGATATGCCCGAGGAGTCAATGAGTGAAAAGATAGGAAACTTCGTTGCCGCTTTGGTTATGGTCGTAGCGCTGCTTTTGGGGATAATCGGGTATGCAGGGAAGAAGAGCCCGGAGGAACCGATACGGATCGCTTACGATAACAAAGGCGGGCTGGTGGTGTTCGATCACCGCGAGCACGCTAAGGTGATTTCCTGCGATACCTGCCACCACTATTACGAGGGGGAGGGGAGACCTCATGGCTGCAGGAGTTGCCACAATGAGAACGATATACCAATCATGGACGCCTTCCACAGGATCAACGAGGAATATGAGGGAATGGGATATACCTCCTGCGTAACATGTCACGAGGAGAGCGGGAAGAACCCGAAGAATTGCAGGGGGTGTCATAAATAACCGTGATGTGAACCGGAGTAAGAGGCAGCCGTATGCGTAAATTGATATACAACGAGGCTGAACTGATGATCGAGCTCATCAAGACCCCCAAAAGGGTCACCCTTTTGATGGAACAACAGCCAGGGAAAGTGTGCGAGACGGGCCTCGCCGTGGGGGACAAGGTGAAGAGAGGCCAGAAGGTTGGAGAAGCCCCCGACGCTTCGACCCCCAGTATACACAGCCCCATAGCCGGCGAGGTAAAGGAAACCATACCAGCCTTAACCCCCGAGGGGCACCATACCACTGCAGTTGTTATCGAGGGGGGCGAAGCCGATTCCGAGCCCACAAGGGGTGACGAGAACTTCCTTTCATCATCAGCGGAGGAGCTTCGGAGCAGATTACTAGAGGCTGGGGTGGGGGCACTTGGATTCAAGGGCACAGCTTGTTTTGCTCCCCCCCTTTCCGTCAAGGTTGAAAGGGAGATCGAAACGCTCATAATAAGCGCTATCGACGAAGAACCAATTCTCATATTAAATCAGCAGATCGTCAGGGAGCACAACGATGAACTGCGCACCGGAGTGGAGCTCGTCAGAAGGGTCACAGGTGCTAAAAAGGTGGTGGTCGCAACAACGCCGGCGCTGAAACCGAAGGTAGGTGAACATGCCGTTGCTATCGAACCGGTCTATCCGAACGCCCTTCCCCAGATGTTGATATGGAGGATCACGGGAAGGCCAGTTTATAACAGTAAGGAGGCCAACGACAAGGGGTACGCGGTTTTAAGTGCTGAGACCGTGGTTTCAATGGTAAGGGCCCTGCGTGATGGAATACCAGTAATGGAGAAGGTGGTTACCGTGCAGGTAGAGGCCTCAGGGCCTAGGAACCTGCGTGTTCCAATTGGGACCCCCCTTTTCGGAGTGCTCAAGGCCGTTGGTTGTACACTGGCACAGGGAGACCGCGTGATAATGGGAGGCCCGATGAGGGGGATGGCCCAGTTCGACCCGCACATGCCCGTCACCAAGTCTACCGACGCCATAGTACACCAGCGTGGACATGGCGTGACGCGATACCTCGACATGGCATGTATTGGATGCGGCGCCTGTGTCAAGGTCTGTCCGATGAAGATACAGGTGGATATGATGACAAGGTACTGCGAGTACTCCCTTCTGGATAATGCCAAGTCCTACGATCTCGACGCCTGTATAGAGTGCGGACTTTGCGCTTTCGTATGCAGGGCAAAGAGGCCCTTACTTCAGTTCATACTCTTTGCCAAGAACGAGATCCAAAGGCAGGAGGAGGAATTGCTAGAGGCATGAAAGACCCAATGCTAACAGTTTCACCGGCCCCCCACTGGCACATAGGGAAGACCTTCACGAAGGATAGCTATTATACTATTATGGCACTCATTCCCGCATTGATAATGGGGGTGATAAACTACGGCAAGGGGAGCCTTGGTGTAGTGGGCCTTTCTGTGTTCAGCGCCATGGCGACTGAAGCGCTCATGCAGGCCGTGATGAGAAGGCCGATCACCATTCACGACGGCAACGCATTACTCATTGGTCTCCTTCTTTCATTTCTCCTTCCTGCCGGAGCGCCTTGGTGGCTTGTAGTGGTTGGGACTAGCGTTGCAATGATAGTGGGAAAACAACTCTATGGAGGACTTGGATCAAATCCATTCAACCCGGTGCTTGTGGGTTGGATTATCATAAGGATATCTTGGAAGCTCGAGATGGATGTAGACGCCTCGCTTGTTGATGTGGCGAGCGTAAGCGGGCTTTCACCACTCGCGTCATTAAGGGCGGGGGTATTCGAGCTCGGTCTGAGGGATGTCATGCTCGGCCGGATTGTCGGTTCCGTAGGAAGTGCCTCGCTCCTGATCCTGCTGGCAGGGGTGGTTCTGGGGGCATTGAAGGTCATAAAGTGGGAGGTCTCTGTGTCATTCCTTGTTGGGGCATTTCTCGCCTCCCTGCTTCTGGGGCCTAAATTATTTACCGAACTCAACCCCGGATCAATAAGCCCAATTACCTTCATCTTCGTTGGACACATTATGCTGGGTGCGTTCTTCCTCGCCCCTGACAATCCTAGCTCCCCTGTTAACACCGTAGGGAGGTACCTATACGGATTCCTCGCAGGATTTATGGCAATAGTGATTAGGGTGTACAGTTCATATCCTGACGGCGGAGTGATTTTCGCCATCATGTTGCTGAATCTGTCAAGCCCACTGCTTGATAGGATCAGACCCAAGGCTGTGGGAAAAGCTTAGTCTATGCGTGAGATCATCCGAATGATTGTAGTATTGGCGTTCATCGGTGGGGCCTCAGGCCTATTCCTGTCCGGAGTGAGGCAGGGAACCAAGGAACGCCGGAAACTCCAAATATTAACCTACGTGCAGGGGCCTGCTATAAAGAGTGTTCTGGCAGGTGCTGAAAACGATCCAATTCTTGATAGGAAGGAAATCAAATTAGAAGCCACTAAGGGACCGCTCGTTCTTGACATCTTCCCGGCCAAAAGGGAGGGGAGGCTTTGGGCGGTTGCTCTCGAAACGAAGGGAAAGGGTTACGGAGGCGACCTAGGGGTAATCGTGGGCATCGATATCAAGAGTAACAGCCTAATTGGCATTGGCATAACAACACACAAAGAGACTCCGGGACTTGGTGCAAGGGTGTCGGAGGAGGGATTCCAGAATGAATTCAAGGACATATCCCTTGACACTGAGGCAAAGGTAACTGCTGACGGGGGGTCAGTGGATGCTATCTCGGGTGCAACCATGTCGTCAAGAGGAGTCTGCGAGGCTGTTAACAAGGGCGTCGATCTCTTTAAGAAGAACAGGGAGCTGATTTTGGAGGAACTGGTTGGGATGCGATAGACCTGTGGATCCGAGTATACTAATAAAATCATATAATTTTAGAGCGGAGAAGCGAATATGGGCAGTCAGTTAGTTAAGGAGTTTACAAAGGGCTTATGGGAGGAGATTCCCCCATTCCGTCTCGTCCTTGGTCTGTGTCCTACACTTGCGGTTACGAAGGCTGCAAATACGGGGCTGGGAATGGGACTTGCAGCCACGTTTGTCCTACTATTTTCCAATATCATTATTTCCACGCTAAGAAATGTCATCCCAAAAAAGGTTCGAATAGCCTGCTACATAGTTGTCATTGCGACCTTCGTGGTAGTTACAGAGCTGGTTATGCAGGCCTTCTGGTATCCACTCTTTCAGGCCCTCGGTATCTTCATTCCTCTTATCGTTGTAAACTGCGTAATCCTGGGCAGGGCAGAGGCATTTGCAGGGAAGAAACGAGTGCTCCTTTCGGCGGCCGACGGTCTTGGTATCGGACTGGGATTTACCGTTTCGCTTATCTTCCTCGGCTCCATCCGGGAAATATTCGGAAATGGAACATGGT
>CP070774.1:291243-301271 GCA_020346125.1 Syntrophobacterales bacterium | reverse complement strand
GGTATGGGGGCCACGATGCGAATGCTGATTGCGCTCAAGGCCAAGGCCAGATCATCCGCAAGGTTGACGATTTTGCTCACCTTCACGCCTGGTGCTGGTTCGAACTCATATACGGTTATAACGGGGCCCGGTCTCACTTCCACCACCTGTCCTTCAACGCCATAATCCATCAATTTCTTCTCGAGGATTCGGGAGTTCATCAGCAAACTCTGTTTGTCGATGGTCACCCCCTTCGCCTCCCCCCATTCCAAAAGGGACAGGTGTGGGAGGTGAAACCTTTCCACGGGCTTTACGAAGTCAAACTCCTCCTGTTCAAGTCTCGCCTTCCTCTCGACCCTCCTGGAAGGCTCTACCACAACAGGTCCCGATAGGTTACCCTTCCTCTTTCTTTGCCTACGCTCCGCGGTAACCTCCCTGATCCTGCGACCTCGTTCCCTCCGAATCATCATTAGGAGATTCCATCTTTGAATTCCCGCCTTGAAGAGCCCCACTAATCCGTCGATTAGGGAGACGAAGGAGAGCCCCGTGCTGAGGGATATGGCCATAACAAGGACTACGAAGACGATCATATAAGCACCTGGGAGGTTGAAATAACTCACCAAAAGCCGAGAGGAAAGTTCTCCTAATACCCCTCCTGCAAGGACCTCATGGCCAAAAATCCGGATTGTATCAACGTTCATGCCCAAGCCCGTTGCACTGGAGAAGACGAGGAGCAGAAAACCCACCCCTTTTCCATAACTCACCGCCTCGGAGGTGTGCAAGAAGAGGAAGCAGGCCAGGGTTCCTATGGCGAAGGGAATCAAATATGAGGATAAGCCCACGCCTTGAAGGAGAAGATCGCTCAGATAAGAACCCATAATGCCGCCGAGATTATGAATTTCCTTAACCCTTTCTGAAGTGGCGACGTTAAAGGATGGATCGGATGGATGATAGGATATGAGGCTGAGCCCCACAAAAATGGCAAGGGCCAGGAGGATAATCCCGAAGATCTCCCTTCTCAGACTTCTCCTGGGGGTCGAAGAAAGCTTTTCCATACTATCCCCAATCCGCTACGAAATTCTTATCCAAGGTCCCCCTGACCTTTTCCATCAAGAGATTCCTCTCCCTTAATGTGAAGGAAGTGGTTTGAATGGCCTTATCAATGCTGACTCGAATCTCGCCAGGCCGAACCCTCATGGAATCCCTCGGCATCACATCCCGACTCCCATTAATGGTTATGGGGATGATGGGAACCCCGGATTTAATGGCGAGGGTAAATCCGCCCCTTTTAAAGGGTTGGATAGATCCATCGCGGCTTCGGGTTCCCTCCGGGAAGATGATCACAGAGACCCCTTCTTTGATTTTGTTAGCTGCCTTTTCGATGCTCTCCAAGGCCTTTCTCTTGTCTGATCGGTCGATGCTGATGTAGTTCGCCGCCCCCATCGCCCATCCCAGGATAGGGATCGCGAACAGCTCCTTTTTCGCAATCCACCGAAACTGAACGGGCAAGCAACTCAGGAGCGTAAAAATATCGTAGTTACCCTGGTGGTTGGACATATATACATATGATGGCTCGTTACCAATATATTCCAACCCTCTCACCTTGACCCTTACCCCACTGACCAATAATTGGATCTTCGCCCACCATCTTGCATAGTGGTGGATGATGTTGCCGTTGCGATCAAAGGGAAAGGTGATAAAGGTCAATATGCCCAGGCCTATGGTGCTCGTGACGATGCTGATCCAGAACGGTACAGAGCGGATCATTGAGCCTCCAACCTTTCGATAATTTCACCAACCTCCGCCTTGACTCGGTCATCAATATCATATGGGGAAACACCATCCCTATCCGCTTGAAGGATCTTCTGGTTGAAGCTGAGGTGACCAAGGACATTAAAATCGGAAAGATGCTCCTCGATGATCTTCCGATCCTCCTCCGTTGTAATTTTGTTCCCCACTATCAAGACCCTCTTCACCCCCAAATCAGTGGCCAATTTTTTGATCTGCTTTGTGGTGCCGATGGAGCGAAGCCCCGGCTCGACAACCACAATGAGGGCATCCACGGATTCCGTGCTTCCCCTCCCCAAGTGCTCCAATCCCGCCTCCATATCCACGATGACAACTTCATCCCTCCCGACGAAGAGGTGTTGCATCAAGCTCTTCAGGAGCACATTCTCGGGGCAGAAGCACCCCCCACCCCCTTGGGAGATAGCTCCCAACACAAGCAGTTTAACCCCTCGATAGGATAGGCCAAACTCATCCGGGATGTCATCAACCTTGGGATTGAGTTTGAACATCGCCCCATAGGTTCCCTTCTTCGCGCCCGTCCTCTCCTCCACCAAAGGGGTCATGGCAATAAGGGGGTTCAATTTTCCCACCATCTCACTGGGAAACCCAAGGGCAGAAGCCAAATTCGCATCCGGGTCGGCATCGATGGCCAAGACCTTCTTACCCCTCTGGGCCAATATACGTGCCATCACCCCTGCCAGGGTCGTCTTTCCCACACCTCCCTTGCCGGAGATGGCAATTTTCATGAAAAGAGTCTCTCCTATGGAAATGGCCGTAATTGAGTAAACTTTCATATTGTACCCTGAAGGCCCTTTTTGTCAATGCATTGGTCATTTTTCATTCTGGAGTTTGCTTAATTAGATCTTCTCGTAATTAGTTGGGAGAAAGGGGTCAAGGATTCGAGCATTCAAGGATTCAAGTGTTTTTTTTCTAAAGAATTTACTCGTGCTTTAAGCATCCTTTCACCTTCTCTCCTATCACTCTGAAGTTCAAATATTCTCTCATTCATTTTGTTTTTTTTGATAAATTCGCTTGAATCCTTGAACCCTTGGCCCCTTGAATCCTTCTCTGAATACCAACTTTTTTGAAGAATACCGGTTTTCGCCAGGAGTCAGGGAGCTCCCGCAGGAGATACCATTATCAGGGAAGGGGTCTGATGAGGCTATACGCACTGAGTTGTTTACGGAAAGCTCAACTGGAATGGCCTCAATCGGGTAGATAGAGAGGTTTGGTCCAGGATTGAGAGCAGTGGCGTCATGGTGGGGGATGGGAATCCCCTTGGTTTCGGTGGTAGATAATCCTCAACCCCTCAAGGGTGAGAAATTCGTCCACCTCTTCGATGAATTCCGACTCTGGGGCGATCAAATCAGCTAAACCGCCTGTTGCAATCACCTTCGGGTTAGTACTCGTTTCGCTTTTCATGCGGCTGACGATTCCATCCACTAATCCCACATATCCATAGATGATTCCGGCCTGTATGCTATTCACGGTGTTTTTCCCGATAATTTGTTTGGGGCTCGTCAATTCAACCCTGGGCAATTTCGATGCCCTTTGGAAAAGGGCCTCCGTGGAAACTAAAATCCCCGGTGATATTACACCGCCCATGTACTCCCCCTTTGGGGAGATGTAGTCGAAGGTAGTGGCCGTGCCGAAATCCACGATGATTAAACTCCTTTCGTGTTTCGCGTATGCAGCAACAGCGTTGACGATCCGATCCGCTCCCACCTCAATGGGATTGTCGTAGTGAATGGGCATCCCCGTCCTGATCCCAGGACCAACTATCAGAGGCTTGAGGCTGAAATACTTCACTGCCATCCCCTCAAGGAGATTGATTATGGGGGGGACGACACAGGAGATGACGATTCCATTGATATCCTCCAGATCAATGTGACTGAACATAAAGAGGTCCTTTATGAGGATTCCGTATTCATCTACAGTCCTTTCCTTCCCGGTACCAATACGCCAATTCGCAACGAGTCGGTCATCCTCAAATACACCTAATACAGTTTGGGTATTGCCCACGTCGATTACGAATAACATCTCTTGTTCTCCTTTACATTCCAACACCCGGCTGCTATCAAGACAATTCCCCCAGTTGGGAGATATCCCCTGCAATCACCCTCCTTTCGGAACCGTCGGATGAGGAAAGGAGAAGCGATCCGTCGGAGTCGATACCCCTCACCCTTCCCCGAATGACTTCATGAAAGGATCTCATCTCCACGAGCTTTCCCACCATCTGGGAGAATTCCTCCCATTGGCGAAGAAGCCGCTCCGATTCCCCGGCCAAGAAAGCCCGGTATTCCGCTTCGAGCTCTTGCAGGAGGGCCTTGAGGGATTCAACTCGCGAGATATCATATCCCAGTTCCTCCCTCAAGGAGGTGGCAATGGATCTGATTTGCTCGGGGACCGATGCCAGGGTCATATTGACGTTGATCCCTATTCCCAGAACGACAAACTCCACCTTATCCTCTCTGCACTTCACCTCGTTGAGCAAACCGGCGATTTTCTTATTGTTTATGAGGAGGTCATTTGGCCATTTTATCCGAGGTTGAAGGCCGGAGATCCCTTTGGTGGCCTTCGCAGTTGCCACTGCCCCCATGAGGGTAATCAAGGGAGCATTTCTTGCTGCAATCGGCGGGCGAAGGATTATGGAGACATAGAGATTGACCCCCGGAGGGGAAAGCCATTGTCTGCCTAATCTTCCCCTTCCCCTCAATTGACGATCCGCAACGATGACCTCTCCCTCATCCGCTCCCTCTGTGGCCATTCGATAGGCCTTTGAGTTGGTTGAGTCCAATTCGCCGAAGACATGAATTTCCTTGCCTATTGTCTGAGTCCCCAAATGGGCCTTGATGGATTGCGGAGATAGGGTGTTCATTGGGGTTCATTCCCCGTTCACGGGAGCATTGGGGGTATATTACCCTTCGGAGCTGGTGTCATAGTGGGAGAACTGCAGGGAGAAGGTACCGCGTCCTTGGCTCATGGATCTCAAATCAGTTGAGTAGCCGAACATTCCCTTCAATGGGGCCAAGGCGGTGATGATAACAATCTTTCCCTTCGGCGTAATGGATTGTACCTCCCCTTTGCGTGCCTTCAAGTCTCCTATTACCTCCCCCATGAACTCCTCGGGAACTATCACATTGAGCTCCATCATGGGTTCCAAGAGAATGGGTTTCGCCTCCTTGAGACCTTCCCGGAAGGCACTGGAGGCGGCTATCCTCAGGGCCAACAGAGAGGGGTTTTGGTTATCAACGGAGGCCTTTAGAAAGACTGTCTGGATGTCGGTTACGGGATATCCCATGATCAAACCCGCTGTAGAGGCATCCCTGACCCCTTCTTGTATGGCCGAGAGCCCCTCATGGGACATGATACCATCGGGGATCTCTGAGGTGAACTCGAGGCCACTGCCGCGATTGTTCGGGATGAGCTTGAGCATTACCTCCGCGAATTGGCGAACATCTTCGACTACCTTATCGAATCGACCCGAAGCCTCCGCGTCCTTGGCAATGGTCTCACGGTAGACGACCTGGGGACGGCCGACATTGACTTCCAATTGATATTCACTGAGAAGTCTTTGAATCAGGACCTCAAGATGGAGCTCCCCCATTCCGGAAATGATGGTCTGCCCCGTGTCCTCATCGAGTTTCACCAAAAAGGTGGGATCTTCCTCGCTCAGTTTCTCAAGGGAGAAACCCAATTTATCCTGGTCTCGATTGGTTTTGGGTTCCACAGCCATCGACATCACCGGCTTATAGAAGTCTATGGGCTCCAGGAGTATGGGCTGCTCCTCCTTGCAGAGGGTATCCCCCGTGCTGGTTTCCTTCAACCCCATGAGGGCGACAATATCTCCGGCCCTGGCATCCTCCAGCCTCTCCCTGTGGTTTGCATGCATCAGGAAGATCCGTGAAACCCTCTCCTTCGACCTCAACCGGGGGTTATACACCTCTGCCCCGATCTTAAGGACACCGGAATAGATCCGGGTATAGGCCAGCTTCCTCCCTTGATCCATCATGATCTTGAAGGCGAGCCCACAAAAGGGTTCATCGTCACTGGAGGCTCTCTCCTCAAGGCGATCCGTGCGTGGATTGATGCCCTTAATGGGTGGGATATCTATAGGGGAGGGAAGATAATCCACGATGACATCCAGGAGCGGCTGAATGCCCTTATTTTTTAAAGCTGCCCCGCACAAAACCGGGACCAAACTGAGGGAGATGGTGCTCCTCCTTATGGCTTCCTTGATCACTTCCTCCGAGAATTCCTCGCCTTCGAGGTATCTTTCGGTGAGTCCGTCGTCCGATTCTGCAACGGTTTCCAGGAGCTTTTTTCTGTATTCCATGGCCCGAGGAAAAATCTCTTGGGGGATCTCTATCTCGCTGAAGGAGGCCCCCAGGGTCTCTTCATGCCATACGATGGCCTTGAATCGAATCAAATCCACCACGCCCTTATAGTGATCCTCGGATCCCAGGGGCAATTGGACGACCAGCGGTTTTGCCCCCAACCGATCGACCATCATCTCGACTGTCCCAAAGAAATCGGCGCCGATGCGATCCATCTTATTGATGAAGGCTAATTTGGGAACCTTATATTTATCGGCCTGATGCCAGACGGTTTCCGATTGTGGTTCCACCCCTCCCACTGCGCAGAAGACAGCTATTGCCCCATCCAGTACCCTTAAGGACCTCTCCACCTCAATGGTGAAATCAACGTGGCCCGGTGTGTCGATAATATGGATATACATATCCCTCCATGGACACGTGGTTACCGCTGAGGTAATGGTAATTCCCCGTTGCTGTTCCTGCAGCATCCAATCCATAATCGTATTCCCATCATGGACTTCACCCATGCGGTGGGTCCGTCCCGTATAATAGAGGATCCTCTCAGTGACGGTGGTCTTACCCGCATCGATATGGGCCATGAACCCGATATTTCGGGTCCTCGATAGCCTTTTTACCCCCGCTTTTCCCTTTATCCCTCGTTCGGCCATAGCAGCTCATGTATCCTTGGAGTGCTCATAAATCCATATTTGCGCAATATTAAAGGGTTTTCGGGAAAAAGTCAAGGTGAGGGCGGGCCCTTAAACGGCAATCAAAAAAATAAAAAAATTCGTTGGTTGTCAGATGAAAGAGAGAATGCGAAATTTTTCAATGAATTCTACGACAAAATCCACGAGGGAAATGGCAATCTCTGTCTTAATGGTGGGACGTGGGGGGATTTCAAGGGGGCAGCTTTTCGGGTGATACTTTAGCTCCTGTATGGGAAATGATTCAACCGCAAATCGATAATTTTGGCTTGCTCCCCGATGATCGATAACATCTACTATGTATTCGAAAGATTGCATCTCATTAAAGAGCAGGCCCCCAGAGTATTCCAAAGGCATCTGGGGACCTTGGACAAATCGTTTATTTTGGCTTCCACACCTGCCATACCTTACCAACCAAGTCCGGACCGGGTTTAAGAGTGGGTTCCCCAGGTTGCCAGGCTGCAGGGGTTGCCTCTTTTCCTTTGGACGCCCTTACCAATTGAAATGCCTGAACCTGGCGGAACAGTTCTGCGTCGTTCCGGCCGACAGATGGCGTTAAAATCTCTATGGCCTGTATCACCCCATCGGGATCGATGATGAAACGACCCCGGTTTTCCACTCCTGCGTCCTCATCGTAAACCCCATAGACTTGTCCTACCTTACCTCCAGCATCTGAAAGCATGGGAAAGGGAAACCCGCCCTCAACCATCTTGGACAGTTCTTCCTCCTGCCAGATTTTGTGGGTATATATGCTGTCCACGCTCATGGATAGAACTTCCACACCCAGCTTCTTGAGATCACTCATTTTGGCAGCAACTGCCGCCAATTCAGTCGGTCAAACAAAGGTGAAATCCCTAATGTAGAAATAGAGGACCACCCATTTACCCAAGTAGTCAGATAGTTTGATCTTCTTGAACTTCCCCTCATAGAATGCCGGGGCCTCAAAATCGGGGGCTTTCTTGCCAACGCTTACCATCGGTTTTCTCACCTCCTCTATAGATTTCCCTTCTCTTTCTGGGGGGACCTGATCGGGTTGTACTCCCACCGGTCCGCCTGTTGGCCTGGCACAACCAAGATCCAACTCTTCCTCACCCATGAATATCCCTCCTCTCTGTTAAAAACGCGCCGGTCATGGATTTGGCGAAATAACCCAACATGGCACGTAGGCGTTGTCAATCTGCCTTAAATCTCTTTGCTGTTTCCGGGCGTCGAGCTATCACAACATTCGTGAAGATAGACCTTTGACCGTCTCGGCTCAATCCCCTTGGCCTTTCAGATGAAATATCACAGCGCATCCCGTTCCCGGGGCCGGCACTCGCGGCACGGGTAATTGGGGAAGTAACACGACAGCGTATAGAGACTGTCCGAAAGGCCACCGCAATCGTGGAGGGATTGCTCAAGGGAACTGACGCGTTCCAGTACATGGCGATTCTTCACGAAGACCGCGTAAGCGGAATGCGTGGTGGTAAGCGTGATTTTGGTCAGCAGATTGAGGTGCGCTGCTGGGACAGCGTCGATGCACGAACTGCTACGCCAACCCATCTTTCACTTGAAACCCTTGAGAAACTCGCTCAGGAGATCATCCGCGACGTGCTGGGTATCGTCAGCGTCACATACAACATCGCACCAAAGCCGCCTTCAACGATCGAAGCCGTCTGATTCCCCTTTCGGACTTTCGGGATCAAGCATGCACTTTTGAATCTACAGAGTTTGCCCGCGCAGGAAAGCTGTGGGCAAACATTGTAGATCCAGGATTCTAAAGGCCAGAATGAAGACCTGACCCCGATGCTCCAGTGCTCTTCTTTTTCCTTATTCTTAGTCCCTCCAGCACCGGGGACAGGTCTGCGATTTTACCAGTTTGACGCCTCAACGCATCCGTATGGTTTTTTCGCCAAGGGATTTCTTGCGTCAAACTTTTGTCAGGACGTTATCATCCTTCCTTTATTGCCGCTTTGACCTTTTTCATCATTTCCGGATCGTTCAGTTGTTCATCGGTATAACCGTGAACTTCCTTCGCATGCTTTGAGATATCTACCATCAGTTCTTCTTCAGTCTCGCCACGTGCGACGTAGGGGCAGTCAACTCCCACATCTCGACAAGCGAAAGTCATTGCCATATGTCTCACCTCCTTTTGTTGCATTTCATGTCGATAATATAACAATTCGAAAAGGATTGTAAAGGCTTGGGGACAGGCAATGCACTTTTGTCTGACCACGCCTTACTTGGCTCCGTCAGGCTGACGCTTGACTTCGTCTGGCCTTGCCGCTCCCATCAAGGGAGAGGAATGGTTGGTAGGTTAAACAAAAGTTAGTGAAGTGATAAGAACTCGCTTTTTGATAGGGGAAATAAGGAGAAATGGGGTTGTGTGTCAAGAGTGATAAGTGGAGTGAAGTCGGGAAGGAGGCAGCGAAATGGCCCTTTATCCAATGGCTATACGCTCTGACGACGATAAGTGGCGAACTTGCCCCTACCTCCAGGCTTCCCAAATATCGATTGCTAACTGAAGTGTGGAAATCCGCCGAGTCTCAGTAGAGTCAATATTTCAAACGCTAATCGATACTTTTCGCTTGTCCTTTTATGATCGATATCATCTTGTATTAAATGAATTGCGTCTGGAGGAAAGTGATCTCAATACTCTGGGGGAAAAAGATATGTCCATATCGATGAGCGCCTAGCCTTCTTCGGGCAATGATGTAACATGAGGTCCTCCCAAAATAACTGTTACACCTCGCTCGCGAAATTTTTTTGAAACTTCATAAGCCCTCGGAGCAAAAGGGAGGATAACTGTTATCCCAACTATATCGATGGACTCATTAAAATCAATCGGATGAATTGCTTCGTCAGTTATACTCACTTCTGCATATGGAGGCGTTACTGAAGCAAGTGTAGGAAAAGTTAGAGGTGCTACTTAATGAAATTTTTTGTTAATTTTTTTAGCTAAGTGAATAAATTTTATTCTCATTAGATCCTCTGGTTAGATCAATTCCTAATTGGGATGACTGTAAATCGCTTTTCTTTTTGAAAGATTAGTTGGTAACGTTAACCAAGGAAATGTTTTTGATATCCATAACCGTCTTGCAATTGAGCTATAAGAGTGAAATTCGCGATTAAAATAACTAAAGCCGATTTCCATTTCTTCTGCTGTCATATGTTTTGGACGAAACACAGCATGTAAACCATTATATTTTGACCAGTCGGTATGGATAATTCTATTTTCCTGACTCAGTTTTTGGAAAAAAGG
>CP070774.1:280948-291143 GCA_020346125.1 Syntrophobacterales bacterium | reverse complement strand
TATTCAGTGGTGATCCGCGGATTTCCAGCTTCTACCAGTGATGTCTTCACCGTGGTTCCCCCCACATCGAATGAAATGACGTTTGGCTCGCCAACCAGCTTCCCGATAACCGCGGCACCCATAACACCCCCAACGGGGCCAGATTCAACCATATTGATCGGTGCACGCTTACCCATATCGAATGTTGCGGTTCCGCCATTCGACTGCATTACGTGATACACCTCACCCATTCCCATATCAGAAAGTCTACTCTCCAGGTTATCAAGATAGAATTGGGCAGTAGGGAGCACATAGCTGTTGAGAACCGCGGTATTTGTCCGTTCATATTCTCGCCATTCCTGGGTAATTTCACAGGAGAGGGTTACGGGAATTTCCGGAGCCAGTTCGCGTATAATTTCACCACATTGTCTCTCATGGCTTGGGTTGGCATATGAGTGCAGGAAGCAGACGGCAATCGCCTCAACGCCCTCCCTCTTAAAGTAATCCACCGCTTTTCTCACATCTTCTCTGCTCATCGGCTCCAGGTCCTCCCCCTTGTAATTCACCCGTTCCCTTACCTCCAGCCGAAACTGCCGGGGAACGAAGGGCTTTGGCTTTGTGTAGTACATATTGTACAAATCCGGTCTATTGGCACGGGTAATCTCCAGGACATCTCGAAAACCTTTCGTTGTAATTAACCCGGTTTTCGCCCCCTTCCTCTCGGTCAACGCATTAATCACAATTGTTGACCCGTGCACGAAGAAATTCGTATCCGAGAGTACTAATTCCGCTCTCCGTAAGGTTTCAATAACCCCTTCAGCGAAATTTCTGGGTGTGGTTGATGCTTTGCTCACGCCCATTTCGCCCGTGGACTCATCCAAACAAACAAGATCCGTGAAGGTACCCCCAATATCGCTTGCGACTCGCATTATTAGATCTCCTTTTCTGAATCTATGGTGGCTATGAGACCATATATCTGACGAATCTTTGCCACATATTCCATGGTTTTTCTCCTCTCTTTAAGGAAAGTGGATCTCGCGATTTCAACTGACCCAAGGAAATGGATTATTTTTTCCGTACGCGACCTCTTCACAGAGGTCCAATGTTCTTAATTATTTGAAAAGAAAGGTGTTTATCACTTTTCATTAGTCGTCCTAAAATCCATAATGGTAATACCACTTACCTATTTTCTGTGTCAACATTTTTTTGGCCTTGCTCACGAAAATGGCAAATATCCTCTCTCATCGCGGGGACATCTCATCCCTTAAGACAATGGGATATATTCCCTCTGCTTTTCCCCTGGGGGAAGTCGTTGACAGACTGAAAATTTAATGCTAAAAGTCGAGTAACAAGTCTGGGCTGACCTTCAATGAGCTGGATACGAGCTTACGTGGGAAGGAAATTTTAGGGAACGGTTTGACTTCAGTGATGAATAATGCAGGGCAAGTAAGAGTCATGAGAGGAGTTGGGTGCCGGAGATACTCATCTCAACACATACGGCAAAGTTTGCCGGGAGAGCAGAGTTAAAAGGCAGCCCAGGCCTATTGACTTCGGGTTCATAGGGTTATTGAAAGGAAGAGGAAGGATGGAAAGTCTGAGCTTGGCGATAGATATAGGGGGAACGTTTACCGACCTCGTGGTATTTGATGAAAAGACGAAAAAAATTAACCTAATAAAGGTTCCAACTATTCCGGAGAAGCCTTCAATTGGTGTGATAAACGGAGTTGATAGAGCTGCAATCGATTTGAGTAAAGTCAGCCTCTTTATCCACGGAACAACTCTTCCAGTAAATGCCGTCCTTGAGCGACGAGGAGCGAAGACAGGCATAATAACTACACGGGGATTCCGAGATATATTTGAAATTAGGAGAACGAATCTACCAGAAAAGGATATGTACAATTTGCTTTATGAAGCACCACCTATCCTGGTTCCTCGATATCTCCGGTTGGAAATAGCGGAGAGAATAAATGCTCAAGGAGAAGTTATTGAAAAAATGGTTGAGCATGAAGTAAAAGAAGTTGTCGAGAAGTTGGTGAGGGAAGGTGTTCAGTCCATAGCGGTTTGCTTACTTCATTCCTATGCTAATCCCACCCATGAGATCGAAATCCGAGACATAATTGGAAAATACCACCCTGAACTCTCCGTCTCCCTATCTCACATCATGTGTCGAGAGTATAGGGAATTCGAAAGAACCAGTACCGCAGTGATTAATGCCTATATTCAACCCATTGTAGAGAAGTACCTAGAGGGCTTGGAAAGAGACTTTCAGGATAGGGCGTTCGATGGGCGATTCCTCGTTTGTAGGTCCGGAGGCGGCGCAATGGGTATCAAGGTGGCGAGAGAAGCTCCAGTTAATGCCGTTCTCTCAGGCCCCGCAGGAGGATTGATGGGAGCTAGCCATTTGAGCCGAAGGATTGATCACATGAACCTCTTGACGATGGATATGGGGGGCACCAGCTTTGACACATCGCTTATCGCCAATGGAGAGCCGGAGACGAAATCGGAAACGGAATTAGAAACCCTCCCCATTTTACTACCCGTGTATGACATCCGAACAATTGGTGCTGGAGGAGGCAGTATAGCATGGATTGATTCCGGTGGCTTGCTAAAGGTGGGGCCCCAAAGTGCGGGGGCAGACCCAGGCCCGGTATGCTATGGCAAGGGAGGTACTGAGCCAACTGTAACGGATAGCGCAGTGAATCTAGGGTACATAGACCCGGATTTCTTTCTCGGGGGGGATATCCGATTAAATCCGGAAGCTGCTGAAAGGAGCATCAGAGCTAAGATAGCCACTCCTTTGGGTATGGAAGTTCCCGAGGCAAGCCAGGGAATCATATCGATCGTGGGAGCAAATATGGCTGGAGCCTGCAGGGAGATAATGATGGAAAAGGGATATGACCCCAGGGACTTTGCCGTGCTCGCATTTGGAGGAGCCGGCCCCGTTTTTGGAACAACCATAGCCGAAGAGCTGGGGATACCAATTGTGGTCATTCCCCCTGCCCCGGGCAATTTCTCAGCCTTTGGAATGTTAATGATCGATGTAACTCATGACTTCTCCCAGACATATGTGGAGCTTCTCGAACGCATCACCGTGGAGGAGATTGAGGAAATATTTGAGAGCCTCAGAGAGAAGGGGGCAAGGATCCTATCGGAAGAAGGTATCCCCGAGAACAGAAGGAAATATCTGAGATCCATCGACATGAGGTACAAAGGGCAAGAGCATACCGTGAATGTTCAATTCCCTGATCAAATTCCAAGGGTAAACAAGCAGGCATTGGAAAAGGATTTCGAGAGACTTCATGAGAGAAGGTATGGACATCGTATGCCAGATCCACCACAAATAGTACATTTGAGGGTGAAAGCTATCGGATTGATGGATAAGCCGGAACTCAGAGAAATTGAGCAGGGGAAAAAGGGGGCGCCTGGCAGGGCTTTGAAAGGAAAGCGACAGGTTTTCAGGGATGGTGATTTCACAACCTACAGGATATTTAATCGTGAGAACCTTCTTGCCGGGAACAGGCTATCCGGCCCAGCAATTATTGAAGAAAGGACGTCAACAACGGTCGTCCATCCGAGTCAGTCGATGGAAGTGGATAGATATGGAAACTTAATAATAGAGATTGGAGGTTAATAGCGATGGGAACCAGGAGATTGGATCCTGTTACTGTTGAGGTCATAAGAAGCTATTTGGTATCAGCTGCTCTGGAAATGAAGAAGACGATGCAAAGAACCTCTTATAACACCATTATCTATGAAATACTGGACTTTGCGATTTCTTTATATAGCGGGAAGCTGGACCTCATTGCTGAGGCCCCTGGGCTTGCTATATTTCTCGGAGCCAATGACTATGCGACGAGGAAAGCAGTGGAAAAGACAGGACAGGACAACCTTAAAGAGGGAGACATATTGATTATGAACTATCCCTATTGGAGTTCTGCGCATACATATGATGTGCCTCTTGTGGCACCAATTTTCCTTGGCGGGAGGGAGATAATTGCTTACGCCACAATTCGAGCCCATTGGCTGGACTTGGGTGCAAAAGATTCTGGATACCTACTCGACTCCACCGAGGTATTCCAGGAGGGGCTTATTCTCCCCTCTGTGAAAATCGTTAAGGAAGGGAAAATTGATGAAGAACTGCTCGATATTATACGGTTTAACTCGCGGTTTCCAGATAGAGTTATTGGAGATTTGAATGCTCAGATCGCGGCAATTCGAGTCGGTGAGAGAAGGATCAAAGAGCTTGCGGCGAAGTACGGCAAAGAAACCCTATCTGATGCGATGGAGGAAATTATCGATCACGGAGAGAGAGTGACTAGGGAGGCCCTGAAGGAACTTCCCTCCGGTACCTGGTCAGCAGTGGACTACATGGATGATGATGGGATTGAAAAGGACAAGCTGGTAAAACTGAAAGCAACGGTAACCATTGATGATGGTGGTATGACCGTGGATTTCACTGGCTCCGCAGATCAGGTGAAGGGCCCATTTAATGTTCCCTTTGGCATGACCCAGAGCATGTCAAGGATAGTCTTTAAGTGTATCACTACGCCGCACTTACCTGCCAATGAGGGAAATTTTAGACTTATGAAGGTGATAGCTCCGGAAGGTTCCATATTCAATCCAGTTCCTCCCGCACCCACATTCACTCTGTGGACCACGATTCTCGGGATAGAAGTCGTGACAAAGGCTCTCGCTCCGGCTTTGCCGAAGAAGATCCCTGCCTGTTCCGGTGGGGACCTTTGTGACATAATGATGGTTGGCAAAGATCCTAAAACCGGAGAGCTATGGTTAGAAGCGGCCAATGAGGGAGTGGGTTGGGGTGCATTTTACTGTTCTGACGGCCCCAATGCAACGATGCACATCGCCGAAACCCAGACGAGGAATCTTCCAGTCGAAGTTCTGGAAACCAAAGCCCCCGTGATGATTGACAGAGTTGAGCTCATACAGGACTCCGGCGGAGCAGGGGAGTTCAGAGGCGGCCTGGGAATGAGACGAGACTATCGCTTCCTGGCCGAAACAGACGCTCTTTCGATAGTGAAAAAGACAAAGACAAACCCGTGGGGATTTGAGGGAGGCCTCGATGCTGCTCCCAATCATGTCATTGCATATCTGAATAGCGACAAGGAGAGGAGAACGGGAGCCGAGAGATTCAAGCTCGAGCCGAACGATATCATCTCTAACAGATCAGGGGGGGGTGGAGGCTACGGCGATCCTTTGAAACGGACCCCAGACCTCGTCCTCAAGGACGTGATTAATGAATACATATCCATCGAGAGCTCGCGGAATCTCTACGGAGTTGTGGTAGATCCGGCCAACATGAGAGTCGATTACGAAGCTACGGAGCAGTTGAGGCAAGAGCTTAGAAAGGGCAAGAATGAATAAGATCTCGCGATTGGAAATCTATCAGAATAACATTAGGCTCTTGGAGCCTTTCACCATTTCACTGGGAACAGTAGACACGATTACGGCGATACTCGTGAGAGTGCATGATAGCGAAGGAAACACAGGATGGGGTGAAGCGTCTCCAACACCATTTGTCCTGGGAGACACCCCTGGGTCTGTTACGAGCGCGATTGAATTGATTGCTCCAATGCTGTTTGGGGAGGACCCAACGAGAATAGAAAGAATACACATGCTGATGGATGCTGCAATTTACGGGAATACATCCGCGAAGGCTGCTATTGATATAGCAATTCATGACCTGGTTGGGAAGATCTGTGGTCAGCCTCTCGGCCGTTTGCTGGGAGGGTGTAAGGACAAGATTGAAACGGACGCTTCTATCGGGATCAAAGATCCTGAAGGGATGGCTGAGGAAGCTGCCAAACGTGTGAAGGAGGGATTCAAGGTCATAAAGGTAAAGGTGGGAATTGATCCTCAAGAGGACTTGAGGAGGATCGAAGTCATACGCAAAAGAATCGGTGAAGAGGTACGTATCAGAATAGACGCAAATCAAGGTTGGACAACTCGACAGACCATAGATGTTTTGACAAAGATGGAGCAGTACAATATAGAATTGGTGGAGCAGCCCGTAAAAGGACATGATATTTCAGGGTTAGGGTTCGTTAGGCGATCAACTTCAATCCCCGTGATGGCTGATGAGAGCGTCCACGGGCCGGGGGATGCCTTACATGTCGTGAAAAGCGATGCCGTGGATTATATAAACATCAAGCTGATGAAGAGCGGTGGGATAAGGAAGGCCTTGAAGATTGCTGCCATTGCGGAAGCCGCCGACATGGAGTGTCTCGTGGGGCAGATGGTTGAGATGAACATCGCTACAACTGCAGCGGCGCACTTTGCGACAGCCGTAGGCAATATCTACTCCACAGACCTCGATTCGTCGCTCTTCAGAGAGGACGATCCCGTGGTAGAGGGGGGTGTCAGGATAGAGGGGGGATATCTGATTCTTGCCCACGAACCGGGCCTCGGCATAAATGTCAATGAAAAACTGCTGGGAAAACCCACGAGAGTCTATACACCGTGATAACCTGCGCAGCATATATAGCATCTTCTGGAAACGGGAAAATACATATGAAGGGGGGTGATAAGCGAAGGGATTGGAAGGAC
Organism: Syntrophobacterales bacterium; assembly: GCA_020346125.1. Taxonomy (GTDB): domain Bacteria; phylum Desulfobacterota; class BSN033; order WVXP01. Next base: position 284,600 of record CP070774.1, on the reverse strand, counting down.
AACGGGGTAATCTTATATGTCTCAAAAAAGAGGAAGGAGATGATGAGTATGATACGGGTGAACAAAATTTTGTGTATTTCGCTGTTGGTCTGTTTGGTTGTAGTTGGGGTAGCCTCCATGGGGGCCGGAGAGGAAAAACGGATTCTCAGATATACCCAGGCTTTCCCAACCGCTATCGATCCAGCTGTAGGTGGTGACTACTCGAGCACGCGCGCATTGACCATACTCTATGACACACTTGTCTATCCAGACAAGACGGGAGCTCCTCAGTCCCATGTGGCGGAGAGCTGGGAAGTCTCACCTGATGGGAAAACCTGGACCTTCCACCTCCGTTCCGGAGTGAAATTCCATAACGGGGACGAGTTGACGGCTGAGGATGTTGCTTTCAGTATGGAGCGATTGGTCACCATCGGAGAGGGATGGGCATTCCTTTTCACGGGCTTAGTGGAGAGGACCGAGCTCGTGGATAAGTATAGGGTAAGATTCTCTTTGAAAAATCCATTCGGCCCCTTCCTCACGATCCTGTACAAATTTTACATCGCGAACAAAGACATCATAGTGGCCAACATTAAGAAGCCGGGAGCGTATGGAGATTTCGGTGACTATGGGAGGGACTATTTGCTGACGCACGACGTCGGTTCCGGCCCTTATATGGTCAAAGAATTTTCCGTAGGAGAATATCTCCTCATGGAAAGATTCCCTAAATATTGGGGGTATGTGGCTTCCAACGCTCCCGATGAGGTTAAGCAGATCGGGACCACGGAGTCGGTCACAATAAAGACGATGATGTCCCGTCAGGAGCTTGAGATCTCCGATCAGTGGCAGTCACTAGAGAGCTTGAGGTCCCTTGACAGGCTTGAAGGTGTTGATATCGCGAGACTCGGCCTCGGGGGTGTATTCCACTACATGATAAACACGAGAAAGCCTCCCACCGATGATATTCACTTCAGAAAGGCCATTGCTTTCGCGACAGATTATAAGACACTAGTGACCCAGATCCTGCCGGGATACAAGCAAGGGTGGGGTCCTGTGAGTGCAAGCGTCCCTGGCCACGATCCAAAGGTCTTCCAGTATTCCTTCGATCTAGATAAGGCACGGGAGGAGCTGAAAAAGTCCAAATATTATGCCCAACTGGACAAATACCCGGTCGAACTCCACTGGGTCGGCGAGGTTCCGAGTGAGGAGAAGGTAGCCCTGTTGTTGCAAGCAAGCTTAGCGAAGATCGGGGTTACCGCCAAGGTGGTAAAGGATCCATGGCTTTCCGTGGTCGAGTATATGGCGAAGGAAGATACAAGCCCCCACACGATACCCATGTTTTTGCCCAGCGATTTTCCCGAGGCAGGTGCCCTGCTTAAGAGCAGATATCATTCCGTCTCAGCTCACACATTTACCCAAAACGAATGGCTGCGTGATACGAAATACGACAAGATGATAGAGGAGGCTCTTGCAACTGTTGACCGAGGGGAGCGGTTTGCCAAATACGTCAAGTTGCAGCATTACATTGCCGATCTTTGCCCGACCCTCTTCCTCGCCGATGATTTATCACAGCATGCCTACCAGACCACCTATATGGACTGGCCTGCTGCGAGAGGTGAGGGTATCCCCATCATCGGATATGAGTTGGATGCCCGCTGGATCCAGATATATCCCGAAAAGAAAGCGAGGTAAAATCGCGGAAGTGTAAAAGGGAGAGGTTTCTCAGGGGAATGGATGGGGGATGGGGGAGGTATCTCAATACTCCACGTCCCCCTTTCTTACATGGCATGGGGCTGGATACACATGGGGCGCAATGGATTATGCAAGGGAATGAGCAGTACTTGGAGTCGTGTGTGACATTCGGTGTTAATCCTGACGTGTATCTCCCGGGAAAGTTGGCGCCCATATTGGCAGGAGCATGCGAACATGAACCGGATAGGATCAATATCTAGCTATTGAAATTAAGGAGGAGAAACCATGGTCAAGCTGACTGTAATGTACAACCTGCCGCCAGAGGCGGATCATGAGGAATTCATCAAATGGCGGACGACCGAACATCATAAAGAGAATATGGAGATACCGGGAGTCATAAAGAGCGATTTCTACATTATTAAGGAAGCGTGGCTGCGGAGCGATGCGCCTTACCGGTATATGACTGAGATATATTGGCCTGATATGGGCACCTTTAAAAGGGCTTTCTTCGATCCTGATTATCAGGCAAAGCTGTCTGAATCATTAAAGAAGATCTCCGATCCGATTTTCCTCATCTCCGAAGAAATGCTCAGCGAATCCAGATGAGGATAAAAGTCTTCAGCTTTGAGATTTCTGAAAAACTCATTCTTCGCCGCTCAGAAATATTTTTTCATGCTGAGAAGACCATTGTACCTTCGCTTCAACGCCTTTTGGTCTATTGTCCAAATTCCCCTCCGTTCACAGTTCTTTTTTCAATTTTAACCAATAAAACTAATCAAACTAATACAATCAACCAACTCATTGGCATTTGTCATTTGGATTTTGAACTTTGACATTTTGCCTGCTGCCTCCAACCTCTAACCTCTTTCGCCTTTCCGATTGCCGCACTGCAATACACATTATTTCGCGTTCAGAGCTCATTTTCCTCGGTTTCCAGAGATCTCGCTTTATATTCTTTTACCTTGACAAAATTTTGGTTCCATGTTAGCGTTGGTTCCTCCATAGATAATCGAGGCGAAAAAGGGGTATTTGGGTTTGTATACGGAAAAAGCCAAGCTAAAAAGAGGGGTGAATTAAGGAAAATTGAGGAAGGTCCGGGTTTTTTTTCTTGACATGGTGAGCAAAACCAATATATAGGATTTGCTAGCCAAACGGGATAGTAAAGAATCTTCTCGGTGGAACCTGAGGTCTAAACCAATCATCATAATCTAAGAGAAAGGAGGTGAATGAATGTATTAGATTTTATTCTACCACAGGAGGTGAATTATGAAAAAATGTGCATACATAGTTATCTTATTGATGATCCTTCCGACATTGATCCTCGCCACTGGTGCGGAGAAGGCACAGGCAGCAGCGAAACGTGAGCTGCGGGTCTCCTTCTCCTGGCCGACATATATCGACCCAGCGGTGGGTTCCGACTTCTCCAGTTCCTCCTCCTTCCCCAATCTGTATGATAGCCTTGTCTATCCCACCCCGAAGGGTGATGTCATACCACATGTGGCTGAGAGGTGGGAAGCCTCGAAAGATGGTCTGACCTGGACCTTCTACCTGAGGAAGGGGGTAAAATTCCACGATGGCACCGAATTGACGGCTGAGGACGTAGTTTTCACCATGGATAGGCTGATTGCCATTGGGGAGGGCTATGCCTATCTGTTCCAGGGCCGTGTAAAACGTAGCGAAGCTGTTGACAAATACACCGTCAGGTTCCATATGAGCCAGCCCTACGGCCCATTCGACACCGCACTCGTGCGGCTCTACATCCTGAACAAGGAACCGGTGATGGCAAATATCAAGAAGCCCGGTCCCTATGGTGACCTCGGTGACTACGGCAAGGAATATCTCCTGACCCATGACTGCGGCTCCGGTCCTTACAAGGTGAAGGAGATGCGGATGGAGGAGTATCTGCTCATGGAGAGGTTCGACGACTATTGGGGGAAGTTTGTACCCAATGCGCCGGATGAGATCAAATTTATTGGGACGACCG
>CP070774.1:270387-280848 GCA_020346125.1 Syntrophobacterales bacterium | reverse complement strand
GGGATCAGTAATCATAAACGAACTCCTGGCCCCCCTTCTGGTTCGTTACGCGCTCGTTAAATCGGGCGAAGCGGGACAGGCATAATCTCTGGGGCTTTTTAGGATGCAGGGATATCGAAATTCTATGAGCGGCGGAATTTTACATGTTAGCGACTCGGTTGGGGATGCGGCCATTTCCCGGGCGGCTCAGGATGCACCTATCTGGCAAAATCCATCTTAACGGTATATTCTATTCATAGACATTGAAGACCACTGCGGGTGAATGACCTTAATCGTGCTGGTGCCTAATCATATGGAAGGGGACTAAATGAAAAGGCAGGGGATACCGAATTCCAAGAAAGGTGAACCTCACGTAAAACTGGGGAAAGTAATTGCCACCCTCAAAGGGCGGAAAATCCCGCTTGTACGCGAAGAATCAACCATAAAAGAAGTGATTGACGCCATGGTCCGGCATAAGCACACGCGGCTTCTCTATGTAGTAGATGAGGATGGAAAGCTTCTCGGCACTATCGCTTTGGGGCCGCTGGTAAGACACGTCTTTGGTCGAAGCCACGAGCCAAAAGTTCACCCCTGGCATATCATGAGCATGATCACCACCGAAATGGCCAAAGACATCATGGAAAAAAACCCCATATTCGCCGCGGAAGGCGAGGATGTGGAGGTGGTGCTCAGAAGGATGATCGGGAGGAATGTAAAGGAAATCGCGGTATTGGACAACCAGAAAAGGGTGGTTGCCGATGTCACCATGATTGATCTCCTTAAGTTCCTTTGACTCAAGCGAATTGTTGTTCGTTGCTATTTTTTATATCTGAGCTCGCTTTGACGGTGGCGTTATGTATTCAACGATCCTTGTGGCGTTGGACGGATCCGAATGCTCGGTTTGTGGCGGGCAGATTGCGGTGACCATGGCTCGCAGCCCGCTGTCACACCTACCCATCTCCTGGCAGACCAGACCCTAAATCGTATGGCTCGCCTTTTTGCATCCATACCCATCCACATGGAGGCCGAATAATCCCAATTCCGCCATTCGGGGGATGAGTTCCATGGGAAAGCTCTCCCTATCGAAATGCTCCACGATGACTGGCATGCACTCCTCATGTACAAATTTTCTCACCCCGTCCCGATAAGAGATCTCTTGTTCCGACAATAGTGATTCGGCCTGAAAATAATCCACCATTTCGGCCTTCTCCTATGTCCCTTTAGCTTGATTCAACAGTCCCCCAGCGATAAGAATGCGTCGGTGCCGTTCAGAGGCGACCAGGCGAGTCCTTATCTCCTTGCCGTTTATGGAAATGGGGATCACCTCATCGCCCCGGGCTATCCTCTCCCTGATTTCCGGGATATGAATGGTATCTCCCTGACTGATCTCATCGTAATCACTTGGATTCATGAATTCCAGGGGAACTATTCCGAAGTTTATCAAATTCGACTTGTGAATACGGGCAAAGCTTTTTACTATCTTTGCCCGAACCCCCAAATACCGGGGGGCTAAGGCGGCGTGTTCCCTGGAGGAACCCTGCCCGTAATTTTCACCTCCTACAATGATGCCCCCACCCTTCTCTTTGGAGCGGGCAGAGAAGCCCTCATCAACGATATCGAAGACGAACTGGCTGATGGCCGGGATGTTGCTCCGGTACGGAAGCACCCGATTTCCCGCCGGCAGGATGAGGTCAGTGCTCACGTGGTCGCCCACTTTCAACAAGATCTCACCGGTTATGCTCTCCTCCAAGGGCTCGAATTCGGGGAAGGGTTTGATATTAGAGCCGCGAATGATCTTTACCGATTCTGGATCTTTCGCTGGTGGTATAATCCATTCCTCGTTAAAAATATAGGTATCGGGATATTTAATCTCCTGATACGGACCCAGTTTCCTGGGATCGGTGATTTTGCCAAACAGGGCTGAGGCCACAGCAGTTTCGGGTGAGCAGAGGTAGACAGCGTCGTCTTTCGTCCCGCTTCTCCCCTTGAAATTCCGGGGCATGGTGCGCAAGGATACAGCTCCGGTGGCCGGGGCTTGTCCTATCCCAATACATCCCAAACACCCGGATTGGTGGATCCGAGCTCCGGCGTGCGTGAGCGTTAAAAAACCACCCATCATCGCCACATTTTCCAAAGTCTGCCTGCTTCCAGGATTGATCTCAAAACTAACGTTGTCGTGGGCCTTCTTTCCCTCCATAGCTTTCGCCGCGATCATCAGATCCCTATAGGACCCGTTTGTGGAGGACCCTATAATGACCTGAGCCACATCCATCCCTTCAAGTTCGGCCGCAGTTTTGACGTTATCGGGGTTATGGGGACAGGCGATAAGGGGCTCAATGGAGTTAAGATCCAACTCCGTTATCTCATCATAGCGAGCATTGGGATCGGCCCGGAGTTCTTGCCAATCCCCTTCTCGTTTATTCCGCTTTAAGTATAATCTCGTCTCAGCGTCGGATGGAAAAATTGCCGCAGTCGCACCGATATCCACGCCCATGTTGGCAATGGTAGCCCTCGCGCTCATGTCCAGGGAAGCCAAACCCGGACCAAAGAACTCCATGATTTTGCCCAATCCTCCTTTAGCGGAATATCGCCGAAGGAGCTCCAAGATCAGGTCTTTTCCCGAAACCCACGGTTTCAGCTCACCCGTTAATCTAATTCCCCACAACTTCGGATAGGTAAGGTAAAGGGGGTTCCCCGCCATGGCCATGGCTACCTCCGCACCACCTACACCGACGGCAAGCATTCCCAGACAGCCTCCCGTCGTTGTGTGACTATCTGAGCCGATCAGCACTTTTCCAGGGATACCAAAGCGTTCTCGGTGCACGTGATGAGATACCCCGTTTCCCGGCGGCGAAAGGAAAACCCCGTATTTGGCGGCAGAGGACTGTAGAAACCGGTGGTCCTCCGCATTTTTGAAATCGGTCTGAAGGATATTATGATCGATATAGCTCACCGAAAGCTCCGTTCGAATTCGAGCAATTCCCAGGGAGCCGAACTCCAAATAGACCAAGGTCCCTGTCGCATCCTGTGTTAACGTCTGATTCACCCGGATACCAATCTCAACACCTGGCCTCATCTCGCCTTCCACGAGGTGCTCCTTGATGATCTTTTCAGCCACCGTATAGCCCATTTTTCCTCCTTCCCATTTATGCACGTAGTCTCATTTCGACTTCTATCCCCAATGTCCGCAGATTGGCACCATTACTTCTCTGAAATACCGTGATTCTCATTGTCTCATGGTTTCGTTGCGAAACCCTCCCTAATTTTCTCCCTCGCTTATTATCAATTTTATATGCTTCATGGCTTTCAATGCAACCCTGCTCACACCGAGCTTTTAAGAAGAAGCCAATGGGCTTTAAATGCCCGAAAATACTTGCTATGATAATAATAGAGAGGAATACATGCCATGAGAGGAGAGCAATGAAGGTGCGAGTCGACGAGAATCTGTGTGTGGGAGATAAGACCTGTGGGGAGATCTGTCCCGAGATCTTTGAAATGCAGGGGGATGTTGCCGCTGGTAAGCACAAATAGCTCCCAATCAAGTTGCCGTCCGTTATAAAGGCCGTTTATTTGGAAAGGGGATCAGAGGGAAATTGCCTAAGTAAAAAAAATAATTGTATATTTACTTATTTTGGCTATTTACCGAGATATTTCGAAGGAGAGCCCAGTGGCGAAGAAACCGTTTAATGTGAGGCTGGATGATGAATTAATGAGACAAATCCAGGATGCTGCCAAGGCAGGGGGTATCACTGTCAGCGATGTTATCCGAGATGCTCTCATAAAGCAGTTGGGAAAACCTGATCCTGTAACAGAAATAAAGGAGCTCGTGAAGCTGCAACTTAAAATGTATCGTGGTTTTATGGCAAAACTGGACGTGATTATCGACCTCATGAGAAAAGGACAAAGTGAAGATTAATCGAGACCAACCTGACGCTGTTCCTGGGCTTCTCCCGGGATCCGCGCCAATTGGGTTCGACTCCAGAAAGATATTCAATAAAATCTACAAATACGGAGGTCAGACTATAAACGAAAAGGGCATCGCCATCGATGCCCTCTTAAATACGAATTGCAAATTTTATTCAGATCTGACCAAGAACCTACTGCAGTACTATCCGCGCAACCCCACGTAAGTAGATGAATTTCCGCCTCTCAAACCCCCATCAGTGTCTTTCCCCATTGAGGAAACGGATCAATTCGGATTTCAAAACCCTCCATCCTTTGCCCGCCTTGGTGGCCTTGATGCGACCATTACGGATGTATTTGAAGAAGGTAGGTTTCGTAATTCTCAGGTATTGACAGGATTCCTCGGTCGTTAAAACTCGATCCTCGTAGTACTCAGCCAATCTCTCTCACCTCATTCGAACAAACGTAATACGATCGATTTTGCATTTTCTATGCCAACACCCCTTTTATAGAAAAGTATTATAATTTTAATACCTTATAAATTCGAGTCCTCTCGGCACACCATTCATGAGCCTAACCTTTTTTCATAGTTTCCGCACAATGGAGAAAGGATACAAATCGAGATAGTCGGCCAATTCCCCAAAAAAAAGCGGGAGGACTTTGCCCCCCGCTTTGTGCATATTCCGTCCACTCGGGACCTATGGCCAATTTTTCTGCCCGCTCATCAAGTAGTCATGGATGGAATTGGCCGCCTTCCTCCCGGCACCCATGGCCAAAATCACCGTGGCGGAGCCGGTAACGATATCCCCACCGGCCCAAACCCCCTTTTTGGCTGTCTTTCCCGTCTCCTGATCCGCCACAATATATCCCCTCTTATTGAGTTCCAGCCCGGATGTTGTCGTGGGAAGAAGCGGATTGGCACCCGCCCCAATGGCCACCACTACCAAATCACAGTCGATGATAAACTCCGATCCCTTGATGGGAATGGGTCTTCGCCTCCCCGATTCATCGGGTTCCCCCAATTCCATCCGGATACATTCCATTCCCGTCACCCATCCGTTATCATCTCCGAGGAAACGGACTGGGATTGTCAGTAGGTGGAACTCCACTCCCTCCTCCTCGGCCCGTTGGATCTCCTCGATCCTCGCCGGCATCTCAACCCTTGAACGTCGGTAGACAATCCTCACCTTCTCCGCCCCCAACCGGAGGGCCGTTCGAGCCGAATCCATGGAGACATTGCCAGCTCCCAAAACCACCACGTTTTTCCCCCGGGCTATGGGTGTATCGTATTCAGGAAAGAGGTATGCCTTCATCAAATTGGACCGGGTGAGATATTCGTTGGCCGAATAAACGCCACAGAAGTTTTCCCCGGGAATGCCCATGAACAAGGGCAACCCGGCCCCCAATCCCAGAAAGACTGCACCGTAGCCCTCTTTGAAGAGCTCATCTACGGTCCTGATGCTCCCGATAACGTAGTCCACGTTGATTTCAACCCCAATTTTGGCCAAATAGTCCACCTCCGCTTGGACGATTGCCTTGGGAAGTCTGAATTCCGGGATGCCGTACACCAGCACGCCACCGGTCTTATGGAGGGCCTCGAAGATGGTTACCTCATGGCCTTTTTTAATGAGGTCTCCAGCCACGGTGAGGCCAGCAGGACCCGATCCGACCACGGCTATTCTCTTACCGGTCGGAGGGTCCTTTAGGGGAATCTCGACCTCTCCCTGAGCGCGTTCCCAATCGGCGGCAAACCGCTCGAGCCTCCCAACGGCCACGGGCTCATCCTTTTTTCCCAGGATACAAACCTTTTCACACTGATCCTCTTGGGGACATACCCTGCCACATATGGCGGGCAAGCTATTCTGCTCCTTCAATTTTCGGGCAGAACCGATAAAATCACCGTCGTAGATCAGTTGAATAAAAGAGGGGATATCGATTTCAACCGGGCATCCATCGATGCATTTCGGCTTCTTGCACTGAAGGCAACGGCCGGCCTCCAAGCCGGCCTGCTCCGGTGTGTACCCGAAGGGGACCTCATCGAAATTCCTCACCCTGTCCTCGGGTTTTTGTTCCGTCATCTCCTGCCGCGGAACCTTCTCCCTCTTTCCCTTTGCTTCTTTCTCGGCCATGTGTCCCTCCGATTTCGAACCAAACCTTATTCAGGAATCCCCCCCATGAATTGATCCATGGATATCTTCTCCTCGGTAAGGTAAGCCCTCTGCCTCTTCACCAATTCATCGAAATCCACCTGATGACCGTCGAATTCCGGCCCATCAACACAACAGAATCGAGTCCTTCCCCCAACGCTGACCCTGCAGGCCCCGCACATTCCCGTGGCATCAACCATAATCGGGTTCAAACTAACCACCGTTTTGACATCGTATTCCTTGGTCATTTTGCAGAGAAATTTCATCATGGGAACGGGGCCAATTCCCACTACCAATTCAACATCATTCCGGTCATCCAGAATCTGCTTCAACACATCGGTGACAAAGCCGTGGTGGCCGTAGCTCCCATCATCGGTGGTAACGCGGAGATCATGGGAGGCCGCCTTCATCTCCTCTTCGAGGATTAACAGGTCCTTTGTCCGGGCACCAATGATTGCGATGACATGGTTGCCGGCTTCCTTATATGCCTTGGTGATGGGGTACATCACGGCCACCCCTGTTCCTCCACCCACACAGATCACCGTCCCCAACTTTTCCACGTGAGTTGGTACACCCAAGGGGCCGATGATGTCCATGATCTCATCCCCCTCCCCAAAACTTCTCAACAGCGCAGTCGTCTTGCCTACCACCTGAAAAATGATGTTGATGGTCCCTGCGCCCGGATCCGTTCCCGCCATGGTGAGGGGAATCCGCTCCCCCGTCTCATTGGCCCGAATCACCACGAATTGGCCTGGCTCGGCCTTTCTGGCGATATCCGGGGCCTCGATTTTGAACTCGCAGACCGTCCTCTCCGCCATCTCCCGCTTGGCAACTATCTTAAACACCTGGAACCTCCTTTCCCTCGGGATCAGTTCAGGTCACAATAGTTCTCTCGATCCCTCTTTCACCCGTATTCTTCCTTATTGTAATTCCATCGGTTGAAAAAAGGATTATATCCGAGGTTGACTTACGAAGAATTGCTCAAAGGCCTTGGATAATTATTTCCGTTGATACGGTGAGTTGATGAGAAAAACTACTTCACTGAGACTTTGTTAAATTTTTAACATAATTCTTCCTTATATGTCAATCGTTTTTCAGAAGGGATTCACCGATGGCCTGTCTTCAGCCAATCGATTCATCAATGCCAGGAGAAAGCCCAGGGTGATGAAGGCACCGGGGGGCAAGATCATAACCAGAAAGGGGAAATACCCCGGCCCAAACGCTGGGGCACCGAAGAGGGTCCCGTTACCCAAAACCTCCCGGATGGAACCCAATACCAGAAGCGACAGCGTAAAGCCAAATCCCATTCCCAATCCATCCGCTACGGAATCCGTAAGGGGGTGTTTTGAGGCAAATGCCTCGGCCCTCCCAAGGATGATGCAGTTTACCACAATAAGGGGGATAAAGAGGCCCAAGGTCTTATGGAGCTGATAGAAGAAACCGGCCATAACCAAGTCTACTATGGTGACAAAGGAAGCGATGACCACGATGAAAGATGGTATCCTCACCCGGGAGGGAATGAAGTTCCTCAGTAGCGAAATGACCACGTTGGAACAGACCAGGACGAAGGTGGTTGCCAAGCCCATTCCGATTCCATTAATGGCCGCCGTCGTTACCGCGAGGGTGGGACACATCCCCAAGACCAAACGGAAGATGGGATTCTCCCTCCAAAAGCCCTTGGTGAATTCCCTCGCAATAGTCATTTACACTCCCTCACTGGTCTGAGCCGACAATGCCTGCCTCCTGGTCTCTATAGAATTCCAGGCCCTCTTTGATGGCCTTAATCACGGCCCTTGAGGAGATTGTCGCGCCCGTAATCGCATCTATATCCCCAGCGTCCTTTTTAACTGCCCAGGTGGTATTGGTTAGGTTACGGTTCTTGAATCGATCCTTGAACTTCGTCTCCCTAATTTTGGCCCCCAATCCAGGAGTCTCCAAATGAGACAGGACCTCAACCCCATGGATCGTCCCGTCTTGCAAGAGCCCCACCATCACCTCGATATTGCCTCCATATCCCTCAGGGGAGATAACCTTGAAGGCGACGCCAATCAAACGACCCTCCTTTCTGCCGCGATAAAAAACCCGCTGGATCTCCTCGCCCTTCTTATCGACACCCATAGGCAATACCACCATATCCCGATCCGGTTCATTGTCATATTGGGGGAGAACCGTCTTGATTGCCCGCAACACCTCCAGCCTCTTCTGATATGCAATGGGTCCTTTGGTCAGGTCATAGACCTTCGCCAGGGCAATTGCCGAAACAATGCAGATACTGGTCAAAACGATGGTGAGCCTGAGGATATCTCTCATGGGATCACCGCGAAGAGATCGCCCTCCAACCAAAGGTCTTCGGTCGCATATACCGATCGATTAACGGGGTAGCCGCGTTCATGAGCAAGATGGAATACGAGACTCCCTCCGGATACCCACCGAAGAGCCGAATGACGATGGTGATAGCCCCGCATCCCGCGCCGAAGACCATCATGCCACTATATGTCATGGGAGAAGTTACCATGTCCGTGGCCATGTAAAAGGCTCCCAGCATCAACCCGCCGGTGAGGATATGGAAGAGCGGGTTCATATACTGATCTGGGTTGATTAACCAAAAAAGGCCGCTGAGGATGAGAACCGTCCCAATGAATGTTACGGGAATATGCCAGCTTATATACCCCCGATACAGGAGAAATCCAGCCCCGATAAGCAGGGCGATGACCGATGTCTCTCCGATACAACCCCCGATGTTCCCCATGAAGGGGCCCCACAGATCCACCATGGTAAATCCCTCCAGGGTACCCTTAACAATAAGGTGGGTTTTCATTGCACCAAGGGGTGTAGCTGTTGTCACGACATCGACGGCCCCGGAGAAAAGCGGGCTCGGTTTAATCCAGGTCGTCATCTGCACGGGAAAGGATATCAACAGAATAACCCTCGCCACCAGGGCGGGATTGAAGGGGTTGTATCCCAATCCCCCGTAGATCTGTTTCCCGATCACAATGGCAATGGCTGAGCCAACGACGACCAGCCACCAGGGAGCTGTCGGGGGCAAATTGAGGGCCAAGAGGATCCCGGTGATCACAGCGCTCCCGTCGGAGATAGTCACCTTTCGCCCCATCATCCTCTGGGCTCCAGCCTCTGTGGCCAATGCCGCTGCAACCGTTAGGAGTATAACGCACAAGGCCCGAAGGCCGAACAGGTAAACCCCCATGAACATGGTCGGAACCAATGCAATCACCACCGAGTACATAATCCGCGGGATAGACTCCCCGCTGTGAATGTGGGGTGAAGATGATATGATGAATTGGCGATCGTCCATGAGATTCCTAAGACCTTCGGTTCATAAGTTCGGTTACGAACATATTTAGACTCCTGTTGAGCGACTCGACATGAGTCTTCGACCCCGCTCCTGAAAATACGTCCTTGTATTTGCGAATCGAAGCACTAAGCCGCCTTTTTTTTCCTCGCTAAAACCTCCGCTTTCGCATAGCGAAGCAGTTGAACCAACGGGATCCTTGCCGGGCAGGCGTAACTGCAACATCCGCACTCGATGCAGTCGGCCACGTCGTAGCTGTCCGCTTCCTCAAACATATCCCGCTGGGCAAAGACCGCCAGGATCGTTGGCATGAGTCGACTCGGGCACGTCCGGACACAGCTCCCACATCTAATGCAGGCCTGGGCAATCCCTTCCTCAACTTCGGACAAGGACTGGACGAGAATGCCGGAGGTTCCCTTGACGACGGGGACCTCCAGGCTATATTGCCCAATCCCCATCATAGGCCCCCCTATGATGACCTTTCCCACCTCCGTTGAGAATCCACCGCAAGCCCTGATCAGTGATTTTATGGGGGTGCCGATCCTGGCCCTCAGGTTCTTTGGTTCACGGACCCCGGACCCGGTTACCGTGGTAATCCTCTCTATTAAGGGGATCCCAAATCGAACCGCCTTGTATAAGGCCGACAATGTTCCCACGTTTTGTACGATAACGCCCACATCCATGGGCAATCCCCCCGAAAAGGGGACCTCCCTGTTCAACAGCGTCCTGATCAATTGCTTTTCGGCGCCCTGGGGATATCTAACCCTCAAAACGGCCACTCCCAATTCGGGGATATCCTCGGTCAGTTCCCTCATCTTCTCGACGGCATCGGGTTTATTGGACTCGATGGCAATAATCCCTCGGTTGACCCCGAGGCTTCGCATAGCGATCCTGGCCCCCGCGGTGATGCTTTCGGGCTCCTCCAGCATTAACCGATGATCGGCAGTCAGGTAAGGCTCGCATTCGGCTCCATTGATGATGAACGTATCGATGGTTTTCTCCTTGGGAGGGCTCAATTTCACGTGGGTTGGGAAGGCTGCGCCACCCATCCCCACCATCCCCATGTCCCGAATGATCTCCTTCAATTCCTCAGGGGAGAGCTCCATATAATCTTCATGGGGC
>CP070774.1:259511-270287 GCA_020346125.1 Syntrophobacterales bacterium | reverse complement strand
AGCATGAAACGCCCCCGGGCTCCGTAGTCGAAGCTGACGGTATTCTGTAACCATCACCTATTTTACCCCCTTCAAGCTGCGACACCCCGGTGTCGTTTTAGGGAATCTCTATCCTTAAGCACATTCCTGCTTAACATGCCCCTCATAAAATGACTTTCTAACACCACTACGTCTTAGTACACCCTGGCGATGATCTTGCGTTAGACTGGAAGTCAGGCGTCTGCCTCTAATCTTTATCCAGTGTCTGAATTGCAGTGAGAAAAGGCCTTGACATCTTTTTCTGCATGTAGTATTTTGCATACTAAATGCAAACTCTAGAATGGTTAAGACATTGAAATCATGAAGAAAATCAAGAAGATAAAACATCCGGGAACCCTGCAGGCACTGGCTTATGATCAAATAAAGGACCTCCTGATATCCGGCCAGCTGGAATTTGATGCGATCTATTCGGCCAACAAGTTTGCCGAGATCTTGGGGGTCTCCCGGACCCCTGTCCGCGAGGCCCTATTGCAGCTGTCCGCCGAAGGTCTGCTCATACCCATTCAGGGACGCGGTTTCAAGATCAAGGAATTCTCTGAAAAGCAGATCAGGGATTTTTTTGAAACACGCAAAATGATTGAGGCCTTTGTTATTGAGCGGTTGATGGGCGTTATTACCGAAAAGGACCTTGGCAGGCTGGAAGATAGCTTGAAGCAGATGGTCAAGAGGGCAAAGGTGGGGGATATATATGGATTTTTAGAAGCTGACAAGGCCTTCCATATGAACCTGATACACCGTTACGATAACCGCCTTCTGGTGACGATAACGGAGAATATCAGGAACCTCATCTCCATCTTTGGTCAAAAGGCCCTCTCAAGTTATGGAAGGACCCAGGAAGTTATCTACGAGCACCAGAGTATTTTGGATGCTCTGAATGGGCGAGATGGGAAAAAAGCCGTTGAGGCCATGATCTATCATCTGAATACCACAGAGAGATACTTAATCGAAAGCAGAGAGTGAAAGGGTTTGAGACAGAAGTGCGCCGAAAATATTCATTATAATCCCAATTGAGCAAAAAGGCTCAACCGAAGGCTGTCAGCCGTCAGCAATCAAAAGAGAAGTTCTACTCGAGATTTTCTAATCATTGTCTAATAATCATTAGTATAGATGAAACATAACTTTCAGGATGAAAACTCCATTCTGAGTGCTGACCGCTCCCCCTAATCGAGTTTTCGCTCGATTAGGGGATACCATATGCAATGCATGAGGAGCCATGAGGGTTACAAGCATTCAGATAGATATAAAAGACAGGCCTAAAGAGGAAAACCTTGAATACGCCCTTCAATTGGTGGATCAGGCCCCGCTAAGCGATCTCCTTCTTCTGCCAGAGGTCTGGCCGTGCGGATTTTTCTCCTTTTATCGGTATCAGAATGAGAGTGAGCCTTTGAACGGGCCCACGGTGAGTGCCTTTCAGAAAAAGGCCGTGGCGAGAGGTTGCTATATCCACATGGGGAGTTTTGTGGAGCAGGACGGAGATGACCTGTTTAATACAAGCCTGCTCCTGAACCCTCAGGGCCAGATCATTGCCCGGTATAGGAAAATCCACCTTTTTGGTTACCAATCTGAAGAGAAAAAGATCTTAACGCCCGGAAAGGAGGTCGTTGTTGTGGATACGCCATGGGGGTTGGCGGGCCTGTCCACATGTTATGATCTCCGGTTTCCTGAATTTTTCCGGAAAATGCTTGATCAAGGGGCCAAGCTCTTTCTGGTCGCCTCTGCTTGGCCCCATGTTCGATTGGAGGCCTGGACCCTGTTTAACCGGGTGAGGGCGCTTGAAAACCTTTCCTATCTTTTCTCATGCAATTGTGCCGGTGCCAATGGGGGCAAACAGTACGCGGGACAGAGCATGATTGTTGATCCCCTGGGCAGGGTGATCACCGAAGGGGGGGAAAGGGAGGCGTTTGTCTCTGCCGAGGTCGATCCGGCCCTTGTGGATTCGGTTCGGGATGATTTCAGGACCCTTGATGACAGGGTTTTTCGATAAATTCCAAGGAGACATGGAGGGGGTTGCTTTATGCTTAAAGAACATCTTGAATTTTTCACATTAGATCTTTCCATTGGATGGGAAACCCCCCCGGGGTATCCTCCAGGCATTCAACAGAAGATCCTTGCAGGCCATTTGGATGAGGAGAAGCGGGAAGGATCCAAGACCCGGTTGCTTCGCTTTGAACCGGGCGCATTTACGAGCGAGCTGTTTGAACATGACTATTGGGAAGAGGTCTTTCTGGTTTCAGGTGGACTGATCGTGGGGGAAAAGACATTCCATCCCTACACCTATGCATGCCGGCCTCCTCACACGCCCCATGGTCCCTTTCGCAGTGAAGAAGGCTGTCTCCTTTTTGAAATACATTATTACGATTGTGATTACTCAGATTAAATGATTTGGGCAAGATTAATGAATGCACTGCTGGAGAAATAGAATTTGTACTTCTTTTGGGGGTTGAACTCATTGATTTAACTTTGGGGGGAAAGCTCACTTGTGAATATACCATTAATAAACATGATTATCTGGAGGATATGGAATCCATTTGATTGTAATAAAAATCTCCAACTTTCCATGTGAATGATATGTTACCGCCTTGGATTTTTGCAACTTATTGAAAAAAACTCTTTGGTTGGATGCAAGGCAAAGTGAAGCCAAGCCCAGAGGGATTAGTGAAATGAAATCCATGGATATAGATGAGACCTTTCATAGGATGGATTCAAAAGGCTTTTATAAGCTGGATGTCCCAGAAAAGTTGAATATGGCAAGGCTAATAGTTGATTTCTGGGTAGAATATGGGAGGGCTCAGGATGTGGCCATCTATTATGAAGATCAAAAGATTACCTACCAGGAATTGAAGGAGCTTACAGATAGTTTTGCCAATGCCTTACACAAGTTGGGGGTGTCCAAGGGTAACCGATACGTCATTCGGACGCCAAACCAACCCGAATACCAAATCAGCTTTCTTGGGGGTCAGAAAATAGGGGCTGTCCCTATTCCCACGAATACCATGCTTAGGGAATACGAATTGGAGCACATCATCAACAACAGCGAGGCTGTGGCTGTCATCACCACCACCAAATACACCGAGGCCATTGAGAACATACGTCCCAAATGCAAGACGCTCAAGCACATTATTGTGGTGGGCGAAACAGTGGGGGATCAGATCCCCTTTGAGCAGATCATGACAGAAGGCAAAGGCGTTCCTCCCTATGTGGAAACCCTCAAAGATGATCAGGCCTATTTTCTCTATACCTCCGGGACGACCGGACCGGCCAAAGGAGTTGTTCATGGCCACCGTTTTATCATAGGGGCCGGCGATCCCATCGGAAAGTACACGATGGGATTGGAAAGGGGAGACATCTGCGGGGGACCTACGGCACTCACTTGGATGTATGCCCTCGG
The DNA here is from genome assembly GCA_020346125.1 of Syntrophobacterales bacterium. Taxonomy (GTDB): domain Bacteria; phylum Desulfobacterota; class BSN033; order WVXP01. The sequence continues at coordinate 266,860 of CP070774.1, read as the reverse complement.
CCACAACTTCCTGTTTGCCTTCCGGTGGGGTGTCTCAACGGCTATATACTCGGATGAGCGCTTCGATCCAGAGAGGGCCTATGAATTCATTGAAAGATTCAAGAACACCATCTTTGCAGGTACCCCGACCATTTACCGGATGATGCTGGCCGTGGAGGATGCCGAGAAAAAATATGACACCAGTTCCCTAAAATACTGCCTCAGCTCTGGAGAGCCTCTGTTGGCGGAGACTTGGCGAGAGTGGATGCGACGTTTCAATGTGAAGATCATTGACAGCATGGGACAGACAGAGGCCCATGAATTCTGTACCACTCAGACGAGTCTGCCTGTGAAGGTGGGTTCCATGGGGAAACCACTCCCCGGCATCGAGGTGGCCATTGTGAATGACAAAGGCGAACAACTTCCGCCTGGCGAAATGGGGCATTTAGCCATACGCACAGATCACCCTGGCCTCTTTCTTGAATACTTCAAGATGCCGGAGCAAATGAAGGAGGTTTCTCTTCCCAACAACTGGTACGACACCAAAGACCTAGCCACCATGGATGAGGATGGGTATTTCTGGTATGGTTCCAGGTCGGACGATATTATGACCTGCCGGGGCTATCGCATCTCGCCGGCAGAGGTGGAAACGGCCCTCCAGGAGCACGAGGCGGTGTTGGAGTCAGGTGTGGCCGGGGCCCCTGATCCAGAGATGGGAGACAAGGTGAAGGCTTGGGTCGTCCTTCATGAAGGATTTGAACCCACCCCTGAAATGGCCATAACGCTTCAGGATCATGTGAAGGCGACCATTGCACCATTCAAGTACCCAAGGGAAATTGAATTTATTGAGGAGCTTCCGAAGACCTCTTCAGGCAAGATCCTGAGACGGGAGCTGCGAAGTTGGGAAAAAGAGAAATTGGAGAAGAAGTGAGAGAATGAGGAACCCCAAAGCTATGGTATTTCAGTTCATCATTGAAGAGCAGAAGGGAAAGAGAGAATTCTCCTGCCAGATGAGAGGGGCCATCCTCTGCGGTTATACAGGTAGGAACCAATCAGCTGTTCGCAAACATATCGAGGAGTTAAAAAAGGAGGGTGTCCAACCACCCCCCTCAGTGCCCATGTTCTATCCTAAACCTCACCCGGGGATCTCCTTGGAAGAGGATATCCATGTGGAGGGTCAAGAGACATCAGGGGAGGTGGAGTATGTAATCTTGACAGATAGAGACAGGATTTATGTAGGTGTGGGCAGCGACCACACAGATCGAGAACTGGAGAGGATGGATATTCTGAAGTCAAAGCAGGTATGTCCATCAGTTCTTTCCAAAAACCTATGGGACTATGGAGAGATAAAAGATCATTGGGATAGCATCGAGATCCGGAGTTGGGCTGTGGATGATGGGGAAAGAACCCTTTATCAGGACTCCACCCTTTCCACCATTCTTCCTCCAGAGGAATTAATCCGTTTGGTCCAGCAGCGAGTCGACGGATCTTTGGAGGTGATCGCCATATTTTCCGGGACACCTCCGCTGGTAACCGAGCAGATCCTCTTCTCAGATCGCTTTGAAGGTGAACTCTTGGATCCGATTCTAAACCGAAAAATCACCTTCGGCTATTCTATCCACACCCTGGACTGGTTTAAGACCTAAGCTCTTTAGGCCAAAAGAGCTCCCACAAGGGGTTGGAGTTGTAAGGCGTCGAGAAGAATTGAAGTGGCTGAATGGCTTTCATGAGCCCTTGTTCCATGAAGTCGATTTAGTCAAAAGGGCCAATACATGTAAATGACGTGAAAGGAGAGCACTGATGTCTAATGAGGACAAAGGCAAATGGGTAGGTAAGGGAATGAAGCGAAAAGAAGACCTCCGTCTTCTCATCGGGCGGGGCAATTTTATGGACGATATTCGCCTGCCCAATATGAAGCATGCGGCCATCCTCCGTAGTCCTTACCCCCATGCATGGATAAGAGGAATGGATGTATCTGAGGCCGAAAAGCTTCCCGGCGTGCGAGGGATCCTTACAGGGGAGGACGTGGAGAAGATGTCCAAGCCCTTTTCAGTCGGCGTCCCCGTTCCTCCAAAGTATTACGCCTGTGCGGTGGACAAGGTCCGTTTCGTGGGAGAACCTGTGGCTGTTGTGGTGGCAGACGACCGCTACATTGCCGAGGATGCCCTGGACTTGATAAAAGTGGACTATGAACCTCTCCCCGTGGTCATGGACATTGAGGAGGCCACCCAGCCAGATTCTCCCATCCTTCACGACAATATCGGGAGTAACATCTATTCTCACAGATTGTTCAAATATGGGAATCCAGAAAAGGCCTATGAAGAAGCGGACCTGGTGGTTAAGGGTAAGTTTCTTTTTCCCAAATATGGCTCTACCCCCATAGAGACCTACGCGGTCATCGCTTCTTACAATCCTTACAATGAAGAGTTCGTGATCTACAACAATTACCAGGGGCCCTTTGTAACTCATTTTCTGGTGGCCCTTGCCCTGGGTATTCCTGAGAACAAGATGCGTTGGATTGTGCCCACGGACATAGGGGGAGGCTTTGGTACAAAGACGGGAATGTATCCTTATATAGCCCTGATCGCTCTGGCCGCAAAGAAGACAGGCATGACCGTTAAATGGCTTGAGGATCGAAGAGAGCACTTGCTGGCAAGTTCCACCGGGACTGACCGGGTCACCTACATGGAAGCAGCGGTCAAAAAAGATGGAACAATCCTGGCGTTGAAGGATAAGGCCATTGACAATACGGGCGGATACATTCGACCACCAGAGCCCGGCTGTGCTTACAGAAGCACGGGAAATCATACAGGGGCCTATCAAATTAAGGATTTAGATAGAGAGGTCTTAGTGGTAGGGACCAACAAGTGTCTGACGGCCCCGAACCGTGGCTACACCTGTCAGGAGCTCTACTTCAGCGTGGAACGGCTGGTGGATATGGCAGCCACCGAGCTGGGGCTGGATCCTGCCGAGATCCGGTTCAAGAACTTCATACAACCGGGCCAATTCCCCTACACGACGGCAACGGGAGGGCTCTATGATGCAGGGAATTATCCCAAGGCATTTCAGATGGCCCTCGACATTATTGACTATAAGAAGATGAGGGAAGAGCAGCAGAAGGCGAGGAAGGAGAGCAAATATATCGGCATCGGCTTTGCCACCGTGGTTGATCCCTCGGTGACCAATATTGCCTATGTGACCCTCGCTTTGACCCCCGAGCAGAGGGCAAAGGAACGTCCCAAGTCGGGATCAGGCGAGTCGGTCATCGTCAAAATGGATCCCTTGGGAAAGGTCCATGTGATCGCCTCCACCAATCCGCAGGGGCAAGGTCACGAGACAGTTATATCACAGATCGTGGCTGACGAGTTAGGCATTCATCCGGACGATGTGACGGTCAGCGATGTGGTGGATACCCATGATCGGGTTTATTCCATTACGACTGGAAGTTACTCCAGCCGATTTGCCTCTGTAGGGACCAATGCGGTGGTTTATGCGACACGGAAGGTGAAGGAGAGGATGACGAAGATTGCGGCACACCTCCTGGAAGCCAACCCGAACGACTTGGAGTTGAAAAAGGGGAAATTCTATGTAAAGGGCTCTCCGGATCGATCCATTTCAATTAGACATGTGGCCGGAACAGCACATTGGAATCAAGCGGCCCTGCCTGAAGGGATGGACGCGGGACTCTATGCGAGCAGCTTTCTGTCCATGCCCACCTCCAAACCGGTAGATGATCTGGACCGTGTGGATTCCTCCAACACATATGGATTTGTGGCAGAGGCGATCGTTCTGGAGGTAGATATCGAAACGGGGGAGGTGAAATTCCTGAAATGGGCCAGTGTGCACGATTCAGGCACCGTGCTTAATCCCATGCTCCTGGAAGGCCAGGTGATGGGAAGTTGCATCCATGCCCTGGGCGGGACTCTTTATGAGGAATTTGCATACGATGAGAACGGTCAATGCCTGACCGCCTCCTTTCAGGATTATCTGGTTCCCACGGCCATGGAGGTGCCTAAGATAGACATTGGGCATGTGGAAACGGCTTCTCCCCTCACTGCCTTAGGTTCAAAGGGAGCAGGGGAGAGTTCCTCTATGTCAGTGCCCGTTGCCATCGGGAATGCCATTGCGGATGCCCTCTCCCCCTTGGGGGTGACCATAGACGAACTGCCTCTCAGCCCAAACAAAATATGGCATTTGATCCAGGAGGCCAGAGCGAAGAAAGATTAGTTAAAGGAGGTAATACGCATGAAGCTTGAAGGAAAATATACCTATAAGGCCTCTCAACAGGTGGTCTGGGATCTCTTCAACAACCCGAGATGCCTTGAGAAGGCAATACCGGGATGTAAAAAACTGGAGGAGCGAGGGCCAGGGAAATATGACGCCATATTGAAGATAGGCATTGCCGCGGTCAGGGGGATGTATAGTGGAAAGTTTGAGGTGCTTGACCCGGAGCCCCCCAACCGATACCGTCTGATTGGAGAAGGGAGTGGAACCCCTGGTTTGGTGAAAGGAGACGGGATTATTGAATTCTCTCAGGAGGGTGATAGCACCATGCTTTCATACACGGGAGAGGTGCAAGTGGGAGGATTGATAGCAGGCGTTGGCCAAAGGCTGATCAGCGGGATTGCCAAGATGATGATAAAAGAGTTTTTCAGAAAGATGAAAACGGAATTGAAATCCCTAAAGTGAGACAGGAGAGCGATTATGAAACCGAGTGCCTTTGAGTATTTTACTCCCAACACGGTTGAAGAGGCCGTAGGGCTGCTGGAGAAATACGAAGATGAGGCCAAGATCCTTGCAGGGGGTCAGAGCTTGGTGCCCATCATGAATTTCAGGCTTGGCCGGCCGGAGGTCCTCATAGATATCAACGGGATCAGGGATCTGGACTACATCAAAGAGGAAGGAGACGATCTTCTCATCGGTGCCTTGACCCGACAAAGGGACGTTGAGCTGTCGCCACGGGTGCAGGAGAAGTGTCCCATTTTGGCAGAAGCGGTCTCTTTTATTGGACATGTTCCAATTCGGAATCGAGGGACCATAGGAGGAAGTCTGGTGCATGCGGATCCCTCTTCGGAACTTACCACCGTGATCTGTTGTTTGGATGGAGAGATGAAGGTGGTTGGTCCTCCTGGTGATAGGACATTGGGGCCTGAGGAGTTTTTCCTCACCTATCTGACCACCTCTCTGGAGCCTTCCGAGATCCTGGTGGAAGTCAGAATCCCCACACTTCCTCAGAACACCGGCTGGTCCTTTGTGGAACTGAGCCGACGTGTTAGCGATTTTGCCATCGTTGGGGTGGCCACGCTCCTTTTTATGGAAGATGGAGGGATTTGCAAAGAGGCAAGGATAGCCTTGGGAGGAGTTGCTCCCACGCCTATCCGGGCTGAAGAGGCCGAAGAGCTTTTGGCTGGCCAGAAGATCACCGATGCCTTGATAGTGAAGGCAGGGGAAGAGGCCGCAGAGATCGCAGAAGCGGAACCGGATTACCACGCCTCTGCCGAATATCGTAAGGACATGGCGAGGGTATTCGTCCAAAGGGGTCTTCGAGAGGCACTGAACAAAGTCAGGGGAGGTGAGTAGAATGGTGGGGTATCGTCGCATAGTGGTGAAGGTAAATGGTGTGCAGTATGAAAGGGAAGTGGAACCTAGAAGGCTCCTTGTGGATTTTTTGAGAGACGATCTGGAACTCATTGGCACCCACGTGGGATGTGAACACGGCATCTGCGGGGCTTGTACCGTCTTATTCAATGGGAGAACGGCTCGATCCTGTCTCATGTTCGCCGTTCAGGCGGACGGGGCTGAGGTCATGACCGTTGAGAGTCTTGCAGAAAATGGGAAGTTACATCCCATACAGGAGGCATTTCGTGAGCATCACGGTCTTCAGTGCGGATTCTGCACGCCCGGCATGCTCATGACCACATATGAATTCCTCAATGAGAACCCCGACCCCTCTGAAGAAGAAGTCAGGAAGGCTATTTCAGGGGTGTTGTGTCGTTGCACAGGATACAAGCAGGTTATTGATTCCGTCATGGCCGCCGCGGCAGAGATGAAAGGAAAATGATCTTTCAACAACTTATCAACGGCCTCATGTTAGGGGCCACCTATTCTGAGGGAAAGGTCCACTGGACTCCATAGGGCAGATGGCTGACGTCTCCCCAATTATTTGGATTAGGGATATTAGATTATGATCTACGATTTATATAGTTACCCAGATTTCTTAGAAATAGTACTGGAGGATGGAAATTATGGTGAAGTTTATTGGGGAACTAAGGGAAATTTCTTCAGAGGAAAGGAGTAATAGGATATGATGGCAATGTCGGACGTTAGACAATTATTTGCAAAGGTTCTGCAGGAAGGACGAAATCAACTGACAGAGCCGGAAGCAAAAAAAGTCCTTGCCAGTGCAGGCCTAGCTGTAACTCGAGAATTACTGGCATCGAGTGAAGATGAGGCGGTAGCGAGTGCGGGGCAAATTGGATTTCCCGTCGTGCTGAAGGTGTCCTCTCCAGACATTCTGCACAAATCGGATGCGGGTGGCGTCAAGACGGGACTTGCAGATGCTGAGGCGGTACGTAGCGCCTACAGTGACATCATGGAGGCAGTGAAAGAGAAACACCCGAGCGCAAACATCCAGGGTGTCCTTGTACAAGAAATGGTGGAGGGTGGCGTTGAGACAATCGTCGGTGTGGCCAATCGACCACCATTTGGCCCAGTCATCGCCTTTGGTTTGGGCGGCATGTTTGTGGAGCTGCTTAAGGACGTCACATTCCGGCTTGCACCGATCGACGAAGAAACCGCAACCGAGATGCTGAGCGACATAAAAGGTGCGAGCATGTTGGATGGCTATCGTGGACGGCCAGCCGCGAAAAAAGGGGAATTGGCCAAGGTGATTGCGCGGCTTTCAGAGCTGGCCATTGCCTTTAACAAGGACGTGGAAGAATTGGACATCAACCCGTTGGTGGTAAAAGGTGATCGCGTTGTTGCTGTCGATGCCCTGATTACCCTTAAAGAGAATGGGGCTGGAGATCAACCTGCACCTAGCGAAAAGGTGGGTGCAGGAAATGGCAACGACATCCGAGCCGTCCTGGAACCTCGCTCTATTGCCGTAATAGGGGCATCCTCAAACCCAGCAAAGACGGGCCATGTGCTTTTAAAAAATATCGTGGTCAACGGTTTCCCCGGTAAGGTTTATCCCATCAACCCGAAAGCGGATGAAATCCTGGGTTACAAGGCCTATCCCAAGATTCTCGACGTGCCTGATGACATCGATGTGGTCTTTTTCCTGCTCCCTGGTCAGTTTGTCCCCACCCTTTACGAAGATTGTAAAAAGAAAGGGGTAAAGGCGGCTGTGATCATTGCCGCAGGATTCG
>CP070774.1:248500-259411 GCA_020346125.1 Syntrophobacterales bacterium | reverse complement strand
CTCATTCCATCCAATTATAATACTATCACCTGTCACCTTGTCTTGTGAAAAGCTCTTGCTTTCCACCTGAATCCTCATCTCCTGATTATTTTCCAAATTTACATGGTATTCCAGCGATGCCCCTTTGTAAAGGACGTTTTGCACCTTAACTGAGAAATGATTTCTCCTTTTCTTGGCCTTATCCCCTATTTCAATCCTTTCCGGTCTCACAGCTAATATCGTCTCATCACCAATGTTGAATCTCTCCTTTGAAGGAAGAAAAAATTCCAGACCATTGGACAACAGTTTTTTCGCGCCCGTGCTATCCTTGATAGTTTTTCCCCTGATGATGTTCGCTACCCCAATGAAATCCGCAACGAATTCAGTCTGGGGGCTCTCATATAGTTCCCTCGGGGTGGCAACCTGCTCTAACCTCCCCTCATTCATTATAGCGATACGATCGCTCATGGATAATGCCTCTTCTTGGTTATGGGTCACCGCGATAAACGTAATCCCCAATTTCTTGTGCAGGTTCTTTAATTCCCCCTGCATTCGCTCCCTCAGCTTTTCATCCAGGGCGCCCAGTGGTTCGTCCAGGAGGAGAATGGGAGGTTGAGTTACCAGGGCCCTTGCCAAAGCAACCCTCTGTTTCTGGCCACCACTGAGTGTGGTCACCTTTCTCTCATAAAGACCCTCAAGATCAACTAATTCTAGTGCATCTAGTGCCTTGCTTTTCCGTTCTTTTTTGTTGAGGCCTTGGAATGAGAGGCCATATTCGATGTTTTCCCCAACTGACATGTGGGGAAACAGAGCAAGATCTTGGAAAACCGTTCTGGTAACCCTCTTGTTGGGTGGTATGTTATTTGCCAGGTCGCCTTGTATGTAAACTTCTCCTGCTGTAGGCCTCTCGAACCCACCTATCATCCGCAACGTTGTTGTTTTACCCGAACCGCTCGGTCCTAACAAAGTCAAAAATTCCCCCTTCTGAACCTCCAGCGTAACATCGCGGACAGCTATGAGATCCCCAAACCGCTTACATAAATCCTTAAGATGGACATCTACTTCCCTTTTGATTTCGATTCCGTCTTTCATGATAACGTGTTCCCTGGGAGACGAAAAACGGTCAAATCGCCGTTTCCCTCAAAACCTTATCCCTTGGGTTATTGATCTCAAGTACTGCTCACTGCTTCTCACATCTAACTGAGAGTACGCGAGGGATAGCGTATAAAGGAGTAATAGATCAAAGCGATTAAAACCAAGAAAATGGAGACCGATAGAATGAAGCCTGCCAATGCATAAATGCTGGGATTGGCTCCCCCCTTCATTTGCCCGAACATATAGATAGATAATGTTTCCTGATAGCCCGATAGGAAATAGGCCCTGATAAATTCATTTAATGATAGGAGGAATCCAAATAATGCGGCACCGACGATCCCGCCCCTTGTGAGCGGAAAAATGATATCCTTGAAAGCTCTAAGCCCACTCGCACCGAGATCTCTCGCTGCTTCTATGAAACCCTCCTTCAATCCTGAAAAGCTTACCAAGGTCACTATGACAGCATAGGGAAGAGCGTATAAGACATGCCCGAGGACAACGGTATACATTGATGAACGAATATGGATCAACCTAAAAAAAACTGCCAGGGAGAGGGCCCCAATGATACCGGGAACAAAAATTGGAAAAATCAAAAGTCCCAAGAAATAACTCTTTTTCCTCAATTTCCTGTAGGACATCCCCGAAAGAAGGGACAAAAAGGACGTAATTCCGGCAGTAAGAAGGCCCACCATGACCGATTCCCTGATCGCACCGGACAATCTCTCCTGGTGAAATAATCTAATATACCATTTTAGACTAAAATCGCTGAAACCTCTTGGAATCACTTCCAACTCGGAAGGCTCAAGAGAGATTAGCAATAGATAGGTCGAGGGCAGAAATATAAACAGTAAGGCCAACATCGTGAAAGTCCACAGACACGCCCTTCTTAGAATCGTTGCCCTTCCCATCTCTATCCCTTTTCACTCACTCCAATGTTTCAAAAAGCTCGGCAATCCTTGCATATTTAAATCCCAATAACAATGCCCCCATCGTTATTGCAAGGATCATTGTTGATATTGCGAAAGCTGATGGAAACTTTAAGGCAGTCATCAACGACTCCAACATTTGTGGGGTTGAAAACTCGCCAACACCTCCCAGCAGGTCCCACTCCACAGTTGAACCGAGGGAACTGACAAATACGAAAATACAGCCGGCGAAAATTCCAGGTTTAGTCAAGGGAATAATAACCCTTGTCAGCGTATGAAAGAAAGTTGCTCCCAGATCCTGACTCGCCTCTATCGTTGACTCTCCAACCCTCTCAATGGATAAAACGATAGGAAAAATCATAAAGGGTAGATATGAAGACAATAAGCCGATATGTACCGCAATTTCGCTGAATAATAATCCCTCCAATGGTTCTGAGATCAATCCAATCCACATCAAGACATTATTTATAACGCCATATCTCCCGAGAATAAGTCGCAGGGAAAAAACCCTCACGATATAACTGAGAAAAAAAGGGATTATGAAAGTGAATAATAGAACATTTCTATACTTTTCATTTACTATTTTACGAATGAAATAGGCAATGGGATAACCAATTATGAGTGCCAAGAACGTAACAGTAAATGATACCCTTAAAGTCTTAAGAAAAGTGATGTATCGCTCCAGTGTGAAGAATTTATCATATGCAGCTATCGTTAGATTCGGTTTTATCCAATAAGCAGTCGGTTCCCAGAAACTCCAGATCATTATCAAAACTAATGGCAACGCCCCGAGGATGATAACAAATAGCGCCGGAGGTAATAGCTGGATGAAAAAGAGAATTCTATCTTTTGATTTCAAAACGTTAGATTTCCTTATATCCTTCACCAATCCAGCACATTGGTATGATGTCCCCTCTGTACCCCCACCCCGCCTTGGCTTCCTATCAGATAGGGTTTTTCCTGTCAAGAGAGATTTCTTAACAGGATTGAATGCATAGAGACATACTTCCTATTTAGAGGTAACAGAAGAGATCAAGGACACGATGGTGAGTCCTAGATCTCGGCTACTTGATCCTACTTCCCTTCTGTTTTCCTTGGCAGCAGGGAGGAACTCCATCCAGGCTCAGACCACTGGAATTCCGCTTCCCGTTTGGCTGCCTTAAGCCCAGGCTCCAACGTGCAATCAATGGTAACGGCATCGAAGCGCTCTTGCTCTACCTTGATGACTTCAGAGAAGAATTGCGGGAAACGAAGACCTCGTACACTTCGCCTTGAGTCGATGCCGGACATTGACTCAGAGCAACGATCATAATTTCAGTCTCGGGAGCCAAGGAATTATGCCGGTTGGCAATCTGGCTTCTAACCAACTCCCGTGATGAGCTTGCGAGAACAACCTTGATCTTCATGTGTTCCGCTCTCCTCTGTTCACCCCCCGATGAGTTTCTCAATTGGGGTATAATCAGTCTTAAACCCAAAATGACCCGGTCCAAGGATATCGAGTCCTTTCGGAGAACGAAACTCTTCGACCGCACGGAGTCCGATGACCGCCACACGATTCCCTTCAGCGATGGCAGCGTTCATGAAGGGCTCTCCAGTCTCCCGATCAACGACGATCAACATGTCCGGACTGGCCACATAGGGCTTCCCATTGAGCCATGAGAAGTGATTCTCATTCTTGAACCAAATCTTAAACTCCGATCCTTTGAATTCACCAAGGCCGGTAATGGTATGCGTTCCCCAATAATACCCTTCCTTGTCTTCCCATTCCTTATTCGAAACCTCTCCCTCAAACAGGAACCATCCATCAAGCTCATTGACTATCTCCTTTACCGAATCCCGTCCAACCTCCCTTGACGTTCTAATGGAGCGTCCAATTTCCCAGCACTTGGAGAGGGTTCCAGGGATAACGACCCGTTTCATGTCGCTCCCTTTAAACAGAAACCCAGCCTGACCCGCGAGGCCAAAGGAAGCAGCAGCGAGGAACTTTCCGATCCGTTCCGCCATCTCGTAGCCCGTGCTCTCTTTGATCACAACGCGATTGCCGTACTTATCCACGCTTGAAATGGGCCAGAGGGGAAGACTGGCCAGGTATGGTGTGGTTTGAGGGACCTCAGGAATGGCACGGCCGGTATAGTCGCCGTCGACGGCGGAAATTCCCAGTCTCGCCGCAGCCGCTATAGCTCCGGGAGTATTGGAGCCTCCAAGTTCAATCGCGACGATGGCACCTACCGTTACCCCCATATGCTCCTCTAATAAGCGAACAGATTCCGCCTGAATACTTTTGTACGCATCACGTGTTAGGCCCAGCTTCTGCATTCTCCTCTTGGTCTCTTCAGTTAGTGGGGCAATCGAACCCATGAGGAAAGGACAAACCGTCCAGGCATCATCCGGGATCTCCGCGTGATTTACCAAAGCAATCTCCTTTCCCTCATCGCGTGCCGCTCTGAGCCAAGCGATACCATCCTTGGGATCACCTCCTCCTCCAGTCCCCATAAACGTGCATCCCCGCACGAAGTCCTCAATCTCCTGATCTGATTTTATGGCAACCATTCTGTTCCCTCCTTTTTGTGGATTTGCTCTTCCTCCAGCCTTCCCCGGTGTATCTCATTTATTGTTTCCCGATCAGGCATTCGTCACACCATGACAACGAACGAAATGACCAGGCTTGACCTCCACAAGGTCTGGAAGTTGCTCTGAGCAAACCCGTTCCACCAAGCTACAGCGCGGATGAAAAGCGCATCCCCCTGGTGGATTTATTGGGCTGGGAATCTCTCCACCCAGACTCTGCTTTTCGGGTTTCATCCGCCGTTCCTCCTCGGACACAACTGGGACTGCTGAGATCAGGGTCTTCGTATAGGGATAAAGGGGATTCGTAAAGAGCTCCTCGGTTGGAGCGAGTTCATAGATCCGTCCCAGGTACATTACCGCTGTTCGGCTGGCCATTGTACGCATCAAACTGAGGTCATGGGAAATAAAGAGGTATGCCATTTGACGCTTGGCTTGTAAACGCCGCAGGAGACGGATAATCTTGGCCTGGACGGATACATCCAAAGCTGAGGTCGGCTCATCGAGAACGATGAAAGATGGGTCAAGCGCCAAGGCGCGAGCAATCGCCACACGCTGGCGCTGGCCACCGCTCAGCATGGATGGGTATTTGTACATGTAATTCGGTGGGAGTTCGACCATCTCGAGGAGACCACCAACCATCCTTTCCCGTTCACGCCCGTTCCTGGCAATCTTGTGGACGATCAACGTCTCCTCAAGGGTGCTTTTAATGCTTCGGCGGGGGTTGAGCGAAGACTTAGGATCCTGAAAGACCATCTGGGCTTCTTTCTTAAAGAACCGCGCGTTCTCCTTCGTCAGCGTCGTAACATCCTTTCCCTTGAACCGAATGGTCCCGTCCGTTGGTCTATAAATTCCAAGAAGCGTCTTTCCTACCGTGGACTTCCCGGAGCCTGACTCCCCGACCAGGCTGAAGATCTCGCCACCTCTGATGTCGAAGCTGACCGCTTCGACGGCCTTTACCTCCGCAACCTTTCGGTGGAAGATCCCAGCCCGGATAGGGAAACGCTTAACCAAATCCTTAACGACCAACAGAGGATCACTCATTTGGACCCTCCTTCTTTCCCGTAAAGCCAGCATCCTACATAGTGATCGGGCTCGACCGGGAAAGACGGCGGTTTCCGCTGCGAGCAGATTGACATGACGTAGTCGCACCGTGGATGAAAACGACACCCGGAGGGAGCCACCGTATAGTCTGGCACCGTTCCCCGGATCCCTTCAGCAATCTCGCCACCCGTAAGGCGAGGCACGGATGCGAGAAGCCCTTGTGAATACGGATGCTTCGGATTCTTGAACAGGACTGGAGTTGGCGTCGTCTCCGCTATCTGTCCGGCGTACATGACATAGACGCGTTCCGTCGTCTCTTGAATGACTCCAAGATTATGGGTGATGAGTAACACGGATATCCCCTTGGTTCTGACAAGTTCGCTCAAAAGATCCAGAATCTGGGCACCAATTGTCACATCGAGGGCGGTCTGGGGTTCATCAGCAATCAGGAAACTGGGCCCGTTGACCAGAGCCATAGCGATCAACACCCGTTGACGCATCCCACCACTTAGCTCGAGGGGATAGCTCCTCAGGATTCGCTCGGGATCAGGAAGTCTGACCTCTTCTAGTGCTGCGATGGCCCTGTCATGGATCTCCGTTCCGAACCGTTTCCGGCCGGTGCCGGAGTCCCCTTGGGCAAAACGAATGACATCATAGAGCTGCTCACCAACCATGAAAACAGGATTAAGTGCATTCATGGGGTCTTGGAAGATCATTGAAATTCTCGTCCCTTTTATCTGGAGGAGCTGTTTTGCCGACATTTCGAGGACGTTTTGGCCGTCCAGAATGACTTCGCCATGGGGAACCATCGCAGGCGGAATTTTCAACACCCCCATTACGGTCTTCATGGTCACCGTCTTGCCGCACCCGGTCTCTCCTGCCAATCCAACTCGTTCCCCCCTGCCGACATTGAGAGAGATTCCGTCCAGCACACGAGAAACTCCCTCATATCCCCGGAAGTAAACATGGAGATCCCGTATTTCCAGCATATTTGGATGGGTCATCTAGATCCCCTCTGCCTCCACGTCGAGCATATCTCGCAGCCCATCCCCCAAGAGATTGAATCCTAATATGAGAAAAAAGATGGCAAGGCTTGGGAAGACAGTCAGCCACCATTTCATAGGGAGATGCTGGGCCCCGTAAGATATCATTGTCCCTAAACCGGGTTTTGGGGGCTGCACACCTAATCCCAAGAAACTCAGGCCGGCTCCGACCAAGATAACAAAGCCCGCATCCAATGTGATCTTAACCATGAGCGCGGACGCACAATTCGGAAGGATATCCTTGAATAATATTCTCGCATGACTCGAGCCAATCGCCTGGCTCGCCTGCACAAACTCCTCTGTCTTGATGGACCGTGTGATACCAGCTATCAGGCGACAATGCCATGTCCACCAGATGGAGGCCACTGCCAGCATCGCCTTTTCAATGGTCGGTGTGAAAGCCGAGCAGATAGCAAGCGCCATGACAAGCGGAGGAAGCGCCAGGAATATGTCAGTAGTCCGCATGATGACCGTCTCAATCCGTCCACTGAAATATCCAGCCACAAGGCCAAGGAAGACACCAAAGGGGACACTGAGCCCCAATACGACTACAGCCATCATGAGTGAGACGCGATAACCGAAAATGACACGGGTGAAGACATCCCTTCCAACCTCATCTGTTCCAAACCAATGGGACCCACTGGGCGCCTGGAAAGTACTTGAGAAGTCGGTAAATGCCCCAGCATGCCGGGGATAGGGCGTGACATAGGGAGCCAGTATCGCCAACAGGATAACCAGAAGCACCATCGAGCCACCGGCAAGCGAAATCGGGTTACGACGAAATCTGTACCACCCCCGTCCGATTTTATCCTTGAACGCCATCCAGCTGGTGATGGTGATCTTCGACCCCTCCAGTGGCAAAGCGCTTTCGTCGGCTTCCACTACTCCTCCTCCCGAATTCGAATACGAGGGTCCACATATCCGGCCAGCACATCCACGATAAAGTTCACCACGACAAATGCTAAACCGATAATAAGAACAATGCCCATGATCGCATTGAAATCCTTCCGCAGGATGGCACGTATGCCATATTTTGCCATTCCGGGCCACCCGAAGACCGTTTCAACAAGGAAAGCATTGCCGAGTTCTGAGGCAAAAGTAAGACCCAGAATCGTCAATGGAGCGATGAAGGATGGCTTGAGCATGTACTTAAAGGTCACATAACGATCAGGTATGCCGAACGCTCGAGCCGCTTCAATGTAGTCCTTTCCAAGAACATCACTCACACTGCCTCGCGTAAGACGGGCAATCTGGCCAATCCCGGTCATGGCAATGGCAAACGAGGGGAGGAGGATATGCACGAAGGCATCTCCCAAAGCGGTGAAGTTCCCGGCAATCAGGCTGTCCACGATGAGAAAACCGGTCCGAGTGGGGGGTGGAGGCATCAACAGACTCAAGCGTCCCGTGGTTGGAAGGATACCAAGGCCATAAGAGAAGATGAGTTGACCCATGAGTCCGACGACAAATGGTGGAACGGCCACTCCAATAAACGCCACCACCCGACTCAAATTGTCAAGCCAGCTGTCTTTATAGCGACCTGCCAGAACACCGAAGGGGACGCCAATGACCAAAACCCAGACAATTGACGCCATCACCAGTTCAATGGTCGCGGGAAGGTAGTGAGCAATATCGAGGGAGACGCTTCGCCTCGTCTGAAATGAGAGACCAAGGTCCCCATGGAAGATGCCTTTGATGTATGCGACATACTGAAGATGTAAGGGCTTATCCATCCCCATCTCGTGCCGTAGGTGTGCAACGTTTTCTTTTGATGCAAATGGGCCCAAGGCGAGGCGGGCCGGATCGCCTGGCAAAATGCGGGCGATAATAAATATCAGAATAGAGAGGCCCACCAACACGAGGATAGAATGAAACAGTCTTCTGGTGAAAAAATAGGTAAATTTCATGACAAATTACGAAGGGGAAGGGGTTCGACCCCTTCCCCCTCCCTCACCTCCTGGTTTTACTTCTCATACCACCAATCGTGATAGTAGTAGTAGAAGCTCATAACCGGTCTGGGCGTGAAGCCTTTCAGGTAATTCTGCACACCAGCGCGTAACGGCATGACGTATACATAGATATCCGGACAGCGCTCAACGAGGATATGCTGAATAACATTCATGATGTGCTTCCGCTCCTCTGGGTCAAGGGTAACCCTCTCCTGCTCAATCAGCTTGTCGATCAGGGGATCCTGTAGCCACTCCGTGGACATCCATGTTCCAACGGCTTTCGAATGGTACATGCAGTAGAGGTAGGTATCTGGGTCAGGGTAGTTCGCCGAAACGGAGGTGACCATAATGTTGGGGGTGGTTTCGACTGTGGTTGCGAGGTCGGTCATTCGTCCCCACGGTTCTTGGTTTACGTTGAGCTTGACGCCGAGCTTTGTAAGGTTTTCCTGAAGCCGCAAGGCCATCTTCCGTCGGTTCTCCAGTCCGGTGGGCAAGACAAGTTCGATCGGAGGAATGTTGGGGGAGTACTTGCTCTGCTCCATCTCTTTTCGGGCCTTGTCAAGATCCATATGGTATTTAAAGACCCTCGGGTTATGTCCTGGAATGACCTCTGGTATCGGTCCCCTCGCTACCCCAGAACCAGGCTCAAGAACTTCAAGAACGCCCTCATAGTCCATTGCCCATGCCAGCATTCTCCGAATGTGAACATCGTCGGTGGGCGGTCTCTTCGTATTAATCTTGAAGCTGAGCTCCTCGGGCGAAATAAATGAGATAACATGAGCGTTAGGATATTTGTCCATTTCTTGATAGTCGGAGTAGGTGCGCCAGTGCTCGACGACTGTCATCTCTCCCTTCCGTAGCATTGTCCGCACTGTTGAATTTTCCGCGATGTAGAGGACATGAACCTCATCAACGGATTTGTCTCCATGTGGCCAGCCTTCAAAGTAGTCTGGGAAGCGCTCGAAGACGATCTCGCGGCCCCGGTCCCACGACTTCAACTTGTACGGGCCGGATCCGGCATCTTCAGTGGTGGTGACGCTGAGCCACTTGGCACCGTAATCACCGAATTCAGGAGAGTCCCCCGGTTCTTTGTGTTCAAGGACGAGATCCTTGTTCGCGATAAACAGCCAGGCAAGGGTCGACAAGAACGGGGCAAACGGCTTGTTCAGGCGAAAGGTGACCTTATGGGATCCGTCAACGGTAACCTTATCCACGACGTCCGCCCATAACCATGAGTATCCCTCCTTGAGAGCGATCGCGCGGTTCATGGAGAAGGCCACGTCCTCAGCGGTCACCTTGCTGCCATTATGAAACTTCACCCCCTTCCTGAGGGTAAACGTATAGGTCAAACCATCTGGAGTGGCCTTCCAGCTTGTAGCCAACTTAGGCTCCATGTCACCTGCTGAGTTCGGGAAGACGAGCGCATCGTATACATTGACCATCGCCATGGACTCCGTCCAGTCGTTGCCACGTTGAGGGTCGATCGTCCCAAACTCTTGATTACAGGACATTGTCAAGATATTCGGTCCCGCAGCCAGGCCAAAGCACGTAAATCCTAACAGAAAGATGAAAACAGCGATAATAATAGTAGCAGTTCGCTTCATTTTTCTCCTCCTTTCCCCGATATTTTCCTATCTAAACAGGTCCCCTCATTTCCATTCTTTGCGCTACCACCTCCTTCCATGATTGTGCTTATCGCCCATTCATCCGCTGAATGAGGTCACCTACCTATTCGATTGTGACTATTTAGATACCCTTTCTTCTATCGCAACGCCGGCTTAAGCCCTTCTCAGCTTCTCCCACCATTCCTCATAGAGCTTAAAGTTATCGGGTCGCACATTCTGCCAATATGTTTCTCCCTTTTTCTTCTTAAACTTGTTCAGCACATGGTTTTGCTTTCCCCTGCTCCACTCGGGATCGAATTCATCTGGATGTTTCTCGGCGTATTTCACCACCTTATCTGTCGGTGAACAATATCCCCTCAATTTCATAATCTGGTTTCCGAAGAAACCGGAATATACCCAGTTAACAAATTCATGTGCCGTCTTATACTGTCCTCTCTCTTTCACTCCCTTATGGAGGAGCAGATCGTTCGACCATCCTTCGTACCCCTCTTTGGGATCGGCGTATTTCGCGTTTATTCCCTTCTTTTGCGCGGCGTAAACAATTGGTTCCCACCCAGTCATGCACCATACCTCGCCACTGGTGATGAGGGAAACCCCCTGTTCCCATCCACTCCAAAAAGTCCTGAATTGTCCCTCTTTCTTATGTCGAATGAGAAATTCCATAACGCCTTCGAGTTCATCCTTCTTA
>CP070774.1:237336-248400 GCA_020346125.1 Syntrophobacterales bacterium | reverse complement strand
TAGTGTTGGAGCTCACGGGCACGAAGAAACAGCTGGACGGGGGGATGGAATATCTTGCAAGACTTGGGGTGGAGACTCAGCGGCTTTCCAAGGATGTGAAGTGGCTGGATGACCGTTGCACCCATTGTACGGCCTGCACGTCTCTCTGCCCGACCAATGCCCTATCAGTAGAGCGGGATACAATGGTGGTGAGCTTTGAAGAGGCTAAATGCATTGCCTGCGAGATGTGTATCACTGTCTGCCCTTACAGCGCCATGGAGGTTCAGTTCTAGGTTCCCCTGCGAGAGGAAGGGTTATAATACGATTGCGATGCCCCGTGAAATCTACCTATAGAGACCATAGTGGCCACACCCCGATGAGGTCGAAAGTATTGGAGTCGATGCATCCATATTCCATGGATATATTTGGAAACGCCTCCAGCATCCACACATTTGGACAGAAGGCGAAGGTCCTTGAGGATCCGAGAGAAGGAGTGGCAACGATCTTGGGTGCCTCGCATGAGGAGATCGTATTTACCGACTGAGCCTCACCTTTTGCCGTGAGGCTCTCTGAAAGGTGAACCTTTCCCATGAGAAGGAATCGAAAGAGAATTGTCGTCGCCATGAGTGGAGGTGTTGACAGCAGCCTCACTGCCTACCTTTTGAAAGAGGCGGGTTACGAGGTGATCGGGGCCACGATGCGCATATGGGATTCGGAGAAGGATTTTCCTTCTCATGGGTCAGGGGATCTTTACGGATGCTGCGGCGTTTCCAACGTGGAGGATGCCCGGGGGGTTGCCCAAAAACTGGAAATCCCCTTCTACGTCCTCAACCTAAAAGAGCAATTCGAGGAGGAGGTAATCTCCTACTTCTGTAGGGAGTACCTTGAGGCCCGGACCCCTAATCCCTGCATCCTCTGTAATGAAAAGGTGAAATTTGGGGCACTTCTGGAGAAAGCTCAGGAACTGGAGGCCCCCTTCATCTCCACGGGTCACTATGCCAGGGCGGAGTATGATCGAGCGAGGAAAAGATATCTCCTGAAGAGGGGTAAAGATGCGAGAAAGGATCAATCTTATGTCTTATTCTCTCTCTCTCAAAGCCAGTTAGCCCATGCCCTCTTTCCGTTGGGATACTCCCGGAAGGAGGATGTGAGGAAAAAAGCCAGGGACTTGGGTTTAAGAGTCCACGATAAGCCCGAAAGTCAGGAGATCTGTTTTATCCCCGGGGTGGACTATCGTCCATTTCTGAAACGGAGGGTGTACCGCCAAATAGAGGCCGGAGATATCGTAGATAGCCAGGGCCGAATTTTGGGGAGGCACCAGGGAATTCCTTTCTATACCATCGGGCAGCGAAAGGGGCTTGGTCTTTCTGTCGGCAAGCCCCTCTATGTAGTGGG
Source organism: Syntrophobacterales bacterium (assembly GCA_020346125.1). Lineage (GTDB taxonomy): Bacteria > Desulfobacterota > BSN033 > WVXP01. Next base: position 247,026 of record CP070774.1, on the reverse strand, counting down.
ATTCGACACGCAAAGAAATCTCATTTTCGTCGGGGAAAAACAGGAGGTGTACGGCAGCGGCTTGATTGCTGATCGAGTAAATTGGATCGCCATAGATGAACTCCAGCAACCTATCAGGGTGAAGGCCAAGATACGGTATGCCCATAGGGAGGCAGATGCGATCGTTGAGCCGTCAAGGGATGGCAAGGTGAAAGTAGAATTTATTCAACCCCAGGAGGCTATTACCCCAGGCCAAGCGGTGGTCTTTTATGATGAAGATATGGTCATCGGCGGGGGATGGATTGATAGGGGCATCACGGGGAGGGTGGCATAATGGGTTCTCAGTCGATAAGCCAGAAGGTGGGGAGATTGAAGGAGATCATCCGGGAGATGGATTCCCTGCTTGTTGCCTTTTCCGGAGGCGTTGACAGCACTTTTCTTCTCAAGGTGGTCCGGGAAACCTTGGGTCGAGGGCGAGTTGTTGCCGTGACGGCGAGGTCCCCCGTTTATCCGAAGAGGGAATACGCCGCAGCCAAGAAGCTTGCCAAGGGAATAGATGCCCAACACATCTTCATCGATTCCCACGAGCTGGACCTACCCCAGTTTGCTGCTAATCCGATCAACAGATGCTATCATTGCAAGAAGGAATTATTCACCCATTTGACGGGGATTGCCCGGAAAATGAACCTCTCCTACATCGCCGAGGGATCAACCGTGGACGATGATAGGGATTTTCGTCCCGGTATGGCGGCTATACGAGAAATGTCGATCCGAAGTCCCTTGAGGGAGGCCGGTCTGACTAAGGCAGAAATTCGGGCCCAATCACGGGGACTTGGCCTTCCCACATGGAATAAACCCGCTTTGGCCTGCCTTGCCTCCAGGCTCCCCTACGGAGATCGGATCACACCCGAAGGTCTCAGGCAAATCGAAGGGGCGGAGCAATTCCTCATTCGGCTAGGTTTTAGCCAGGTCCGGGTGAGGCATTACGGAAATACGGCTCGAATCGAAGTCCCATCGGAAGAAATCGGATCCCTACTTGCTCCCCGAACGAGAAATCGAATTGTCAAAAGGTTAAAGGCAATGGGCTTCACCTACGTCACGGTAGACCTCCAGGGGTATCGGTCGGGAAGCATGAACGAGGTGTTGACGTAGTATCTCATTCCATGGGGAAGCCCAATCCGCAAGTTGAATCACGGGAAAAGTAAAAATCCTTCCAACAAAACTTTGAATCGGGAGATCGTTTCATGTATAATCAAGAGCCGGACGTTTCTCCGGCGATTCGAAAAAGATGAGGAATGGGAGGACCTTATGGAAAGGGAAAGGCCCGGTCGCTGGATGTACACGATAGGGCTTGTCTCAATCCTTCTCAGTTTGGGCATTCAAGGGGTTGCCGCTAAGGTAGATAATCGGGCCTGTGTCAGTTGTCATGAAAAGATACATCCGAACCTCGTCGTATCCTGGAGGGAAAGCCCGATGGCTCGGCACGGGGTGACATGCATCGACTGCCACGGGAGCCACCACAAGTCGGCCGAGGATGCGGTCAGGGTAAGCCTGATGGTGGGCCGTCTCTGTGAGAGATGTCACCCCAATGAGATGGCCCAGTTCAAATCGGGAAAGCATGCCCAGGCATGGGCCTCAGTTTATAGATTCACAAAGGTTCTCGAACTGCCTCCGGAGATGATCGACGCGGAAGAGGGGTGTGGCGGGTGCCACGCCATCGGTCGAGAGGACGGCCAGTGTGATTCGTGCCATACTCGCCACAGCTTTGCTAAAAAAGAGGCCAGAAAGCCCGAGGCCTGTCTTCCCTGCCATGGCGGTATCAATCATCCACAATGGGAGATTTGGCGGTCCTCAAAGCATGGTGTTGTCTACCGCTTAGACCCGAAAAAGGAGAGAGGCCCTACCTGCCAAACCTGCCATTTTCATCGGGGCGACCACGGCGTCAAAACCGCCTGGAGCCTCTTGGCTCTCCGCCTTCCAGAGGCGGACCGGGAGTGGGTCGAATACCGCAAGACAATTTTAAGATGGGTTGGATCTCATCGACCAAGAGGATCATCCCACGGATCTATTGGACGAACTTCAGATCAAAGGGATCATTCAGGTCAAACCGGGGGAATGGACTCAATTAAGGGAGGAAATGGTCGAAATCTGTAGAAAGTGTCACGGGAGGTTCTTCGCCATGGAAAAACTCATGCAGAGGGATGCTTTCGTCAAGAAAACGGATCAATTGATGGCCGAAGCTATTCAGATCGTGGAAACCCTATACCAAAAGTCCCTTCTGGCAAGGCCGGATGTAAGGCCCATCTCTCCCGACCTCTTGGGCCTCTATAGCCCTCCCAATCCCCTGGAGGAGAAGCTCTGGGAGATGTTTCTGCGTCATCGCATCATCCTCCTGCATGGGGCCTTCCATAACAATCCCGACTTCACCAGTAATCACGGATGGGTCAAACTGAAAGCGGCATATGAGGATGTGAGGAGAATGGCCCAAGAGTTGCTGCATGAGGGAGTAAAATAGGAAGTTTGATGGAGGAACTGTTTCCCGTTGGATTCTCCTTCATGTTCTCTTACCGAGGAGTGTAAGGAGGCGTGGAACCATGATCTCTGTGGACGAGGCAATGAACCGGATTCTGGCGCGAATCCACGTTCTGGGTTTGGAGAAGGTGGACATCATTAGCTCCCTGGGAAGGGTCCTCGGCGAGGATATCGTTGCTCCAAGAGATATCCCTCCCATAGATAATTCGGCAATGGATGGATACGCCATTCGGAGCGTCGATATCAAAGGGGCTTCAAGAGAAAGCCCTGTTTTCCTGAAGGTGATTGAGGAATTGCCGGCGGGGGCACTACCCCAAAGGAGCATAACGAAGGGGGAGGCCGTACGGATTATGACCGGAGCCCCAATACCAACAGGGGCTGACACCGTGGTCATGGTGGAGGATACGGAAAGAGCAGGTGAAAGGGTGAGTGTCTTCCAGGGAGTCCCTCCCGGGGAGAACATCCGAAGGGCCGGGGAGGATGTAAAAAAGGGGGATCGAGTCATCTCCAAAGGCTCGCTCATTCACCCTGCCGAGGTGGGAATGCTGGCCTCTGTCGGCAGGGCTTTTGTATATGTCCACCAAAGGCCCGTGGTGGCCATCCTCTGCACCGGCGATGAGCTGGTTGACGTGGATGAAGAGATTGCCGATCATAAAATCGTCAGCAGTAACTCATATACCCTTTCCGCCCAGGTCATGGAATGCGGGGGCCTTCCCCTCCAGCTGGGCATTGCTAAGGATGATCCGCATGAGATCGAGCAGAGACTTCGACAGGGCCTGAGGGCGGATGTCATCCTCTCTTCCGCAGGGGTTTCCGTCGGGGATTACGATCTCGTCAAAGATGTCCTCGCGGGAATTGGTTTTCAAATGGAGTTTTGGCGGGTTGCCATGAGGCCGGGACAACCCTTGGCCTTCGGGACCATTGGGGGGAAACCCACCTTTGGTCTCCCGGGCAACCCCGTCTCCTCTATGATCTCCTTCGAGGAGTTCGTCCGGCCATCGCTCTTGAAGATGATGGGATATAAAAACCTTTTCAGGCCGGTTGTGGAAGCGGTCCTCAAGGAAGAGATACGTAAGAAGTCGGGTAGACGATATTTTATGAGGGCCAGGGTGTCGTTGGAAGGGGATCGATATGTGGTGACTACTACGGGGCCCCAGGGCTCGGGCATCCTCAGCTCAATGGTAGAGGCCAATGGGCTGCTTATCGTTCCCGAGGAGAGGACCGAGATCAAGGCGGGGGAGAGGATTCGGGTCCAGATTGTGGATCGAAGTTTCGAATCCGCAGGAATGCGGAATCCTTTCGGTGTTGAGAATCCATGATTCCGATCATCTCAATCGTGGGAAAGTCCAACAGCGGTAAGACCACCCTCATCGAGAAGATCGTTCCGGAGCTTATGCGAAGGGGGTACCGCGTGACCACGGTCAAACATGACTTCCATGGTTTTGAAATCGACAAGGAGGGCAAGGACAGCTGGCGACATAAGCGGGCCGGAGCTCATGGCGTAATTATCTCGTCACCCCAAAAGGTTGCTTTGATCCGCGATGTGGATAGGGACATGTCCCTTGAGGAGTTGAGGGACTCCTTCGGTGGGGACGCTGATCTCATTCTATCTGAGGGGTTTAAGAGTGACGTCCAGCCGAAGGTCGAGGTCTTCAGGAAGGAGGAGCACGGCGAGCTCCTCTGCACCAAGGAGGATAACCTCGTCGCCATCGCCAGTAACCGGCCTTTCGATATCGGAATCCCTTGTCTCGACATTGACGATGTCAAGGGAATCGTCGACCTCATCGAATCCAAATTCTTAAAGGGGGGCCGAAGGGAAGATATTGCCCTCAGCATAAACGGGAAACGCATATCCCTTTCCCCTTTCGTGAAGAGATTTTTAATGCGCTCCATTAAGGGAATGGTCTCTTGCCTGAAGGGCGCTGAGAATCCCAAGAGGATAGAGATCAAAATCGATTAGGAGGTTTGAGCGGCGAAGAGCGACTTTTCCAGAGATCATAGCGAAATTCCTTGACGGAAACTCCTTATGATATCAGCCATTCTCTTAGCAGCAGGGGCATCCAATAGGATGGGCAGGCCCAAGCTCCTTTTGAAATGGGGCCGATGCACCATTATCGAGAAATCCGTGGATACCCTTTTGGCATCGAAAATCGATGAACTAATCGTGGTCCTGGGTTACCAAGCCCAGGCGATATTAAGGAGCTTGGGGTCGAGAATGCTGAAAGCTGTCATCAACCATCAATATAGAATGGGTATGAGCACTTCCATACGGCGAGGTCTTGGGGAGGTGAATTCGAAATCAGAAGCCATCTTGATCGCACTGGCCGACAAGCCCTTCATTGAAACGGATTTAATCGATCATCTCATCGAAATCTACCGCCAAAATCCCCATGGGATCGTGTTGCCCTCTTATAGGGGAACAAGAGGCCATCCTGTGATATTGAATAGCTCCCGATACCAAGAAGAGATGGGGAAATTGATGGGGGATGTAGGGTGCAGGTCGATCCTGAAGCGCCACCCGGAGGATATCCTCGAGGTCGAGGTCGACTCTGAAGGCGTCATCACTGACATAAATTCCTGGGGGGAATATATCACCTCAGGTATCCTTAAAGATAGGTTTCAGGATAATGACGCGAAGTGATCCTCAGTTAATAGACCTCCTCATTTTAGTCCGGGGAGCCGGCGAAATGGCGACGGGCGTGGCCCACACCCTTTGGCAGTCCCACTTTAGGGTTTGGATGACCGAGATTCCCCAACCCTTGGCGGTGAGGCGGGAGGTCTCCTTCTGCGAAGCCATCTATGAGGGAGAAAAGCAGGTGAAGGGAGTCGTGGCCAAATATATCAAAGCCGCCGATGAAATCAAGCAAATATGGAAGGAGGGGATGATCCCCTTGCTGATCGATCCCCAGGCGAAATCAAGGGAAATATTGAGGCCTCACGTCCTTGTGGATGCCATCGTGGCCAAGAGAAACCTGGGTACGAATATAACCGATGCCCCTTTGGTGATCGGTTTAGGCCCTGGTTTTACCGCAGGGCGCGATGTTCACGTGGTCGTGGAAACCCAACGGGGCCACGATTTGGCCCGTCTCATCTTTGAGGGAGAGGCGGAGCCCAACACGGGGATACCTGGGGAAATTTCGGGCTATTCGGAGGAACGAGTCCTTCGGGCGCCTGTAGAGGGGATATTCAGTGCCAATAAGAGGATCGGGGAACAGGTGAAAGAGGGGGATGTTGTGGCCACTGTAAGGGGCCTTCCGGTGAAGGCGCGGGTCAGCGGGGTACTGCGGGGGATATTACGGGATGGAACCCGCGTCAATGAGAGGATGAAAGCGGGAGATATAGATCCCAGGGGCAAAAAAGCCTATTGTTATTCCATTTCCGACAAAGCACGTTCCGTCGCTAGCGGCGTACTGAAAACCATCTTGATGCGCTTCAATGTGTGAGGTGGCGAAGATCGCTTCGTAGATTATATGGTGGTTTACGCCACCACAATTGGAGATGCTTGGATAAAACGGGAAAAACTGAAAGACGGAACTGAGACGGGAACACTTCTCATTGGGCTTCGAGTCTTTCTTCCTCTGAAACGGGAAACTTTACCATGACGGTTGTGCCTCGGTCCCTTTTGCTCTTAATAACAATTTCCCCGCTGTGTTTTCGCACAATCCATTGGGAGAGGGTCAAGCCCAGCCCTTCTCTATCTACCCCCCGACTGGAATAGAAAGGATCAAAGGCCCTCCTTTTCTCCTCCGGCTTCATCCCGATCCCCGTATCCGTGATGGCGATGGTGATCCACTGCCGATCGGTGCGGGATTTCAGGGTTAACGTTCCCCCTGGACCCATGGATTCCATGGCATTGGATATGATATGAAGAAATACCTCCCGCAATTCATCCTTGTCCCCGTGGATGAAGGGGAGCTTTCGTTGATCCTCGCTGACTTCGACCTGGATGCCCTTTGCCTCGATTTCCTCGGCCCATTTCTCCCTTGTTAGGGCGATCATCTCCCTGAACAGGCTTTGTGTGTTTAGGCGATCAAACCCCTCTTCAGTCCCCTCGTTGGCGAATTTCCGCAGCTTCCCTACCATGGTCAAGCCCTTGAGGGCGGCCTTTTCAATTCCTTTGAGGTCCTCCATCCGGACACCTTCCCCTGAATCCCCGGTCCTAAAATCGAGCCGATCCAGGATGTCATCCAGGATATTTCCGAAAAAATTGCCGACCTTTCTCACCATCCCTTCCATGGCCAGGTTTTTCGCGGTCTGAATCTCCTTCTTTTCATGCTCCTTTCTATGCTGGATGTCGCGAATGAACCCCGTTATGCTGAGTACCTTCCCATGATGATTGTGTTTGGCTCCCAGGATGAGGCTCAAAGGAATCGTCCTTCCATCCTTTGCCAAACCCTCCGTTTCAAACTCTACTACATGCCCGTCGGCACAAACGCGGGTCAGGACCTCCTCATAGGATTCCCTATGCTCCTCGGGAAGGATGGCCTTGTCCAGGAACTTCCCCTTTAGCTCCTCTTCGGGATAACCCAAAAGGGTTTCCGCACCTCGATTCCATGTTTGGATCGATCCCCTTTCATCCAATTCCACGAGCCCATGCATAATGGACGTCATCCGATCCCATAGGTCCCTCTTCTCCCTCTCCAATTGCCGAGTCTCCGTTACCTCCTTGATGAGATGGATAGATCCAATCAACTGCTTATCCATATTGAGAAGGGGGGAGACGTTAATAGAAAAGATTCCATCGTATCTGGGGCTTTCAACTTCCTCGGCAAAGGACATTCCCGATCGTACCATTCCCTTGAAGTCGTGGAGGGATATCGGGAAGGTTTTTTCGTTATAGAATATTTCATCGCATTCTCGACCCACAACGTTCTCCAGCAGGTAACCATATCGATCGAATAACATTCTGTTGGATTTGAGGATTCGAAATTCATCGTCGCAGATGAAGATGAGATCGGAGATGGAATCGATGGCATTCTCCCATTCGCTCTTGGCATGGCAGATTTTATCGAAAAGCTGTCTATTCCCGATTGCCACCGAAATTTGCTGTGCCAAGGCTACCAAGAGCTTCATCTTATGGGGGGTCAATTTCTCCCTCTTATCAGTCGTCAAACTCAGGGTTCCGAGGATTTTGCCGGCGAACTCCATGGGAAAGCTGGCATGGTACATCATCCTTCCCTTCTGGGTGATTGCTCCCGAGAGTTCGGCGATTTCCATCAAATTTTTGATGATGAGGGGTTTCTTCCCCTTTATTGCTTTCCCTGGGATGCTTTCGACGAGATGGATATCCCTAATTTCATCTTGATATTCCTTGGACAGGCCGTGATGGGTATACAGTTTGAGCCGTTGGGTACTTTCATCGATAAGATGAATATATCCTATTCCAAACCCCATCACATCCAAAACCAGCATGAGGGCCTTTTTGAGCGTGGATTTGATATTCTGCTCAATATAAATCAAATCCGCAAGCCGACTGACGAAGTCGATAGGAATCGTCTCCCCATCCCCTTTATCATTTTTCGAATGGCGTACTAATTGGATCAATTCTTCGCCTCTCAATGGGCTAATTCCCCCTTTTAACCGTTTACGGCAAGCTTTCTACTTCTTCATTAAAAAGCCCAGCCTTTGGAGATCATCCTTGCTCACCCTATGGTGGCCACCTGGGGTCCTGTAGGACTTTATCTTTCCGGAATAGATGTAGTTTCTGATCGTCTGGGTGGAAACCCGGAGAATCCTTGCCGCCTCAGTTGTAGTATAAAACATAATTGTTTCAATGTCTCTAGTATTAATCATTACATTGACCTCCGGTGTTTTACAATATATTTTGCATTTTTAATGCCAATTTTCGAATTTATTCATAATTTATTGCTTATATTATCTAAATCCTTGTTTTTCCAGCCTTTTATCCCGATAAAATGGGCAAAGGGAATGGAGTGGTTCAGGTGACGCAGAATAATCACGGGTGGAAGAACGACCTTCGGTGCCATTGTGGAAAATCAAGCCTGATCTTTTTAAAGGGAGGGATGACAAAAATCGGCAGGATACCGGGGAGAGGGAAAGCAATACTTTCAGATATCTAATAAAAAATATCAAAATATTGAATAGTTATCAATAATATTCTCCATTTGGCACAATATATGCTAAAAATATGAAAGGAGTGGGAAATTCATTTATATCGCAATGAAATACTTCGCCATACTAACCATTCTTATCTGCTCAATCCTGCTGCCCATGGGGGCAGATGGCGAGATCTATAAGTGGGTGGATAAGAGTGGAAACCCTCACTTTTCCGATACGCCGCCCCCGACTGGTGAAGTGATATATGAAACCGTAAAAGAGGTATCATACTCTTCCCAAAATGAATCTGGGGCTCATTCCCGAAAGATCCATGTCCCCTCCTCCAGCTCACCCCTCTTTTCGGGGAAACCCCTTTACTTCTGGCGGGACCAGTTTGAGATGCTGAACTCGAAGATCTCTATGAAACGAAATGATATTCGATTATTGAAAAGCGCCATCGACAAAACGGATATGTACCGCCCTGAGAAAAAGAGCGGAATGATCATCTATCCCAGGGAACTCAGGGTTGATGGAAGACTTTTAAAAACCAGAGACCAATTCATCGAGGAATGGACCCGGCAGACCGAGCAACTCGGCGAATTGGAGGGGGAGCTCCGTAAGTTGAGGGAAAATGCCAAATTGGCCGGCGTCCCCAGATGGGTTTGGGAGGATTAATCTAGCACTGGTGCCTACGGAAGGAGGATCGAATCATGATCGTCCAATGTGAACAGTGCAACGTGAAATACAGGCTCGAAGAATCCAAAATCCCGAGGGAGAGGGTTAAGGTCAAGTGCACAAGGTGCCAACACATATTCCTCGTCTCCAAGGAAAGTCCACCTCTTCAGGAACCCACTAACCCGGCGTCAATTGAGGAGGCACTCCAGGAATCAACCAAAGATTCGCTTCAATGCCCAAACTGCGGATTTCAACAACCTGCCTCCCAGGATTGCATCAAATGTGGCATCGTCTTCAGCAAGTACAAGCCAAGGTCTGAAATGCCACCTCCCCCCTCTCCTCCCAATGCAGGGGGATTTAGTCTGGACAAAGATCTCATCGATGATCAAGCTGAAGTACTATCGATGACATATGCCGGATTCTGGCGCCGTTTCGGTGCCTACTTCA
>CP070774.1:226022-237236 GCA_020346125.1 Syntrophobacterales bacterium | reverse complement strand
CGCTCGAATTCAGAAGGGACTTTGCTGGGACATTTCTCCTGGCAGAGACCACAACCAGTGCATTTTTCCCAGTCCACATAAGCAGCTTTCCTCCGGATCTTTACGAGGAAATTCCCCACCTCCCCGGAAACGGATTCGATCTCCGAATAGGTCACCAATCGAATCTGAGGATGCTGCCCCGTCTCAACGGTCTTCGGGGTCAAGGTACACTGGGCACAGTCCAACGTGGGAAAGGTCTCGGAAAGCTGAAGCATTCGACCTCCGATGGAGGGAAGTCGATCAACCAAGAGGACCTCATAGCCGGCATTGCCCAAATCGATGGAAGCCGTAATCCCGGTAATCCCACCCCCGATTACCATGGCTCGCTTTACGAAGGGAACCTCTTGGTCTTTTACGGGCTTTCTCCTCCGGACTTCGTCGATTCCCTTCTCGATGATATGTAAGAGGCTCTCCGTCGCCTCTCGGAGGTCGCCGCTGCCCTTTCTCTCAACGATGGGGGGCATCCCGAGCACCTCGCTCAGGGACGGATTGAGTCCCCACTGCCTCAGCGCCTTCTTGAAGGTAGGCCTGAACAATTCCGGTTTAGAGCAGGCCATTACCACCCTGTCCAACCCATTTCCTTCTACAAAAGTCCGGATTGCCCCCACCCCAGATTCTGAACAAACCGGATGATGATGAATGAGCGCAGTGACGTGCTTTCTCCCCTTCAAGCCTTCCAGCAGCATCTCTGGGTCGAAGTGGATCATCCCCTCCAGCTCACATGGACAAAGGACCACACCTAATCTATCCATCCCATCCTCACAGTAAGCCCTTCTTCTTCAAGAGGGGGCGTGGATCGACGTCGTTTCGATGAAACTCCAATGTCTCCACCGGTAGACCCAAGGCCACCCCGAGAAGCTGCGTAAAATAGATAATCGGTATGCCGGGAAAACCGTTATACCTCTGGTGAATTTCCCTCTGCATGTTATCGATGTTGAACTGACACAGCGGACAGGTGGTTGTCACAGCCTCTGCCCCGTTTCTTAAGGCCGAATTGAGAATGGCATACGCACATTCCACTGCAACCTCCGGAGCCCCAACGGACTGAAAGGCACCGCAACACTCGATCTTATAGGGAAAGTCCACCGGTTCACAGTTGATAGCATCCAGGAACTCCTCGAATATCTTTGGAGCCTCTTTATCGTCGAACTCCATCTCCTCAAAGGGACGAAGGAGCATACACCCATAGAAAGGGGCTACCTTCATCCCTTGCAGGTTTCTCTTCAGGGCTCCTTTCATGGTATCGAATCCCACTTCCCGCTTGAGAATCTCCAAATAGTGGAGTACCTGAACATCCCCCTGATAATTCATTTCAATAAAGGTGTTGATCTTCTCCCGTTTTTCCTCATCTCCCTTGATGAGCTGGTTGGTCCGTTTGATCACGTTGAAACAGACCGAACAGAGGGTCGTCAGTGTACTCCCCTCCTCTTTCGCCCTAGCCAGTAAACGAGCGGGGGGCGCCAAGGCCATGATATCATCCTTTGCCAGGGGAAATGTGGCACCACAGCACGTCCAGTTGGAGAGCTCCTTCAATTCAAATCCGAGAACCTTCGCACATCCCCTTCCCGCTTCGTCCAGGTTTTGAGCTTTCGTATTGAGGGTACATCCGGGGAAATAGAGAAACTCCATGTGCCGCTCCCTCAGGGACGAGCGATCCCGATCCATTAAGAAGTGAACTTTCTGAATCCGCTTATTAGCGCAATTTGGGGGATTCGCTCCAAGAACTCATCCGATAGTTCCGCTACTTCAAGACGATCGAGGCGCTCCTTCCTCCTCAAAATGACCAGCCTTATCGCCTCCATGATCCTCGCGATATCGAGACCCTTTGGACACCTGGAAGTACACTGGAGACAGGAGGCACACATCCAAAAGGTATTGCATTCGAGGACTTCCTCCTCTAGACCGAGGAGGCTATATCGGATAACCTGATGAGGACCTAAATCCATGGCAAAGGAGACGGGACAGCCGGCAGTACAATTTCCGCATTGATAGCAGGCAAAGAGGTTTTGACCGCTGATTTCCTCTACCTTTTGAGCAAATGCGTTATGGACCTTTCCTCTGGAAATCTCGATCTTCATTCTGCTTCTCCCGAGTGGACTGAGGTACGCAAGGTGGGCCTTTTGAAGGAATATCGGCTCCAATAAGTAATTTCCCCGGTTCGAGATTCTGATAAAGCCCCTAAAAAATTATATCAATTTCCGGCGAAACCCAACAAGGGAGGACATCGCGCTGCGGCTTTCCCTCACGTCCTTTCATACCGCCTTACACCCTCTCCATAGAGATCGTTCCCCCATATATCGTTCACCACGATAGCGGGAAAATCCTCCACCTCCAGCCTTCTGATGGCCTCCGGTCCCAGATCCTCATAAGCGATGATCTCCGATTTCTTGATCCTCCTCGCAATCAAGGCCCCTGCACCACCCACTGCCGCCATATAGATGGCCTTGAATTTCCTCATCGCATCAATAACATCCTGAGATCGCATTCCCTTTCCGATCATCCCCTTTAAGCCCCTCTCCATCAATTTTGGTGAATAGGGATCCATGCGATAGCTCGAGGTGGGGCCCGCTGATCCAGCGGGTCTGCCCGGCCTTGCGGGAGTTGGACCGACGTAGTAGATGATCTGGCCCTTAATATCAAAGGGGAGCTCTTCTCCCCTCTCAATAAGGTCGATCAACCTCTTATGAGCTGCATCCCTTCCCGTGTATAGGGCACCGGTGATAAGGACTCGGTCTCCGATCTTTACCCTCTCCACATCCTCATCACTTAATGGAGTTTCCATTCGAATCGGTTCACTCATACTTCCTCCGTGATCCGTGTCCGTGTGGTTCGTGCTCGTGTCTCGTGTTCGTGCCCGTTATCCTTTTCTTACGGACACGCATAACGGAGAACGGGCACGTCAGCTAAATGACCACCTCCTTATGCCTGTGGGCATGGCATTGGATGTTCACGGCCAGGGGAAGGCTGGCAATGTGACATGGCATCATATTAATGTGCACGGCCAGGGATGTAGTCCTACCCCCTAACCCCTGAGGCCCTATTCCAAGTCTGTTGACCTTCTCCAGGATTTCCCTCTCCAGGGAATTGAGTTCCGGATCCGGATTTTTGCTTCCGATGGGCCTCAAAAGGGCCTTTTTCGCCAACAGGGCGGTTTCCTCAAAGGTCCCTCCGATTCCCACTCCCACGATGGTGGGAGGACAGGGGAAGCCACCGGATTCCTTCACCCTCTGAACCACATACTCCACTATCCCCTTCTTTCCGACCGCCGGGGTGAGCATGGTTACCCGACTCATATTTTCGCTTCCTCCCCCCTTTGGGGCGACGATGAGTTTCACCTTATCCCCGGGAACGACCTCTACATGGATTACTGCGGGGGTGTTATCCCCCGTATTCGCCCTGGTAAAGGGATGGCAGAGCGACTTTCGCAGGTATCCCTCCTGGTATCCACCTCTCACCCCTTCGTTTATGGCACGCTTGAGATCCCCCCCCACCAGATGGACATCCTGTCCCAATTCGACGAATACAACTGCAATCCCCGTGTCCTGACAGATCCCAAGCCTTTCCTGCCTGGCGATGGATGCATTTTCCTCCAATTGTCCCAAGATCTCCCGCGCAGTCGGGGATTCCTCCTCGGCCTTAACTTTCTTGAAGGCATCGAGGACGTCCTTACCAAGGTCGAAATTGGCCTCCATGCACAGTGTCTTCACCTTTTCGGTTATGATACCGACATCGACCTCCCTCACCGCTCATCCTCCTGCTCAATGCTCACAATTTCAGCGCATCAATGCCCTTCATGACGGCGTCCGCCGAAGTTGAAACCGATTCCCTTTCCACCTCATTCAGTTCCACCTCGATAACCTCTTCCACGCCATTTGCCCCCAATTTGATCGGTACACCAAAGCAGATGTCTGACAGGCCGTATTCACCTTCCAGGTATACACAACAGGGGAGTATCCTCTTCTTGTCCTTTATGATGGCTTCCACCATTTGGGCCGCCGCGGCCCCTGGGGCGTAAAAGGCGCTTCCCGTTTTGAGAAGTGAGACGATCTCGCCGCCACCCTTTCGCGTCCTCTCTACCAGTCGATCAACGGTTTCTTCAGGGAGGAGTTGCAAGAGGGGTATTCCACTTACCGTGGTGTACCGGGGTAGGGGGACCATCTGATCGCCGTGCCCGCCCAGGATTATGGTTTGGATGTCCTCGATGGAGATATTCAATTCCATCGCGATAAAGGTCTTGAACCGGGCCGTGTCGAGAATACCGGCCATACCCACCACCCTCTTTTTTGAAAAACCACTTCGCTTCAATGCCAGATACGTCATAGTATCCAGGGGATTGGCCACCATGATGAGGATGGCATTGGGGGAACTCGTTACCACCTGGTCAACCACCGATTCAATGATCTTCTTATTGGTCTCCAGTAAGTCCTCCCTGCTCATGCCGGGTTTTCGCGGGACCCCGGAAGTGATAACGACGACGTCCGAATTCCGCATCTCCTCATATCCGGTGGTCCCAACGATGTTGGAATTAAATCCTTCAATGGGGGCCGATTCCAGCATATCCAACCCCTTTCCCTGGGGGAGACCATCGATGATGTCCACCATGACGACATCGCCCACTTCCATTTCCATGACCTTATTGGCCACCGTTGCACCAACATTGCCCGCTCCAATAATGGAAATCTTATTTCTTGCCATGATTTACCCCTTTTATCTTAGATTCCTTATATTAAGAGGGCCTCCGGATGGAGAACGGTATACCCCCTTATAATGATATCCACAGGATCTTCGCACGATCAGCTCCGGCTCTAGTGCAATCTGTTTTACCTTCTCCCGATCCCTCCCTTCAATCTTATCAATGAGGGTATGGACGGCAATGGAGCCCATCTCATACTTTTTCTGGCCGATGGTGGTAAGCTCGATGCCCTTCATTGCGGAGAATGTGATATTGTTAAATCCAATCAGGGCTATATCCTCAGGCACCCTGAGACCCGAATCGAGAACGGCCTCAAAGGCGCCCAAGGCCATGTAATCGTTTACCCCAAAGATGGCGCTGGGAGGATCAGCCATGGCGAGAAATCTTCTTGCAGCCTCATAGCCTGATCGCTTCAAAAAATCGCCTTCTAAAACCAGGAGATTAGCCGAATTCAAGCCATATTCGATAAAGGCCTTTCGGGCCCCCTCCAACCTTTCCACTACGGCCGAGGAATCGGGAGATCCCGAAATGACCCCTATCCTTTTGTGCCCCATCTTGATGAGGTGTTCTACGGCAAGAAACCCTCCCTTGGCGTTCTCAACCACGACATAGTCGATGCTATCCATCATGGGATCGCCGTAAACCCTTCGGTTCACGAGAATCAGGGGAAAATGGTCCTTTACAAGCCTGGTTATATTGGGATCGTGCGTATGGGCCGAGGTGAAGATAATACCGTCCACCCCCCGGCTCCGAAGCATATCGATATACCGACTCTCCCGGGAAATGTCGAAGTCCGTGCAGCATAGGATGATGTTATATCCAAGGGACCTCGCAGTATCCTCGATCCCTTTCGCCAATTCCGGATAAAAGGGGTTGATAATGGTGGTAATAACCAGTCCCAAGGTCTTCGTCCTCCCTAAAACCAGGCTTTGGGCTAATACATTTGGCTGGTAATTGACCTCCCGGGCAATGGAGATGATCCGTTCCTTGGTGGACTGACTTATCCTGGGCTTATCGTTCAGGGCTCTATAAACAGTTGTGTGGGAAACCCCCGCCAACTTGGCTATGTCCTTTATGGTGGTATATCGTCCCATATGACCTTTGGCCCTTTGCGTTAACGTTAACTCAATCTAAGCCTTAAGTCAATAGGAAAATCATTTTTTCACACATTTGGGGATAGGGACCCGTGAGGGCAAATTTCAGGACCTTTATATCCTCTCCCTAATTCCTGGTTTCATCCCGAAGGGTAAAGGGTGAGAATTACATTGAACGAGTAAGGAAATGGGGTGAGAAATGAAAAAACCCATGCAGGCCTTCACGATGTGGTCGTCTTCAGGAGGTTCTTCTCATCCTTTCTTCTCTATCTCGAATGAGGTCTCCTTCAGCTATTCATTGGGAGGAGACTCCCCCCTTGAACCATTTGGGAGGGTGCGACTAAATTCCAAGGTAGGCCTCTCTTACCTCACGGGAATTCTCTATCTCCTTCGCCTTGCCATGGGCTTTTATCCTGCCTTCGTGCAATATGTACACGCTATCCGATGCGGAAAGGGAAGCCTCAACGTTTTGCTCTACGAGGAGTATGGTTAAGCCTATTTCCGCCTTCATCCTCTTAATAGTCTCAAAGACCTCGCCGACGAGCTTTGGAGCTAATCCCTGGCTCGGCTCATCAAGCATGATCAATTTGGGCCTCGTCATCAATGCTCGGGCTATGGTCAGCATCTGCTGTTCGCCACCACTCAGGGAACCGGCCTTCTGCTTCGCCCTCTCCTTAAGGATAGGGAAGAGGGAGTAAACGAGTTCAAGGGAATCGTCCATATTCTTGAGGGCCTCTTTCGGGTAAGCTCCCATGATCAGATTCTCATGAACGCTCATCCCCGTAAATAAATGCCTCCCCTCGGGGACGAGCACGATGCCCAATGCAACTTTCTCATGGGTTGGCAAACGCGTGACATCCTTTTCCTCGTAGGTGATACTTCCACCCCAGGGCTCCACAGAACCAAAGATAGATCCGAGCAAAGTTGTCTTCCCGGCCCCGTTTGGCCCGAGCAAAGAGGTTATAGAACCCTTTTTCACCTCTATGCTTGGTCCCCATAGGACTTGCATCGGCCCATATCCGGATTCAAGATCCTCAATCCTCAGCATCCTTCTCCCCCGATGGACGGCCCAAATAAACCTCCACCACTCTTGAATCGTTCAAAGCCTGTTTTGTCGGGGCATCAATGAGTTTGGCCCCTTGGTGCATCACCACAACTCTCTCGGCGAATCCAACTACTGCGCGCATGATATGCTCAACCATGGAGACGACTGCTATGTTCTCCTCCTCTTTTATCCCTTTGAGGAACCTGACCATTTGACCAATATCTCTGGGATGCATCCCGGCCATCGCTTCATCCATGAGGAGTAGCCTGGGCTTCATGGCCAGAGCCCTGGCAATCTCCATCATCTTTTTTTCAACCGGGGTTAGGGTTCCGGCACCTTTGTTTTTATGGGCTTTTAGGCCAACAAGCTCAATATACCTATCTGCAATGTCCAGGGAGTCATCCACGCTGACTGTGCCGGCCAGGGTACCAAACATGGCCCCAACCGCCACATTCTCTTGTACGCTGGCTGACCCGAAGGGTCTGGGTATCTGGAAGGTCCTCCCGATTCCCAGCGGCGCTCTCCTATATGCAGGCAGACGGGTTATTTCCCTTTCATCAAAGATTACCTTCCCTTCATCGGGTGGGTACACCCCACTAATAACATTGAAAAGGGTCGTCTTTCCAGCTCCATTTGGACCGACTATGGCGATTAACTCCCCCTGTTCTATTTCAAGGCTCACACCATCTAGGGCTATCAGGCCGCCAAACCTCTTTGTTATATTCTCCAGTTTCAATAGTGCCATAACTAAACTATATATCTCTCTAATGACGTGCCTTTCATTCTTTGCTTGACCAATCCAATAATTCCTCCTGGAAATGCAACGATGACGGCAATAATAATTGGGGCAAAAATAAGCAGTTGGAAACCGGGTAAGATCACAGCGAGCCAATATTTCGATAGCCCGTAGAGAAGGCCTCCTACCACTGGCCCAAGCAGGGTTCCCGCACCACCAAGCAGAACTACTACTATGCACTCCACCGTGTAGTGGATTACAAAAACATCCCCTGGAAACACATGGGTTAGTTTTAACCCCCAAGCCATAGCTCCTACCAGTCCCCCGAGTAGTCCACTGGTTAAAAAGGCGATCGTTTTATATTTAGTTGTATTTATCCCCATAACCCTGGCTGCATCCTCATCTTCTCTCACTGCGGTGAGGGCATAGCCAATTTTACTCCTCATATAATGGACATTCAGAAAAGCGGCGAGGGCAGCTACAATAAAGACCGCAAAATCGGCCCAGAATGTGGTCAATTGGTTGGCTACCTCCCTTCCAACTGCTTGTGTGAGAGCCCCGGAGAATATTATGCCCTCAGAACCCCCCCAAATTTTTGTCCCCTCTATAAAGTACCTGAGCCCTTCATTTATGCCTATACATGCGATGGCAAAATAGGCTCCCCTGAGTCTTAAGGCGATAGCGGCTTCAAGAAGGGCCGACAGAGATGCGAGAAACAGGGCAAGAAAGATCCCAATAAATATAATGCCTATGCCAAGCCCTTCAACCTGGTAGAAGTAGGATATCCCTAATGCCATTCCATAGGTGCCTAAGGCGATAAAGGTTACATAACCAAAATCCACATAGCCCGTCATACCCATAAATATGTTCCATGACTGGCCCAGGGCACAATAAAAGGCAAGCAATGCCACCATCTGCCACATACCCGGCACAGTGAAGCCGATCAAAAACATGATGAGGTATGCAGCGAAGACGGGAATGAGTGGATAATATTTCTGTATAGTCTTTTTCATTTACGTCCTAAAAGTCCAGTCGGCTTTATGAGAAGGAGAAAAAAGAGCATCCAAAAGGCCAAAGATACGGTCAAGGGGAAAGGCGCCAATCCTGGTATCTGGGCAAACAAGACGTAAGCACCGTTTTCTATGATGCCAAATATTAATCCACCGATAAAAGCACCATAAGGCGAGCCGAGGCCACCCAGAACAGCGATGACAAAAGCCTTCAGGGTATAGACTCCGCCCATGTAAGGGTTTATCCCCACCGGAATAAACATAGTAAGCAAGACCCCGCTCATCACCGTTAAGCCGATCCCAATGGCAAAACTCAGGGCATAGATCCACCCTACATTGACCCCGCATACCCTCGCCCCCTCGCTATCCTCAACAACGGATCTTATCGCAGTTCCTACCCTTGTTTTGCGAAACCAGAGATAGAGAAACAACGCGATAAGTATGCTGCCGATAAATGCATAGACTTTGCTCATCGGTATGGTGGTTATCGGCAGGGTAATCTTCCCTACACGCCAATTATACCCCCAGAAATCGGCGCCAAAAATAAGCTTAGCAATCTCCTCCAGAAGAATGCCTATCGCAAAGGTGGCGAGAAGTGAGGTAAGCTCCGGGGCCCTGATTAATCTCCGCATCACGGTATAAAAGAATAAAAACCCTAAGGCCATACCGATAACCAGGGCTACGGGAATAGCTGCCACTGGAGATATGCCCAGGGCGGTGAACATGGTCAGTGTTACAAATGCTCCCACCATGATAAATGCACCGTGCCCGACATTCACCACATTCATAACCCCGAATATCAGGCTCAACCCCATTGTAGCCAGCCCATAGACGCCTCCAAGGAGGAGCCCGTGAGTTAAATTTCCTGCCAACAGCTTAAGGATCATGGTTTCCCCGCTCACTATAAGAGCTTGAGATACAAAATCTCCTCCCCCAATAATTTCCTGAGTGGAGGAGATTGTAAACAAATTCCGTTCCTATTTCGGCACCGCTAAGGTTCCCTTGGCCTTATCGGTGAAGGTGGGCAATGGATAATAGAGTTTGCCCGTCGCTGCATCTGGAGGCCATACGATGATCCTCTTGCTACCCTGCCACTGCATATCTACCATCGAGTGCCCGATCTGTTTCCCTGTCTCATCAACGCCCCAGGTCCCATAGAAGGACATGAACCAGAGTTTGCCGAGGACATCCCTGACCTTCGTGGGGTCAATGCTTTTGGCCTTTTCTATGGCCAACACGTAAGCCAAGACCTGTGCTCCAGCTTCAGCAGCATGATAATCTGGTATGATATCCTTTCCCAGGGCCTCTTTAAACAGCCTCACAAACGCATCTTGACCAGGACCAATCCACTCCAAAACAGCTTTTTTAGCGGCCTTCGGGGAATATTTTACGCCATATTCCCAATGTGAAGGGCCCATCACCCCTTCTGCCATACTGCCCAGGGCTCTATAGTAGGCGGGTAATGTTGCAGATGCCACCAGTGATAAGGCTTTGACGTCTATATCCAGGTCTGCCATCTGTCGGCAAAAGAGCTGACCATCCTCGTAATGTCCACCGCCAATCACGAGATCTGGGTTTGCCATTTTCAGCTCAGAGAGGAGAGGGGTCAAATCCGTCACGCCTTTAGGATAAGTCCTCTTAAAAACGACCTTGTATCCAAGTTCGGTGGCGTGCTTCTCCGCACCTTGCAAGGTCATCCGGGCGAATTCTGAGTCCTCATAAGCCAATGCAACCTTTTTGGCTTTCGGATCAACCTTATGAATCATGTCAAGGGTTCCCATATGATATCTGGTACCCGGGCCGATGGTTTGGACGATATATTTATACCCTTGCTGGAAGATACGATCGCTAGCACCACCGTGGTCCAAATAGAGCATCTTGTATTTTTCCGTCACCGGGGCTCCGGCAAGCGTGAGTCCCGAGCTATAGGCCGAGAAAACAACGTTCACCTTATCAACCGTGATTAGACGTTCGATAAGGCTTGTCACAGCTTCTTTTTTAGATTCGCAATCATAGTACTTGTATTCGAGGGGGACCTTCTTTCCGGCTATCTTAATCCCTCCATAACTATCATTAATCCATTTGATGCATGCCTTTATCCCCCCGATGGCCTGTCCTCCCGCCTTCGCATATTTTCCCGAAAGACAAGCTGGGTGGCCAATAACTATTTTCTCAACTGCAGCCGATGGATAAGCCCCAAGAAGAAGGAAAACGAAAGACACAAAACCGATAATCCCTATGAAACATCTGTTCTTCACGATAAAACCTCCTTGTGATAAAATGTACTCAAACCTCGAGGATTTCTCCTGGCTTTGGCAAACTCTCTTCACAAATATCACCCCCTCTCCATATATTTATCGTAAGAGTTTCCTCAATGTACCAAAGGTAAATTAATTCCTTTTCTATAGGATAACACCCCTCCTGTGAAGAGTTTTTTAGGAGATCACTGAAAAAAAGGAGATGGAAGCCCTGAACGCGAATTTACCCCGTACTCGAATTGAAATGTGCACTGATTTCTCGGAGGCCTTTCCATATCTCAGAAAGTTTTTCCTATTGCTGATGTCAGCATTATTGCAACAACGGGGTTAAGATTTGCT
>CP070774.1:214638-225922 GCA_020346125.1 Syntrophobacterales bacterium | reverse complement strand
AGGATTTGATATGTCCCGCCTCTATCCAATTGATGATGGTCTTGGGGGAAACCCTGCAGTACTTACTCGCCTGGGAAACGGTGAGTACGTCCATCGACATGACCTCCTTTTTAGATTTTACAATTAATATAGAAAATATACTTTTTATAGATATTATAGAAAATACAGATTGTCAAGAAAAAATGGGAGAGCTCTCCTGAGCTTTGCTAATGCGGTGTTACAGTGCTGCAGTGTTGCGGTTGTGAAACGCTGGTGTTAGAGGCTGAGGTTGAGGTTAAGGGAGAATTGGTTCTGGGTAGACATTTCGATTCAAGTAGAGGCTAAATTCGCGCTCAGAGCTCCAATTCCGGGTTTTTCAGAGATCTTGGTGGAAGGAAATCGACTTCCATAGGGGATAGGGGACCAGAATGGATCTTAGACAGGTGGGAGAAGGATGGAGAATGTCGACCCCCTTCCCTCCTCGCTTTCCACACGGATTTCCCCTCCGTGGTTTTTGATGATGCCATAACAGAGGGAGAGCCCCAAACCTACTCCTTTCACTTCTTGTTTAGTCGTAAAGAAGGCCTCAAAGATTTTATCCCGGATCTCCTCGGGGATTCCAATCCCGGTATCTTTAATGTGGATGATAATCCTTGCATTTTGTCTCAAGGTTTCCAAAGAGAGGATTCCCCCGTGAGGCATGGCCTCCTTGGCATTTCTAATCAAATTTAGTAAGACCTGCCTCAGTTGGTTGGTGGAGCCCATCACCTTTGGGATCCCCCTCTCGAATCGCGTCTCGATATCGATGTTTGCCTCTCTCATCTGCTTATCGATAAAGAGAACGATGCCCTCAAGCAGTTCATTGACATCGATGGGCCGGCGGATCTCTTCCTCTGGCTTGGAGAAGCTCAACATGTTCCGCAAAATCTCCGAAAGCCTCTCGGTTTCGGAAAGGGACATCTCCAAGATCCTCCTCCTCTTGCTATCTGGAGGGATCTCCGTCTCCAAGAGCTCCAAAGTATTCATAATACCGTAGATGGGGTTGTTCAACTCGTGGGCGATCTGGGATGTGAGCCTCCCCATGGCGGCCAGCTTCTCCGATTGCATGAGTTGCTGTTGAGCCTCTCGTAACTTCTCTTCCATTATTAGCCTTTCCCGGAGGTCCTTAAAAATCCCGATGCTGCCGATTTCATTTCCCTGGTCGTCGTAGATCAGGGAGGCAGACAGATCGCCGTCAATCCATTGACCCGATTTATTGCGGTGGACGATTCTGAAGGAATGTAATTTTCCCGCTTCTCCATAATCAGGGCTCCGCATCTTCTGCATCACCTCTTGCGCTACTCCTGGGGCATAGATTTCCCGGATGTTCATCTTGCCGATTACCTCCTCCGACTGATAGCCGAGAATTCTCTCCGCGCCCTTATTGAAAATGAGGATATCTCCCTTCATATCGGTCACGATAATACAGTCCACGGAACTCTCGATAAGGTTGGCCAAAAACTCATTGGCCTCCCGGAGCTCCCTCTCCATCCTCTTCCTTTGGGAAATATCGATGTTGAGCCCCTCATATCCGATAACCCCCCCATTGGGGCCTTTCAACACATGGGCGGTTAGCAGGATGGTGATGAGCTCCCCGTTTTTCCTCTTGAAATCCACTTCAAAATCCTTTACGAATCCCTCTCTCTCAATCAGTTTCTGAAACCGCCTCCTATCTTTTGGGTTGACGTAGAGATCCCGGGCGATATCGATCTTCAGGAATTCCTCCTTATCTTCATAGCCCAGCATGTCCAGCAGTGCATGGTTACAATCTAAGAACCTCCCCTCCTTAGTGCTGATAAACAGACCATGTCTCACCCTCTCGAAGAGTGTTCTATACTTCTCCTCCGACGCCTTCAGATCCTTTTCAAATTGTTTTCTCTCCGTGATATCTCGGAGGTAGACATAGGTGTCCATTCCCCCCGCCTCGGGTCTGGCAATGGTAATACAAACTTCGGCCTCCCTGGTTCTTCCATCAGCCGTGCGAACCTCCATCTCGGTGCAGAGCCGCTTGCTTTCGTCTAACCCAACCTGGTCATGCATCTCGGCAAGAAACTTCCTGTCCCTTGCATTGAGGAGGTCGGTAAATTTCATTTCCAAAAGCTCCTTGTTCTTGTAACCGGTCAGCTCAGTAGCCATGGAATTGGAAAATATAATTCGATTCTTTTCATCGATCACGATAATCCCATCGTCCCCCATCTCCGAAATCTTTTGGAACTTCTTTACCGCCTCCTGAACCCTCCTCTCCATCTCCTTCCTCTCGGTTATGTCGATGTTCAAACCCTGGTAACCAATGATCTTGCCCTTCTCGTCTCGAATGGAATGAGCTGTGAGGAGAATGGTGATCCTTTTCCCGTCTTTTCGCTTAAATTCAACCTCGAAATCCTTGACGAAACCATTTTTCTCCACCAATTTCTGGAAGGTTCTTCGATCCTCCCGATTGACGTAAAGATTCCTTTCGATATCGATCTTGAGGAATTCCTCCTTACTCCCGTACCCCAGCATCTCCAACAGAGCTGGGTTACAATCTAAGAAGCTCCCCTCCTTAGTACTGATGAAGATGCCGTGTTGAACATGTTCAAAAAGACCCCGATATCTTCTTTCGGAATCCCTCAGCTCACGCTCAAAACGCTTTCTCTCCGTAATGTCCCTCACGTAGGCGTATGCCTTAATATCTCCTTCTCTTGCCTTGGCTGTTGCGAGGCAGACTTCGACTTCCTTAATCCCATGGGCCTTCGAAACGAGCTCCATTTCCGTACAGACCTTTCCGCCACTTTGCTCGCTCTTTGAGAAAAGATCTTTAAGGAATCGGACTCCTTCTGGGGTAAACAAAGCCTTGAAATCCGCTCCGATGAGCTCATGAACGGGAATATCCGTAATGACAGAAGCCATGGTGTTCGCAAAATCTATCCGGTCCGATTGATCCAATACGAAAACCCCGTCATTTCCAGATTCGGCAATGGCACGAAACCATTCCGTATCATCCCGAACACCTTTTATTGCCATTTTCCCCATCTCTTCCTCATTATAAACCTCACAAATCTTAGGCCAGATTTCGGCATGTGTCAACGTCAATTTACGGCTTTCCGAGGTTGAATGTTCCTCAAGATCAGGGCCCTCGACAGAAAAAGAGGATGCAGAATAAATCGCTGCAGCAGACTTGTAAACTCGGGCGCTGGTTTTCCGAGTATTCTCGTTATCCAGACCGTTTGGCGTTTACATGAGGACGATCGCTATCGCTTACAAGCTGCCGGGTTCAAGCGTTAGCCACCAGGTGCTGGATTTTAAGATGTTCAATAAAAAAAGGATACATGGAGCCAGGCAAGCGAGCGGCAGATATTGGTGCTGAGCCGGGTTCATTATTGAAGCTCTCATCTGTAGGGGGCTGAATGCCGTTGCAGTTGATCAGTCTGGGGAAATGCTGAGCGAGATGCAGAGCAAGTTCGCGGTATCTAACGTAATCGAATATCGGGTTGGAGAAGGAGAGAATCTCCCGATACCAGACGATTCAATCAGGACATAATTCCACCCCTCCGTCCTCCCATCCCGATCTCCATAAAATCACCTATCAAAATGTGGTATTCTGCAGCATTCTATTATATCGACCCGTTTTGCCACGCCAATCTTGGGAATTCGCTCCAGTGTTACAAAATATGGGGCCTCGAAAGGTCCCCTTTTTGACCCAAGAGAATCCGGGGTTGTTAATCTCGATTTTCCTTGCCCTTCCCGTAATGTGATTATTATCTTCATAATACACTCACAAAGGGCGCTGCAGAGACCATATCCTGCCTCATTTACCAGATAAAAGCGCCCAGTACCCTCGTAGCGAGGGCAAGCCCTGTAGCCAGGATAAGGGTGAGAAGGACGGTAAAAAAAGCCCGCTTTGAACCGATTTCCCTCCAGAGAACGGCAATGGTTGCAAGACAAGGTATGTAGAATATCACGAATACCGTAAAAACCATGACCTGTACCTTCGACATCACTGTGAGGATGTGAGGGGTTTCCAGGGCTTGTATCAGCATGATCATGGAAAGCTCTTTTCGAAGAATGCCGAAAATGAGGGTTGTCCCCACGTCCTCGGGGAGTCCCAATATATAGGTAACGGGCCAAAGCATGGCGTTGACGAATCGGTCCATTCCCCAAAACTCCATCAAGCTCAAGATAACGCTTCCGACGATAAGCATTGGCCAGGCGATGACGATATACTCACGGATCCTGTACCAGGATTTCGCCAATGTGGTTCTTATAGAAGGAAGATGGTAAACAGGGATTTCCATTATCATGCCCGAAGTTACCTCGGGAAGGATCATGGATAAGATCCGACCGACGAGAGCGATGACGGCGATATTGAGCGCATAAATGGCTAAGGCGGCATTGGGATTGATGAAGAAGGCAACCATACCAAATATGATGGTTGTGCGAGCGGCACAAGGGACCAGGGATGCTAAAACAGAGACGATAAATCGATCTCGATTTGACTCCAAAATCCGTGTTCCCATGATGGCGGGGACGGTGCACCCATAGCCCATAATTAAGGGCAAGATGGATTTCCCGTGTAAACCAATCCTATGCATGAAGCTATCCACCAAGAAGGCCACCCTGGGGAGGTATCCCACATCCTCCAAGAAGGCAAGTCCGATCAGAAACGGAACCAGGTAGGGCAAAACGACGGCAATGCCCCCCGCTATCCCCTGAAGGATTCCGTTTAAGATGAGGTACCCCATGCTTTCACTTCCCATGGATTTGCCAAGGTGCTGGCTAAAGAATTCAAAGAATCCCATGAGAGGCCCCTCAACTTTTTCACCGATGCCAAAGACGAAGTTGAAGAAGCCGTAAAAAACCAGGGCCAAGAGGATATATCCTATATACGGGTGCATAACAATATTGTCCACCTGATCCCTGATATCTGCCAGGGGGGGATGAACAACTTTAGCTACTCGCTCAAAGGTATTCATTGCTTGGGAGTGGCGCTCGGATGAGATGACCATATCCGATGATCTGCCGTGGCGGCTGCTGAGGATTTTTTTTAACTCTGCGATTCTTTTTCCTAACTCTTCGTCACCATCCCTCACCATGGCAATGAAGTATTCGTCGCCCTCCAAGAGCTTGATGGCTGCAAGCCTTTTTGGCAACGTAAGGTCATCTTTGATATAAGCGGCCATTAAGTCGATAATCTCCTCCACATCCCGGCTGTATTTTATGGTTTTGGCCTTTCGGCCTCTTTTGAAAACTCTCAGGGCAGCGGAGAACAATTCCTTGAGCCCCATTCCCTTGACGCCAATGGTTTCTATAACGGGAATACCAAGGATGGAGGAGAGCCTTTCGAGGTCGATCTCGATCCCCTTGCGGCGAGCTTCATCTATCATATTGAGGCATAAGACCATGGGAATTTCCATTTCCATCAATTGAATAGTGAGCTCGAGACTCCTGGAGAGCAGAGAGGCGTCCACCACATTGATGACCACATCGGCCCCACCGGACAGGAGATATTTCCTGGATTCGTATCCCGCGGCATCCGTTGAGGTAAGGGAGTAGGTTCCGGGTAGATCGATACACTCGCAGGTATGTCCATCTATGTAGATTTGGCTAGCCGTGTACTTAACCGTTGTTCCGGGAAAATTGGACGTAATGGCCTTGTACCCGCTCACATAGTTAAAGATCGTGCTCTTTCCGCAATTCGGTTGTCCTGCTAAGGCTAATTTCATTCGGCATCCTCCACGGTAATGTGAGAAGCCATCCCCCTTCCAATGGCTATCTGACTTCCGTGGATCATGATCAAGATAGGCCCACCCATGGCTGCATGCCGTATTACGGTTAATATATCTCCAGGATGAATCCCTAACTGGCTTACATGTCTCCTGAGCCCCCAGCCGCCTGCTATATCCACAACCCTGACACTTTTATTGGTGAGTATTTGATCAAGAGTAGTAGTCACTTCTTTTCCTCGTCCATGGAGAGAGGTTACATGAGATTTTCATCGTTGCGAATCTCCGCGACACCGTTCACAGATGCCGAAGATTTTGAGGGTGTGAAATCGACCATCGAAATCCATCTCCTGGCAGATTCTTTCCTTTAGCTTTTCCAATTTTCTATGGGTAAATTCTATGATCCTGCCGCACCGTTCACAGACAAGATGGTCGTGGTGCTGATGGCCCAACACATGTTCGTAATGTTGAGAGCTTCCCCCGAAATCAACCACTTCTAGCAGCCCGCATTGTACCAGGAGCTCCAGGGTTCGATAAATGGTCGCCCTCGAGGTTCTCTTTCTCTTTTTTCTGATAGAGGAGAGAAGCTCCTCGGCCTCGAAGTGGTCGTGGCGTTGAAAGGCTTCTTGGAGGACGACTTCCCTCTCGGGGGTGAATCTTAAATCCCGGGATACCAGAAAATTACGAAATATCCTCTCTTCCGGTCTCATAGCGAATTATGTTGATATTGAGATTCAATCTCAATTATCACACAAAAAAACCGAGAAGTCAATATGCACTTATGTTCGCGAGGAAAGTAAACTTGAGAGGACTTTGTCCGGGGAGAGTTGTATGGCGATATTAAAAGGCAAGGTAAGATGTATCCACTCATTTTCTACGATTACAGGGCCTTCTTGATCATGTCCTCCACTTTTGATTTAGAAACGGCCCCAACAATCTGGTCGAAGATTTGGCCATTTTTGAAGAGAATGACCGTAGGAATTCCCCTGATTCCATATCGGCTGGGGGTTGTTGGGTTTTCATCCACGTTCATTTTAGCTACTTTCACCTTTCCCGCATATTGCTTTGCTAACTCCTCAATAACAGGTGCGATGACATGGCATGGACCACACCACGGAGCCCAGAAATCTACCATCGCGGGAGTATCGGCTTTCAGAATCTCGGGCTCGAAATTCCCGTCCGTTGCGTGAAATAACACTTCCTCAGCCATTTGAACCTCCTCCTTTTATCGCGTTATAACCTTTTGTATTTACCCTATTTATGGAAAACCCCAACCCAGCAACCTACCGGGAAATCTCAATTTCATGTAAACGGCCCAGGACGACATGATGGCGCCGAGGGATCAGAGCTACTATCGGAGGTCTGACAGGAGCTAAATGTGGACATCAACCTGCTGACCTTAGGGCTCTTGCAGATTGGACAATGCACCTCTTTATCGCTTTCCGAAACGCCTCGGATCATTTCAAAGGCCCGTCCACAGTCATCACATCGATATTCATATATCGGCATAGGATTCTCCTATTTCTCCCTTTTATGTCGATACTCGACATCACATAGACTCGACAGTCAGGTTTTGATACCGAGCTTGGGGAAGACGTAAATGTTAACGAGAAGCCACGCCCCAATGATGGAAAGGATAAAAATTAATCTGAGCATGGTAACTGAACCTCAAGCTATTCACTTCACACTATTTCCCTATAATATAGGTGTTGCACCGCTCTTTTTCAAGGGAAGAGGGGGCGAAAGTTTCCTAAGTTTCCCGAATACGCAAGGGAATTACAATGCAACCCCCTCTGATTCCTCCAGGAAAACTTCGCCTGAGAGCGAAATGGACAACCCGTAACGGTGTAAATAACAATTTCAGACATTCCAGTCCTCCCAATACATCTCAATCCACTGGTCTTTGATCTGCCATGTCCAGCTGAGTGTATTGACTAAGAACCGCTAAACCCACCGAACTTACTTCACCTTGATATCTGATCTTTGCTCAAGGCAGGTAAGCATCTGATCGAGCCGATTCCTGTCGAAGCCCACCATTACCTCTTTACAGACCGTTATCACTGGCACGCTGCGGGCCCCGGAGATCTCAACCATCTCCTTAAGGGCTTCTCTATCCCGTGTTACGTCATAATCCGTAAATTCGATGCCCTTGTGCGAAAGATACTCCTTCGCCATCTTGCAGTAGGGTCAGGTAGGAGTGGTGTAGATCTTTACCTCTTCACTCATGAAAATCACCTCTCTTTGTTGATAATAATATTATTCGCTTCTCCTCCTATTATTACTGGAATAATAGCTATATTAATCTTTCCCCTCTCATACCGGCGCCTCCCGGCTCATGTCCTTGGCAATAAATACCGTCATTGCCCTATGCCTGCCTTTCTGCCGGAGTAAACTGCCGGTTACGTCATATACCCTTCCGTTAAAGCCTCGAATGCAGGCGCATCACTTTTACCATTGTATTGGCGCATTTCTTGCTCAGTAAATCTGTGCTCCTGTATTGATCCCAAGGAATAATCTGACCCTTAGGAGCAGTGGAGAGATCCGAACAGAGTCGGACCTCCCCTTGCCCGCTTCCCACCTTACTTCAAGATCTTGGACACGAAGGGAAAGGTTCCGCCGTGAGGCAGGAAGTGTGCAGAGAGGCCTTGGCCCGGGAATTCCGAGAACCACGATTCATGCTCCACTACCTCATTGAGGATCGCCAGGGATAAATCATAGGTCCGATGGTAATTGCCGGCGGTTGCAGATATTGCCATACCCCGAACTGCCCATCGTCCCGCTTCCAACATCACCGTTAACGCCGCCTGCTCAGATTTATATTTCCTCCAGAAGCCCTGTAAATGTGTCGTGATGTTCTTCTTCGTCAGATAAAATTTTTTCAAATAATCTTCTCGTTGTCTCATCTCCTTCCTTTTTTGTTACCTCTATTATTTGCTTGTACAATTGTATTGCTCCCTCTTCATCTTTTTTATCCTGCGCTATCATCTCCTTAAGAGTTTCTCCAACGAAGATTGGCTCTGGTTTAGTTGTAGGTATTCCTCCGAGATAGGCGAGCCTTTCAGCAATTCCTTCAGCATGTTTCATTTCAACTATTGCGATATTCTTAAGCTCATCTTTTACAGCAAATCCTTTTATTCCCTTCCAAAGAACGTGTTGCCACATATACTGGATTGAAACCTGCAATTCCCTCGCTATTGCCTTGTTTAACAAGTCTAATATTTCAGTTGAAACTTTTGTGTGCTGCATGGCTTTTGCCTCCTTATTTTTGTTGATTCTCCTTTTTGTCCCCTACTACTTTTTATGGCGGAATTCAAAAATTGTTTATAAACATGATTTGTTTGTTGCTCATTTTCACCTCCTTTTATGTTATTTCAGTAAAACCCGCTTATCCCTACTAAACATCTTTCGCAGAACTTTTAAGAAAGACGCAAGGTAATCTTCGGTGAATCGCGAATGAAGTATTACTATAAATTTCTCAATAACATTCCGTTCGCTATTAATAATTCAATTTCTAAATTCAATAATTTCTCAAACCCCTAATTCCGCTCGAAGTTGGAGTAACTCCAAGACATCGCTGCGACAGAGGATTCCCTCGACCTTTTCCCCTCTGACAACGGGGACCTGATTCACATTTTTTCCCGTCAGTTTTGCGAGAACGCTGGTCCCATCATCCTCAGGAAAGACGGTTTCCAACTTCTCCTTTGGGGTCATGATCTCGCCAACCCGGGTGGTAGTCCACTTTCCCCTCGGCACTGCCTTTACATCATCCAGACAGATGATGCCATCGAGTTGATTCCTATCGAATACCAGAAAAGCCCGTTGGCGCCTTTTGAGGATATGTTCATCAATGAGTTCCTGAAGCGGGAGGTCGCGGGAGACGGTCTCAAACTCGCGATTCATGAGATCCCTTGCCCTTATATCCTTCAACATATCCTTCATGACAACCTGTTTATATCCCCTGGCCGCCGCACTGTGGATGAACCACCCTATGAAAACCATCCAGAGCCCGTTGAATATGGCCCTGCTAAAAATCAGGAAGATCCCAAACATGATGAAAAGGAAAGCGATTGTCTGACCCGCTACTGATGCAATACGGGTCGACCTCCTCAGATTTCCCGTTACCTTCCAGATAATGGCGCGAAGGACGCGACCTCCATCCATGGGAAAACCCGGAATGAGATTAAATATCCCAATGATGAGGTTAATGAGCCCCAAATATCGGGTGAGCGCCCAGAGGGGCTGGTTTAAATCGCGAAAAATGAGTGATAGAGCCCAGAAGAATAGTGCGATGATCATGCTCGAGAGAGGACCAACGAAGGCCATGCTGAACTCTTTGAATGGGCTTTCCGGTTCCCCTTTAAGCTCTGCCACTCCCCCCAGGATGAAAAGAGTGATACTCCGCACTTCCTCTCCCTGCCTCATAGCCACCAGGGAGTGGGTGAGCTCATGTCCGAGGACCGAGGCAAAGAAGAGCAGGCTGGTTACCACTCCGATTATCCAATACTGCCACTGAGGCCAACCTGGGAAACGATTGGGGAAGTAAACTGAAGATAGGGCCC
Organism: Syntrophobacterales bacterium; assembly: GCA_020346125.1. Classification (GTDB taxonomy): domain Bacteria; phylum Desulfobacterota; class BSN033; order WVXP01. The sequence continues at coordinate 215,643 of CP070774.1, read as the reverse complement.
ATGTAACAAAGGTGAAGATAATAATCCAGCTGGAATCGATTCTGATCTCGATCCCGAATAGACTGCCGATACGCCATGAAGTACGCATCTTCTCATCTCCTTCCAATCCAAATATCTCAACCTTTCCTTAATTACCCCAGGTTCTAAAACCGATTTGGGTAAAGTAACCAAGGGGGTAAAACTCCCAAGCATACATAATTCTCAGTATCGAGCGATTACTCCTTATTCCTTTTATTCCTGATAATCAGGAATTATTGCGTGTGATTTTCAACTTACCGTTTTTGATAATGAATAGAGAAAGAGAATTCCCAAAAGCAGAAATCCCGCATTTTCAAGTCCTTTTTTTTCATGAGTTTCCGGAATGAGATCGGAAGCACCAATATAGAGAAAAGATCCCCCCGCCATTGCTAACAGTAATCCCACCATCGCTTCCGATAGACTACCGATGAAAGTGAGGGAAATCAGAGCTCCCAAAGGAGTAGCCAGAGCCACGGCAATAGAGAGCTTCAGGGCAATTCTTCTTTTTATCGAACTGATCATGAGAGAAAAGGTGGTAACACCTTCAGGAAGCTCGTGTAAGATAACCCCCATTGATGTTAGTAAACCTACTTTTGGATCTATTTCAAAACCAACTCCAATAATGATACCATCAAGCAAGGAGTGAAGAAGAAGTCCGGAGAACATGACCATGCCCTTAGTATGCTGGCGATTATTCTTTTCTTTAAAGTGTATCTCGGACCCTGAATGGAGTACCATTACACTTTCCAACAGATAAAAGAGGAGAAACCCGATAAAAATAAAGAACAGGGCACTTTCAGAAAGTTCCAGTGATTCGGGAAAGAGATGGAAGAAGGCGATTCCTAAGATTACCCCGGCAGCAAAGGAATTTACGTAATGGGAGTGCTTAAGAATCCACCTCTCCTTCAAGATAACCATGATAATTCCCAAAATGGTTGATAAGCCCGCAATGGTGCTATAAAAGATAATGTTAAATTCAGTGCCCAT
>CP070774.1:202973-214538 GCA_020346125.1 Syntrophobacterales bacterium | reverse complement strand
TGCGCTTTCTGTGGCACCCCTGACTGAAGATGACAAGCTGAAAATCCGCCCGGGGTGTCTCCGAAGTATCCGTTTCATTTCACCATCCATTTGCCCACAGTGTGGCCTTCGCCTCCCTCAGGATATGGGGAGGATCATCACTGTGGGTAATGCCTTAAGGGGCAATGGCATTCCGGCTCGCCCAGGACCTTGGGGCTCTGTGAGGGGGCGGCAGGTAAATCGATCCTCGAAAAATTCGGGAAGATATTGGACCAATTGTTTGAAAGCATGAAATATTTTTTTTGCATTTTTCCCTTGACAAACCCTATATATTGTAGTAATTAAGAAAAATAATACAATATATAGGAGATAGAGATTTTTCCATTTTTTGGAGAACACCGTTTTTTATGAGCGAAATCTTGTGGAAAATTGGAATGATGGGCTCATGGATAGGTATTACCCCGAAAAAGGTTGGAGGAGCATCCGCCTACGGCGGATTTGAGGCCGAAGGCCAAGAATGCTTTGCCTTATGCCTCAGGTCCTTCGTTTCTCAGGATAAACTCAGCAATCCTCAAGCGAAGCGCTCCTGAACCAAAGGTAAAGCTATTTCGTTTTTGATACCCAATAATCCGTTATTCCAGTATTGCAGTTGGGGTGTTCCGGCTGGGACATTGCCCTGAGTTTCTCAATAACCAACACGGAGAAGAGAGATACTATAGGAGGGTATTATGGGGAAGATCGGAGAGAGTGAGGCATTGAGGAGGGATAACGAGACCACGGATATGGCGCTTTTTGTCCGCACCTCGGATGAACAGTTTTCGGATTGGGATCGCCAGAGGATCGTCGACGCCCTGATAAGGGAGACGGAGATTGATCTACTCAGCGCTCAGGAGATCAGCCGTGAGGTGGAGGAGCTCATTGCCTCATCGAACATCTCCATGGTGACCTCCCCCCTCATTCGTGAGTTGGTGGACGCGAAATTGATCGAGAGGGGATTGGAACGGGAGCGCAAGAGGCATACACGGTTGGGAATGCCCCTTTACGATGTGGATCAATTGATCCTCCATCCCAACAAGGAGAATGCCAATGTTCCTCATGGTCCCGAAGCCACCAACCTCACTTTGGCGGAAAGGATCAAAAAGGAGTATGCGCTGCTTTCCGTCTTCTCCGAGGAAGTCGCTGACGCCCATATGCGGGGGGATATTCACCTTCATGACCTCGGGTTCATTGATAGGCCATACTGTTCCGGACAATCCTTGGATTATATTAAACGGTTCGGGCTAAGCCTTCCCAATTCGATCGCCATGGCCAAACCGGCCAAGCACGCAGAGGTATTGTTGGCCCACATGGTTAAATTTGCAGCAGCCCTGCAGAGCCATTTTGCCGGGGCCATCGGCTGGGATGCAGTCAACCTCTTTTTCGCCCCCTACCTGGAAGGGATGAGGGATGAGGAGGTCAAACAGTTGGCACAGATGATGATATTCGAATTCTCCCAGCAGGCAGTGGCCCGGGGTGGGCAGGCCATCTTTACGGACCTCAACCTCTATTGGGAAATCCCGAGGCATTTTGAGGACGTGCAGGCCATCGGGCCGATGGGGAAGTATACCGGAAAGACGTATAGCCAATATGAGCATGAGGCCCAGAGATTTGCGTGGTTTCTCTTTGAGGTATTCAGGGAAGGGGATGGTTCGGGCAGGCCTTTCTTCTTTCCCAAGCCACTCGTCCATATCACCGAGAAGTTCTTCGGGACGTTAGGACACGGAGATTTTCTCCATCATATCTGTGAGGTGGCCAGCGAGAAGGGAAACACCTACTTCGTCTTCGATCGGGGGGAAACGGCCAAGGTATCCGAATGTTGTCGGCTCAGCTTCAAATTGGAAGCCTCGGATTTGGAGGATGCCAAACAGCCATGGAAGATGCGATATTGTGCCCTGCAGAATGTGACTCTCAACCTCCCCCGGATTGGCTACCTATCGGGGGGGGATGACAGGATCCTCTTCGAAAAGGTACAGGAATTCATGGATATGGCGGTAAGGGCCCACCTGGAGAAGAAGGTATTCATCGAAAAACTCCTTTCTCACGGCGAGAATGGTCCCCTGGCCCTTCTTGCCATGAAACGGGATGAATCTCCTTACTTGAGAATGCACAGGGCCAGCTACCTCATAGGAATGGTTGGGCTGAACGAGCTGGTTCAAATCCACACCGGAAAACAGATGAGCGTATCAAAGGAGGCCTTCAAGTTCGGTTTGAAGGTGATCGCCCACATGAAGCTCCTGGCGGATCAGTTGAGCAGAAGATATGGAATGCATTTCGTCTTGGAACAGACACCGGCGGAAAGCACGGCCTATCGATTTGCCAAGCTCGATCTTCAATACCACTGGCAGAAGGCCCAGCGTGTGATCAAGGGAGATATTCCCCGAGGAGAGATCTATTACACCAATTCCACATATCTCAATAACGGGGCGGTTATGAACCCCATCGAGAGGGTGAGGCAGGAGGGCCTCTTCCATCCATTGATCGAAGCGGGAGCCCTCACCCATATCTGGCTAGGAGAGGCAAAACCCTCAAGGGAATCCCTGGCCAACTTCGTGATCAAGACCTTCACACAGACCCAAAACGACCAAATCGCCTTCAGCCCCGAGTTCACCACCTGTAACAGCTGTAATCGGACGAGCCGTGGACTCGCAGAGATCTGTGGTTACTGTGGCTCGAGGGATGTGGACGGCATCACCCGTATTACGGGATATTTCACCAGGATTTCCAGCTGGAACAAGGGAAAGATCGGCGAGCTCCACGATCGCTATAGAAACCAGGGGTTTTTAAGAGCTGAAGGGGGAAATAGGGGATATGAGGGGGAAATGGCTGAGTTGGTATCGGTATGATTGCGCAAATCGAGGCGCTCAGCCGAAGTCTAAATAAGTTCGGCTTCGAACTTATGAATCGAAGGACTAAGGATCAAGCCCATTGGATGGATAGAGGGACGGAGGTTTTCCGATTTCAGAGACCACAGCACACCACGATGATCTCATCGTCAGGAGAAGTCCATACAATTGAAGCGACTCATTTCAGTCGGGAAAGGAGGAGAGATGGGAGCGGTTAAGATCTTCACCAAGAGACAGTGTCCGAAATGTTCCGCTACCAAAGAGGTTGGAAATCATTTGAGGATGGGAGGGGTGAGGGTCATCGACTATGATCTGGGGACCATTGAAGGGCTTGCGGAGGCGGCGTTTTACGGGGTGATGGCTACCCCCACCATCATCGTGGAGGATGAAAATGATAATGAGCTCGCGGCATGGAGGGGTACCGTCCCAACTCCACAAGAGGTTGACGAGATGTTGAGGGCCAATGGTTTCTTTTCCTCATGATGAATTGGGGGGAGGATGGAGATTCAGATAAAAGGTTTTTTGGAGACCTCGCTTCTGGATTGGCCGGGGAAGTTGACGGCCGTTCTCTTCCTTCCCGGGTGCAATTTCAGATGTCCCTACTGCCACAACCATTCCTTGGTTATCCATCCCGAGAGGTTTGAGACCATCCCCCTGGAATACATCTTGATGCGCCTGAAAGGGTTAAAGGGGTGGATTGATGGCGTCTGTGTTACGGGGGGGGAGCCCACTTTGACCCCCCAGCTACCGCTTTTGCTGGAAGAGATAAAGAATGAGGGATGGGCCATTAAACTTGATACCAATGGGACCTTCCCCGACCGGATCAAGGAGCTTATAGAGAGGAACCTGGTTGATTGCGTGGCCATGGATATCAAAGCGCCCTTGGATTCGATTGCCTACAGCCGATGTGCTGGTGTTTCCGTGGATATTCCAGTGATTCGGAAGAGCATTTCCGTATTGGGCAATGGGGGGGTTGATTATTCCTTCCGGATGACGGTAGTCCCCTCCCTCCTCACAGAAGAACAGGTCTACGAGGCGGCCCTTCAACTCGTGGGGATGAGGGGGTTGCTCCTTCAGGATTTCAACCCCTCCGATCCCCTCGGCCCGGGGCTGAGAGGGATTGAGCCCTTCGGAGAAATGAGGTTGCAAAGGATGCAGGAGAGGGTCGATGCCATTGTGGGCCAGAGGGGGGATTCATATAGTCAACCCACCACACGGGGGCGGGGATATCCCCTCCAGCGGATGAATTCGTCCATCGGTCGAAGACTCTGAGGGAAGGGGCGTCTCCATAGAGGGCGGGGGAGGTGATCGGAATGTTTTTAGGCGAAAGTCCGGGTGTCTTGCTACCTTTGGTTGCGTTGATCCTCGGCATTCTTATCCTGGTAATGCCCAGATTGCTCAATATCTTTGTGGCTCTTTACCTCATCTTTTCGGGCATTCTGGGACTACTTGGCTAATTGACGTGGTGGATCGAGGGGGAAATGGCCCAAGAGGCCCAATACGAGGGGCTTAAAGGAAAGATCCGGAGATTGGAAGAGGAGCTCCTGGGGAAGGAGAGGGAGATTGGTGAGTGGAGGTGCCGATGGGAGGACAAGAATCGGGAATTGAAGAGTTACAATCGAGAACTCTTGGCCCTTAAAGAGTTATATAAGGAAAGAGCCCGTGAGTTGAGAACTGTTATGGAGAAACTGGAGGAAGTCTCCATAACCGATGATTTAACCATGATCTATAACCACCGCTATCTCATAAGCCGTCTCAGCTATGAATTCGAGAGGGCAAGGCGATACGGCTTTTCCATCGCATTGATCATGCTGGATATTGACCACTTCAAGGTGTACAACGATAACAACGGCCATTTAGCCGGTGATGATGCCCTCAGAAAGGTTGCCGGATTGATTGATGGAGCTATCCGGGAGACGGATATCGTCGGCCGTTATGGAGGTGAGGAATTCGCAGTAATCCTGCTCCATGCGGACTTGATCAAGATGGCGGAGATTGCCGAAAGGATTCGAAGGACCATCGAGGAGGCCCCGTTCCCCAACGAGGAGCTCCAGCCCATGGGGAAGATTACGGTCAGCATTGGGGGCTCGTGCCTCTCCGACAATATGGAGACCATGGAGAATTTGATCAAATCAGCGGATGAAGCACTCTACAAGGCAAAGCGAAACGGCCGAAATCAGGTCACCATAGAAAAGGGGTTGTCCGAAAGGGGGGCGCATTTGCACACATGAACGATTTCAAAATCGTCACCGCCGGAATCGTTATCCGAAAAGGCAGGGTTTTGGTAACCAAACGAACCCCCAAATCCCATGGGGGCCTTCTCTGGGAGTTTCCCGGGGGGAAGATGGAATCGGGTGAGGATCCCAAGGCATGTGTGGAGAGGGAACTCTCGGAGGAGCTGGATATCGAGGTCAAGGCGGGTGAGATTTTGGAGGTAGTCTACCATCGATATGACAGATATCCCATTCTGCTCCTTGGTTACCGGTGTGAGTTGAAGGAAGGAGCTCCAAGAGCCGTGGGATGTCATGAGTATCGATGGGTGGGAAAAGGGGAACTCAAAGGACTTTCCATGCCGGAAGCCGATAAGCCGATACGGGATAAACTCTTGAAGGCCCGCCGACTTTTAGTGCCTTAAAGGAGAAAGGATGCAGAGAAATGCCCTGGCTTTTTCTCGCATGCCCCTCGCCCCCTACGTGAAGTTATGTTCTTTTTCCACGCAGTACGGGTTCCCTTAAAGGTCATTTTCTCGAAGATTCACGAAGAAGCGAGCTCACCCTCAAAGGATACCCTCCTCCTCCTGCAGATTACGCTCAGGAACATCGAGGTCTCCAGAGAAAAACGGGAAACCACAGAGGAGATTCCGTTTCGAAAAACATGTTCATATGGTATAATAATGTGAGCTTGGATGAGGTTGGGCTGTCTGAATGGAAGATTTAAAGACAAGACGCTATGTGATGAGCCTGGAAAACAAAGTCGAGATGAACTACCATTTTTTAGACGATATCCAGGATGAATTTCGCGAGAGATGTAAAATGGTTGCCCCGGGAAAACCCTTTCCGGGGGATGTGGTCTCCCGGGTGAAACGTCAATACAAGGAAATCAGGGATCGATTGGCGGAGATCAGGGCTGTCCAGCAGTTACTGAGGGGAAAATATCGACGATCCGCCAAGAGAAACCCGTTGAGGGACAAGAGGATCGATGAATTGGGGTTTGCCTTGAAGAACTACTATTCCAGTTTTGAATTCAACCTCAGGACCATTGAGAGGTTGAAGAGGAAGTTGGAACAGGAGAAGATGGGACCTCGTGCCCTCTTTAGGGGTCACGAGAACAACCTCAAGTTCAAGGAAGGGCTGAAATTGCTGGGCCGGAGGGAGGGTGGCTATCTTTGCATTTCAGTTGTTTTCCTGAAGGGGGATAGCGCGTCTATAGAGGGGATATATGAGAGGGGTATCCGTCTCAAGGAGGGAGACGTCTTCGAGAAATATGGGGAGGACGAGATTCGCATGTCCATTGCCCATGGGGAGGAGTCGGAGAATCGAAGGATACAGGAGGTGATCAGGAGACGCCTCCTGTACGAAGGGTATAAATCAATCAAATGCGCCATTTACCGGGTTGAGGAGCAGCGGGATCTGGCCAGAGATGTCCAGGGATTGCTCTATAAAACCCTGGAATCGATGGGAAATAAGGAGCTCAAGGTGGTGAGGTAGGATCATCCTTTGGCCCGATGGAAAGGAGGTGAAAGGTTGATGCAGAGACTTATGAAGGTCCTCATGGTCATTGCCACTGTTGCAGCCATTATCAGCACCGTCATCGGGATTATTAGCAGGTTGGCGGAAACCTTGCTTGCTGGACTCACTCCCATAGCCTATTTGCGATTTGCCGATACATGTCTCCTTTTTGCGATAACCTTCGCCCTCTTTTTACTCGTTCACGCTAAATTGGAGGGGAAATAGGCGATATTATGGGGAGACCTTCGTCCCATGGGGCAGGGGAGGGTTCGATATGCCTATATCGGCCTATGTATTTATCGAATGTACAGCGGGGGCCGCACGGGAGGTCGCCAATGAGGTGGAGCGGATCCCCGGGGTTCAACGATCCAACGCCACCACGGGTCCATACGATGTGATTGTCCTTGTAGAGGCTTCTGATATCAACATGCTGGGGGACTTCATCGTCAGCAAGATCCAGAACATATCCGGGGTACTGAGGACCCAGACCAACGTCATCGTGGATTGATCATCATTAACACCGGATTTCAACCCAGTGAAAACGCCTGGGGAGGAGGAATGGGTCTTGGTAACTCCCGGGGGCGAATGGATAGATGCATTTGGGAAGGACCGCAAATGGGGAGTGTTGTCAAAAAGCGAAAGAAGAAGATTCGAAAGCATAAACATAAAAAGCTCCTGGATAAGACCCGATACAAGAGAAAGAGGAAATGAGGGGTAGAGATGAGGGGAAAGTCACTGAATATCTTGCTCTTCGCCTTGACGGTCTTTTCAACATACCTGATCGGGGGCTTTTGGTATTCCCTGTCGTTGATCACCATTCTGCTCGCCCATGAGATGGGGCACTTCTTCATGAGCCGAAGGCATGGTGTGCAGGCGAGCCTGCCCTACTTTTTGCCGGTTCCCATTCCTCCGTTCGGAACCTTCGGGGCCATCATCAAGATGAAGGGGAGGATGAGTTCCCGAAGGGCCCTATTCGATATCGGGGTGGCGGGACCCCTGATGGGGTTATTCATTACCCTTCCCGTCATTATCATTGGGCTGCTCCTCTCCGAGCCGGTTCTGCTGGCCCAGACGCGGGATAATCTCTTCCACCTGGGGGATTCATTGCTCTTCGTCCTCGTTGAAAAGGCCGTCCTCGGCGATTTGCCAGACGGCTATGACCTAGTCCTTCATCCCATTGCCTATGCAGGTTGGGTGGGACTGTTCGTCACCGCATTAAACCTCCTCCCGGTGGGTCAATTGGATGGCGGGCATATTGCCTACGCCCTGTTCGGCAGGAAGAGTAAAATCGTATTCGGTTTGACCATAATGCTTTGGATGGGAATCAGCGTCTTCTTCTATGTAGGATGGACCCTGATGATCGTTTTGGTGATCCTGTTTGGCTTTCGTCATCCCCCGCCCTTGGATGACATTACCCCACTGGATTTACGGAGAAAGATCCTGGGGGGCGTTATTTTCTCCCTCTTCATACTCTCCTTCACCCCTGTTCCCTTTACCCAAGCCCCCGGGGGGATAAAGGATATCCTTCACCTCGTTTTGGGGGGCTAGTTATTTGTGACGGCTTCGTAAAAAATCCATCTGCAGCTTTTTCCTGTGCCGTCTGCTTTATGACTCTTTGCGAGACCATCAATTCTCATTTCCACATCTAACATTCAAAATCGTCTATCTCCTTGTCTGGTTTATTTGGTTCTTTTCGTTCATCTCGTTGACCAAATAGACCAGATGAACCAAAGAGACCATATCAACCAGAAGGATTTTGGTCATTTGAATTTACTAGCGTGGTGAAATTGGTATTGAGAATTTGCCTTGATCCCTTCCTCTCTGCAAATATGTATGTGGCCACATAGAGCAGCGCTCACGATGGGGATGTATTCAGCCTTTCCTACACCATTGGATGAGGCGATGGGCTGGTAGGCAGTTGAGGACATCACCCTTTTCCAGCCACCCCCTCCGGGCAACAGCGGCTCCGAGGCTCATCATCCACATCTGTTCCGGGTGGTGGGCATCGGTACCGATGGAGATCATCACCCCCTTCTCCTTGGCCCTCATACAGTGGATATCATTGAGGTCCAATCGCTCATGGTAGGCGTTGATTTCAAGGCTAGTATGGGTTTGGATGGCCATCTCCATCACGTGATCCAGATCGAGATCATAGGGCTCCCTGCTTCCAAGGAGCCTTCCGGTGGGATGAGCGATAATGTCGACATGGGGATTCTCCATGGCCAATACAATTCGCTCGGTAATCCTCTCCCGGGGTTGCTTGAATCCGGTGTGAATAGCGGCGATGACGATGTCGAGATGGCTCAAAACCTCATCGGAAAGGTCCAGGGTTCCATCGGGCAAAATATCCACCTCTGTTCCCTTGAGGAGCCGAAATCCGTTGAGCTGTTCGTTGATGCGGTCAATTTCATCCATCTGTTGCAAGAGCCTGTCCTCGGCAAGACCTCCGGCGATCTTCAGGGATTTGGAGTGGTCGCAGATAGCGACATACTGGTGTCCCATGGACTCCCCCCATCGGGCGATCTCATCGATGTCCGACGACCCATCGCTCCAATTGGAGTGGACGTGAAGGTCCCCCTGAATGTCCGACAGCTCCAATAGGTTTGGGAGTTCACCCCTTTGGGCCGCCTCGATTTCCCCCCGATCCTCCCTGAGTTCGGGTGGCATCCATATCATCCCCAGCGCGCTATATACCCCATTCTCCTCTCGTCCCGCGATCCGTTTATCATTTCTAAATACGCCGTATTCGTTGATCTTGATGTCCCGAGCCCTGGCAATAGTCCTGAGGTGGATATTGTGGGGTTTGGATCCCGTGAAGTATTGCAGCGCTGCACCGTAAGATTCTTCTTCGACGGCCCTGAGATCAATCTGGATTCCCCCCTCTACGACTACGCTTCCCTTGGTGTCCCCCGAGGCGAGAACCTCTCTCACCTCGGGGAGACCCGTAAAGGCGGCGATGATCTTCTTTCCCTCCGATCCCGTGGCCAGGATATCGATATCCCCGATATTCTCCCTCATTCTCCTCAAAGACCCGGACACCTCAATCTTTGTGAGCCCCGTTACCCTCTTCATCGATTCGACAATTCTGTTGGCCAAGGGAAAGGCCAGGCCCAGGTTCATTCGACCCCGGCTTTGGGCTAAGAGCTCGATTCCCCTCTTGATGCTCTCGACCTTCTTCTCCCCCATGCCCGGCAATTCGATGAGCCTTCCATCCTCGAGGGCCCCGCTGAGGTCGGCCATGTCCTTGATGCCCACCTCCTTGTGGATTAAGGAGAGGGTTTTCGGCCCCATGCCGGGGATATCCATCAGGGCCATGAGCTCATCGGTTATCCCCTCATGGAGCTCCTCGTAGGCGGCCACTGTTCCGGTCTCCAGGTACTCCGAGATCTTTTTCGCTATCCCCTCTCCCACGCCTGGAATGGCCAAGAGTTGCCCCCTCCGCGAGATCTCCTCGATGTCCCGGGTGAGGTCGCCAATGATCCTGGCCGCCTTTCTGTAGGCACTGACCTTAAAGGGATTTTCCCCCTTGAATTCCAAGAGGTCGGCCATCTTCTCGAAGAGCCCCGAGATCTCCTTATTTTTCATCGGCGCCTCCCTGGCAATTCCCAAATCCTAATTTCTAAACTCTAAATAAATCCAAATCACCAATGATCAAATGACCCAAACGTTTAGGATTTATCCCTTCTTTGACTTCAGCACTGCATGACCGCAACACCCATTTATTGATCGCAGCACTGCAGCACCGCAACACCACATAGTTTCGAGCTCAGAGATCTTTATATTCTCTCTCGAAGAAAATGATTCAGACACGTTCCGAAGTTGTGGACAACATCCTTGCGGCTATTGACGATAAAGATATGATCATGGATGTGAAAGAGTTCGTCGACAAGCCTTACCACGGGATGGGTTTGGTAAGCCTGGGGCCCGTAACGGTTTTCGAGTTCTTTCCGGAAGAGAACTACGAGCTTGTCCTTCATCCTCAACTGGGTATCATTATAGAATAAGGCCACATCCGGTATCAGATCATCAATACGGGAAAAGAAGGCGCTGACCTCATTGATCTCAATTCCCTTGGGAGGGGAGGACTTTACCTCCACATAGACCAATCTTCTTCCCCATCTGGCGATGACGTCAAAGTCTCCCCCCGAACTGGTGTTTTTAAAATGGACCCCGTATATCGCTGGAGAGGCAAACTCCCTCTTGAACATCTCGGCCACGAACCATTCGAGGGTGGGCCCGAAACTGTTGATGGAGCCGTCTCGAATCCGGAATGTTCCCTTGCCCTTTTCTTCTATGCTGGTGGTCGACAACAGAAATCGGATGTATTGGTCGGCGACTTCTGGAGAGACATACCGTACCAAATCGGTAATTCGGAAACCCTCGCCTTTCTTTGCCATATCCCTCAGGAAGAGCCTGAATGAGTACCGCTTCAACAATTCGTAGAACCGAGTTTTCATCCCGGGGGAGATGTCCGCCGGGAAGAGCAGTTTTTCTATGGGGTTTTGTCGGAAGACCGTAAGCCCTCGCTCCTTGAGGAGGTCCTTTATCGGGGTCTCCACCGGAGGGTTTTTCCTGAGGGCCATGAGCTCTTGGCGAAGGGCCTCTAGCTCCCTTCCCAACCTTTTAACCTCTCGCTTAAGTTCCTCGGCTTTCAATCAAGAACCCCTGTGGAGGCCAAAGCGCCTTGCCGTCTTAACGGCGTCCAAATACTCCCCATAGGTGATACGGCGGCTGATTTCGGGGTAATCGCGGCTCTTGTGTTCGGGGCGATATTGTTGCATGACATTGACGTAAGAGTCCCGGGAAATTTCCTCTGCTATGAATTTCATGAGATCCTCGGTACCACCCAAATTCCCGGGCATAACCAGATGTCTGATCAACAGACCCCTTTGCGCGACCCCGTTTTCGTCCATTTGAAGGTCCCCCACCTGATGGTACATCTCCTTAAGCACCTCCTTCAGGACATGGGGGTAGTC
>CP070774.1:191110-202873 GCA_020346125.1 Syntrophobacterales bacterium | reverse complement strand
ATGAGATAGACGATCACCCTGAGAGTGGTCCAGATAAAACTCGAAAGGGATGAAGAGAAGAGGATGGTCGGAACGCCCGTCTGCGTTACCATTAAGGCCTCCAAGGTGCCCATCTCCTGTGCACTGCTGATGGTCCCGACGATGCTATGCTGGGCGACGCCGATGTACCCCGCGAAAGCGATTCCGATCAATACGAAGGAAAAATAGTCTCCTCCATAGGGCTGGAGGTAGGAGACCATTACCCCGCCGAACAACCTGGAGAGAAAGAAAAAGGTCAGGATAGAGAGAAAGATCCCCGCAAATTGCATTAAAAATGAGAGCTTATAGCTGGCGGCATCGCCGAAGTCTCTCCTCACAAAGGCCAATGGTTTTTTTACGTGATAGTACATATTACCCCTGTTCCCCTTCGTGCCCCTCCTCTGAATCTCGATGGGAAGTCACTCGAGAAAAAACCTCCTCCAGTGTTCTCCCCTCGGGGGAGCACCTCACGACCTTTCCTCCATGGTTCACGATGGTCTCGATGGCCCGGGATACAGTCCATCGATCATCATCGGCAACCTCAATGGTAACTCCCCCTCCGGGATAAGTTTCCCTCAGCTCGAAGGGAAACACATCTTTTAATCCCTTCATGAGGCCAGGAGTGGGATTCTCCAGTTCAATGAGGTACCGCCTCTTTCCATCGAAATGAGCCCTCATCTCGTCCAATGTCCCACAGGCCTTGATTTTACCCTTATCGATGATGGCTATTGTGTCGCACAAATCCTCGGCCTCACTTAAATTGTGGGTGGAGAGGAAGACGGTCTTTCCCTGTCCATCGACAATATTCTTCCTGATAAATTCCCTCAAGCTCTTGGCGATCACGGGGTCTAAGCTTCTCGTGGGCTCATCCATAAACAGGACTTCGGGATTGGATAACATCCCCCTGGCGATGGCGAGCTTCTGCTTCATCCCCGTTGAGTAATCCTTCACCCTCTTGTCTCCATTGGTCTCCAGTCCGACTAAACGGAGCACCTCATCTATCCTTTGATTTGCTCGATTGGACGCGAGATTGTTCAATATGGCGAAAAATCCAAGGTTCTGCCTCCCCGTGAGCCTCCAATAGAAACTTCTCTCATCATTCACCACATATCCAATGGACCTCTTAACCTCCTTTTCCTCCTTCAGGATGTCATAGCCGTTAACCACGGCCGTCCCTTCATTGGGCAAGAGCAAGGTGCACAAGGTTTTAATGAGGGTCGTCTTCCCCGCTCCATTAGGCCCCAGAAGGCCGAACACCTCTCCCTTCTTAACCCGAATATTGATGTTTTCCAGGGCTGTGATCTCTCTTTTGTGGAGTGGACGTGTGATGATCTCGTGGTAGCGTTTAATTTGGGGATATCTTTTGGTCAGATTGAATGTTTCTACGATGTAGGACATTTTAAAAAAAGCTCTCGGGCACGATGATAGTATCCTGGGGGAGAATCGGATCGTCCAACTTCACTCGAACCTTTATCGTCTTCCCTTCCTCCGTCCTTCTGATTTTAATCCTCCTCTTGGAGGCCTTCTCGGTAAAGCCTCCTGCCAAGATAACGGCCTTCAAAACCGTGGTTTCCCGCCTCAGCTTATAACTACCCGGTTTTCTCACCTCCCCGAAGATGAAGTAATATGCCGCTTTGGGAACGAAAATGGTATCCCCACCCTCAATTTTGATGTTGTCCTCCGGCCTTCCGCCCAAGAGCCCCTCTACATCCACATGGATAATATCCTCCTTCTTCGCCTCATCCGGAGTTATTGGTTTGTCGAGCATTCTTCTCGAAGGACGGACAACCTCAATAATCCACCCCGCACCATCCGTCACCCCTCCCGCCATCGAGATGATCTCAATCAGGGAAGTCTCTTTATGCAGCGAATAGGTGCCCGGAGATCTCACCTGTCCCAGTACGTATACCTTCTTACTCATAAACCCCTTAATGCGAACGGAAACGTTGGGATCGATGACGTACCCATCGGAAAGCAAATGCACAAGCTTTCCCTCCAGCTCTTTGGCGGTAAGTCCCGCAGCTTCCACTTCTCCGATAAGAGGAAAGGAAAACTTCCCTTTCTCAGAAACAACCACCTCTTTCGTCAAATCTCCATGTCCCCACACGTTAATGAGGAGAACATCCCCTGCCCCTATGGTGTATTCCCCAATATCGGGATTTGCGGAGGCCTCCTTCTTCGACGAGGCAACCTTTTTTTTGGGAATTTCTCTCTTTCGTTGACCTTTTCTCTCCGGATTATTGATAATAACCCGCGGGGCATTCCCCGGCCCAATGGTCACGGTGTACGCCATGCCCCCTGCAAAGTCCTCCTCCGATAAGGGATACCATTTTTCCTGACCAATCTTCCATATACCATCCTCCCGCGTAAAACTGAGCATTCCCACCCCTACATCGCGGAATTCTATTGAATTGGCCCTTCGCAAGAAGGTAGTGGTGATGACTCCATCGTCTCGCTTAAAAACCCTCACATCCCCTATTGTAATATCTACCTGTTTGAACTGACCTTGCTCCCCCTTCCGACCCCGAGCCCTTTGGGATGGGGTCCCATAACGGGAGAGGTAGTGTTCTAACCCTCCCTGTTCGGCCTTCTCTTTCCACCTCTCAATCAATTCCATCACGATACCGAAATCCCCCTTTTGGGAATCCATCACCTGAGCCCCCGTGGGAGCAGAAACGGGCATAAGAAGGGCAATGCCTATTATTACCGTAATATGGATAATCTTTCCTTGCACGGAAACCTCTATGCTCAAATATTGACCGCGATTTTCTGTAGGGTACAATCCCCCCTGATCACGCCTATGAAATCCTTATAGGGTTAAACCCACGAAGAAGGCGATGAGATTCTCACCGTAATCTTCGATATCGAAATTGGAATTGAGGTTCGTATAACGATATTTCACCCCTAATTTTATCCACCTCTGCATCTGATAGTCAATGCCCACCGACGTTCTCCACACGTAATCTTTCCGTTTCTTCCCAGCGTAGAGGTCATCGTGGAGATAGAGATCGTATATGAACCCCCCCCCGATGCTCGTTATGAATTTCCTGTAGGTGTGTTGCAATGAGGCCCTGACTTGATTCGAGATATATGAGGAACTAAATTGAATATTATCATCTGCATTAGAGGTATCGAAAATGTTTCGCATCCCTGTGAGGGAAAGGACGGTGCGACTCGTCAATTCGTGTGAGATGTTGGCCGATGCGAAAAGATTACTATCCTTTCGGTTAAGGGCATAATAGTCCTTCTCTACGTAGCCTCCCCTCACAGTCCCCCTGGTCTTCGCAGTAATGTCCCACGTGATCCCCGAATTGATTCGGTTGGAGTAATTATTCTCAACATCGGCCCTCTCCCTTCTGTAATATGTGGCCGAATATACGTACTCTAAAAGCATAGATGTTCTTGCCAAAACACGAAACCGGAACATTCCCCCAATGGTGTGAGTATCGGAATTATCGATCTCATCCTCATGATATTCGTAATCCTTGAGCCCATGAGAATAACGTAAGCCGAGATTCAATCGATCGGAAAAGGGATAGGAGGCTTCAATCCGGAACAGATTGGAAATGTACGGGGCTTTCCTGTCCCCCTCGAAATCGGGTAAATCGGCTCCGCTTGTAATTTTGTCACCGAGCTTAACGCCAACCCTCCTGGGCAGGTTTAAATCGAAGGCCGCATCGATGGATTGGACGAAGTAGTTGACCTCGCCATAGGTACCGTACCGGGCATAATCGGCATCATAGTTGAGATAGAAACCGTAGCGATCAAGGGGAGTCACCCTCAACTTAACGCCTGGCAGAACGGAGTAATAGAAGTCGGACTTCTTATTGCTATTCGTGAGAAAGACATTATCCGTATATCTGCCAGAAGCGGTTATATACGGCGTAATTCTCAATGGACCGAGGTGAATATTACCACCGTACATCTCGTATGGAAAACCGAGAAACGACATCACCATCAAGCCGATAGAAACAAATCTCAAACCTCCATTCCCCCCATTTTGCCCCGGTATCGCTTTCCCCGGACCAACTTCTATTCCGTGCTATTCGGAAGAACTGGCTACTATACCCTCCTTTGGAATGAAAATTCTATTTCCCCCTTGATAGTCCGATAGAGATGCCGTTTCCGCAACGGTACCTGCTGCCACAACCTCTACATCCATTCTGAGCCACAGGCATAAATCATTTACCGAGGCAACCATAAGGGCTGGTTCCGTTTCGATAAGGCCTTTTTTATGTGCCTCTCGAACCGAGCAACGGACCTCCTCTATCTCCCTTTGGGTGATGAGGACAAATGGCTCCTCAAATTTCCAACCTCTCCCTGGAGAAATGTGCAGTGAAGACAATGTCGAAAAGGATTGATTGTAGTTCAAAGTCTCTCCTATTCCCAAAACCTTACACAGGTAAATGGCGAAATCACCCTGGGAGATTTCACAATCCCCACATTCGGTCACCATGGGCCCCTCACATTGGGGAGGCTCAACCAGGTAACCCCTTTCCCTTTTGCAGTAATACCTCAGTTTCTCCGTCAGATCGGGATAATCCGCCGCCACCAGGCCGATGGAGATTGCTTTCTCCGCCTTGGAAAATATCTCCTCCAATTCATCAGCCCCGATGGGAAACGAGGGATCGCCCTGGTTCCATCCACCACTGGGGGAAATGCCCACTCCATATAAAGCTATAACCGCTTGATCATAGCTCAAATACGACCCGAGGCGCAACCCGCGGCATAAGAGAAGGGCCATATTGCGATGGGACATGGAAATCCCTTCACATTCGGTCAATGTCGCCGCCTTCAATAGCCGCTCAACCTGTTTCCGCTTTACCTCTGGCTCCGCCATTTCTTCTTCCCCTGCCGGGGCCCTTTGTATAGAGGGCTTCGGCTCTTTCGGAATGGACTTCTTTCGCAGGACCATGAGCTCTCGTTTATAACGCTCCAACGCTTTATTCTTTGTCTCCCATCGGTGTTTCCAATCCTTAATACTCTTATCCTTTGTCGAAAGCTCCCGTTCCAGGTTTAGAATCCTCGCCTCGAGTTCTTTAAGGCGAGCCTTTCGGGCCTCTTCAACGAGGGTTGAGGGAATCGATACTTCTTCCACTCCTTCACCCGGTGCCCCAACTACGGCGGTATCGACCTCTCCTAATGGAGTTTTGGGGGGGAAAGGCTTGCTTATCTGCCTCCTTACTAATAACCTTTCCTTCTCTACCTGGGTTTTTCGGGCCACGAATGACGACTTCAAATAGTAACAGGGGGGTACAAATAGGAGAAGAAGGACTATTGCCCAAAAAAGCCTCTTCTTATTTTTTCCCATCTGGTCTTTCTCCTTAAATTAAATAGAAAAAAATGTCAAGTAACATTAAATAAGCAAAAATTATACCAATATGAAACCAATTCACGGGTGAATGATACCATTTTTGTGCAACTTCCATGCCATGGCCAACCTTAAACTCCGGGAGATGTTTCCCAAAAATTCCTTGTAAAATGGGGGAATGTGCTCTAGAATACATAACATAAGGGGAGTTATATGGACCAAGAGAAGGATCAATTCGAGATTCCTGAAATTCTGCCAATGCTTCCCGTGAGGGAGATAGTCATCTTCCCCTATATGATTCTCCCCCTTTTCGTCAGCAGGGAGAAATCCGTCAATGCTATTGAGGAAGCCCTTTCCAGAGATCGGCTGATTTTTCTCATTGCCCAAAGGGATATGACCGATGAAGATCCAACTCCTGAACAAATTTACAATGTGGGAACAATCGCCGTAGTTATGAGGATGCTAAAACTCGCCGACGGAAGGCTAAAAATCTTGGTTCAGGGATTATCCAAGGGGGTGATTTCCGAATATATTCAATTGAAACCCACCTTCTTGGTCAAGATTCAACAAATCCATGAGCCAGAGGTGGCTGAGAGAACATCGGAAATCGAGGCATTGATGCGGGGCATAAAGGAACAATTGGAAAAACTCATTTCCTTCGGGAAAGTCCTCTCGCCTGATCTAGTATTGATCCTCGATAGCATCGATGAGCCCGGCAGATTGGCAGACCTGGTATGCTCTAATGTGGGGTTAAACGTGGTTAGAGCCCAAGAGATCTTGGAAATCCTCGACCCAGTCGAGCGCTTAAAGAAGCTCAGTGAGGCCCTGAGCAAGGAGATCGAGGTTTTGGCCATGCAGGTCAAAATCCAATCCCAAGCAAAAGAGGGGATATCTAAAACGCAG
Source organism: Syntrophobacterales bacterium (assembly GCA_020346125.1). Lineage (GTDB taxonomy): Bacteria > Desulfobacterota > BSN033 > WVXP01. Next base: position 196,641 of record CP070774.1, on the reverse strand, counting down.
AGGGAATATTTTCTCAGGGAACAGATGAGGGCCATTAAAGATGAATTGGGCGAAGGCGATGAAAGGACCGAAGAGATCAAGGAGATAAGGGGAAAGATAAAGAGGGCCAAAATGCCTGAGGAGGTGGAAAGGGAAGTAAATAAACAACTTAAACGGTTGGAACAGATGCACCCGGACGCTACCGAAGCCTCCATGGTCAGAACCTATATCGAGTGGCTCGTCGAGACACCGTGGGGTATTTCCACGGCCGATAACTTGGACATCAAAAAGGCCAGACAAGTTTTAGATGATGATCATTACGACCTTGAGAAGGTTAAGGAAAGGATATTGGAATTTTTGGGCGTCCACAAACTGAAAAAACAGATGAAGGGTCCTATTCTCTGCTTTGTGGGACCCCCCGGCGTGGGAAAAACATCTCTGGGGAAATCCATAGCCGGGGCCTTGGGAAGAAAGTTTATCAGGATCTCCTTAGGAGGAATTCGGGATGAGGCTGAAATACGGGGTCACCGGCGGACCTACGTGGGGGCGCTTCCGGGAAGAATTATCCAGAGTATGAAACAAGCGGGTTCCAATAATCCGGTCTTTATGTTGGATGAAGTGGATAAGATCGGGGCGGATTTTCGCGGTGATCCATCGGCCGCCCTCCTGGAAGTGTTGGATCCCGAACAGAATAACACCTTCAGCGACCACTACCTCAATCTCCCTTTCGATCTTTCCAAGGTGATGTTCATCACCACGGCCAACCTGACTGACCCCATTCCATCTGCCCTGAAGGATCGTATGGAGGTTATCGACCTGCCTGGATATACGGAGGAGGAAAAATTGCGCATCGCTAGAAAATACCTTCTACCCCGACAGCTGGAGGAAAATGGCATAGACGGCCGGGTATTGGACATTGCCGATCAAACCATCCGTCAAATTATCGCTCAGTATACGAGGGAAGCAGGCCTACGGAACCTGGAACGGGAACTCTCCTCCATCTGTCGAAAGGTAGCCCGGAGAATTGCAGAGGGGGAAAACGGAATTACCAAGGTAACAGCGGCAAATCTCCATAAGTTCTTGGGTCCCCCAAAATATCTCGCCGAGGCCGAGCGGGATGAGAACGAGGTTGGCGTCAGCGCGGGCCTGGCATGGACGCAAGCTGGAGGAGAAATGCTTTACGTCGAAGCCTCGGCGGTTAAGGGAAGGGGATCATTAGTCCTCACAGGTCATCTGGGAGATGTAATGAAGGAATCGGCCCAGGCGGCCTTAACCTATGCCCGATCAAAGGCGAAGGAGTTGGGAATTGATGATAATCTCTTTGCTGAAAGGGAGATTCATATCCATGTCCCCGCCGGGGCAATCCCCAAAGACGGTCCGTCGGCCGGAGTGACCATGGCTATTTCCATCATCTCCGCCTTGACAAATATCACCGTAAAGAAGAATGTGGCAATGACAGGGGAAATCACGCTGCGGGGAAGGATTTTACCCGTCGGTGGAATTAAGGAAAAGACCTTGGCGGCGATGAGGGGAAAGATACGCACGCTCGTCATTCCCCACCAGAATAAAAAGGATTTGGATGAGATTCCTCCATATGTCAGGAAAAAGATGAACTTCGTTCTTGCCAAACACATGGATGATATCTTGGCAATCGCACTTGACGACAGGAAATTGAGGAGAGGACGACGCAATAAGGCGGCCAAAAAGTAAGAAACCTGTTGAACTCAAGGAAATCGGTGAATTCGGCCTGATCAGATGGATCCGTGGAAAAATGCCCCTGACGGATTCCAACATTGCTGCGGGGATTGGCGATGATGCCGCAGTAATGAAACCCCCCACGAGGTCCATCTGCCTTGTTACCACCGACATTCTCATAGAAGATATCCACTTTACATTAGACTACACAGATCCCATTCGCCTGGGCAAAAAGGCACTCTCCATCAATCTCAGCGACATAGCCGCCATGGGGGGAACCCCCCAGTATTTTTTATTGTCCATGGGACTCCCTCTTCATCTTCCATTCCGGTGGGTTGAGGAGCTTTTCCAAGGGATTCAGCAGGTGGCGGAGCGGTACAATCTTTCGTTAATAGGGGGAGACACATCCCTGGCACGAAAGGTAACCATCAATATCACGCTCATTGGGCGGGGAAAGGCGGGGGAAATTACTTATCGCAAAGGGGCCCAGCCCGGTGATCAGATCATGGTAACCGGTACCCTGGGAAATGCGGCCTTGGGGCTACGGATTCTCGAATCTCATAAAGGCGATTCCAGCATATCCCGTACCGAAGATAATGACCTGACAGAACTCATCGAAAAGCACCTCTCCCCCATTCCGCGAATCGCCGAGGGCCGCCTCATTGCCAAAAACCATCTTGCCAGTGCCATGATCGACATCAGCGACGGTCTGATGGCAGATCTGGGACATATCCTTGAAGAAAGCCATGCGGGAGCGAAAATCTGGGTTTCACAACTTCCCCTTTCGGAGGCATATAGGCGAAAGGTCCTCCACTATACCTCCAGTGAAATTGATTTAGCCATTTCCGGAGGGGAGGATTATGAATTACTGCTCACTACTCCGAGGAAAAAGGGAGAAAAGCTTCTCGGTCTCTTCAAAAAATCCGGGTTGAAGATCACTCCCATCGGTGAAATCGCCGACTCTCGCTACGGCCTGAGATTATTCCTGGACGATGGCAGGGAATATAGGCCGATGGTGAAGGGATATGATCATTTCAAAAACCGAGGTAAATGATCACGAGCTTCAACGAAAGCCAACCCGAAAAACAATGGGATTCCTGTGAGAGGGAGCATCCACCGAAAAATTGAGGAACAAATTGAAGGAATCTTCGAGCCTTGACAAACCCTTAGTGCGTGATTACTTTGTAATTGAGTTGTTGGATAATGCTTATAGCCGCTTTCCCCCTCCTTTGGGGAGAAAGGGGTAATGAAAACCCATGAGTGAGGTTTTAAACAAAAGGTTCCAGAAAGTACTCGAGTTTATCATCATGGATTACATTTGTAACCCCGAGCCCGTTGGTTCGAGGACGATCTGTAAACGGTACGGTATTCAATTGAGTCCCGCCACCGTGAGAAATGTGATGGCAGACTTAGAGGATTTAGGATTTCTCTGGCAACCCCATACCTCTGCCGGAAGAATTCCTACGGATAAAGCCTTTCGTTTTTACGTCGATGAAATCCTCAATGTTCAAAGTTTGAACCAGACTGATCGGGAGAAAATTCGCCGGAAGTATAGGATATCGCAATACGATATCCCCGAAATGATGAGGGAGACGTGCAGGATCCTCTCCGGTTTATCCAATTATATGGGGGTGGTCTTGACCCCGAAGATGGCTTCCACCATTTTCAAGCATATTCAATTCATTCGGTTGAGCGCCGATCAAATACTGGCCGTTTTCGTGGCTTCTACGGGGGCCGTGCAAAACAGAATCATCAAAATGGACAATGACCTTTTCCAAGATGAACTGGATAAGATTAGCCGATATCTTAATGAGATGCTCGAGGGATTAACCTTGGCCCAGGTCAGGGAAAAAATCCTCAAAGAGATGGAGGGGGAGAGGATTGCCTATGACCGTTTGATGAGGCAGGCCCTCAAGCTGGGCCACAGGACGTTCAGCAGCCAAGAGGAGAACGAATTATATATCGATGGCAAGATGAATATTCTCGATGAACCCGAATTCGCGAATATCGAAAAGATGAAGTGCCTTTTTCGGGCCTTCGAGGAGAAAAGCCTTATGATCATGTTGTTGGATAAATGTTTAGCGGGAGAGGGAGTCCAGGTTACCATAGGGTCTGAAATCGAATGTAGTGAGATGGAAGGTTGTAGCCTGGTATCGTCACCCTATGGAAGGATAGATCGGACATTGGGGATCTTGGGTATACTCGGACCAAGGAGGATGAACTACTCGAGGGTTATTCCCCTGGTCGAATATACCGCCCAATTGTTAACGGAAATATTGGAATCGGAGTAATCGTCCTTCTTGCAATAGAGGAGGAATTGTGTGACCAAAACCAAAGAGACAAGGGATAGTGGGGTTGCCCCATTGACCGAAGCTCAAGGGGAAGAAAAACAATCCAGGAATCGGAAATCAAAGAGGAAACAAGAGATTGAAATGCTGAAAGCCCAGGTGGAGGAGAAGACGAAACTGGGTGAGGAAAATTATGACCGATTCCTTCGGGCCCAAGCCGAGTTGGAGAACTACAAGAAAAGGGTTGAGAGGGAAAAGAGCAGCCTCGTCAAATACGGCAATGAGGACCTCATCAAGGCGATTTTGCCGGTCATCGACAATCTGGAGAGGGCCCTCGACCACCCCCAGGGGGAAAATCCAGATGGCGTCATTGAAGGGATTAAAATTACTCTCAACCAACTCCTCCAGGTATTGGAGAAATTCGGCGTAACCCGTATCCAGGCAATGGGTGAACCCTTTGATCCCAGCAAACATGAGGCTATGATGCAGGTTGAATCAGCAGATCATGAACCGAATACGGTGGTATCCGAGTTGCAAAAGGGGTATTTATTGAACGATCGATTGTTACGACCGGCAATGGTCAGCGTGGCTCAACCCCCAAAGAAAAAGGAAGAAGGGGAGGGATCATCGTAGCCAAGATCAAGATGATGAAAAATCAGTCTAGGGGAAAAAGGAGAGGAAAATGAGCAAGATCATAGGTATCGATTTAGGCACCACCAATTCGTGTGTAGCGGTAATGGAAGCCGGTGACCCGGTGGTGATCGCCAATGCCGAGGGGAGCAGGACAACTCCCTCAGTGGTTGCATTTACCGACAAAGGGGAAAGGTTGGTAGGCCAAATCGCCAGAAGGCAGGCCATAACCAACCCGGAAAACACCGTATATGCTATTAAGAGGCTGATTGGCCGGAAATTTACGGATCCAGAGGTAAAAAAGGATCGTGAAATCGTCTCGTACAAGATCGTGGAATCCAAGAATCAAGACGCATGGGTCAAAGTCAGGAATAAAGAATACAGCCCTGCTGAAATTTCGGCTATGGTCCTTCAGAAGATGAAGCAGACCGCGGAGGACTACCTTGGTGAGGAGGTAAAGGAGGCGGTTATCACAACTCCGGCCTATTTTAATGACAGTCAGCGCCAGGCCACAAAAGATGCGGGAAGGATCGCTGGGTTAAATGTCCAGAGAATAATCAATGAGCCTACAGCGGCCTCATTGGCTTATGGATTGGATAAGAAAAAGGATATGAAGATCGCCGTCTTCGATTTAGGGGGGGGTACCTTCGACATCTCCATACTTGAGCTGGGCGAGGGGGTCTTCGAGGTAAAATCGACCAATGGTAATACCCACTTGGGAGGGGAGGACTTCGACCAGCGGGTCATCGAATATCTCGCCGATGAATTTAAAAAGGACCAGGGGATCGATCTCAGAACCGATCGTATGGCCCTCCAAAGATTGAAGGAAGCAGCGGAAAAGGCCAAGATGGAATTATCAAGCTCCATGGAAACGGATGTCAACCTCCCATTCATCACCGCTGACGCCAGCGGTCCCAAACACCTCAACATCAAGCTGAG
>CP070774.1:172822-191010 GCA_020346125.1 Syntrophobacterales bacterium | reverse complement strand
CCCTCCAAGGGCTGCCAGCCATCGCAAATGGAGCTGATAAACACCCTTCCCACCCGGGACCGTTTGACCTGTTTCACCAAAACCCGGGAGGCGTTCATCTTCACATCCACGAAATGGCCCCATGGCTCCCAGTGTTTGGTATATCTCATCATGAATCGTCCGTAACAGTAACGACATCCGTGTTCGCACCCTAAATATGGGTTCAGGGCATAATCAGCGAGGCCGGAAGGATTCAAAATGGATTTACATTCAATCTCCTTAATCATTAGGGCCAAAGGGCTGCCCTCCATAGGAAATGCCCTGGGGATTTCCAGGTGTAGCACGCGTTTAAGCACTAAGGCAATAGGATCTCAGGAACGATGGGTTTTGTCGTTCCCGAATAGGTCCACCTCGATGGAGCCGATGCGGATAAGGCGAATACTGTCAGAATCCAGTTCAGGCGCCACAAAGGATATGGTACCTCTATGAAGATCCATGTGTTCCAAGATTCCCAGCCCAAGGTTGAAGTTTGCCTCGTCGTTGAGCCCGAGCAGTACCCCATTGAGGCCTTTCCCCCGATAGCGAACCTTAAAGGGGCTGACTACTATTATCCCCTCCAAGCTCTTCTTATACAGCTTAACCTCTCGGAAATAGGCGGCGAATTTCCTCGATCGGTTAGACTTCCGCTGTTCGGGTGATTTCACTCGGACCTTCTCAGGGGTCTTCAAACGATGAATGACCATATCAGGTCGAAATTGATTGGGTCTGAGGAGGCCCTCTATCTCTCTTCTTCTCTGAAGCCCAATGAGATGAGCTGGTTTCAACAGGTCGACCTTTTGAAATTTGAGCTCCCAAGCAGTCTCACCGCTCACGAAGCCCGTGGTATCGATGATGATAATCTCAGGCTCGAGCTGGATTGCCCTGTCCACAATTCTCTTGATCCCAACCAACATCTCCAACATATGGCCCTGGGGAGATGTCGAACCCACGAAATAGGAGGCCATAGTCTGAACATCGTCCAATTGTTGTATCGCCGATTCGAACAAGGCCAACCCGATGGTAGCGGGAGGGCCCAATACCGATTGTCCGATATCCCCATCGACGAGGGCAACTACATTCCCCATCTGGGACAATTGGATGACGAGGAGATGAGCAAGGGTACTCTTTCCCGTATCCGATGCCCCCAAGATCAAGACACTCCCTTTTTTCCGGTGGATGGCCTCGATTAGATCCATCCAATCGGCCGGGATCTCCTCTCCCCTCAAGACCGCCTTAGCATCCACTTCTGAGCAACTCCTCGAATCGATATGCAATTTTCATCAATGGGATGTTGTTAAACATGAAATAGATGGTCTTTCCCATACGCCATCTTGCCTTCAGCGCGAGGAGATCTTCGTTGGCATACCGATACCGGTACCCCCTCAATCCGTGGAGGCGAAAATAGTGAATCCCCCCGGAAACGGCGGCCTCCCGAAGGGGATCAACACAATGAACCACTCCAACCTCATCGCATATCGCCCGGATCTCCTCCCCTTCCCAGTTTCCCCTGGGCTCCCAGATAAAGGTGAAATCCTTTCTATCGATCTGCCCAAAAAAATTCAGGATATTGTTCACATACTTCGATGTCATGCCGAAACTGGCAAGGCACTGAAAGTTGATCTTTTCAGCGCCAAGGTTATTACAAAACTGCTCGGTTACCTCCAAGGCCTCAAATACTTCATCTGTGGGCTTGAAGTATCCATAGTTCTTCCTCTTATCCTCCGGGACGGCCTTTCTTAGCCGATGATAGGTGGGGCTGGTGGGCTCACCATATCAGAAGAGGCTCATCTGCTGCTCAGACACTTCCCCTTCTCCTCTATCCTCTGGGGAAAAGATGCTGATCTTTCCGTATACCCCGTCGTGGCCCGGATCGATGTGTATGTTTCCCTTCCTCGTCCGAACGATTCCTTCGAGGACACTCGGGGAGGTGAAGCGCTTCAATTCCTCCGGCGGAAGATCCAAGAGAAGGGCGAACTCCGAACCTCCCGTCCGAATCAATCGTTCATATTCGCCTTCCACCGCTTTGGTTCCCACCCCAACGCCCAGGCTCTCCGCGATGATCTCTTCAAGGGGAATTAGGTGGATAGAGGGGATGCTATTGCCGGGAATAAAACCCTCCGCCCGATCGGCAATTTCCTCTATCCGATGCATCACCCCTACAGTCAACCTCTTCTTACAGACTGGGCAGAGGTAGTCATTGGCTTTGGTTTGGAGAGGGGAAAAGACCACCCCGCAATTGCGATGGCCATCGAAGTGATACTTTCCCTCTTGGGGAAAGAATTCGATGGTAAAAAGGAATTTTCTGGGATCCTTATCCCTGATGGTTCCAATGATCTCCCGATATTCCAAAGGACAATCGAAGACATTGGCCTCTCTGCCCAATCGATTTGGAGAGTGGGCATCTGAGTTGGAGATCAGTGTTATGTGATCTAACATGGATAATCTCCAGTTCATCTCTGGGTCCGAGGAGAGCCCCGTCTCAATGGCGAAAATATGCCCGACCTCTTCCTCAAAGCATTCCTCCAGGGAATCGAATCCCGAATTAGCCCCAAAGACCGAGAACCAAGGAGTCCACGCATGAGCCGGCACCACCAAGCATTCTTTGGAGATATCGAGGACAATCTTTACCAACTCCTTGGCCGAAAACCCAAAAATGGGCCTACCATCTGAGCCCAACTTACCCAAACTTCTCAACTTATCGTTAATCCCTTCTACAGCCAATAAATTCGGCGCGAAGATGAGGGTATGGACCTTTCTCACCTTCCCCCCTTGGGAGAAAATGTTGCTCACTTCCCCGGTGAGTATGAATTTCGTCTCCCTCTCCCCATGTTTGAGCACATAGATCCCCTCACTAAAGGGTTCCAATTTCGACCTCATTTCCGCAAAATAGGTGGGATGAGTGAAGTCCCCTGTTCCCAGAAGGGTAATTCCCTTTTTCCTCCCCCATATGGCCAGGTTCTCCAACTCCATATCTCGGCTGGTGGCCCGGCTATACCTGGAATGGATGTGAAGATCGGCGATGAATCGCATTCCTACTCCTTCAGTGGCATATGCTGACTTTCAAAGAAGGCCAATCGCCTCATCGCCTTCAACTTCTCCCCGCGACCGACTTTGGAAGACGATAGCGCCTGCCGAATAACCTCGATGGACAGATCATAATTCTCCCTATCCACGGGATAAGGGTGCCCATCTTTTCCCCCATGAGCAAAGCTAAATTTTACGGGGTCTCGAAAGCTGGGCTCAACCCCATAGATCAGTTCCGAGATGAGGGCGAGGGCCAGAATGGTTTTTGCACCAACCCACCGAGTGGATAAGAGGGTCTCGAAGTCAACAGGCTGTTGTTCATGGGTCCTCTCCAAGACCTTCATCAGCCATCTCTCCCCCCGATCCCCCAGAACGACCTCATGTCCCCGCGGAAATCCAAGGTTCCGAAGCCTCTGAATCTCCGAAGCGATCCGGTCGGGATGCTCCGAGGCGATTTGGGTTGTCATTTGCCTAATCCCTTCACTTTCACTGGCGACCATGTTGAGGACTTTATCCCGGTAGTCGCAGCAGATTGCGGAGTGTGGTTCGCATACGAAGCTACCCAATCCATGGCCCATCCAATGATATCGCCGGGCGTACCCTGTATAGCCGTTCATTCCCTGCTGCACAACACACCATGATCCCTCCTTGGTAAAGAAAAAGCAATGGTGATAGAGCTGATAACCATCTTGAAGGGCCGCACTATCGACTTTGGCCGTCATCTTGCTTGCGTAAACGAGCCCCCTCGCCTCTACGGAAAACCGATCACAAAAATCCTCAATTTCAACAGGCGTCTTCCTCGACACCCTTCCCTTTCCTCCCGCAATGAAGAGACCGGAATCCCTTTCCGTCCCCAGCAACCCTTCCTTGAGCGCCCCACACAGGGTAGTGGTCAAGCCGCTGCTGTGCCAATCGAATCCCAATACACACCCGAAGGATTGAAACCAGAAGGGATCAGAGAGCCTCCTTAACATCTCCATAGGGCCGAATTGATCGATGATTACCAGGCTTATCTCCCGAGCCAGTTCCTTCATCCGATGGAAGAGCCAAGCCGGAGCCCTTCCGTGATGGAGGGGAAGGTAGGCTGTGCCCATTCTCATCGTTTATCACCGAAATCGATTTGCCCGTAGTTGAATTAAAATGTACAACGTCCTAACCGCATGACTGCAGCACTGCAACTCCCGCTCAGATCTCCTTTCCCGAGTTTTTCAGAGATCTTATCAAAATAAGCAATCATCATGGGACAAGCTACAACCGATTCTTCGCCTTCGCGCCATAGCCCTTATGTCAGTAGATGGGAATTCCCAATCCTGACCTGTCTCAACCCCGCTTCTTCCGCAATCCCCTTACACCTCAGTGCATGCGATCGAGAAGTGGCTGGGAGGTCGACGAAATAGAATTGAGGGTGAAATGCCAACAGTGCATAGGGGATCTCAGGGCTCAGGGAGGCGATAAACCTGGAAATACCTTTAATCTCCTCGTCATCGATATATCCAGGGACCAGCAACGTGCTTGCGATTAAAAAAGGGGGATCTGGCCTCTTGGGCACCCACTTACCCAAATACGCGAAGTTTTTTATCGTCCCCTTATTGCTCACTCCGCATAGAGCTAAATGAACTGTTTCGTTCCATGCCTTGAGGTCAAACTTTATGCATCCCCCCGATTTGAAAGCTATCTCGGCCATTTCCCTCAAGAGGGAGGGGTCCATGGACCCGTTGGTCTCCCAGCAGACCCGTAAAATCCGGTCCCCACACTGTTTCAAGGTGATCCGCGATGTCATCAGGGAATGGGGAAGTTGAGGGGTAGGATCCCCTCCAAAAAAACAGATGCAGCTGGTTTGATCATCGGCGAATTGGGCCAATTTCCCCGCACTGATCCTCTCCTCTTGATGAACCCTCTGCCTGAAACTCCAATTCTGGCAGAAGAGGCAATCGAAGGAACAGCTTTGATAGAAGACGGCCAAATTCTTGTAACCGTATTCAGGGCCCCTGGTATAGGAAAATCGGGGATATCCCGAGGCAGAGCCTCCGGGACAGACCCAATCAGCCACACAGTTTGTCGGAAGGCTGTCATAATACCATCCCAAGTTCCCCTCCTCCGATGTAACCCCCCCAAGGATCCCTCCTCGATTGATCCTCACCCCACAGTATCCCCTCCCCCCATCGGAAATCCGACATCCATTGGAACAGACCCCGCAGGAGACCCCATTGGGTGCTTGAGGAGGTTTCAAGGGCAGATCAAAGGGACTCCTGGCTACTCTATGCGCCTCCTCGATGTGCGGCAACACCTCATCAAAGTGGTCTCGAATACATTGGAGGCAAAGATTTAGGGCTTTGGATATCTCCCCCGATTCCCTCCCACACCGAAGACACATCTCCTTTTCGCCCTTAATGCTGGGAGTGATTTTCATTGTCCCTTACTCAATCACTTTATAGACCACATCATTTTCGCGAACGCGGTCATCGACCTTGATCCCGATATCTGCACCGGGGTCAGCGTTCTCCACATTCTGGTTTTCGATCTGCATCGATCCCACCTTTTGGGTGAAATCCGTTGTGTGGCCTTTAATGTGGATGGTGTCTCCTACCCTCAAGCCCTCATCGGTGAGCTTAATGGCCGCAACACTGATCCTTCCAAAAAACTTGATTACCACACCCACCTTCTTTTCTTCCATCGATCTTCCCCCTTTCTTTTTGCTTTTAATCTGTACCTCTCGGCCACTATATCACACAAAGTGGACGAAGAAAAGCGGTTAACCCATATAGTTCAGTTTAGTTCGGAGGTTACCCAGGATTCCTCCCTGAGGCAATAAGATTGTCGGCGAAGGCATAAATTTAAGGGGTCAATTACCACCTCTTTACATTAAACTCTTCGCCCTCTCGATTACCTCTTCTACCTCTATGAGTTCGAGGCACCTCTGCTGATTACACCCTTCCAATTCCTCTTGGGTGCAAGGGGAGCAACCAAGGTGCTTTTCTAAGATAGCCACCCTTTCCCCCCGAGGCCCCCAGATTTCTGGGTCCGTGGGACCAAACAGCGCAATGGTCGGAATCCCAACGGCGGCAGCCAAATGGGTTATCCCAGAGTCGTTTCCTATGTAGTATCGACACTTATCCAATATTGAGGCAACGTGAATCAAAGGGAGATCCTCCGCCCAAATGGGAATAATGGCCCGCATCCTTTCCAATCCGCTCCCCAAATATTCCCTTTCGGCAGGGCCGCTCAAGAGGATCGTATTGAGCCGTAAATCACGGGTAATCCTTTCGGCCAGATCTAAAAAGTTTTCAATGGGCCATAGCTTTTTTTGGCTTCCACTCCCCGGATGGAAAGCGACCAATCCCTTTCTCATCCCATCAAAGGCACCCCTTTGCCTCAACCACACCTCGGCGAACCACCTATCTTCCTCTAAGAGGAAGATCCTGGGAATGCTCTCTCCCGGAGGGATTCCCATCCATGAAAGGAAGGACAGCATGTGGTCGATGACATGAACCCTCCTTCCCTTCTCGGGAAAGGGGGAAATAGTAAAAACCCTTTTAATCCCTGTCCTTCTTACATTATCGGAGAAAATTATATTCCGGTCGTGGAAAAAGAGAAAGGCCAGATCGAAGTCCGCGAAATAACCGAAAACCCGACCGCCCAGCTTACCATCTTCCAAGTAAAAGGGGCCGAGCCCCACCTGATCAATGGATTTCCCCTGATCCACATAGTATCGCCCCTCCACGAGCTGAAGGATTCTGGGATAGCCCATCAATTCGATTCGCGACCCGGGATAATGCTGTCGAATGGACCCAAAAGCGGGAAGGCAGAGGATGAAATCCCCCACACCTCCTTGATGGACAATCAAGATCTTTGCCGGTTTTAGCCCCTCCATGGCCTGGGTCTTCCACAAAATTGTGGAAAAGTCTGTTGATAACCCATAACTACATGAATGTAAGTATTCTAAAATGCAAAAAAATTAGCACATTGCCTATAAATTAATCAAACTGAAAAAGTAAATAATATCGAATAGTTAACTTCGCTCTTGCCAATCCTGGTCGCTGTGCGGCGAATCACGGGCCTTTTCACATCTCCCCATTCTCCCGGGAAAAAGGAGGGGGTGGGATGATATCATGCTCAACCGGCTTGTCTAAGGTGGGTCGCCGCAAACTCAGGGGGAGTTGAGTTGACGAAAAACCCCATACCCCACTCGAAACCCTCCCTCAGCCCGATCCTTGGCCTAACCTCCACATGCCAGTGATACTCCGATCTATGGTTTTCTTCATGTATAGGGGAACTATGGAATGAAAAACTGTACGGGGGGTTTTGCAACAACCGTGAGAGCCGCCTGAAGATGTTTCCCATTACCGCAGCCAGGTCCCACATCTCATCATCCCCTATGAAGGTGAAATCGGGTGAGTGTCTCCTTGGGATGACCGGCATAGCTATCACGTGGGAATGGGGATGTAAATAGAAGATACCAGGGTGATTCTTGAGAATTAAAATCTGTCTAAACCTTTTATCTCCGGCCAAGTCAGAGGATCTCTTCTTATAGGCCTTTAATATCCTCTGAATTTGATCCGGTTCCATCCTCCCCAAAGCCCCTCCATGGTCTGGTGTCTCGATGATACTCTCATGGACTCCGATGGCATTCATCAGGTCATACATCCCCTTGGGCCTTTTATCGAGCTCCCCTTCTATATGGAAAAAGGGGAATTTGTTTGGCACTACGCGCACAGCCCATTTCCCCTTTCGTCGATGGCCAAGATTTGCTGGGGTGTCAGGGTCTCGTTTCCCGGACAAAAGGGGGACGGTTCGATTGGCTCCAGTTCTCTAGGGTTTTTTAACGACCAAGTAGTCCTTTGGACCCTTAGTCTCGGTGGTCATAATAACGACCCACCTTCGGTCCAATGGCTCTCTTCTCAATTCCGCCATCAAGATAAATAACCCCAGAATAGGAAAGGCCTACTGGAGGAAAATCCTTTCTTTTAACGTTAACGTGTTACCATTTCATTGAGGCCAAAGGATCGAAAACCCTCGCCAATTACTGAAGGTACTGAAGGGGGTCTTCAGATTTATGCTGTAACTGCGCCCCTTTCAGCGAGTTCCCGCGTTGAGATCACCGAAAAGTTTCTCAATGTAAAGCTTACATATGATCTTATTCCGATTGAGACAGTCCGGGTTCATGTCATCACGTTCATACCAGATACATCCGTTACATTCGGGCATCAATGGTTTCTTAAGACGTATGATTTTGCGTTCCTTCAGTTTCTCCATTCAATACCCCCATTACAGCCGTTAACGATTTATAGACGAATTGCCTTCCTCCCTCCTTTGAAACCTCTTCTGATCTCCAGGTCAATCTCTTCTTATAGAGGTTGAGCAATCTCGTCCCCCCGGTGTTCAATCCGATTCCCCTCTCCTGGGCCAATTCCCTCAATGTGATACTCCCCTTTTCCATCACCGAAACCAGGGTCTTTCTCAAATAATTATTCAAGAATCCGATGACTTGCCAGCCCCCGCCCTCCTGTAAATTGAGGACAGCCAACTTCTTCCTCTCCAACGCTACCGCGATATTCTCCATCTGGCTCGAGGAGAGGCCCATCAAGACGATGAACTTGTCTCCATATTCACCGCTCAAAAGCCTGGAGACCAATTTTGCAATCACCTCATCAGCACAGGAGTAATCGATCACTCCAACTCCTGAGAAATCTAAAAAGGCAACCGTGGGACCCACTTCCGCAATCAATTCCCGCTCCAGCCTTTCCCGCATAACCGCTCCCGTCTCCCTGGTCACGAGATTGTTCGATCCATTGAGCATCTCCTCACGCATGAACATCTTTAGATTGTAAACCTTCCCCCTCATTCCAATTCCAAAGAAAGTCCGTCCAATTGTTATTCAACTAATTCAATTGAACTTATTATAATGGTAAAAAAGACCGCTGTCAAGAAAAAAATCTCTGGAGTTTCCAGAGTTTTTGGAGAACACCGTTGTTCCTGAGCGAAATCTTTTGGCGAATAGGAATGATGAAATGTTGGAATAGTGGAATAGTGGAGTAATGGGTTTAGAAGAAGTAAAAGAATCAACAAGCTTTTATTAACGATCGTTTATCTGTTTATTTCAGGCAGGACTAAGCTAATCTGTGTCCCGGGAAAAAAGGTGACTCCAGAACGTCTTTCTAATCCGCTTTCCCAGGACGGAAGGACGGAAAACTTGGCGGTACCCGATCGTATTGAAATCTTCCCGTTCCATTTTTGCACGAATTTTCGAACCTCGGTAAGACCATGACCGCGGCCAATATCTTCATATCTTGATGCTCCATGTAACAGGGCCTTCTCAATAGCCAGTAAATCAGACCACCGTTCCCCACAAACCAATGAGAATCGAGGGGATAGGGAGTTCTTTATTCCGATTCCCAGATCCATCACGGCGATTTTCACAACGTTTTTAGCAAGGCTCTTAGCATAAAAATATTTCTGGATCCCCACATACCCAATGTTCTGGCTGTGTTCCAGTATGTTCTGACATACTTCGGATAACGCCACGATAAAATGATGAATGGCCCTCTCGTCGTAATGGAGATGGGTCTCTAAAATAGACCCAGCGCGATCCCTCACTCGATCAACGATGAAATGGATGTCATCCGATTTTTCTATTCTGGTGATCTCCAAAAGAACATCCGAGGCAATACTCCTGTGATACTTCTCCGTGAGATCAAGATGAGGAGGGTCCATGACGAATAGTCCCGACCGGAATCGAAAAAAATCCATTCTTTCCAAATATTTCGAAACCTCCTCAGGCCCGGGAACGCGTAAGATGACCTCCTTACCCAATGATTTGAGGTAGTACCCAAATTCAAGAATTCCTACCATCCCATAGGGATCGATGAAGGTAACATCCCCTAAATCGATACATATTTGATGAGATTCAGACCATGCCCTCCGGCCAAATTGGCCGAGAAAAAGCTCAAAGCCCTTTTCATCAACCGTTGGAGGAGCTACCAGAACGAGATCCATGTCTCCGTACCTTATTAATCGAAGGTCCCCCAAACTTGGAAACCGTGGTGTATACATCTACCATCGGCGATGTCATTCCTCAGGATGATGAACCCACTTCGTCGAATAAGGAGATTCCCACAATGTGGTCAGGAAAGAGGTCATCAAGAATCTCACCCGAGCTAATTAAGCCGCTTCTCGCATTGTGGACATAAGGACGCCTTTTTGATATCCGTATCCAATAGGCTATTGGAAAAGTGCATAACGCAGAGTGGATTGGGGCAATGTCCCAATCCGTAGGTATGTCCTAACTCATGAACCGCTTCCTTGAACACCCGTTCTTTAAACCGATCAATGTCCTCGGATAAGCCGTAAAATTCCGGGCTGAAGCGGCAAATGGAGATAATCGCCACCCGATTTTCCAAGTCGGCTTCCCCGAACACGAAATTCAAGGAGGGAACATACAGGTCAAGGTCGGCTACCCCGAGAACCCGATCTCCTATTCCCCTCTCGACCTCCCTGAGTTTGAGAAGGATGGCCGATGAAAAATATTGTTTTCTCCTCCCGTTGTAAGCATAATCAGGGGAATTCAAGGATTGCCCCGTGTAAACCTCTTTCTCGAAGACTTTCCCTATGGATTCTTGCAAGCCCTCCAATATCCTGCCATCGACCTTTCCTACAGCCACAATGACGATCTTCCCGTCCACCTTTTTGCCCCACGTATCCTTTCTCCTACGATGAAAACCCTTGATCAAAGTCATACCGCAACACCAGCCATGATTTGCTATGATATGCTATACAGTTCAATGGGTATCCAGCTACCAATTCCCCATCGCCTTCGGAAGGGACTCACCAATCCTCATCACACCATAACTGTTCACTCTTTTCATCAATGGATAAATTGAGAGGATCCCTCTCCCGCTGGATAGGGCCCTTCCCCTTTGGACAAGGGATCTTCCATAAATCTGTCCCTACATCCCTTACAGAGGAGAAAAGCCATCTCTTGGTAAACATCTTTTTCCAGTTCATCGGGATCCATACTCTCAATCTCCCCCATTAATCGGTGCACTTCCTCCTCGATGTCCCCCTCAGGGATGTTCAATACCCCATCGAAATCCGCATAAACCCGAATATCCACTACGTATTTTAGCTTTCCCTCTGGCAAACGCTTGCCACACTTCACACAGTATTGTCCAGACATATCCTTACCACCTTTGGCAATCCTTGTCCGATCCCATGGGCTTGGACCCCCTCCACCTGAGTTACCTTCCATCTACCTCTTTCTTTATTGAAGCTCATCTTTATCCGATTCGAAAAACCCCCAGATCCCAGGAGATAGATCCTTTGTCCCCCATAATTCACCTTCACCTTGAGGTCAAAGGTTGCAGAAGCCACCCCCTTATCGAGCAAGGTGATCCGAAGGTTTCTGAGATCAATTTCAAAGGCGTCGAACTCATAAAAGATTTGGGTTAAAAGCTTTTTTACGCCCAAATACGTCAACCCGTATTCGTCCTTATAATGAAGCGAAACATGCCGGAGGCATTTTCCCAGGTCCTTGTTCTCGATGGCCTGCACTCCCTCCTTTACGCCCTTTCTTATCCTGGCTTCTTCTGAGATGAGAAGGGGTCTGACTAATATGAGGTAAATCAACAGAGCCAGGGCTAATGCGATAACGAGTCTTTTTCCCCTCATCCAATCCTCCCGAAAAATGACCCCCCAAAGTCTTACCCTATTTCCCTCTTCCAAGCCTGCAAATCCCTCAAAGCCCTTTCCGCAAATCTCCTTCGTTTGAACCTGCCCTTGAGCTTTGTGTTCAATGGGGGGAAGAGGCCGAAATTGACGTTCATGGGCTGAAAGTCCTTAAACGCGGGTCTCGTGATATAAGTAACCAACGATCCCAAGGCCGTTGTTGGAGGTGGGATCACAAGGTCCATTCCCCCCATCAACCGGTGGCCGTTCAATCCAGCCAACAGCCCCATGGCTGCAGATTCAACATACCCCTCCACTCCTGTCAGCTGCCCCGCAAAGAAGATATTCGGCCACCTCCTCGCCTGAAGGGTATTCCTCAATATCTTGGGCGCATTGATAAATGTATTCCGATGTTGGCTCCCAAATCGAACGAACTTCGCTCTTTCCAGCCCCGGAATCATCCTGAAGATCCGCTCCTGTTCCCGCCATCTCAATTTTGTTTGAAATCCTACCATACTGTATAAGGTATCCGAGAGGTTATCTTGCCTCAATTGGACTGTGGCAAAGGGTTGTTGACCCGTCTTGGGGTCGATCAAACCAACGGGTTTTAATGGACCAAAAGCCAAGGTGTCAACACCGCGTTCCGCCATTGCCTCTATGGGCAAACATCCCTCGAAGGGAGCAGCTCTCTCGAAATCCCTCCTCGGAATCCTTTCAGCCTTGAGCAACTCATCGACAAAACGATAATAGTGCTCTTTGGTCATGGGGCAGTTGATGTAGTCATCCCCTCCTTTTCCATATCTGGACGCCCTAAAGGTAACCTCCATATTAATTGATTCACGGGCGACAATGGGGGAGATGGCATCGTAAAAATAGAGGGATCGTGTTCCCGTTAGAACCATAATCTCTTTGGCGAGTCGATCCGATGTGAGAGGTCCCGTGGCAATTATGGTAGGAAGATGGAGGGGAATTTGATCCGCCTCCAATCTGATCAGTTCAACGCCCTCCATTTTCTCCAAGGCCCGTGTGATATAGTCGGAAAACGCATCCCTATCTACTGCCAAAGATCCCCCTGCAGGTACCTTCGTGTGATCGGCTGCCTCCATAATGAGGGAATCGAACCGCCTCATCTCCTCTTTTAGCAAACCTACGGCGTTCTCCAGGGAAGCTGACTTCAGCGAATTGCTGCAGACCAATTCCCCCAAATTCTCCGATCGATGAGCAGGGGAGAATCGGATCGGCTTCATCTCAAAGAGGACCACCTTCGTTCCCCGGGATGATGCTTGCCAAGCCGCCTCACACCCAGCTAAGCCGGCGCCGATGATAATGAGATGACCCTTTTTGAACAGTCCCGCCATCTGAATTTCCCTTTATTATCCACATAATACGTCCAATAGAGACATATTTCAACAGAAAACCTAAGGGAATTTCCCTGTGTTTCTCGTGGGCACCATTACCCATGAGCACAATGTGCTGGAGAGGTGGGGTACCCATCGAGGGCTCATGGCCGAGAACAGACCGAAGGGCTCAGCCAAAGGGAAGGGGAATTGTAGTTCTTCTTTCACATGACGACTACATTCGCAGGGCCTCGTAGAGCTCTCCTGCGCCGTAAGAACTACGTACCAAGGGACCGCTCACTACTTCACGGAGCCCCATCTCCAGGGCCACCTGCCGCCACCGCTGGAACTCCTGCGGAGGGACGTAGCGAACTACAGGAAGGTGATGCGCGGAGGGCTGAAGGTACTGTCCTAGGGTAAGTATGCGGCAGTCCACCTTGACGAGGTCCTCAAAAACCTGAACAAGCTCTTCTGAGAATTCCCCCAGTCCTAGCATGAGGCCTGATTTAGTGGGAATATCGGGGGTAAGCTCCCGAGCCCTCTTGAGTAAGTATAGAGATCTCTTGTAATTAGCCCCTGGTCGGACTTTTGGGTAGAGACGAGGGACGGTTTCCAAGTTGTGGTTAAACACATCTGGCCGGGCCTGCACCACGGTTCTAAGGGCATTATCGGAACCCCCAAAATCAGGTACCAGAACCTCAACACGAACCTTGGGACCGCGGCGCCGTATCTCGCTGACGGTCTGGGCGAAGTGCCCGGCCCCGCCATCGGAAAGGTCGTCTCGGGTAACTGATGTTACTACCACAAAGCGAAGTCCCATCTTCTCAACCGCTTCAGCCACCCTGCGGGGCTCTTCAGGATCTGGCGGTCCTATAGGGTCATGGGCTACCGCGCAAAACCGGCAGTCCCGCGTGCAACGATCTCCCAGGATGAGGAAAGTTGCGGTACCGCGAGAAAAACACTCTCCCAAATTGGGGCAAAGGGCCTCTCGACAGACAGTATGAAGCCGGCTCCCTTGGAGAATTCCCTGGACTTTTTGGTAGGTGGCCCCAGCCGGGATCCTCCGCTTCAGCCACGGGGGCTTTCTCAAACGAGGTCTATGGTCATGGCCCGAACTCATCCCGCCTCCCTGAGCGACGGTCGGTTCCTTGGGTCTAACAGGCGATAGATATCTTCCTCACTTACCATTTCCAATTCGACACCAAAAACCTCTCGGATGTGTCGAGTAGCGGCGCACCGAACCTCCTCCATAGGAATCTCCGTACCCAGCACCTGCTTCATGGAGGTTGCTTGAATATCTTCCAAACCGCAAGGGTCAATCCACTGGAAGGGTTCCAGACACGTATTTACGTTAAGGGCGAGCCCGTGGAAGCTGATCCTCCGGCGCACGGCTATCCCCACGCTACCGATCTTGGAGGTTCCTACCCACACACCGCGATTTATGGAGTTTCGCCCCGATCTGATTCCCCAATCCCCCAAGGAGCGGATCATAACCTCCTCCAGCGCCCCCACGAAATCCACCACCCTCCATCCATTGACCCTGAGGTCCACGATGGGATACCCAACGAGCTGCCCCGGGCCGTGGAACGTAATGTCCCCACCTCGCTCAACGTGAAGGAGCGGAATCCCCCGCTCATGCAAGAAGTCCTCTGATACCAACAGGTGATCTCGCGCCCCTCTGGACCCCAGCGTGAAGACCTGAGGGTGTTCCAGTAAAAGTACGACATCCGGTTGGCTATTTTCGCTGTGCCTTGCCTCCACCAAAGCGAGCTGGAGTTCCCAAGCTTCCCGGTAGTCCATCGAGGGAATCTCCGCGCAGACCCACTTTCTCGGAGATGCTGCCATGCGAGTTTCCCTTTTTATTACAGTATTTTTATATTACCATGTATCATAAAGAATCTGAAGGTTTCCTTGGTCATCTTTTCCCTGCTTTATCCCCCCATCGATGGGAGATGGGAGCAGATATTTTACTGAGAGTTTGATGGCAGAAGGAAAAAGTGGATCCTCGTATAGATTATCGGTGAATAAATGCAATGGAGTGGAATCGGCAAAAATTTGCGGATCTATACGTAACAAAACCAATTTTCAGAATGAAGGGCGGTGGTCCATATGTAAGCAGCGTTGCCCTTTTTCTGTTGATTAAATGTTTCTTTTGCCCTCACCATGAAAGCACTTTATTGTTCACGAGATTTGGGGGACGCCTACCCGTGAGCCCTGCCACCAAATTTTCTGCCGCCATCTTCGCCATCCTTAGCCGGGTCTCATGAGAAGCACTCGCAATATGAGGCATCAAAACAGCATTCTTCATCCCCATGAGAGCAGGCTCGACCTCGGGCTCCCTTTCATAAACATCCAGTCCAGCACCGGCAATATTTCCGCCCTGCAAAGCCTGAACTAATGCCTTCTCATCTACGACAGGTCCTCGAGAAGCATTGATCAAAATTGCGGTGGATTTCATACGGGTCAATTCGGCCATGGAGATATAGTGCCGTGTTTCGGGAATTAAGGGCACATGGAGCGTTACGAAATCTGACTCACTGAGCAAGGTCATCTTATCAACAAAACGAGCTCCCAGCTCCTCTTCAGTGGATCGAGGTACCCGGATAGCATCCGTATATACTATCTCCATATCAAATCCTTTGGCACGTCGTGCAACGCGCTGTCCGATTCGTCCCAAGCCACATATGCCAAGGACTTTGTGGTGAACATCGTAGCCCAAGAATTGCATTAATCCCCATCCCTTCCACTTTGAGGAACGGAGATAGTGATCCGCCTCAACGACGCGTCTTGCCGTCGCGAGCAATAACGCCCAGGTGAAATCAGCCGTGGTGTCGTCTAATACCCCCGGTGTATTCGTAACCATAACCCCTCGACGGGTGCATGCGTCAACATCAATATTGTCGTATCCTACGGCGACATTAGAGACAATCTTTAGCGCGGGGCAATGAGAAAGTACATCCTCATCAATCCTCTCAGTGACCAGAGTGATTGCCCCCGTCTTGCCTTGGAGTCTTTTTATCAACATTTCTGGGGATAGACGAGTATCGGTCTGGTTCCCCTCAACCGCGAAATGCTCTCTGACAAATGCAACAACCTCATCGAAAATCTTCCGGGTTATCAAGACCTTGGGCTTCATGGTATTCCATCATCCAATGATTTCGTTCGAGGGCCTCCTTTCAATAGAGATGTTCTCCCCGGTTGAAAAACCGCCTAAAACCCTCCCTATCCCCAGCGGCTCGAGAGATGCGTTTCAACCCCTCTCTCAGAGATTCCGTATCCGTGGCGAAGGAGAGTCGCAAGAAGTGAAACTTCTCGGCTCCAATTCGGCCGAAGGATTTTCGATCCATGGTTGCTACCTGGTATTCGAACAGCAAGAACATCTGGAAGAGGGTCGAAGGACTCGTCTTCCCCCTTATCTCGGCGGGAAGACCCTGAAACGCATTCATAATCCCCAGATTCTCGCACACCTCGCCCACGTTCGGAAAGACGTAGAATGCTCCCTTCGGCCTTTGGCACCGAATCCCCTCGATCGCATTGAGTCCATCGACGACTAAATCCCTCCGTTCCTGGAAAATGGTCACCATGTGACAAATGGCGTCCTGGCTGAGGGGTGACTCAAGGCCGATGCGAGCTCCTTCCTGATTGTAGGGAGGGATACAGGAAAAATAGTTGATATTGAGATTCCTGAAGACCTCGGCCTCCTCGGCCGTGGGGAAAAGAACCCAGCCGATTCTGCCTCCGGTCCAGGAGAAGCTCTTTGATGCCCCACTAACCAGGATGGTGACCTTCTCCATCCCCGGACAGGAAATAATACTGTGGTGCTCGCTCTCATCGAAAAGGATGTGCTCATACACCTCATCGGAAAACACGCGAACCTCTTCGGGACACCGCCTGCGAATCACATCAGCCAAGTCTCGCAGTTGTTCCGGGGAGGCCACACCACCCGTGGGATTCGAGGGTGAGTTGAGGAAGATCATCTTCGTCTTCTCGGTGATGAGGGGTCCAATATCCACCCCTGAAAAGGAGAAATTCCTCTCCTCGCTCAAATGCAGGGGAACGGGCCGGGCCCCCACATAATTGATAAATGATTCATAGATGGGAAAACCTGGGCTGGGATAGATTATCTCATCTCCCGGATCGCAGTATGTTTGTTGACACAGACCGATGCCAGGTTTAGCACCGGGAAACACCACGACTCGATCGGGGGCTGCCTTGATTCCCCGTGTCTCGGAGAAGTGCTTTGCAACTGCGGCCCGGAGTGAGGGGATCCCCTGGGGATCGCAATAGTGCGTGTTATCCCGATCGAGCTGCCCTTTGACCTCCTCCTTGATGAATTCCGGAACGGGAAAATCCGGTTCCCCCAGATTGCATTTAACCACCTCTTTTCCCTGCTCCTCGATGACCCGGATTAAGGGCCCTATTTTAAAGGCATTCTCCGTGTCGATGAGTCCGGCCCTCTTGGCGTAAAGATCCATAACCTACTCCTTCTCACACTTAGCTGCATCTTCCGCTAAGGCGATCATTATATATCCGGCAATGTAAGGTATTTCGTGTTTGATGAAAGGAGAACACAAGTCTCGGTGCTCGCCATACGGGCGATATCACTGAGCTCCCTCAGGAAAAAATCTCATTGAGCTCATGCGATGAACTGACCATCATTTCAAGGAAAAGGTCATAGCGTCCACTGAACGTAACATAGGCCTATTTGTAAGTCAAGATAGGATTACTATTTCACAAAAC
Source organism: Syntrophobacterales bacterium (assembly GCA_020346125.1). Classification (GTDB taxonomy): domain Bacteria; phylum Desulfobacterota; class BSN033; order WVXP01. Next base: position 173,230 of record CP070774.1, on the reverse strand, counting down.
TTTTCCATATAAATCATGTTTTATTGATTTTCTTTGGACTTTTTTTGTTTATTGTAAATATGGGATTGACTCCTTGATTTTCTCGCAATTCTGTTTTACGTTCTGATACATTCTCATAGTTCATTAACGTGAACCTGAAATGGAGAAGATATGGCGGAAAGCAATAAAAAGGCCTTCCGAGAAGGCCTCATGAAAGCAGGTATTCCTGAATCCCGGGTTGATATCAGTGAGGTCGGTTGCTTAGGTTATGCAATAGATGTAGGTCCTATCAGCCTCACACCCACGGCAGTAGTAGGTGTGCGCAGTCACTCTGATGTAGCAAATGCCGTTAGATTTGCCTATGAGCACAATGTCCCCATAACTGCCAGAGGTGCAGGAAGCGGCTTACCCGGTCAGTCAGTTGGCTCT
>CP070774.1:151929-172722 GCA_020346125.1 Syntrophobacterales bacterium | reverse complement strand
ATCGCCTGGTTCGGATCAACATCTCGGACACGGGCTGTGGTATCAAGAAGGGGGACCTACAAAAGATCTTCGACCCCTTCTTTACAACCAAGCCCCCAGACAAGGGGACGGGCTTGGGGCTATCCATCTCCCTGAGGATCATTGAATTCTTCAACGGTGAAATCAAGGTGGAGAGCCAAGCCGGAAGAGGATCTACCTTCACGATCTTGCTACCCTCCCTGGAGGTGGGTAAGAATTCTAACCCAAATGATTGAGGAGAACCCATGTCCACCAACACAATCCTTTTAATCGATGATGAAGAGAATTTTCGACACATGCTATCCGTGATCTTGAAGAAGAGGGGGTATGATGTCGAAACAGCCAACAATGGAATCGACGGCCTGAAAAAGGTCGATACGGGCTCCTATGATACGGTTTTGTGTGACATTCGGATGCCAGAGATGGATGGACTGGAGTTCTTAAAAGAGGCTCAAACGGCGGGATGCGAGTCAACCATTATCATGATGTCCGCCTATGGAACCTTGGATACCGCTATCGAGGCCATGAAGTTGGGGGCCTATGATTACATCTCCAAACCCTTCAAGCCAGATGAGATCGTTTTGACTTTGAAAAAGGCGGAAGAGCGGGAGCGGCTCAGGCGCGAGAACATCTTTTTGAAGAAGGAGGTCCAGAAGGAATACAGTTTTGAGAATATCATCAGCAAGAACGAACGGATGAGGCAGATATTCGATACCATTCGGAAGGTAGCCAAGTATAAGTCCACAATTCTCATCGCGGGGGAGAGCGGAACGGGTAAGGAGTTGGTGGCAAAGGCCATTCATTTCAATAGCGATCGCTCCGACAACCCCTTCATCCCCGTTAACTGTGGAGCTATTCCGGAGAACCTCCTGGAAAGCGAGCTTTTCGGCCATACCAAGGGAAGTTTCACCAATGCCGTTCGGACCAAAAAAGGGCTTTTCGAAGAGGCCGACGGAGGCACGATGTTTTTGGACGAGATAGGTGAATTACCCCTTCAGCTTCAGGTGAAGTTGCTCCGGGTATTGCAGGATGGTGAAATCCGCCGCATCGGGGACGCCAGGCCCATTACAATCGATGTCCGGATCATCGCCGCAACCATCAAGGATCTTGATAAAGAGGTGAGAGAGGGTAAATTTAGGGATGACCTCTTCTACCGCCTCAATGTCCTTCCCATCAAGATCCCGCCCTTGCGGGACCGAAAGGAAGATGTCTCCATATTGGTGGACCATTTCATCTACAAATACAGCAGGGAACTGAAAAAACCGATTGAGGGGATTACCCCGGAGGCCCTGAACTGCCTTTTGAACTATAGCTGGAATGGCAATGTTCGGGAACTGGAAAATGTCATTGAGAGGGCCATCGTATTGACCGAGTCGAATCAGATTCAGGTAGAGAACCTCCCCCTCGAGATTCAGAACCCCAGGGAGGAATCGAGGTTCAGTTTTCTAAACGACGAGCTCTCCATCAAAAAGGCGAGTCGATATCTTGAAATCGACCTGATCAAGAAGGCCCTCAATAAGACCAAGGGTAACCATACCCATGCCGCAAAGCTCTTGGAGATCAGCCATCGGGCCCTGCTCTATAAGATAAAGGAATATGGAATTGAAGTGAAAGGCCGATAACCCCCCCACAAGGGGAATTCCATGGAGAGCCCTTTTTTGATTAGCCAGCGGGCTCCAATCCGCAATACGTATTGTTAACCATCATCGGACAAAGAAACGGGATATCCCACCACCTCCATTTCTCATGCCTTGGTAAGACTACGATCATTTCCCCAGCCTCTTCGGATGTGTGAAAAAAGGTTAGAGGGTCCCCGCCCCACCGTGCTCAAGCCCCGCAATTGCAAGTTGACCAAAACAGACCATGAATTGACATGAAAATGGCTCATACCTCATCTGACCTCCCCTTTCCTGCAAACATTTCAAGGCCTATGAAAAAAGGTTATGAAACTCATCAAAGAATCTAATATTCGGAAATTATTCGATTTTTCTCCCCTTTTTTAATTTTGACATAACCATACACAAGTTTACATCGGGCTTTTTCTGGTACGGTTTTTGACTTAAGGGTAAACAGAGTAATAAGAGATAAAAATTATTTGGAAAGGGGAGGTTTTAGGTAATGAAACGATTCAAGACATCAAGGGGCTTCACACTACTGGAGATGCTCATCGCCCTGACCATTCTCTCCGTTGCCCTTCTGGGCCTGGGGCAGATGATGCTTCTCTCCATCCGAGGGACCTCTTTTGGGAATAAGGTCACCGAGGCCACCACCTTCGCCCAAGATAAGATGGAGGAATTGAGGACAGTGGACTGGAATGGACTTGAGGATGGAAATGATACCATCAGTGGCTCCCAAGGGATTCAATACCAACGGGCATGGACCGTGGTTCCCACGGGAATAATGAAGACCATTAATCTGGCTGTGAGCTGGAATGATGGCAATGATCATTTGATCAGAATTACCTCGGTCATCACTAATTGAAAGACCCAATGGCCAAAGGAGGAATCCCCGTGGCAAATCATCTTCAAAAAAGGAAAACGGGATTTACCATCATTGAGCTCCTGGTGGCCCTCTCCATCAGTTCTATTCTCATTGCCGCCGCATACAGGACATTTACCGCCCAACACAAGGTTTATCACGTTCAGAATGAGGTGATGGAGATGCAGCAGGGCGTCAGGGTTGCTATGGATATCCTGGCTCGGGATATCCGTATGGCGGGATTCTGGAGCACCGTTTCCCTCTCAAACCCCATCCTCATAAACCCCGTAGAAGAGGGGATAAGAAGTGGAACCGATTCCATTGCCGTTCAATACCAGTACAATGGGGTTGAAAGGACCATAACCTATTTCGTCGATGATGATGCTGCTGAGCCGCACTTAATCAGAAAGGTGACCGAGGGGGGAGGGGATCTTTCCGCCAGCCCCCTTTCCAACAATATCCGGGATCTGCAGTTGACCTATGGCCGCGATGTGAATTCCGATGGCATCGTGGATCAGTGGGAGGAAAACCCCATTGGATGGGAGCATGAGATCATCGCCGCGCGAATCTCGGTTCAAGTCAGGAGCGGGAAGCCCGATCCCGACTATAGCCATCCCGCCACGGGCGATCACTATCGTACAAGACAGCTGCAGTCCATGGTGAGGATTCGAAACTTCGTCCTCAATTGACGAGGAGGGCTCAGGTAATGAAATGCAATAATCGTTCTTTTTCCCCGAAGGAAGGCGGAATCGCTCTCGTCACTACCCTGTTGATTATGCTGGTGGCATCGGTAATAGGCTTCGCCGCCATGACCACCACCGATATCGAGGTCAGGATATCGGGAAATAACCATTGGGGTAATCAGGCCTTCTACGCCGCGGATGGCGCAATCGAGGTCGCCCTCGCGGATAGTTCAAATTTTCAGAGGGACGGCGAGAATTTTGACCTCACGGAACCGGTGAGGGCGAGCGTTATGGTGGGGTATGATCCCACCCAGAAGGGGGCTCCCAGGGGGAAGGGGATCAGCGCCATCCATTTCAACTTCGACCACTACCTGATTACCTCGAGGGGTTACACCTCGGTGGCAACGCTCAGCGCATCCAGTCAGGTTCAGGAAAAGGTGATTAAATTGGTGCCCACGGCACAGGGGGGGTATTGAGATGAGGAAATGGATCGTCATATTGATGGTTTCGTTGATCATTGGATTTTGCGGAACCTCGACCCTCATTGCGGACGATACGGACCTCTATATAGCCGGTGTCGACGACGTGCAACCGAACTGTCTGATCATCTTCGACAACTCGGGGAGCATGAACAATGAAATGCCCGCCGTCGAATACGACCCTAATTTTATCTACCCCAATGTTCTGGGGGTTGAACATCCCACCACGGTCTACTACAAATCAGGGGGGAATTGGGACACGAAATACCGGGATTCCATTGATGACATCCAATGCTTCGAAGCCAGGGATGCATTGAGCATCTATGGTTACTTCAATGGAAGGCTCGATTCTGCTACTGAATGCGGCGGACAGAGGACATGGTACCTTCGAACGGGAAACTACCGCAACTACCTGGTATATACCGGGCCCTCGGAGAATAGGCCGAGGCTGGGCGTGGCGAAGGGGACCGTTCAGAGCTTCATCAATACGACACATGGAGTCCGTTTCGGGGCCATGATCTTTAATCAAGAAGAGGGGGGGCAAATACTGAGGGAGATTATGGATATGACGCCACAGAATAGGGCCAGTCTGCACAATGCCATCGGCCAGATTCACGCGGACACGTGGACCCCCTTGGCGGAAACCCTACACGAGGCCGGCCTCTATTTTCAGGGTGCTCCCAGTTATTTCAACGATGGGGTGGTCTATACGAGCCCTATTCAGTACTGGTGCCAGAGGAGTTATATCATCATTGTCACCGATGGGGAATCGACAGAGGATCGAAACGAGGTCTTGAGGAGAAATGGACAAAGGGGAGATGGAGACACCGATGTCGACGAACATGAACCTGGCTTGGCAAATGAGAAATACTACGAAGACAACGGATCCGATTACCTGGACGATGTGTCCAAGGTCATGCGAGAGATGGATGCGAGGCCGGACTTGGAGGACAACCAAAATATCGTTACCTATACCGTCGGGTTTACGGTTCGTTCCGAGCTTTTAGAGGATACGGCGAAAAACGGTGGAGGCAAATACTACTACTGCCACAACGCTCAAAGTTTTTCCATCGTGCTGCAGAAGATCATCGAGGAAATCCTGGAACAATCAACTTCCTACGTCTCACCAGTAGTTCCCATCAGCCAGATGGAGAAAAGCTCCAGCGGAAATCGCATCTACCTCGCCCTCTTTAAACCCACGTGGCGGAGTTTCTGGAAGGGAAACATCAAGAAGTTCGCCATCGCCACGGAGGACGATCAGGCAAGAGGGATCAACACGGGGGATATCATCGATGTCAACGGCAATCCGGTGCTCGATTCAAGAGGTCGAATCATTGACTCAGCCGTTTCCTTCTGGGGAAGCGCAGAGCGCGACGGCGGCGAGGTCGAGAGGGGAGGGGTTGGCCAGCTTCTCCTCAATCGGACCGTCCCCAGAATGATTTACACCTATACCGGGATCACACCGGATTTGACGGATTTCACCAATGCCTTTACCACTGGCAACTCGGAGATTACCCCCCTCACCTTGGGGTTTAGGGAAAATCAAGAAATCGAAGGGCAAAAGCTCATCCAGTTCATCCACGGATACGATCCATACGACGAAAATGGAAACGGAAATCCCGTTGAAAAAAGGGACTGGATTTTAGGGGGATTCCTCCACTCACGTCCCCTCATCATCTACTACGGTCAGGGGCAATCCGTCATCTTTGCAGGGGGCAATGATGGCATGCTCCACGCCTTCGATGACGAAACGGGGGAAGAGCTCTGGGCATTCATTCCCCCCGATCTCCTCGGGAGGTTGAGGGATTTGACGGGGGAGACCGTTGAGTACTACGTGGACGGTTCTCCAAGGGCTTACATCATCGATCAAAACGGCAACGGGACCATCGAATCGTCCGGTGGCGATCGGGTGATTCTGGCCTGCGGTGAGAGGCGGGGGGGAGATCACTATTTTGCCCTGGATGTGACCTCACCCCAAAGCCCGCGTCTCCTGTGGCAGATCGGGCCGGAATTAGGAGACTATTCGGAGATGGGGCAGAGCTGGTCAACCCCCATTGTTGGGAAAATCCGCTACGGAACTGGCGAGAAGATCGTATTCTTCATCGGGGGAGGGTATGACGAGAATCAGGACAGCGGCCCGGATGCGAGGGAGGATTCCCATGGCAGGGCCGTATATATCGTTGACGCGATAACAGGCAATCTTGTTTGGAAATACTCCCACGCCGAAAATCCGCTTATGGCTCACTCCATTCCCAGCGATATTGCCCGGGTGGACACCACGGGGGATGGCTATATTGATCGATTATACGTCGGAGACATGGGGGGCAGGATGTGGCGCTTCGATATCGGAACTCCCGGCAATTGGACGTCAAAAATCGTGTTCGATTCGGTCGACCGCCGAAGGAAAATCTTCTATCCCCCTGATGTCTGTTTGGAAAACGGAGGCGAATGGTATGAAATGCTCTTTTTCGGCACCGGAGACAGGGCGGATCCAAATGATATCACTGTCTGTAACCGAATCTATGGGGTAAAGGATAAAAATGGATCCACCCTGACCGAAAGCGATCTGCAGGATGTCACCGAGGCCCTTTTGGAAGGGGTCGATACGGAAAACGGATGGTACATCCGGCTCAATCAGCACCTCGGGGAGAAGGTCCTTTCGCCTCCTGTGGTCTATTTCGGCGCTGCCTATTTCACCACCTTCGTGCCGGATTCCGAACAATCCGGTGACCCCTGTTATGTGGGCCAGGGACGGGGAAGGCTCCACGCCCTGGGTTATAAGACGGGGAACCCGGTTTTCGATTTAGATGGCCTCGGGGAAATCCTGGACATAAATGATCGTTCAGCGGAGATCGGCGTTGGCATCCCATCGGGAGTGGTCATTGCCATTTTCGAGGAGGTAGCAAAGGGATACGTGGGGGTAGGAGGGGGAATCCATCGCCCACCAGTTTCGAATAAGTCAACGATCATTCCCGTTTGGTGGAGGGAAATCTTTTGATCTCCCTCCAGGAGGTAATTATGAAAGCGTTGAGGGAAATAAAACGGTTGAAAATAACGATGCTTATGATATCATGGATGTGTTTGATCTACGCAGGTTTTCATTTTCCATTAACCCCTGTCTGGGGGGATCGCCCAAACCAACCGTTTCAGGGCATTATCATGGAAAAAGATTCCGCGGAGAGGGCGATTTATGTGAATGAAATGAAGGTCCTCGTCCCCAAGGGTACGGAAATTACCACCGCTCGTGATGTGAGGCTTTCCTTCGAATCATTACATCCCAAACAGTGGGTCTTCATTCAAGCTCACCACGAGAGGGAAAATCTCGTCGCCGATAAAATCGTCCTCATACCCCGATATATCCCTCTTGAGGAGAGGGGGAAATACCGTTTTTTTACTCAAACAGGGATTTCGAAATAGTCGCTGTGAAATATGATGTGGGCGGGAAAGAGAATTATACCGGGATGCATGGTTTTGATGTTCATGGTGGGCTGCACGGGAGAGGCACCTGAAAAACCCGCCGTTGATAATAATCCTCCATCCATCCAGTCCATAGAAATTACCCCTGAAGACCCTTACACTGAAAACGAGCTCAGGGTTGAGGCGAAAGCCCATGATCCCGATGGCGATGCAGTTCAGTATTGGTATCAATGGATGAGAAATGGCCGCGATATCCCCGGGGCAAATGGAAAAACCCTCACAAGCGATCATTTTCGGAAGGGGGATTCCATTTTCGTGAAGGTTGTCCCATCGGACGGCAAGCTCCAGGGCGAGGAGGCTTCCTCCGACCCCATTCAGATCCTCAACTCGACTCCTGAAGTCACTACGGTTGCCATAGACCCCGAACTGCCACGCAGGGCCTCCACGCTGAAGGCCAGGGTTGAGGCCTCGGATCCCGATGGGGATACCATTGCCTTCTCCTATCAATGGGTAAAGAACGGCAACGTGCTCATTCGCGAGATTTCGGAAACCCTCCGGGATCCCACGCTCAGGAAGGGGGATAAAATTATCCTGCGTGTAAGCCCTTACGATATGGAGAGCACGGGGGAGGAGATGGTTTCCCAGGAAATCGTCATCTTGAACAGTGCTCCTAATATCACCTCTTCCCCGAAGGCCCAAAAAATGAAATCGACCCTCTACCGATATCAGGTAGTGGCCGAGGATCCCGATGATGATCCCATCACCTTTTCCCTCTCCCCATCCTCCCCTCAGGGGATGACCATTGATCCAGAAACCGGATTGATCCAGTGGAGGATCGGCCGAAATGACGAGGGTACCCATACCATAGAGATCATCGCCACCGATGGGGATGAGGGGAGATGCACCCAGAAATACACCCTCAACATAACAACGCCGAGATCATAGGGAATGGACCCAATCCATGGGAGGAGGGCTTATAGGAAACTCCATGGATTTTCTTCAACTATTTTCTAAAAGATTATTGTATAATCCTTTAATACTATTAGTTATTTTATATGTAAAAAGAGAGCTCTCTTTTTCCTTTCCTCCACCGCACCGGCTGTTGGCCGGGTTACCTGGAGCGAACATCAAAGAATATTTGGTAACTATTCTCAATTAAGCGAAACGGGAGATTCGGGTAAGAGCTGGACTTTTCCTTAACCTCCAACCTCTTAACCTCAACCTGTTGAGGGGTGCTGATCCCCTAAGCATTGCGAAGGGACAAGGGAGTACTCAAGAAAATCAGAAATTCCAGACTCGATTTTCCTTTGACAAATAGGGAGATTTCTATTATGATGGTTTTCAACTATCATTTTCAACGGGAAGGAATGAAGGGGAGAAGAGGGCTGACCATCATCGAGTTGGTGGTGGTGATGTGTATTTTGGGGATTATGGTATTGATCGCCATCCCCAACATCGGCCGATGGTTGCCCCGGTATCGATTGAGGTCCGCGGCAAGGGACCTAGCCTCCAATATGCAGTTGGCCCGATTGGGGGCAATAAAGGATAATCGTGAGTGGGCCCTGCTGTTCGATGTAGGCGAACAATCATATCGGATCATCACCGATAGGGGACCCGATGGGAATTGGAATACCGCTGATGATGTTGAGGAGAAGACCGTCGAACTCCGCGATTACAGGAATATCCAGTATGGGGCCAGCGGTCATCCTCCCATACCCGACGGCGCCCCCGTGGGCGATGGAGTGACGTTCGGGGGGTATAGGGCCGAATTCAACCCCGGGGGAACGAGCACTGCCGGAACCGTGTACCTCCAGAATAATCGGAATGGTGCCATGGCAATACGCGTTAACAGCAGCACGGGGATCATTAGAATGTGGAAGTGGAATTCCGCTGATTGGGAGAGATTGTAATTTCATATTTCGAGGTATTCTATGAACCGTTGGTTGATCAAGAACAAGGGCTTCACCCTTATGGAGGTTTTGATCGCCATCGTGGTGCTCTCCGTGGCGCTTTTGGCCCTGGCGGGACTTCAAATCATCTCCATCCGGGGCAACTCCTTCGGGAATCACATGACCGAGGCCATCACCCTGGCCAAGGATTTGATGGAGGAGATGAAAAATGCCGAATGGGAAGACATTGAGGATAGAGATGATGACCCGATAGGGTCTTCCGGGATTACCTACCACAGGGAATGCAGAGTTGCTGAAGCTGGTAGAATCAGGACCGTTACCGTCAGGGTGAGCTGGGATAACGATACCCATCGGGTGACCTTGGTGACGAACTTCGCTGATTTGCGGGCAGGCCCATGAGAAGAAGAGGAGAATGTGAGCTTAATCAAAAGGGATTGACCCTGATTGAGCTCATGGTGGCCCTGGCCATCGGTTTTATCGTCATTGCAGCAGTTTACCAGGCCTTTACCTCTCAACAGCGCACTTACACCATCCAGGATCAGGTGGCCGAAGCCCAGCAAAGTGCTCGTGCGGCGATGAATATCCTCATGAGAGACCTGAGGATGGCGGGCCACGGAATGCCGGCGGGAGACGTTGTTATCGCTGGGGAGACATACAGACATAGCATTGACGTCGAAAACGACCCAGAGAACGATGGTTCCTTCATCATCACCCTGGTGGGGTGTTTTGGATCTCCCAATGGATACCTTACCAGAACCGCGGATGAGGATGAGACCCAAATCGCGGTGAGGTCGACGGGAAACGAGCTGAGCCAGATATTCGATCCCGACAGAAGTGACCACATCTTCATCGGGGGGATGGAAAGGCTGAGGGTTACGGATGCCCCCGAATCCGACCGGGGCATATTGACCCTGAACGGTTCCCTTGCCAAGAGGTATCCCACGGGGGTGTTGTCGGCATTGATCGGGGCTGGTGCAACCCAAATTCCCTTAAGGAACACCGATGGCTTACGAGCAGGGGACACCCTGTTTCTCGGTCAAGACAGGCTGATCGTGATCGATGTGGGGGCGGATACCATTACCATCGACACTGATCCTGATACGGCAGGAAATCAGGGAGTTTCCGGGAGCTATCCTGCGGAAACATTCGTCAATCCCGTCCCCATCTACCGGCTCACGGCCCTGATATACTATATCGAGAGTGACCCGAGATCAGGTTATTTGGTCCTGAGGAGGCATGATATGGTAGAGGGAAACCGGACGCTGGCGGAAAATATCCAGCAATTGGAAGTGACACCGGATGATCACGACCAACCCCTCTATGAGATCCGCTTGACAGCCAGGACGAGAGTCCAAGATCCGGATTACCGCGAAAACGAGGGTTTCAGGACAAGGGTCTTGGAATCCCAGGTGAGGCTCAGGAACCTATAGGGAGACGACATGCGAAATGAGAAAGGAGTAGTCCTGGTCATCGCCGTTTTGGCCATGATTACCGTAACCATTTTAGGCATTGCGGCCATGATGACCTCTGATATCGAGGTGAGGATGTCTGGGAACCAGAGGTGCATGGACACGGCCCTTTACGCGGCCGATGGGGGCATCGATAACGGATTGAGTTGGTTGGCGGGATCAGGCGCTGCCAAGCCCGATGAAATCAACCTCCCCACTATTGAGGAGACGAGGGATATTCCTGATCCCGAAAATGAAGAAATCTACTCCGAGTACTATATCAGCGATCTCCATCATGACACGAATCCCCCAATGGGATGGGATGTAACGGACTTCAGGCGCTATTATTACCAAATTTATTCCCAAGGGGCTGGGCCCAATGGGTCCTCCGCTGAAGTTGAGGTCATCGCCAGCATCGTCTACCCCCTCCAAGAGTATTGATGCCCTTCTGATGAGAAGGACGGCCAATTAGGGGAATTGGCCCAACCTCACATTTCATTCGGCTTTTCATCATTCCCCATTATTTCCATTCTCCCCCTCACCTCATTATCCTCTACAAACAGAATGAGGGTTTATTATTGACAGGCAACAGCCCCTTGAGGCAGGAGAGACCCTTTGATCGATTTAAAGACAAAGGCCGGGTTGTCTGGATTGAGCTGGAGTATTTGGCAAAGAGGCAATGTGTTTTTTTCTTATGAGGGGGAATGGAAACTCTCCGATCGCCCATTTTTCTTTACATTTTTCAAAAACTAGAATATTATATTTTTATTAAATGTGCTTGTGACACTGATTTGTGATCTATCCAAAGAGAGGCGAGCGGGGGAGAAAGGGGTGGGGAACATGAAACGGCTGTTTATCCTCAGCTTTCTCGTCTTATCCTTCCTCATCGGGGGTGCTTCTCATATTTTGACGATGCAGTGCGAGATTCCCCCTTTCATCAGTCAAGTCGTAGAGCCCAACATCCTCATCATCTTCGATAGCTCGGGAAGTATGGCAAACGCTATCTGGATCGATGGTTACGACCGGAGCGTCGACCATTCCGAGCGGCGCCTCCCCCCAGATGATGATCAAGTTATCTTTGCCAAGGATGAAGGGACTTGCTATATCGACCACAACCGGGTCTCTTACGATTCCAGAAGGGGAAGGGTAAAGCTGCGATTCAAGAAGGCCAGATCTGGTTCAACCGATATCTGTTCAGGTGATGGATATCATACGCAGTGGAGCGACAGGGATGGCTACTTCTACTTCGATCGAGAAGAGGGGAGGTTTATCGATAGTGAGGATTACGAGTCGTGGAACTCATGGCATATAAAAATCTTTTTGCCCTACGCCACTTACAGCGTTGATCCCGGAAATGACACCGGAGCCTATACCACCTGGTATGACTACGACTACCTGAACTGGCTCTTTTACGACTCCATCCCGACCGAAAGGGATGTCCTCAAGCAACAACACGATGACCCCGAGCAGCGTGCCCTGCTGACACGGATTCTGGTGGCAAAAAAGGTGGTGAAGGATCTGGTTGAAACCACCGAAGACGTCCGCTTCGGGCTTATGTCGTTCAATGGATCCCGTGGTGGGAGTCTTGATGCGAGGGTGAGTTCAGATAAAACAAACGTATTGAATGCCGTGGACGGGATTTGGGCTAGTGGGTATACGCCGCTGGCAGAAACCCTGGAGGACGCCTGGGATTACTTTTCGGATGCAGACAATAGTCCCATCCAGTATTGGTGCCAGAAGAATTTCGTCATCATCATGACCGACGGCAATCCCACTCGCGATGCCGATGACATGGGACCCCTCAAGGGGGATTGGGACAATGACCACGGAGGAGGCAGTGAGGAGAACCTGTACGAATTTGGCGGATCGGACTACCTGGATGACGTTGCGTATTACATCTATCAGCATGATTTCCATCCGGATTTGGAGGAAAAACAGAACATCTATACGTACACCATCGGATTTACCGTGGTCAATTCCCTCCTCAAGGATACGGCCTTCAACGGAAATGGCCTCGCTGGACTTCAGGGCGAATGGGATAACCCCCTGAGCCCACACTACCACCGGTATTTCTATACGGCAACAAATTACACCGAACTGAAGGAGGCCCTAGACGCCGCCATTACCGAAATCATCAAAAAGATCTCCTCGGGAACGGCGGTATCCGTTCTATCGACCTCCAGTCGATCGGACACCAGGCTCTTTCGAGCCAAGTTCCTTCCCGAGGAATGGAGGGGATATCTGGAGGCCTTCAGGCTCCCCTATAACCAGGGGGATCAGCCCCTCTGGGATGCGGGAATCGAGCTGAGGGAGAAAAACCCCGACGACCGATACATCTTCACCGCTATGGACGACGAACCAGGGGCCGGGATTAGGATGAACAGGGAGGTTCTGTTTACCGAGGCCAACAGCGAGACAGAAGACGCTGATAACGTCAAATTATCCGACCTCCTGGGGGCCGCCGATGATGCCGAGGCCAAGAAGATCATCCGCTATATCCGGGGGTCAAGCGAAAACGGCTATCGGGAAAGAAATAGGTGGAAATTGGGGGATATCGCCTATTCTACCCCCGTGGTATCGGGAAATAGAGTCTATGTGGGGGCGAACGACGGGATGCTCCACGCCTTCGATATCAATAACGGGGAAGAGGTCTGGGGCTTTATCCCCAACAACCTCCTGGGAAAGCTGAAGGATTTGGCCAGAGAGGATTACTGCCACGAATATTTCGTTGACCTCGCCCCCGTGGTAGCCCGCCTCCGGGTTGGCACTGAGTTGAGGACCATTGTGATCTGCGGCGAGAGGGGGGGAGGGGACGCCTATTTCGCCCTCGATGTAACGGGGGACGCCCCCATCCCCCTCTGGGAGTTCAGGGATAGAGAATTGGGGGAGAGCTGGTCCATACCCTTTATTGGGAAGGTGAGAATAGGGGAAAACGCGGGGATAGTAGTTGCCTTCTTCGGCTCGGGTTTCGAGAATACCCCTCCCAGGGAGAACCTCTATGCCATCGATATAGGGGATGGGAATATCATCGGCAAGGTGGAATTGAGCGCCCCCCCAGGAGATGCATTAAACAGTCCAAGGGCCATTGATATTGATGACGATGGGTTCTTGAACTCCTTATACGCAGGCGACCTAGGAGGGAATGTGTTTAAGGTCAATCTCGATTCAGATCCGGCGAGCTGGTCGCGGCAATTGTTGTTCATGACTGACCCCGGTCAACCCATATCCGCTCCCATGAGCTTGACCTTTTATGATCTCGACCCGAATCATCTATTCGTCTATTTCGGGACTGGCAAGTATTATACGCAAACTGATAAAGAGGATACCACCCTCCAGAGTTTCTATGCCATAAAGGACAATGGGTCGCCCGTTACCAAGGGAGACTTAACAGACCAGACGAGCGAATGCAGTTCTGCGGAAAGGTCACAGGGGTGGTACATCGATTTCGTCGACAATCCCGGGGAGAGGGTGACGGCATCGCCCTTGGTCGCCGGTGGGATTGTATTTTTTACCACCTTTGAGCCCGACATCAGCGACCCCTGCAAGGCCGGAGGAACCGCGCGCCTTTATGCCGTTCAATACGATACTGGGTGTCCTCCGGAATTCCCGGTGCTGGATATCACGGGCGATGGAAGGGTGGACGAGGGTGATACGGTAGGGGGGACTGTCCCCCGGTCTATGATTATTGGCCATGGGCTCCCCTCGGATATCATTTTCAACCCCGCGGACAATCAGATCATCATCCAGACCAGCGATACCATAGTCCATTCGGTCGGGGTGAGGCTTCCAGGGGAAAGGATAAGGGTCCATACCTGGAGGCAGGTGATTCATTAGAGAGAATGGAGACGCCTAGGTAACGGGTTATGATCCGTGTCCAAAGCCTCGGGCTCGGAAACCCTTTTCACGAAGCCCTCTTTAAGCGTTCGATTCTATTCCTCACATCCATAAATTCGCTATCAAGGTTGATGACCTGTTGGTAGACTTTTACGGCTTCCTGAATCATGCCATTGCTTTCATAAGCTAACCCCAGCCGATAGTGCAGATTAATCGCCTCTTCCTTATTCAGTTTCTTCACATGAGAGGCGTCGTTGAAGCAATTGATGGCCTTGTCGTATTCTTCCTTTTCCATGAAGCACATTCCCAACATCACCAGGCAATCGAATCTTTTCTCCTTATCCGCCGATGCGGCTTCAAATTCGGCAATGGCATGATCGATTAGCTCCATCTCCTTATAGGCAATTCCCAGATGATAGTGCGTCTCAAAGTCCTTCTCGCCGGTCTCCTGATCGATTTCGGATGGGACGGAGATGGGGATTTCATCCCCGGGTTCTTCAGGGGAGGGAAGGGTGGGTTCTGGACCGGATTCTTCCACCATAGGGGGAGGTTCTATGATGAGGCCTTCCTGGGGTGGGGTTTCAACCTGAACCCTTTTCTGTTCGATTTTCTCCAGCGCCTCTGAGGCAACGGGATCATTGGGCCGAATTTTAAGGATATTGTGATATTGGAGCTTGGCACTGCCGATCAAGTTCTCCCTTAAATAGAGATTTGCCAGCTTATGATAGACATCGACCAATTGGGGATCTAGGTACAGGATTTTCTTATAGATAGCCGTAGCCCTAAAATTGAGATCATCATTCTCATATTGCTGGGCGACTTTCATATATTCGTCGATGGCATCATCCTTATATCCATTTCTAAGACATAAGTCCCCCAATTTTAGACGAACTCGTATATTCTTGGGATCCTTAGCGAGGATTTTCCGGTATTCCTTTATTGCCTTTTTGTGCTGCCCCTTCTTTATATATTTTTGAGCGATATCGAAGAGGTGTTCTTTCGGTAGGTTCAAATCCTTCACCGAAAAGAGGGGATTTTGTTAAATAATTTATTACATAAAGGTCTGATAAAAGTCAAGGAGGGAAAGACTTGAGAATCAGTTAAGAAAAGTGGATTATTTTCGAGCTTTCCGCCCCACTCAAAATGAGCATTTTTTGTCCATATGGCCGAAAATTGACCATCCCCGTAAAAATTATTTTTTTCTTCTTGCAAAAGATTTTAATATATATTAACGTAAATTATACTAGTATAAAATTAACCTATTGTTATTTTTAATTTATTTGCAATATCATATTTTTTGGCCATATCCCTCACTTTTACAATAGGGAAATAGATAACATTTAATGGTATATTGCAGAGGGAAGAAAAAATCGGCTGAAAATCGATCATTTTATTGTCTAAGTGGATCTTTTTTGATACCCCTATTACTATATTGATATACATCTGATAAAAATACCTAATAATATTAAGGCGTTAAATTGTATATTCAAAAAGACAATAATTGGCATTCATTTTGCTTAGTAATTTCATTGCGGTGAGAGGATAGGAGTGATGAAGGAGAAGCTCGAGGAGATCAATGCGATAAAAGGAGTCTGGGGTTACTTCATATGCGATAATACGGGGAAGATACTGGAAAGGGAAATGCCCATTGTCTTTATGAAACATCTGGCAATGATGGGAAAGGAAGTAACTCAGGTAGTGGGCCTCCTAGAGAGCTTGATCAGGAGCTCGGAGAACATCGACCTCCTCTTTGAGGATGGAAGAGTAACGATAAGGAGCCTCAAGAACTTCACCTTGGTGGTGTTTTGCGATCCAAACGTGGACATTCCCATGCTGCGACTGAAGATAAATGTGCTTATCTCAGAAATAAGCGAGGACTCGAAAATGCAGGAACTCCTCGAGAAGGGGGAGTGGAGGAGGAGAAGATTACTCCAAAAGGAGTATTTGAATAAGGAATACAGGGAAATCCTCAAACAATTGGTGCCAGAAGACACCAACCCGTCCACTTCGGCTTAATTCGGGCATAAGGAAGGCAGCAGGAGACCAGCTGATCGGGCAGGAGGGAAAATAAGGCAGTTGGTACGAGTTCTATCCCGGAGGGGGAGACTGAATGGCCGATACCTTTATGGGAGATCTTTCACAAATACGATTGGTCCATATATTGAGATTACTTGTCTCCGAGGGAAAGACGGGGCAGCTCATGTTGACGAAGGGGAATGATTCAGGAGAAATATTTGTGGAAAATGGAGATATTACCCATGCCTCGAGCACATTGAACGCAGGCGAAGAAGCCCTTTTAACGATGATGACATGGATGATCGGAAAATTCAACTTTACCCCGGGCGTCCTACCAGAGGAGAAATCAATTCGAAGCAGCACGGATAAGTTATTGGCAGAGGGCTCAAAACGAATCGAAGAGTGGGAGCATCTTAGGGAGATCATTCCCTCGACGGATGTTGTCTTTAGACTTGCTGGACATAAGCGTTCCGACGATATAAACCTAAAATCGACGGAGTGGAATATGCTCACCCAGGTAGATGGAGCGAGATCCGTAGGGGAGATCTCCAAGGCATTAAACGTTGATGAGATTGGCGTTGCAAAAATACTGTACAATCTCTATTCAGCTGGACTGTTGGAAGTCGTCGAAAAACCCAAGCCATTACCTGAAAAGATGGTGGGAATGGAATTCTTCAAGAGGATAGATGAGGAACTGGCCAAGGCATTGGGACCCATTGCGTCAGTGATCGTGGATGATCAGATCGCGGAGATGGGGGAACAGCGGGACGCCTTTCCGAGGGACAAGGCAGCGGAATTGGTAGAGGTGGTCAGCTCTGAGATTGCAGACGGAGGAAAGAGGATTTGGTTCCAGAGGAGCATGCTTGAAATATTGCGAAATATTTAGGCTCAGCATTACCCAAGAATTAAGGAGAGAGGATCATGGCGGGGACGAGAAGAAAGGGAATTAGCCTACTGACCAAATTGACCATTGGGATCTTGATCCCCCTCGTTATGTCATTTATCGTAATTGGGTATATTTATATCCTGCAAATCGAGGATATTAAATCCATAGCAACAAAGGAAGGCGTCCGTTCCCTCAATGACTTGGGGGAGAAGATGATTAAACAGAAGGCCCTGGACGTAGCCAAACAGATAGAGATATTCATTAAATCTCATCCCCATTTCAGCAAAGGAGAACTCTATAATTCACCTGCCCTCAAGGCCATAGCGGTACAGAAAGTTGGTAGAACAGGATATACAACCGTCCACGACAAAAAGGCCATCAGCCATTTCGACAAAAATCCGAAGATCGTCGGGAGGAATCTCCTTATATTAACCGAAAAGCTGCCGGAATTCCGGTCGATCTTAGAGGCCAGTTTGAAGAAAAGGGCCTACGGTTACTATAACTGGAGAGACGCCGATGGGGTGATAAATCGCAAGTACATGTTTTGTACCCCCGTTGATGGAGCCGACTTAGTGGTAGCAGCCACCACCTATATCGATGAGTTCTCAAAGCCAGCCAGCCAGATTGAGCAACGAATAATGGCCAAGGCTGAAAGGACACGAATCCTCTTTCTGATCGTGATGGGCGTATCCCTCATCGTGGTCATCTTGGTCACCTCCATGTATTCGAGAACTATTGTTAAGCCCATCGTATACCTGACCGATATAGCCGACCGAATCAGCCTGGGGGATTTGGACACCAAGATCGAGATAAGGTCCAGTGATGAGGTTGGCATGCTCGCCGAGTCGTTCAATAGAATGCAGGAGAGCCTCAAGGCGGCTATAGAGCGGCTGAGGAAAAAACGCTCTTTTGCATGAATTACGACCGACGACAAATGGGAAGGAAGACATGGCAAGGGAGATAAAGAAAGTACTCATAGTGGATGACGAAGAGACCCTTACGTGGAGCATGGCTAAAAGCCTCTCAAGGGACAGGGATAAATACGAAGTTGAGATCGCTAATAACGGAAAAGAGGCCCTCGACGTTCTGGGTAAAATGCCCATTGACCTGGTCATCTCAGACATTCGAATGCCGGATATCAACGGATTGGATCTGTTGATTCAAATTAAGAAGGATTATCCCCAAACGAAGGTGATCATCATGACGGCCTATGGATCTTCTGATGTGCAGAAGGAGGCCAGCAAGAGGGGATCCCTCTATTACATCGAGAAACCTTTCGAAATTAACGAAATCAGAAAATTGATCTTGGATCTCGTCAGGGAAAAGAGGGGGTTCGAGGGGAAGCTCTTCGATCTCCAATTAACGGATATCATTCAAATGAATTGTCTTGGCCGGGTAACGACCTCCATGATCATTACAAAGGACAATCATCGGGGAGTGATCTACTTCAATGACGGGGAGATCGTCCATGCCGAATGCGATGATATAGTAGGGGAAGAAGCCTTCTATATCATCCTCGGGTGGCAGGAGGGGAAATTCGTATCCAATATCGGAGTCCTTCCATCTCGTGAGACGATTTCCTCACCTTGGGAACACTTGCTGATGGAGGGCATGAAGAGGAAAGACGAGACAGGGGCTGCCAGTGACAAAATTAAAAAGGAGGAAAAGTCAAGTGGACCAGAAACCCCGGAAGGCCAGGTGGATAGTGCATTTTCCCAATTGGAAGAAGCAGAGAAGGAGGCACGAGAGAACCCGGATCTATCCCATCGGATGTGCAAGCTGATCACGAAGATGGAGGAATGCGAAGGGGTTGTGGCCGTATCCAGAAATGGGAAGGTAGAGGCCTTCGAATCCATGGCAGAAATAGAGGAGGAAGGGGTAT
Source organism: Syntrophobacterales bacterium (assembly GCA_020346125.1). Lineage (GTDB taxonomy): Bacteria > Desulfobacterota > BSN033 > WVXP01. Next base: position 153,671 of record CP070774.1, on the reverse strand, counting down.
TGATCGCCTTTCTGGGGTTATTTGGGGAAAGGATGGGAAATTTCTTTAGAATGGGCAAGCTCAATCGAATACTTTATGGAAATGTCCCGCAGGGGAAGATGATCTTTAAGCATGGGCTCAACTATTATGAAATAGCATTGAAAAAAGAGGCTCATTTCAATCGCTTCCTCGCTTCATTGAAAAGGACGCTGGATAATATCGTACAAGGTAAGCCCAAAGGATAAAGGATATGATCTTTCCAAAAGGGGAACTAATACACAAGAATTTACGCACCTCTTATACGAACCTCAATGGGTTGCTCCTATCACTGAAATCGGAGGATTTCAGCGGATATATAAAAATCGGCTTTCTGGATTATGAGGCGATTCTCTTTATGGATTCGGGGGATATCATCAATGCCATTGAGAAGATTGGCGACAAAAAGAGATTCGGCCAGAGGGCCATCAGCAATATCGTATCCAAGGCGAAAGAGCAGGATGGCGTGATCAATGTATATCAACTCTCCCCTGAAATGGTCACGGTTTTAGCGAGCACACTGAAACGGGAAATCCTCTATAAAGATCTTTCCACAGATTTCACGAGCCTGCAAAGATTAATAGATAAGTTAGGTGAAGAAAGACATACGGGTTATATCGAAATCGCCTTAAAGAATGCCAAGAGGAGTGGGGTGATATTCTTTCAAGATGGGGAGCCCATCGAGACTATCCTTACCACAAAGGACGGGAATCTCATATCGGGAACGAACCTTCTCAATGAGATCCTGAAGGGTGCTCAAGGGGCCGGAGCGGTTTTCAATGTTTACAGGGCTAATCTTTCATCATCTTCGGATCAAATTCCCGAGATCGGAGAGGGGGGGGACTTACAAGACCTGCTGAGTGTACTACAGGATACGATCTCCACCATAGAGACGGTTTTCGATGGGTTGCTCAAGAAGGGAATCTTCAGCTCAGAATTGAAAAGGTCACTGGTTAAGAAATCTAATGAGTATCCTTTTTTAGATCCTTTCGCCGCGGAGTTCAGGTATAAAGACGGAAAAATCGTATTCACGGGACAAACGGATATCCCCGAGTTAACGAGGGGATTGGGAGAGTGTTTGGGACTAACGATAGAGGCCCTTTCGCATCAGTTCTCCCAAGAAAACATAATGGATCAGGTCGAGGGAGAACTGGATCAGATTAAGGCTGACTTTGGAAAAGAGATAAAAAAATTCAATCTTGAGGCATCTATGCCCGAGATTTTCGGAAGCCAGTTGGTCAGGAAGCGATGAATATTATTATCTCCGGTAAGGATATAGCCAAGATTGATAGGTGTCTGAGCAGGATGGTAATGAGCGCAGCAGCACATTGCGTATTCTTGATCGATAGGTCCGGTCAATTAATAGCGCATAGCGGCAACCCCTCAACGGTGGATGTTGCCGCGCTGTCGGCCCTCACCGCAGCCAACTTCGGGGCAACCGCGGAAATTGCAAGGCTGCTTGGGGAGGATGAGTTCAACCTCCTTTTTCACAAGGGAAAGAAGGAAAATGTCTATTTTTCAGCGGTGGGCGAGCATCTCATCGTGGTAACCATCTTCGACCAAAAGACCTCACTGGGATTGGTGAGGCTTAGAGTAAACAAGGCCACCGACGAACTTTTGGAGATCTTTACCTCGGTTTTCGAGAGATCCAAATATATGAGCTCTGAGTAATCTAATATGCCGTTTATCAATTTCAGTAAAGATGAAATTCAATGCAAGATCGTCTA
>CP070774.1:130615-151829 GCA_020346125.1 Syntrophobacterales bacterium | reverse complement strand
GGCAAAGCGTCGCGAAGACAGACATCGTGATGGTCGAAGGGGCGTGATTAAAGAGCTCGTACAACAGGCTACTTTTTGTGTGCGGATTTCGGAGGAGTTTCCTCGTACTACTAAACCAGTCGATGCAACTGACCCTTCGGCATACTCAGGACAGGCCCTTCGATGCTTCGACTTTACTCAGCATCGGCCCTGAGCCCATCGACGTCGTTCAGGGCCGATGGGTCGACTCGCTCTACTCGCTCAGGGCGACTGATCTTGGGCCTTATCCTGCCTATCTGAGGTTTTTAAGAAGGGGTTTTAGTTGAAATTCTTGGAGAGGTATCTGGGGTGAAATTCTCTTTACCCCGATGATTGCGATTTAATGCGGGAGGAGCAGCGGCTAATATTTGCCCGTTACGTATTTCCTTTCTCTCCTGAAGATAGTGACCACTACAGGGCGCTTTGAATAACCGGTCTTTTTTTTGTATTCCAGGGCGATCTCCTTGGCCATTTTTCTTAAGGTCTTCTTCGACGGATATTCCCTCAGTTTTAGCCAGATCTGCCAATCGCTCTTAAACTCAATGGACCGTATCCAGTAGTATTTATCCAGGAGCCAATTCTGAAAATCGATTTGAAGCTCGTCGAGGCTTGCGTGCTGTTCCTCGATCTTGACAAGCCCTTTATACACCCAGGCCTCAATGGGCCATGCCAACTGGACCCAACTCCCCTCGATCTTCTCAACGAGGTAAGAGTCCCCCTTCTTCAATTTTTCGATAACCTCGAATTTCGTTCCAGGACCGGACCGTACATTTAAAATCTCCGCTATGACCACGGCGCGTTGGGCATATATCTCCCGCGCTGGGATGAGAAGAACAGAAAAAACGAGGATATAAAGAAAGGGCCTTTTCATCTCACCAACTCCCTTAAGGTAGATTAACCGTTGAACAAAGCTCGTCACCCGTTCACTTAATATATCAGAACAAACCTTCATTGCAAGGGGTTTTTCCCGTCATGACCTCGGCAGTTGCCCAGGTAGCCCTCGAAGAATCAGAAGTGATGGGGGCAAAACATTGGTGGCCCTGCTCCTCCAGAACGCATTGCCCATCTCATTGCACGTCCTAAGAATTATGCAGCGGTTCGCCTTGTGATTGGTTCCCGTGGCTTATCCTCACCGGGATTCAAGGCCTAATACAGGCGAGGCCTCGATCTGCCGTACCTATGTGGATTTCTCAGCCTTCAGGGAATCTTCAAGGACATCTACTTTGGCCAAAAGCCCCGCCAATTGAGTTCGCCCCGGGGTGACGGGGTGCATCTTCTCGATGAATCGGCTCTTGGGACACCTCTTCTTCGATTCATCCAAGAGTTTATTGAACGCATCGGCAGCCTCCTTACTGATCACCCCGGCCGGATCTTTCTCAGCCTTGCCCCTGTAAGATTGACGTATTACCCTCGCCATTTCGATTAAATCGGATGTGGCCATATTTATCACCCCTTTTTCGATAAGGCATGATGAGTATTACGGATAGTATACCTTCTCCCACTTCCCTGTTTCGGCGGAACGATAACATGCCTCGGTCATGGCCACCGCTATCAGCCCATCATCAATGGTCACGGGGAAGGGGACCTCCTGGGAAAGGCTATAATAAAAGGCCTTCAAGGTCTCGTAGACGGTTGGGACGGGTTTTCTCAACTCGATGGACCTCCGCTCCATCCCCCTTATTTCATAGAGATAGTTGTGGACGTGGTCCGCAATGAGTTGCCCATTTTCCCCGGCCACCTCGATCGAACCATTACGCCCCTTTGTGCCCCTCGATCCCATAACCGAGGCGATGATCTGACTCTTTTTGAAGGTCATGATTGCAGAGAAGTTATCTTCGGTATTACGTGTAACGACCCGATTAATCTTACACGATACCTCCTCGGCATCCCCCTGGGCAAGAAAACGGAGGAGATCGAAGCTATGGACTCCAGTGTGCAGGACGATACCTCCCCCTGCAAGGTCCCTTTGATCCAACCAGGCCAGGGTGGAAGGCTCAAACCTCTGGCTGAGGTGAATGGAATGGAGGGACCCCAACTGGGGGATGCGTGCCTTGAGGGCCATAACAACGGCATTGAACCGGAGGGTTTGGGCGACCATAAGGCGAACACCGGATCGGGATACCGTCTGGTGAATCCGAATCGCCTCCCTCACATTGATGGCCATCGGTTTTTCCAGAAGGATGTGTTTGCCTCGATATGCCGCTTCTTCGCATACCGATACGTTGAGGGCTGGGGGAAGGGCCACCACTACGGCATCGATGGAATTATCGGATAAGAGGTCGGAATAGGTGCTGAAATATCGGCATCTGTATTGCCTGGCCTGTCTTTTCCCCTCATCAGCATCCCGACGCCAGAGGCCGACGAGGTCAATCTCGGGGAGGTCCTCATAAATGTGTTTGGCATACCGAATTCCGTGTTTGCCAATACCAATGATGCCGACGCGAAGCGGGGATTCCATCATTGTGGATCGGCCCAACAAATCCGTGCCTCTATTTCTTTGAGCTGGCTTTTACGTAATCTCTCCAGAATGGGGAAATGTCCCGGAGTCTTTCGATAATGGGAGGGACCTGTTTCAAGATATAATCGATATCCTCTTCCGTATTGTAAATGCTCAAACTGAAGCGAATGGACCCATGCGCTGCGGTAAATGGAACCCCCATGGCCCTGAGAACATGGGAGGGTTCCAGGGAGCCCGAGGTGCATGCTGATCCGGATGAGGCACATATACCAAGGTTACTGAGCAGCAACAGGATAGATTCTCCTTCCACATACTCGAAGCTCAAGCTCACCGTGTTGGGAAGGCGATATTCGCGGTCGCCATTGACCAAGGTGTCGGGAATCCTTTCTAGCAGTCCCCGTTCCAATTTATCCCTGAGGAAACAAATCCTATTATTCTCCTCTTCCAGATGGCCGGAAGCCAGCTCACAGGCCTTTCCCAGGCCAACGATATAGGGAGTATTCTCTGTTCCCCCCCTCCTCCCCTTCTCCTGATGTCCTCCGATGAGAAAGGGGGAAAATTTGGTACCCTTTCGGATATAGAGTACCCCAATTCCCTTGGGGGCATGGAGTTTATGTCCGGACAGGGAGAGCATATCCACGGTGCTCTTCTTCATATCGAGTGGGATCTTGCCCACCGCTTGGACGGCATCGGTATGAAAGGGGATTCCCCGGGATTTTACGATTTGGCCAATATCCTCAATGGGAAAGACGACCCCCGTTTCGTTGTTGGCATACATAATGCTCACCAAGGACGTATCTTCAGAAATGGCTGCCCTGAGCTCATCCAGGTCCAATCGGCCGTCCCGATCAACCGATAGCATCGTGACCCGATACCCTTTCTTCTCCAGATGCTTGCATAGGGTCAACACCGCCGGATGTTCCACCCGCGTTGAGATGATATGGCGTTTTTCGGGGTAGCTTTCCAAGGTCCCGAGAATGGCCGCGTTATCGCTTTCCGTCCCACAACTGGTAAAGACGATCTCATCGGGACTTGCCCCGATAAGATCGGCTACCTTTTCCCTTGCCTCCACCGTTTCCTTTTGGACCTCTCCCCCCTTAAAATGCATGCTGGAGGGATTTCCATAGAGACCGTGAAAAAAGGGCTTCATAGCCTCGAAAACCTCTGGTGCAACTTGGGTCGTGGCATTATTGTCTACATAGACGGTTCTCACTCCTTTACCTCCACAGTGATATCGTCGGTAACGAATTCCTTGAGCTTTGCCTCAACGTACTGCTTTAAGGTGAAGTCCGCTGAGGGACAGAAGGAGCAGGTTCCCCTCAAGGCCACGATGACCTTACTCCTATCGATATCGATGAGCTCCAGATCTCCGCCATCTTGTCTCAAGGCGGGCTTAATCTCCCTTTCAAGGGTCTCCTCGATGAGCCTCATCCTCTGTATATTGGTCAATTTCTCCCCTTTCGCCGGCTTGACGAGAACGGGCTTTTTCTCCCTTTCCCCCCAAACCTTATCAATTATGGCCTCTATCTTTGGATGACAGGCCTCACATCCCCCTCCTGCCTTGGTGTAATGGGTTACCTGTTCTACCGTATGGAGGTTGTTCTCCCTTACCGCCCTCTCGATCTCCTTGTCGGTAATGCCGAAGCACTCGCATACGATTTCGAACTCTTCCTTTTCAACCTTTTCGCCGCGGTAGTTAGCGATGGCCGCTGCCAGGGCCTCTCTGCCCATTACCGAACAGTGCATCTTCTCTTCAGGGAGACCTCCGAGGTAATCGGCGATGTCTTTGTTGTTGATCTTCTCGGCCTCCTCAATGGTCTTTCCCTTTATCAGCTCCGTGAGGGCAGAAGACGATGCAATGGCACTGGCACATCCAAAGGTCTTAAACTTGACCTCCTTGATTCGCTTGTCCTTGTCCAGTTTGAAGGTCAACCTCAAGGCATCACCACAAGCCAGGGAACCCACCTCGCCAAACCCATCGGGATTATCGATTTCGCCGACGTTCCGAGGGTTCATGAAGTGTTCTTTAACCATCTCAGTATATTCCCACATATTCGTTTACCCCGTGATAACCGTTTATTTCATAGTAATAGTATATAAACGATCGAACGGTAAGGTCAATGCCTTTGCCGGAAGTTTACCAATGAGCCGAAGAACTGTATTATGCTCCCGCTGATTACTGGCATTGCATAACATTTCAGGCGATGATTCCCCCTCAATGTTTGAAAGACCTCTGCCCCGTAAAAACCATGGTAACCGGGGGAACGGCCTCATTGCAAGCCTCAATGGATTCGAAGTCGCGCTCGGAACCCCCGGGCTGAATGATGCCGGTGATTCCCTCTTTTATAGCCACGTCGACCCCATCTCGAAAGGGAAAGAAGGCATCGGACACCATAATGGAACCCATCAAGCCTCCCTTTTCCCCCGCCACCTGATCATCGATGCCCTCCTTTTGAGAGGGGTCTCTTCTCCCCACCTGGATCTCCCCTTCCATTATCTTGTAAGGGATCCCATATGCTTTGAAGCAAAGGGCATCGGCATACTTGGTATAGGCCTTGAAGATGGCGATCTCAGCGACTCCGACCCGATCCTGCTCTCCCGTTCCGATGCCCACGGTCACCCCATCTTTGACGTAGATGACCGAGTTGGAGGTGATTCCCTGTTCAACGGCCCAGCCGAAGATCATATCATCATACTCCCCCTCCGTTGGCATTCGGTAAATGGTATACTGTTTTCCCTTATAGGAGGCAGCCGCTGGCTTTAAATCCTCTTTCTTGGTTATGGCGTTGATGGGGGATTGTTGGACGATGATTCCACCGTCAATGAGGGATTTGAAATCCACGAATCGGAGGTTCCGATACTGCTCCAATCGATCGATCTTTCGAATGCGAATGATCCTCAAATTCGATCGTTTGGTCAATATCTCAATGGTCCCTTCCTCATACTCCGGAGCGACTACCACCTCAAGGTAGTTCTGCCTGATCATCTCCGCCGTGGTTTTATCTATGGGTCGGTTAAAGGCTGCACAACCTCCAAACGCAGCGATTCGGTCGGCCATATTCGACTTCTCGTAAGCTTCAGAAATAGATTCCCCGTATGCAACACCACAAGGGTTGTTGTGTTTCATAATGGTAACGGCGGGTTTTCTCATCAAGTATTTCAATATGTTGAGTCCATTGTCCACATCGGTAAGGTTGATTTTTCCCGGATGCTTTCCAGCCTGGATCATGTCTTCATCCGTAATATGACTAACCAATCCAAAATCCGGTCCAATAAAGTGACAATCCCCAAGCACCAAGTTCCCATTGACCAATTCGTACAGCGCCGCCTCCTGCCCCGGATTCTCCCCATACCGTAGCCCCTTTTCGATAATTTGTTGCGATGCCGGATCGAGAAGCTTCCAGGTCCTTTTTCGATAGAGAAGCCGGTGGTCGCCGAACTGGATGCCCATCTCATCTGGGAAGTGATCCTCCATAATGGTCCGATACATCTTCTTATACTCTTCCATAGCCCCTCCTCAGGACGTCTTTCTTTCGAGCCAATGATAAGGCATCCTCCTTTTTTAATCAACAGGAACATCTATACAGTTTCATGATTTTTCGGTGAACTCCATCGTCCCTGAGCCTAACGTATGGCAGGAAACTGAAGTTAAAGGCGATATTCCCTTTAAGTTGTTTATGGGATATACTGAAAAAGTGCAATGGGAGATGGAAATCGAAAAGGTCACCTATAACGAAAAATATCTGACGAAAGCAAAAAAAGGGAATCCATGGATCCATCGTGGGGAGTTGGTGGGACCCATTGACCATATCGAACCGGGTTCGCTGGTGGATGTTTTCACATCGAAGGACGATTTTGTGGGAAGGGGATATATTAACCCCAATTCTGCAATAGCCGTCCGGTTGCTCACCCGCAGGCCGGGCGAGGAAATCGGGAGGGATTTTTTCAGGAGGAGGATAGAACAGGCCAATGAGCTAAGGATGCGGATCTATCCACAACTGAACGCCTACCGAGTTGTTTACGGGGAATCCGATGGCCTTCCCGGGTTAGTCATCGACCGCTACGGAGATGTCTTGGTCCTCTCCTTTGCTACAGTGGGCATGGACCGGTGGAGGGATGCCATCGTCGAAGGGATATCGGATATTTTTTTGCCGAGGGCCATCGTGTTGCGAAACGATACAAGGCTTCGGCTCAAAGAGGCATTACCTCTGGAAAAAGGGGTTATCGTGGGCGAACTCCCGGAGAATATCGTGATTCAAGAGCACGGTTTGTCCTATTGCGTCGATGTCATGGAGGGGCGGAAGACGGGCTTCTTCTTCGATCAAAGGGAGAATCGGGGGATGTTGGCACGTTTCATCGAGGGTGACACAGCGCTGGACTGCTATACCTATACCGGCGCATGGGCGTTAACGGCGGCCATAAATGGTGCCTCGGAGGTATGGGGCATCGACAACGATGTTGGAGCCATCCAGTTGGCCGAGAGGAACGCCTCCCTGAACAATATACATAGTTGCACCTTCATTGCCATGGATATGGATCAATATATCGAACAAGTGGACAAGATGGGCAAGAGGTTTGGGTGTATCATCTTCGATCCTCCGGCCTTTATCAAGACGAAGAGGAACATGGCTCAGGGCCTTGAGGGTTATCTGAGGAGAAACGCCGAGGCGATGAAGTTGGTTAAGCGAGGAGGGCTTTTCGTCACCTCATCCTGCTCATCCTACCTCTCCTGGGATGGGTTTTTGTCCGTGATCCAAAAGGCCTCGCTCATGGCCGAGAGGATGATTCGAATCCTGGCCCACGGGTCGCAAGCCCCGGATCACCCAATCCTTCCGGCATTGAAAAAAACAGCATATCTGAAGTGCCTCTTCCTCCGGGTGGATTGAGCGTACCCACCTTATGGGACAATCATAAAACGGATAAAACTGGATTTGACTGGACCTTTCGTATTTGTTAAAAAGAATTATGTAAAAGGTCTCAAGATTTCTATTCCTCTCATTTCCCCTCGAGCAGGAATTTCCATAAGAGGAGGGCGTTTTTGATTCGATTCGTTGGTTTTTTAATCGCCATCGCTTTGGCATTTTGGGTCTATCATGATGCCAAGAAAAGGGGGAAAACCCCGGGCAAGGCGTTGGCTTGGGCGGCGGGGGTCCTATTCCTGTGGATCGTCTTTTTCCCCATTTGGTTATTTACCCGACCCAAACAGGTAGTGGAGGAAGGGAGTCTCGGGCATATGAAGGTTTGCCCGAGCTGCGGGGGGTATATGGATCGTGAGGCCTCCTTTTGTCCTCATTGCGGCCATCGCCTTTCATAAAGGGAAAGGAGAAGGCTTTAAATATTCACATAAGCAGCGCATCAATCCGTATCCATGGGGCTAGGATGATGGAAAAGGGATATCGGGCCAAGGATATTTCCAGACTTTTTGGGCTTAACGAAGGGCAAATCAAATCTTGGCATCGAAGCGGACTTGTCCCACATGTATCTATGGAAAACGAGGAGCCTGTCTTTGGATTTAAGGAGCTTGTCTGCTTTAAGGTCATAAAAAACCTCATGGATAAAGGCATTACCCCGAGGCGGATGAGGAATTATTTAAGTCAGCTTAAGAGGATCTTACCGGAATCTGAAAGGCCCCTCACGGAACTCAAGTTCACCATTGAGGGGGGGGAACTTCTCGTTTGCAAGGAGGGGCAGATCTTCGACCATCGGGGACAAATTCATATGGACTTCTCCGTAAAAAAACCGAGGGCCGTGATCTCTATCAATCGATGGAGGCACGGTATTCTGCAGGCCTTGGTATCCGCGGAAAAAAATGATCCTGAGATGGCCATCTTGGAGTATAGGCGCCTTCTGGAACTTGACCCCGGGGATACAGATGCCATGGTAAACCTCGCCAATATCTATTACGGGATTGGCAACACGGAGAAGGCTCGCCATTGGTATCTCGAGGCCCTCATGCTGGATCCAGACCACGTGGAGGGGAATTACAATTTCGCCAACCTCTTGGACGAACATGGGGAGGTCCAAACCGCCATCGTTTTCTATCTCCAATCCATCAGGAATGAGGAAAATTTTGCGGATGCCCATTTCAACGTAGCGGTCTGTTTCCATAAACTGGGGAAATTTGAGGAGGCCAAGATATATCTCAAATCTTACCTGAGATTCGACTCAACCAGTGAATGGGCAAAAATAGCTCTGGAATTGCTCAGTTCCTATTGATATAGAGAGATCTCATGCGGAAGGATAGCATTTATCCTGGTGACTGATATTTATGAAATATCCGGAAAACTCACTCTTTATTGCCCAAAGCTCCTTTTAGGATTTAATCCTCGTTTGAATTATGAGTAACTACTTAAGACACTAAATATAGTTTTTTAGAGGTCGCATTCACAGGGAGGTAAAACCATGATTCGTTATCGAAGATGTGAATGGATCATCCATCTCCTTCCCCTCCTCCTTCTCATTCACTTGCTTGGATGCGCCACGGCGCCATTAACGGGCCGGTCCCAGCTCATCCTCATCCCCGAATCGACGGAGATCGCCCTGGGGTTGAAATCATACAGCGAAATCTTGACCAAGTCGAAACTGAGCCAGGACCAGCAGGTATTGGCCATGGTGAAGGAGGTGGGAAACCGAATCGCTTTGGCGGCTCATAAGCCAGAGTACGAATGGGAATTCAACGTTATACAGGATGATAAAATGGTCAACGCCTTTGCGCTCCCGGGGGGAAAGGTAGCCATTTACACGGGCATTCTTCCTTATACAAAGGACAAAGATGGGCTGGCTGCGGTCATGGGCCATGAAGTTGCCCATGCTCTAGTAAGGCATGGAGGCGAGCGAATGACCACGATATTGTTGGCCCAATTAGGTCAAGTGGCCATGAATGTTGCCCTGAAGGATAAGGACCCCAAAACCATCACTGCTTTGAATATCGGTTATGGCGTAGCGACAACCGTGGGCGTGGTTCTTCCCTTCAGCAGAATGCAAGAATCGGAGGCTGACCGCATCGGTTTGATCATGATGGCGAAGGCTGGTTATGATCCATCAAAGGCAGTGGAGTTTTGGAAGAGGATGGCCGAAAAGAAGGGAAAAAAATCTCCCCCCGAATTCCTCTCTACCCACCCCGCTGATGAAAGGCGGATTGAACAGATAAAACAGTGGCTTCCCGAGGCCATGAAATATTACGAGTCTGCCTCCAATCTCCGGTGACCGAGCTCCGGTACGTCCGGGGTATACTCATCTCATGAAGCGCCTCGAGCTCATTCAAGTAGAGTGCTATAGCGGGTATAGGGCCAATGAAACCCCCCGGGCCTTCATATGGAAGGGGGAGCGGTATCAGATTGTTGAGATAAGGGATAGATGGTACGAGGGCGGAATTTCACGGAGATCCATTAGACTCGACTACTACAAGGTATTGGCCGAGGATGGAGGGGAATACATCCTCCGTTACAATGGTCTCTTTGACAAATGGGCCCTCATTTTGAAGTAAACCCCTGCTGCATTGCAGGTCCTTTTCAGGACCAATGGACGCTCTTCGTTTACGATCATCTCACCATGATGTAGGCGTCTTCAGTCCAGTAGTATCTTGGAATGACCCCCTTTTTCCGAAACGCCATTTTTTCATAGAAGGCCTGGGCACCGGTGTTGGTCTCCCTTACCTCCACCCAAATAAAATCGCCCGTCGAATTCCTGAAAACCTCCCTGACTAGTTGTGTTCCTATCCCCTTCCTTCTATGACGGGGATCGACGGCGATGGAAATGATATGGCCTTCAGGGGTGTAAACGAGGTAGCCAAGGATCTCCTCCTCCTCATAAACCAAGAACGTGGTGGGATGGGATCGATGGAGGCTCGTGAAAATAATCCGGTTATATGGAGATTTGGGAAAGGCTTGGGCTTCTATTTCTAAAATGCGATCCATATCTGAAGGAGTAAAAATCCTGATCATATCCCTTTATTCTTTTTTCCCTTTTTGATATAAAACGAGTAAGTTATTGTCTCAAAAGTTGAGGCCTCAGTAAAGGGGATGGCATGAGGCTTAAGGGCTATATTGAAAATCGGACCCGACTTTTCAACCGAGATTCCGAGTTTTCGTGTCCGCACTGGTGCAATCGATTGGGCTGTAAGGACGAAAGGCTTCATGTCAGCGTCAGCATTGTTGATTTGGTGGCAGCTTCTCTCGTAACCGGGCAAATGGCCTCCCATCTCTTTCGGTCTCATTATAAGATCGGGGCCTCTCCCATGAACGAAAACCCATGGATTCAGCGATTTGTCCTTGAGCTGAAGAAGCCCTGCCCCTTCTTGTCCGGGATGGATTGTGGTATATATGGCAGAAGACCCATCGCCTGTGCCCTCTTTCCTGAGGCCTTCTTCCTCTTTCCAGGACAAAAAGGGGGCCTGAATAAGGGGAAATTTGGTCACTATCCCTGCCTACGGGAGCCACTGGTGATATCGGAAAAGAGGCGTTCTCACCTCATTGAGTTGATGGAAATATCCCGGCGAGAAACCTTTCTCACGGAATTTTACCTCTTTGGATTCTCCCCTTTCTCCGTCGATTTGAGAAACACCGTGATGGACGTGATGGAAGTCTCTCGGGATATCTCCGGGAGTATTGGAGACGATGAGAGTCATTATGAGGTTCCTCATGAGGCCTTTGAGGAAATTTTGATTAGAAGGTTAGGCAGCGGGGGATATCTTTCGAAGATCGATTCGAAGGTGGATGGGCTGAACAGCCCAAGCGGCATTGAGGTCTTCTATAAGATAATGGAATGGACCGACTCGGTGGCACCATCTGATAAGGACTTTCCCTACTGCTATGAATTCGATGAGAGGGACAGGCTGAAATTGATCAAAAGACCAACCTAAGAAAGTTAAGCCGATTTTCGGGGGGAAAGCAATTCATGAAGTGGGTCCGTAACGGAGTTTGGCTGAGGGTCCTGGTAACCGCAGCCATCTCCATTGCCATGGGGGGAGAGTTTGCTAACGGGGAGGAGAGCCAATGGAAGCTGAAGCTTTCCTTCTTCAGCGGGGTGATGGAGCGAGTATCGGGCGATTGGAAGCGATTGGACGAAAGGGTTTTCCTACAAGGGAATGGGGATGTTGCTCCAACAGTACTGCTCTTCGGCCGAAATGAATGGGTTAACTACCGGTTGAGGATGAGGGCTCGAATCACGAGAGGGACCGGGGGATTACTGCTCTTTTTTCGGTATCGAGAGGAGTCTTGGAGCCTCTGGTGGAGCCTCAGTGGTCAGGAAGGTATTCCTTCGGGAATCGGACAGAACCGATGGAATTATGGGGAAATCATTCCTGATACCGCGGTTCCTCAATCAATAGAAAAAGGGAAGTGGTATGAGATTTCCCTTGTCGTCAGGGGGAGAGAGGTTAAGGGATATGTGGATGGGAATGTGGGGATGGAATATACCCTCCCAGATGATGGAACCCATGCTTCGGGAAAGCTCGGGCTCGGTACGTGGAAGGCCGTTGCCGAGTTCGAACTCCTTGAAATGGAGCTATTCGAGGCGGAGGTGATCCCCGCCCCCCCCTCTTTAAGAGGAAGGGTCTTGGTGAAGGGAATGGAGGAGGTTCCCGTTCCAGAGGCGGAGATAAGGGGTCCCTTTGGAACCGTCAACGCAGACCATCAGGGTCAGTTTTTCGTTCAGGAGTTGATCCCGGGGAGGAACAGTATCACCATTACGGCCCCAGGTTTTGTGACCCAAAGGGCGATCGTTAGCCTCGAGGAAGGGGAAAACATTAAATCTTTTTACCTGAGGTCGCGGATTCCAATCGATGGAGGAAAAATTCTGTTCTTCAGGGAATATGATCGAGTTTGGGGAATGCCCATGGGAGATCTTTTCCTCCTCCACCTGGGAAGTGGAGTTGAGCGGAAAATAACTCAACGCCCCGGTGCCTATTTTTCCCCTCGCTGGTCACCCGATGGATCCATGATCGCCTTCTATACCCTCGATTCGAGGGAGATTTTCGTTATACCCGCTGAGGGATTTGAAATGAAAAAGATCGCCCCTGGAATCTCCCCCCATTGGTCTCCGGATGGGCAAAGGCTCTTATTCGTGGATGGTGGACGGTTGTGGTCCTTTAGAGCAGACGGAGCGGAACCCCTCCTCCTTTTTGAAAGCCCCACTTATATCAGGGACTATTCATGCTCCCCTGAGGGTAATCGGGTGCTCTTTGAATCCCAGTCCCACATCTATGTGGTCAATGCAGACGGTGGGGAATTAAGGGATGTCGCATACCCCGGGGGAAATCCCATATGGTCCCCTGATGGAAAAACGATTCTATTCATATCTCCACGTGGCCTGATGAGGGTCGATATCGAAGACGGGAAGGAAATCGAAATAGCACCCCCTGGTCGATTTGAAGACCTCAAGTGGTCTCCCGATGGATCCTTGATCTCATACCGAAGGTGGGATGAAGATCAGGGTGGAATACGAAGGCCCGTCCTCTACCTGATAGAAGCTGACGGAGGTGAGCGTTACAGGACGTTCCACTTCATCAAGGAGGGAATCCAAGAGTATCGCTGGTCCCCCTGGGGTAACGAGTTGGTTTTGCTGACAGGGAGGGAACCCCCAATGCCAAATACCATCTATCGAATGGAGGTGGAGGGAAAGAAGGTTTCCCCCCTCATCGACTTTCCTGCTACCAATCTCCAATGGTCTCCGAATGGGGAGTGGATCTCATTCTTATCGCAGAGGGAAGCGGGCTGGGATATCTATACCATCAAAGGCGATGGGACGGGCCTTAAGAAAGTGACCGATACCCCCGAGACGGAATTTCAGGAAAGTTGGTGTCCAAACCTCCACTAAATCAAGCTCAAAGGTATGAGAAAAGAGGCATTCCTCTTTAAGAGGGCGTAGTGATGGAAAATTCTCATGAAAAGAAATATGAGATACTCTTCATGGGCCCCGTTATCCATACGGATGAGGAAAGAGAAAGGGTGATTCAAGGGCTCCAGGCTCGATTCAACCTTCCCCAGGAGAGTGCAATACAATTGGTCCGACGTGCACCCATTGTGGTCAAAAGGGGGGTGACGGAAAAAGAGGGTGATCGATACGTCGAGGCTTTCCATTCCATCGGGGCAATGGTCCGGGTCAGGGAATATTCTCGTCCCAATGATATGGCAAGGGAAGGCGGGGCAATGCCATATCTTCCCGGTGAAGAAGAGAAATATTGTCCCTGGGAGGACCTGGAGGAATTGGGGTTTTTCGAGGCCTTTCTGACCACCTTGAAGGAGGCTCTCCTTTCTCCCACCCGATTCTATCGTCGAATGCCGACGAGAGGGGGATTTAAGAGTCCCTTGATCTTTGGCCTCATCTTAGGGGTATTGGGAGGAGTTTTTAGCCTAACATGGCAGCAAGTATTTATGCTTCGGCTCGGCCGATTTCCGGAAATGGCCACGACCTATTTCGTGGGAATAATTATCGCGCTCCCGCTTATCGTTTTGGCGAGCCTCTATATCATCAGTGCCATCGTTCATCTGTGCCTAACCGTAGTCGGGGGAAACCGAAGGGGTTTCGAAGCCACCTTCCGGGTTATCGCCTACTCAGGGTCAACCGACATTTTCGCCTTTATTCCCTTCATTGGAAGCTTGATCACCTTCATATATGCATTGGTCATCGTGATCATTGGTCTGAGGGAAGGCCATGGCATCGGCAAGGGAAGGGCGGCCCTGGCCGTATTTTTACCCATTATCGTTATACTTGCACTATTCCTGGTGGTAGCACTCTCTCTGCTCTATAAGCTGAGCGAGTTTTTGTGATCCCGATGTCTCCTTGGAGAATGGCTCACGGGCCAGTTCATCTCGGGAATTCCTTTGCATAAAAGGGAATTGATTCCATATGCGCCTTATCCTTATATTCATCGTCGTTCCTCTGATCGAGATTCTGCTTCTCATCGAGATCGGGAGCCGAATAGGAGCGCTCAATACCATCTTCATCATCATCCTCACCGGGATACTGGGTGGTTATATGATGCGTCAACAGGGTTTCACCATTATCAGGAATATTCGAGAAGATCTTTCCCAGGGCCGGATGCCAACGGGGGAACTGATCAATGGAACGTTGGTACTGGTGGGAGGCATCGTGCTCCTGACGCCGGGTTTTTTTACTGATGCCTTGGGATTTATCCTCCTTATCCCCGCCACGAGGCGATTTATTCTCAAAAGGATTCAAATCCTCATTCAGCGGAAAATCGAGTCGGGAGACATCCACATCTTCTTTCGCTGAGAGGGGGGTCGCTTCCTATTGCGTCCCTTCTATGCTGAATTTTACGACAGAGAGCAGCAAGAATCTAGTTGAGATAGGTTTGACGGGGGACTGAGGAAGAAATTACACCGGAAATATAGTACAATTTGCCCGGGATCTTTCTCAATTGCTGGTTTCTCGGTAAAATACGCGGATTCGTCGATTGTGAACCTATCCCATATGTAATCGCACATCAAAAGAACAGTAATGGGGTATCGGTAGATTATTGCGGTTTGAACCAGCGGAATGCTTCGAGGGTGTATTTCGTTTACTCCCCTTGCTCCGATCGTAATTCGCTTACAATTCTATTTCCCGCCTTTCTCCTCACCAGTTCTTTCGCATGTTCATTCAGTTACAGGCTCCGCCGCTCGAAATACATCCCGCCAAAAAGGAGAACGATGGAAAGGGCGAGGGGTATTTGGAAAATCTCTCTACCCCCGGAGAGTACTCCTTTACCCACCACTGCTGGATCCCTGAAAATCCCCCGGAGCTCTCTGCTCGAACTCGCATGGATATATCTTCCCCCCGTCGCCCGGGAGATTTCTCTCAAGATCCCATCATTTAGTCGCGTGATGGCCTCTTTGCCATCGATTGTGAACCACTTCTTAAACGTACCTTCCTCGTATACGGGAATTCTGGAACCCCTATGGCTTCCAAGACCTACAGAGAAAACGTTAATGCCCCTTGCCCCGATATCGGCAAGGATCCCCTCGAGATTTTCCGGACGGACATGGCCTCCGTCAGAAAAAAGGAGAATGATCTTTTTCCTGTCGCCTTTTTCAAAGAGATTGATCGCCTCCGACAAGGCCTTTCCGATGTTGGATCCCTGAGAAGGGGCCGAATCCAGCGTGACCCAATTCTTCAAGACAAATCTCATGGCCCCAAAATCATCGGTGAGTTCGGCCTGGGGAAAACTTTTCCCGGCAAAGGTCACAATGCCAAGCCTGTTTCCGGCGAGCTCCGGAAAACATCTGAGCAGAATTTCTTTTGCCGTTTCAGATCGAGAAATCCCCGGGCCACAATCCTCGGCCGCCATGCTCTTGGACAGGTCCATAACGGCCACCACGTCGACAGCCCCCTCCTTGATCTGCGTGGAACCTCCAGAGATGAGAGGCCGCGCAAAAGCAGAAATCAAGAGGGCAAAGGTGAGGATTGTCGGTAACCTCTGGTAGAGGATTTTCCGATTGCAGGGGAGCCGGGAAAATTGGCTCAGTAAGCCCACCTTTCCAAATTCCTCAAGGATGGCCTTCCTCCGACGGAGACCCCACACAATTACCCCCAGAACAAAGGGGAGGGCCAGCATGGCCCAAAAGGCTTTAGGATTCAGAAATTGAAGGGACATGCATCTCCTAAATGTCTGGCTGATCAGCGCCGGGTTGGCCGCCGGTGGGTTTGCCTATCGAGCTCTTATCTTCTTCCTCTTCCCCCGGCTCTTGATCCAGAGAGGCCTGAGATCCTTCATCGGGGAATGCCATGGGATAGAAGACATAGAGTCGCTCAAGGTTATATTTGCTTTCCCAATCGGTGGGATCGAGCCGGAGGGCTTCCCGGTACATCTGGGCCGCCTTTTTCGGCAGATCTAGTCGAACCAGGATGTTACCGAGATTGTAGTAGGCCCGTTTCTTGCGAAAGGAATGATCGCCTTTGCGAATGATGTCATAGAAATGCTCACTTGCCTTCTTCAGGTTATTCGCATGGTAGGCCCTCACTCCCATGTTGTATGAGATGAGCTCCCCCGATGCGAAGAGGCTTTCGCTTGCCTTTTCCAGGTACTGTCGGTCCAATCGATTCTCCTCCATGGCCTTGGCCGCTTCTTTGATCAAGTCCGAATACCAGTACTTCTGGTAGACTCCGTAGCAAAGACACAGGCCTCCGATTATGATCAGATAAACCCGGATCGACCGGATATATGACATCGCCCTCATCATAGTGAGACCCCTAACAGAGCTCCAAAAAGAGACTGTTGCGAATGAGCGTCAAAATGAACAGAAGAGATAAGCCCGAAATGACAAATATGGGATAGAGCTCCTGACTCTTCCCTTGAACCTCTATTTCGACCAAGCTGGTCTCCAGGTGGTCTATCTCGTCAAAGGCCGCGGTGAGTTCCTCTGGCGACTCAGTAGCGATAAAACGTCCCCCGATCCGGTCCACGATTTCCAAAATGTCGATACTCTCCTTTTTGAGATTGATTCCCAGGAGATAGAGATGGATGCCCATCTTTTTCATCTCCGTGATGATCCTCTCCTTCATTGTGTCCGGGATTGGGGCCTGGCCGTCGGAAAGGAAAACCAGAACGCGACTCGCCGACTGTCCCATCTGCCTGAAATGGCCCATGGCCTTAAGAAATGGCTGCCCAAGATTTGTCCCCCCATAGAAAGCCGACCCAAGTCTGGCCACTTTTTTCGATATGAGGCGGTGATCCCTCGTCAGGGGCCAGCTCCCAAAGGTATTATCCCCAAAGACCAAAAGCCCGATTCTATCGTTTTTTCGCTTTTGAATGAACCGAAGGGCCTCCTTTCTGGCCACATCTATCTTTCTCGGTCCATTCCTCACTTTTAAGGCGCTTCGCATGATATTTTCCATACTATATGAGAGGTCCACAACGAGAATGATGTCACGGGCAAAAAACCTCTCATATTGAACGACCCTTCGCCATTGGGGCCGAGCAAGCCCCAGAATCAACAGGGCTATGGCCGCGAAAAAGATAAGCTGCGGCAGACTCTGATAGAATCTCGATTTTCCCTCGGCCTCCAGCAGGCGAAGATGCGAATATCCGAGGAATGCCGTTTTCCTCACAAAGAGAAGGGATAAAAAAATGACCCCCATGAGCAAAAAAGATGGGTTAGCCAGCCTTATCATGGTTTGTCCCTTGATGCATCGTCCCGTCTATTCCTTCCAAGAGCTCGTTGAATTGCCTCATGATGGGCTCAACATCCGCGGGGGCATCTCCTTCATAGATGACCTGGTTGACCCTTTCGACAAAGCCCTTGAGCTCTTCATAGAAAGGACGGTCTTTCAACTGATTCACAATCTCTATCGAAGGTCTATTTGCCGTATTTAAGCCGTAGAAATCTTTCAAGAAATGCCTCAGAATGGCATTGATCTCAAAGAACAGATGCTTTCGGTGATCCTTGTAGTTGAAGCACCTCTCCCTCGCTTCCCCAAGCGCCTTCAGGGCACGATCCCTGGCCGTGGGAATCGGGCTTTGACATTCAACCCTCCGCCTCCTTCGGATATACTCCCAAGGCCAGCAGATAAGGGCCGCAAGGACCATGAGCCCGCCCACACCACTGGTTGCCTTCCAAATGACGGCGACCCTCTCGTCCACAATCGGCCCCTTGATGTCCTTCATGGGACCGAAGTAGGTGGCCGTCCGTGAAACAAAGATATCAAAGCCTTGCGAATAGAGGCTTCGATAGTGATACCTCGATTCTGCTGGATTCCAATCCCCTTTGGTTGCGTAACAGATACGAAGGGGGGGAAATTTCACCTTATCCACAGCAATGGCAGGCTCAAAGGACTGGAGTTGATAGAGGACCGTGTAAACGGTCCGACCATCCTTTTGGCGCTTACGAACCCTCATGCTCCGAACCTCAAAAGATCCGTGGATTTCCCCCTTCCGGGGGAGATTCACCAGATCTACGATGGGTCCCTCACTGGCTTCCACTGTGACCGTCAGGGGAATCTCATCACCGATATGGAAGCCAAAGCTCCTTGGACAGTGAAAATCGACGGTTATGGGAAAGGCCTCCTGATCCGGGGGATCCACCTCCCCGGACTGAACACCGTGATTGTCCGGGGATACAGTTCCCAGGGCGAGGAAGGGAGCGAAAAATATAAGCAGCAGGAACTTTTTCATTCAATTGGCCTTCTTCTAATTGAATTTCCTCCGGGCAAGGAAAAGCTTACTGATCTCCCTGACATAGTCGGTTTCTTGATGGATCCAGAGAGCATCCATCGAGTGGGCTTGAAACAATGCCTTCAGGCGCTGCTCCCTGGCCTCTGCCCGTTTCTGAAATGCCGCCTTCTTTGTTGCCCCTCCCAACCAGATGGCCCTGCTTCGGCCTGTCTCCAGGTCCCTCAAAGAAGCGATGCACCGTCTTTCGGGCAGGATCTTCTCCCTCGGGTCCCAAATGACGATCAAAACTACGTCATGCAGCACGGCCGCGGATTTGAGAGCCCCTTCGATCCCTTCAGGATCTTCCTGGAAGTCGGAGATGAGAAAGACCAGGGACCGCTTTGCCGGCAGCTTTAAGAGGGCCCGGGCCAACCCTTGCCCTGTACTTCCGTCAGCTCTGGTTTCGAGGACCTTCTGAGGGATCAGAAGCCTGTAATCCTTGGGATTTCTGAGCGGCCATTGGATTTCAACATCTGACCCGTAAGCGATAAAACCAACTCGGTCACCGCATCGCCAGGCTGCATGAGCCAGAATTGCCGAGATTTCCGCCGCCAATCGGCGCTTTGTTACCCGAACCGTTCCAAAATCCATGGACCGGCTCAAATCCACGACGAGAAAAACGGCGAGGTTGGCCTCAGTCAGCCGGGTGTTCTTCAGGATCCGCTGGCCCCCCGTTCTCGCGGTGGCCGACCAGTTTATCGACCGGAGGCTATCACCCAACACGTAATCGGAGATCGTCTCGAAGTCCGAAGATCCCCCCACCTGGCGGCTGGGCCAGATTCCAAGATCATGCTGGCTCGAATACCAGCGCACGTAGTAATCGACCTCTGCAATCTTTGAGAGGATCTCCTTCACGGCACATGAACTCCGTCCAATATCTCTTGGAGAACCGCATCCACGGTCAGCCCTTCGGCCTCGGCGGAAAACTCTAAGAAAATCCGATGTCTGAGAGCATCGCTCGCGACGGCCCGAATGTCTTCGGGATAGACGTGCTGACGGCCCTGCAAGAAGGCCTCGACGCGTGCCGCATCCCTCAGGGCCATGGTGGCGCGAGGTGAGGCACCAAGCTTCAGACATCCCTCAAGCGATTTCAAGCCAAACTCACCCGGGAAACGGGTCGCCCGAACCAGCTCAACGAGGTATTGATGGGCGTAATATTTCACCGATACCTCCCTTTTTATGCTTTCCCTCAGGCGAAAGATGTCATGAGGCTCGAGGACCTGACGGATGGCCCTGACTTTATCCCTCTGATCGAGGTGGACATTGTTGAGGATCTCGATCTCATTCTCTGGGCTGGGATATCCCACCACGACCTTGAAGAGAAACCGATCCAGTTGGGCTTCAGGCAGGGGGTAGGTGCCGTCCTGTTCCACGGGATTCTGAGTGGCGAGGACAATGAATGGATCGGGCAGCTCAAGTGTGTCTTTCCCCATGACCGTGACTTGGCGCTCCTGCATGGCCTGCAGAAGTGCAGCCTGAGTTTTTGCGGGGGCCCTGTTAATTTCATCCACCAGGGCCACGTGGCAGTCGATCAGCGGGCCCTTCTGAAGTTTGAAGCGGTTTCCGATATAGAGATAGGTCCCGATGAGGTCGCTTGGGAGCATATCGGGTACCATCTGGATCCTTCGGAACACCCCTCCAATGGCTGCCCCCATGGCCGACACCAAAAGGCTTTTGGCCAACCCCGGAACACCCTCAAGCAGGACATGGCCATCGGCAAGCAGCGCCACTACAATACGAGTGATCAAGGGCTTCTGTCCTACGATTATTTTCTCTATCTCGGACACGAGCATCTGAATCTTCTGGATATCCTCGTGGAGGCCTGATTCTGATTTTTTTTCATGATCAGCGGCGAGTTCCATGGAAACCCCCAAATTACAAAATGTGTTTTATTTATTCAGTGCAATTGATATGCCAACATTTTGACCTATCCCAATGGAATTTATCGGAGACAACCCCCTGTCGGCCGTGCCATATTGTGAAAATTTTTCAACGCATACGCAAAATTTATCAGTATTTTATTGGAATTAACCGCAAGCGTTCAGATTTTATAAGAGTTATGACAGTACGCTCAAGAATAAAGGTGTTCTTTAAGAGTCAAAATAACACAGACCTCAATCCCTTGACATCTCATGGGATTCGAGGTAAGATTGATGTGGATTTCGCTAGGGGAGCCCAATGGGCTGAGAAATTCCGTCCCAAAACTCGGGATCGGGATGACCCTTCGAACCTGTTTGGGTAATTCCAGCGTAGGGAAGCGGCGATTGAAAAATGAGATGAGGGCCGTAATACCGAGATGGAATTACGGTCCTTTTTTTGATGGGAGATGGATATGGAGCTGAATGAAGTGACAATCACCAAGGCTATTATCGAGCGTTTCACGAGGAAATTGGAGGAAAACTTGAATCCGGATGTGGCCGTTGTGGGAGGAGGCCCCTCTGGTCTTGTGGCATCCTACTATTTGGCAAAAGGGGGGTTCAAAGTCGCCCTCTTTGAGAGGAAGCTGAGCGTTGGAGGGGGAATGTGGGGCGGAGGGATGATGTTCAATGAAGTGGTAGTCCAGGAGGAGGGGAAACGAATCCTGGATG
>CP070774.1:107257-130515 GCA_020346125.1 Syntrophobacterales bacterium | reverse complement strand
GTTCTGCTTTCCCAAAAAGCAGGGGTCGTGATAGGTAATAATCTTTCGCATCTCCCCGGAGAAGGGATTTTTCTCCTCGATGGCTTCGGCTAAAACCTGTGTATAGTGACGGACTTCAAGACCATCGCGGGCATAATCATTTTTTATGGTGTTGTAACAGTGGGGGGATGTGGTGACGATGGAATAAACTCCGTACGTATTGAAGCTCTCGATATTCCCGTCCATGAGGGTTTCGAAGAGGCCCTCTTCGCCCATTCTCCGGATCTCGCTTCCGCAACAGGTCTCATCATTTCCAAGGGTGGCGAAATCATATCCGATATGGCGAAAGCACTGAACCAGCGATCGGGTCACGTTCTGAACCCGGGTGTCGTAAGCTGCCGTACAGCAAACGAAATAGAGGTTCACTGCTTGATCTCCCTGAGGGAGAACCTTCGGGTTCAGTTCGTTTGCCCACTCGCTCCTCTTATTTTTCGCGGCGTTCCAAGGATTTCCGTATTTGTAGGCACTTTCAAGGGCTTCAATGGCGGTCTTGGGAATGTGACCTTCCTCGACCAACAGGGTTCGCATCCCAATGAGTAAATCCATGGGTTCCAGACCCCTCGGACAACGGAGTGTACACGTCTTGCACGTCGTGCAGTCCCAGAGTTCCCCCCGTTGGACCATATTGCCCAAACTCTCCCGAAGAAGGGGTTCGATCATTAATTTTCTGATATTCAATTTCGACTTAAGGGATACTGGGCAGCCACCCGTACATTTTCCGCATTGAAAACAGCTATAAAGTTCATATTTTTGGAGAAAACCCTCCTTCTGGACTTCCATTGAGCCTTCCTTTCTCAGGTCCTCTTTTCATATTTCAATGTCTGAGGATTTCCCTTGCCACGACAATCCGTTGAACCTCAGAGGTGCCCTCGTAGAGGGTCGTGCCGATGACATCTCGAAGGTATCTCTCCACAGGATAATCCGTCGTATACCCATATCCCCCCAGCATCTGGACCGCCCGAATAGCTACTCGTCTGGCGGTCTCCGTAGCAAATAATTTCGCCATGGACGCCTCTTTGGTAAATTGTAACCCATTTTCCTTCAAAAAGGCAGCCCTCAGGACGAGAAGCTGTGCGGCCTCCAATTCCGTGTAGCTATCAGCTACCATCCATTGAATGGCCTCGAATTTGGAAAGGGGCTGGCCGAAGGCCTCCCGTTCCTTCACGTATTGAGCGGCAAAATCGATGGCGGCGAAACCGATTCCCACGGCGAGGGAACCGATGCCGATGCGTCCGCCGTCGAGCTCCATCATGGCGATCGTAAATCCCTCTCCCTCCCGGCCCAATAGGCACTCTTTGGGTATTCGGCAATTATCGAAGATGAGCTCATTTAGGGAAGAAGCCCTATGGCCCATCTTTTCTTCAGCCCTTCCAACGGTGAACCCCGGAGTTCCCCTTTCAATGACAAAGGCACTGATCCCCTTTCCTTTTTTAGCCCTTTTGTCCGTAACAGCCCATGCTATCGTAACACCCGCATGTTCTCCGCTGGTAATCATGGTTTTCCTTCCGTTGAGCACATAGTGCGCTCCATCCAAAACGGCTGTGGTTTCTATGTTCGCGGCATCGGATCCTGTATGGGGTTCGGTGATGGCAAAGGAACCGGCGGGATATTCTCCATTGCACAGTTTAGGAATATGTCTCCTCTTCATCTCCTCCGTTCCGAACTCATGGATCACCTCAGCCACCATATTGGTAACGGAGGTCGTAACGGCATGGGAGGCGCAGGCCCTTCCTATTTCGGTCATCGCAAGGCTATACGCAACGACCCCGACTTCTGAGCCGCCGTATTCCCCCGGTATATTCATCCCCATCAAACCCAATTTAGCCATCTTCTTCAAGTTTTCGAAGGGGAACCGTTTCTCCTCATCGTATTGGGCGGCCACGGGCTTGATATTCTTTTCGGCAAAATCCCTCACCATATCCCGAATCATTTTCTGTTCAGCGGTCAGATTGAAATTCATTGGGTTCTCCTCAGGATATCTTTTTAGTATGGCCGAAGGAATGGAAAAAGAAGCTCCAAGCGGGAATTCACAGAGTGCTGTTGAGCTAAAATGTCCACCCCCGTAACAAAATAACTGCAGCACTGCAGCACCGCATGACCGCAGCACTGTTTTTTACCTACTGAATTATGTTTTCTCGTAGCTGAAAAACCCTCTTCCCGTCTTTCTCCCGAGATATCCCGCATCGACGTATTTTTTAAGAAGGGGACAGGGGCGATATTTGGGGTCCCCCAGGCCTTGGTACAAGGTATTCAGTATGGCCAAGACCGTATCCAAGCCGATAAGGTCCGCCAAGGCCAAAGGTCCCATGGGATGGTTCATCCCCAATTTCATCACTGTATCGATCGCATCGGCGTCTCCCACCCCTTCGAATAAGGTATAGATGGCCTCATTGATCATGGGTATGAGGATCCGATTTGATATGAAGCCGGGGAAATCATTGGCCTCAACCGGGGTTTTCCCCAGCTTTTCGGCCAGGCCTTTCGTTGTCCGAAAGGTCTCGTCTGATGTGGCAAGGCCCTTAATGATCTCGACAAGCTCCATGGCCGGGACCGGGTTCATGAAGTGCATTCCTATTACCTTTTCCGGGCGCGTTGTGGCCGAGGCGATTTTTGTGATGGAGAGGGAGGAGGTGTTGCTGGATAGAATGATTTCCTTGCCGCAGATGCCATCCAATTCCTTAAATATGCTCAATTTCAATCCTTCATTTTCCGTGGCGGCCTCGATTATGAAATCGGCTCCTTTCATTTCTCCCATGTCGACGATCCCCTCGATCCTGTCCATGATATCCCTTTTTTGGGGAGGAGTAATCTTTTCCTTTTGCACCATTCGATCAAGGGATGTGGAGATGTTGGATTTCCCCCTTTCCACCAATGCCTCGCTGATATCGCTCATGATCACGTGAAAATGGGAAGTGGCGGCAACTTGGGCGATGCCGCTTCCCATCTGTCCCGCGCCAACGATGCCGATTGTTTTAATTGCCATTACGGTTCTCCTCGTAAGCGAGAAATCTATTAGATCTGATTATCAAGTTTTGTCCTGATCCTCTCATGATATGTCAAGATTTCCGATTTCAATTTCTCCAGGTTTTGAATTCTTTCGTCGATCTTTTCCACATGACTCTTCAGTAATTCCAATAGCCTCGGTAAAACCTTCTTTTTGGTTCTATGAATCTGGTAGATGTCCTCCAGTTCTTGCATCTCGGCCAAGGTCAACCCCAGATGCTTTAGCCTTTTTATAAACTTAAGCCTCTGGTAGTCCTGATCCGTGTAGACCCTTTTTCCCCCTTCGAGCCGTCTAATAGAATTGAGGAGGCCGATCTCCTCGTAGTATCGAATGGTTCGGGGACTAACCCCCACGAGGTTGGCCAATGGCCCAATCTTGTAATATTTCATCCCATAATCCCCCCCATTGAGGTCAATCACTTTACGTAAACTGGAATTTTAGTCGAAAAAAATAGAGAGTAAAACACCATAACTTTGAACCTGTTTGGCTACATGGAAGGCCATTTGATCACGTTCATTATTTCATGACCGGCCTTCTCGAGCTCTTTTACGATATCCTCGTATTCATGGGTTTTCATCCGTATAACCACCATCCTTTTCCCCTCGAATGTCAGGGTAGGCGAGATGATGCTGATGACATTGATGTTTCGGTTCTTGATGACCTTGAGGACGTCGAACAGCTTCCCGGGCTCATCTTCCAAGAGCATGGTAAGTCGCGTCCCTTTCACGTTGAGTCCAACTACGTCAACGAAGAGCTCCAAGATGTCCGTTTCCGTGATAATTCCCACCAATTCATTTCCATCGACCACGGGAAGGGCGCCGATTTTGTTATCATGAAGGAGTTGAACCGCTTTTTCTATGATGGTATCCGGGGTCACGGTGATCAATTTCTCCGCAGGTGTCATGAGCCCCCCTACCTTTAACTTCTCCAATAGGTAGTTGATCTCCTGGACGCTTAACAGGGTTGCATCCGACGGACCAGCCTCACGAATATCTCGGTCAGCAACAAGTCCTACCAGCTTCCCCTTTTTGTCCACTACGGGCAGGTGGCGGATGCCTTCCTCATGGATGAGTTTTCGGGCTTCATAGAACGATGCCTCCGGAGTAATGGTAACGGGGTTTCTCTCCATTTTTGATTTAACGAACATCTCCTCTGCCTCCTTACAGACTGTATGAAAAGTCTCTGCATTGCTTACTATATCAGATAAAATGCCTTCGTGAAAGGAGGAGGTATTGAAATGGGCCATATCCAGGGCACGCCACGCGAAAAAAAGCTCCTGTTTCCAGATGTAGTTGATTCCACCATTACCGGAGATAATCCGGTTCGTCTTATTTCCACACAGCGATAGATATATCCGCACAGGGCACATCCGGTGCATTTGCCGTCGGATTGCCATGTGGTGAAAAAGTAACCATGGCCATTGATTTCATCTCAAATACCGATAGGATCGTGGGTTTATACCAAGGTGCTGAGACTACAGCCCTTGCATCGCTCCTTATCAATCTCGATTTTGGTCATAATTCAAGGCCTTCAAGCTCGTTTTCCTTAGTATACCATTAGATTAACGCGGAAAGTCAAGGGCATCGTACTCCATCGCCCACAGCTCTGTTGGAGGGCCATAGATCATAGGGACGAGCTTTCTTCCCAGAACGGCCTCGTTTATGGGGAATTTCATGGTAAATTGCGGCTTCGAGCGGGTGAGCCCGGGCATATAACAGGTTGACAATCCCAAGGGGATATGGTTTACAGGAAAACAAGGGTATGACCGCAGGCATAAGGGGTTAGCAAGGAGGCAGCCATGAAGACACCCCTTTGGACGCCATCTGAAGAACGGATAAAGCAGACCAACATGACTCGATTCGTGGAATATGTCAACAAGAAGTACGGGAAGGAGTTTACCTCTTATAGCAAACTGTATCAGTGGTCCATCGATAATATCCCCGAATTTTGGGCCGCCATGTGGGATTTCAGTGAAATCAGGGCTTCAAAGAAATATGATAACGTTGTCGACGACCTCAATAAAATGCCGGGCGCACAATGGTTTATCGGGGCAAAGCTGAATTTTGCGGAAAATCTCCTGCGTTACCGGGACGCTCATATAGCCCTTATATTCAAAAGCGAGGTTCACGAGTCGGTTAAGATAACCTATGCCGAGCTCTACGATAGGGTGGCACGCTTGGCAAAATCATTGCGGGAAATAGGGGTTACGGTCGGTGATCGAGTGGTCGGGTTCATGCCCAACATGATGGAAACGGTAATAGCCATGCTCGCCGCGACCAGCATTGGGGCAACCTGGTCTTCCTGCTCGCCGGACTTTGGTATTAAGGGTGTCCTAGATCGATTCGGGCAGATCGAGCCCAAGGTTCTCTTCACGGCCAATGGGTATTCATACAACGGGAAACCCTATAATTCCCTTGACCGTATCGCTGATTTCCTCAAAGACCTTCCTTCTATCCAAAAGGTGGTGGTTGTGCCCTACACTGACGGGGAGCCCGATATCAGCGGGGTTCCCAACTCAGTCTACTACGGGGACTTCGTATCCAGGGATGGTATTGAGATAGAGTTCGAACAGCTCCCCTTTGAACATCCCCTCTATATTATGTACTCCTCCGGGACTACCGGGTTACCCAAATGTATGGTTCAAAGTGCCGGAGGCATCCTTATCCACCACATAAAGGAATTGATGCTCCATACCAATGTAAAGAGAACGGACACAATTTTCTATTTCACCACGTGCGGCTGGATGATGTGGAATTGGCTGATAAGTTCTCTCGCCCTTGGCGCTACCGTGCTTCTCTTCGATGGATCGCCCTTTTATCCAGATCCTGGAGCCCTTTGGCAACTGGCCCAAGACGAGAAGATGACCATATTCGGAACCAGCGCTCGGTATATCGCCGCCATTGAAAAGGAGGGTATTAAGCCGGGAAGGTACTATGATCTGACCCCTTTGAAGGCAGTGCTTTCAACGGGATCCCCCCTTCCCGTCGAGGGATTTGAATATATCTATAGAGAGGTTAAGGAGGACATTCAGCTCGCCTCGATCTCGGGGGGTACGGATATCAATGGGTGCTTTGCATTGGGTAATCCCATTGGCCACGTTTATGCGGGAGAGCTGCAGTGTCGAGCCCTGGGCATGAAGGTTGAGGCCTTTGACGATAGGGGAAAGGCGGTGAGGAACCAACAGGCGGAGCTGGTGTGCACGGCCCCCTTTCCCTCAATGCCAATCTATTTTTGGAACGATCCCAAAATGGAAAAATATAGAAGTGCCTATTTCGAGAAGTATCCCGGCGTATGGCATCATGGAGATTTTATCGAGATCAGGGAGGACACCGGAGGGGTGATTATCTATGGCCGTTCCGATGCTACCCTCAACCCGGGTGGCGTCCGGATCGGGACCGCCGAGATCTATGGGGTGGTTGAGATCCTGGACGAGGTTACTGACAGCATCGTGGTCGGGCAGGATTGGGAAAACGATGTTCGGGTCATCCTGTTCGTCAAATTGGCCTCAGGCGTTCAGCTGAAGGAAGATCTGGTAAAAAAGATCAAGAATGCCATAAGGGGGAATACTACTCCAAGGCACGTACCGGCTAAGATAATCGCGGTGGATGATATTCCCTATACGATTAACATGAAAAAGGTGGAGTTGGCTGTAAAGAATGTGATTCACGGAAAACCAGTCCTGAATCGTGACGCTTTGGCGAACCCCGAGGCGTTGGATATTTATGAGGATATCCCGGCATTACAGACATAACGGGGAAGTGAAGAGAGGAGGTTAGAGAGGGTTTTCTGTGCTTAGTCCTAGAGAGCCGGGAGATCTTTCCGGCTCTCTTCGTCATGAATTGCTATGAATGCTCAATCGTCTCGAGATTCTCATCTGTTACTGTTGTCGGCCAAGTTCCCTCATGAGATCTCTGGAAAATCGCTCCTCACTGCTCAAAATATTTGCGTAAAGGAGAAGAATTCAAGCAAATTCCAACTCCTCATTTCTAAACTCTCAATAAATTCAAATGACCGAAGCCATAAAGGCAATTACTAATCGTAAAATACTAAACTCTCAACAAATGCAAAGCACTAATGATCAAATGACAAAAACGTTTAGGATTTAATGTTCGTTTGAATTATGCGGAACTATGTAAGACGCTCTATCGGGAATATGCAGCGCCCTAACCGCAAGATTGCAGCCCTACGATACCGCAGAACCGCAACTCGCTCAGAGTTCGTTTTCTCAGTCTCGCAGAGATATCTTGATGAGAATGAGTACAGGGAGATTAGGTCAGAAGGATGCGCTTGAGCAGAGATGAATTTGAGAAACTCGTTTCGAAGGCCCTCGAAGACCTGCCTAAGGGGTTTCGGGAGAGGATGGAGAACATTGTGGTAGTGGTGGAGGAAGCGCCCTCGCAGGAGATCATGCGCGAACTTGGCTTGACGTCTCCTCTCGGGCTCCTAGGCCTCTATCAAGGGGTTCCCCTCAAGCACAGGGGAGTACGCTATGGCAATGTCTTGCCCGATCGTATAGTGATATATCAAAGACCCATTGAGGCCCTTGTTCGAACCCGAGGGGAGCTCCTCATACAGATTCGGCGGACGGTCATGCACGAAATCGGCCACTTCTTTGGGTTGGCCGAATCCGATCTTAGAGAGATCGAAGGGGATGAGTGAAGGGGACTTCGTCAAATTCTTGGGGACAGCAGGGGCCCGTATTGTGGTGATCAAACAGCTCCGGTCATCGGGGGGCCTATGGATTTCCATGGGTGGGACAAAGGTATATTTGGACCCTGGCCCGGGAGCTTTGGTGAGATGTCTTTCAAGTAGACCAAAGCTGGATCCCTTGTCCCTGAATGGGATTTTGCTATCCCATAGACATTTAGATCACTCGGGTGATATCAATGTTATGATTGAGGCGATGACGGACGGGGGCTTCAGGAAAAGGGGAGTGCTGTTCGCCCCCCGAGATGCACTGGAAGATGATCCTGTAGTTCTTCGATATGTGCGGACCTATTTGGAAGGGATAGAGGTGTTACGGGAGCATACCGAATATAGACTGGGGAACATTCGCTTCTCTACGAACAGAAGACATATACACTCAACGGAGACCTATGGATTCAATTTCTCCCTTCCCATCGGGCAGGTATCCTTTCTCACCGATACAAGGTTCTTCCCGGAGCTTCCGGACTTGTATCCAGGGAAGATCTTGATAGTCAGCGTCGTTCGCCATAAACCCATAGAGGCTGGCCAAGGCATCGAGCATCTTGCCGTTGAAGATGTGAGGAGGATCATCACAAAGACCCAACCCAAATTGACTGTGCTCACCCACTTTGGCATGACCATGATCAGAGCTAAGCCTTGGGATGTGGCGAAAAGCCTTGAGGAGGAAATGGGATTAAGGGTAATAGCCGCGAGGGATGGGATGACAGTAAAGCTTACTTTTTAATGAGATCACTTGACTGCAACACTGCAACGCCGCAGAAATGTAGCACTGAAAAGCTCGGGGAAGGATGGAGCAGTGAGCATCTTTTTGCAGAAGTCACGTGGTGGATCGTGGGGATCCCAAGTAAGAAAGGGGGGTATGGGGGTGGTCGGCTGGACCCTCAGAGCAGGGTTTGTTAGGTGAAAGGAGGTGATGGAAAAAACCTAACATAATCAGTCGGCGGCGAGCAATGTTGCATTTCTCTGATATTCGCCCATAGTCATTACTGAACTATGCGCCCCCATATACAAAATTAAAAATATCATAATCTCTGAAAAAAATCAAGTATCGAAGCTCAAGGAATTTTTCATAAGGCTATGATCTTATTTGAAATCTCGCATCTTACCAGCGAACCCATTGTTCATCTGTTTCAATTCTCGTGAGGCAATCCTTTCAGGGTTCTCAGGCCCAGTTTTCCTGATTGTCAACTTGATATATATCGGGCAAATGTCGACTATCTTGCCAGAACGGTTCTTTCCATGGTATTTTTTTCAGGGTGAAAAATGGTCGTATTAGCCATTGAATCTTCCTGTGATGAGACAGCGGCGGCAGTAATCGTCGGGGGTGAAAAGGCGCTTTCCAACGTCGTCTCTTCCCAAACCCAAATACATCGCAAGTACGGAGGCGTGGTTCCAGAACTGGCTTCGCGAAAGCATATCGAGGCCGTTATTCCCGTCATAAGGCTGGCCTTACGTAAAGCGGGTATTAGCATGGACCAAGTGGAGGGGATCGCGGCCACCAATGGTCCAGGATTAATCGGTTCCCTTTTGGTAGGGCTTTCAGTAGCCAAGGCAATCGCCTATGCCAGGAACCTGCCCTTCGTCGGCGTGAACCACGTGGAGGGACATCTGTCGGCGATCTTTTTGGAAAATCCACAATTGCAATTTCCCTTCATTGGGCTCGTTGTGTCGGGTGGGCATACCTGTCTCTATCGGGTGAACCATTTAGGAAGGTATGAGTGGCTTGGGGGCACCAGGGACGATGCGGCGGGAGAGGCATTCGATAAGGTCGCAAAATTATTAAACCTCGGATACCCGGGGGGCCCGGTAATCGATAAAGTCGCAATGGATGGAGACCCACAAGCGATTCCCTTCCCCAGGGCTTTCATCTCCAAAGATTCCTTTGATTTCAGTTTCAGCGGGATCAAGACTTCCGTACTTCATTATGTGAGGAAACATCCCCTTGACCGGGTAGAAGATATCGCTGCCAGCTTCCAAGAGGCAGTAGTTGATGTCCTGGTTTCAAAGGCAGTACAAGCCTCACGAGTCCTCGATTTGCCCAGAATCGTCTTATCCGGGGGAGTGGCTTCTAATACGAGATTGCGAACCCGTTTACAGGAGATAGCTGAAAAGGAAGGCGTAGAGGTGCATATCCCTTCCCCCATACTCTGTACCGATAATGCGGCCATGATTGGAGTGATTGGGCATTACTATTTGGAGCAAGGGAGGATATCACCGCTGACGCTCAATGCCTTCTCCAATTTGCCAATTTAGACCAGAGGGTGTAAATCGCCGAGGGGAGAAGGTGAGCGAGAAGTTACATAGGCAATGGATCCTACTATAAGAAAGGGGAGTAAAAAAAGTTCGTATGACATCGGTGAGAACGCTTTTAGCAAAATACTCCATTTATCCCACCAAGAGACGTGGTCAGCATTTCTTAATGGATAAGCGGATCATGATGGAGATTATTCAGACTGCTGAGGTGAATTTGCACGATATGGTGCTGGAGGTTGGTCCCGGGCTGGGGGAGATGACAAAACTGTTGGCCTCGAGGGCAAAAAGGGTGATCGCCATCGAGGTCGATGAATCCATGGTGACCCTGCTCAAGGATCGCCTGGCCGATTATGATAATATAGTGCTTCATCGTGGTGATGCCTTGAAATTCGATTTCCTCAGTGAATCCCGAAAATGGGGCGAGAAGCTCAAAGTGGTATCTAATCTCCCCTATAATATTTCCACGCAGCTACTCTTCCGTTTTGTGGAGATGAGGGAGGCCTTTTCCGGCATGACCCTCATGTTCCAGAAGGAGGTAGCGGAGAGAATTGTAGCCATCCCTGGGGGGAGACAATACGGGGTAATATCGGTCCTCCTTCAGCTTTATTGCAATGCATCCATCCGTCGCATCGTACCTTCCTCTTCCTTTTACCCCCGGCCCAAGGTCGAATCAGCGGTGGTGAGGTTTGATCTTCTCCAAAAACCACGGGTTGAGATTGAAGATGAAGCCATTTTTCGGAAAGTCGTAAAGGCCTCCTTTGGGCATCGTCGCAAAACCCTAAAGAACGCCTTGAAAAATGTGACCTTTTCCAACGTAAATGGAGAGGGGATTGAGGTGAATTTTCGGAAAGCTGGGATCGACCCAGGAAGAAGGGGGGAGACTCTAACCCTGCGGGAATTTGCAGCCCTCAGTGAGGTCATATCCGAAGGCATGACCTCAATAGATAACTCTCCGGACGGGGATTTCGTCGGTTGATGCACCGGACGAATGGAGCTTGGGACAGAAGACTCACACCGAAGCTGCTTACCCTCGATGGCCACCCCACGTATTCAGCAAAGTACGCGTATGGGCAACCGTGTTCTCCAGACACTGAGAAAACGCCAGAATAATAAGGCTTGATATGTTTCCCAAATAAATTTACCATCTTACGTAAAAAGTGCTTGACAATTGCCGGAAATATTGTTACTTATAAGACGTTTTTAATAGGCACGTAGCTCAGGGGGAGAGCGCTACCTTGACGCGGTAGAAGTCGGCGGTTCGAAACCGCCCGTGCCTACCATTTTGAGCCTCGTTTCTCCTTTGAGGTAAGATCTGTATCCCATTCAGATATTTTAATATTGATTGAAAAGGCATCATTAGTGTAACCGCGGTAATGATGCCTTTTCTTGCTTTCTTAAGAAAAGGTAATGGAGCAGATAACGATTACCATATCGGACGGATCCCAAAGGCGGGTAAATAAGGGTACCACCATTTCGGATTTGGTAAAGGCACTGGGGAAGAACTTAGCTGATCAGATTGTGGCGGGGAGAATAGATGGACAGCTGGTCGATCTGAATACCCCTCTGGAATGTTCCGTTTCTCTGGATTTTGTTACCTTGGATTCCGAGGATGGACTGAATATCTTACGACATGGCACTTCCCACGTTATGGCTTATGCCGTCAAGGAGCTCTTTAAAGGGGTTAAAGTCTCCATCGGCCCTGCTATTGAAAAGGGATTTTACTATGATTTCGACTACGAGGGGTCCTTTACCCCCGATGACCTTCCTCGGATCGAGGAGAAGATGGCCGAGCTTATCAAGCGAGATATTCCCTTTGTTCGGGAAGAAATTTCCAAAGCCAAAGCCGTCAGGCTATTTGAAGAGCAAGGGGAAACCTATAAAGTCGAGATATTAAAGGAACTAAATGACGAACCCATCTCCATTTATCGATCAGGCGATTTCGTAGACCTTTGTCGAGGCCCACATATCCCATCAACGCGGAAGATCAAGGCCTATAAACTTCTCAGCATAGCAGGCGCGTACTGGAGGGGAGACGAACGGAACAAAATGTTGCAAAGGATTTACGGAACGGCCTTTGCCGACCGGGGTTCCCTCGAGGATTATCTAGGAAGAATAGAGGAGGCTCAGAGGCGTGATCATCGGAAATTGGGAAGGGAGCTAGACCTATTCAGTATTAACGAAGAGGCTGGAGCCGGATTGGTACTCTATCATCCCAAGGGGGCGCTTCTCAGGACAATTATAGAGGATTTCGAGAAGAAGGAGCACCTTCGAAGAGGGTACCACATCGTCATGGGCCCCCAGATTCTGAAGAGGGAATTGTGGGAGAAGTCCGGACACCTTGAGAATTACCGGGAGCTTATGTATTTTACCAGGGTGGAAGAGGGTGAATATGCCTTGAAACCGATGAATTGCCTTGCCCATATGCTGATTTTTAAGTCCAAAATCAGGAGTTATCGGGATTTGCCCATTAGGTATTTTGAACTGGGGAAGGTGCATCGGCACGAAAGGAGTGGCGTCCTGCACGGCCTGCTGAGGGTCAGGGAGTTTACACAAGATGATGCTCATATCCTATGCAGTCCCGATCAATTGAACGACGAGATTAAGGGTATCATCGAATTGGTTATTGATTTTATGAAGGTATTTGGCTTTCATTACGATATGGAGATTAGCACTCGGCCGGAGAAATCCATCGGGACCGATCAAGATTGGGAAAGGGCAACCGCCGCATTATTGAAGGCCATCGAAGATAAGGGTTTGCCGTATAGCATCAATGAAGGAGAAGGTGCCTTTTATGGTCCAAAGATCGATGTAAAGCTTGAAGATGCCTTGGGAAGATATTGGCAATGCGCAACAATCCAGTGCGATTTTACCTTACCTGAACGGTTCGATCTCTATTATATCGGGAAAAATGGGGAGAAAAATCGACCTGTAATGCTTCATAGGACGATTATTGGGACATTGGAAAGATTCATCGGTGTCCTGATAGAACATTATGGGGGTGCGTTTCCCACCTGGCTCGCACCCGTTCAGGGCATCCTATTGACGATTACTGATAAGAACATTTCGTATGCAGAGGAGGTTTTTCGATCTTTGCTTGATAATGGGATTCGGGTGGAGAAGGACTTCAGGAATGAGAAGCTGGGACTGAAAGTGAGGGAAGCCCAGCTGATGAAAATTCCCTATATGCTGGTTATCGGGAACCAAGAAGAGCAATCCAGCACTATCTCCCCTCGGACCAGAACGGGGGAGCAGTTGAGGCCCATGAAGGTGGAGGAATTTGTCTCTATGGTAAAGAGGGAGTGCCTCATCGATAGAGAGCATTAAAAGCCGAAGACCAGATGAAAGGAGGTGAGAGGGGAAATTAAAAAGCAAGGGATACGAGAAGTAAGGGTTAACAGGCGGATTAGGGCAAGGGAGGTCCGAGTGATAGATCCCGAGGGAAAGCAATTGGGTATCTTGCCCCTGGATGACGCTTTAAATACGGCAATGGAAATGGATTTGGATTTAGTGGAAGTGGCGAACAAATCGGATCCCCCTGTCTGCCGGATTATGGATTATGGGAAATTCAAATATCAGCAGAGCAAGAAGAGTCAGGAGTCCAGAAAGAAACAGGTGATCATTCACCTGAAAGAAATTAAGTTGAGGCCGAAGACAGATGAGCATGATTTTCAGTTCAAAGTCCGCCATATGGAGCGATTCCTCAAGGAAGGGAACAAGGTAAAAGTCTCCATGATATTCAGGGGAAGGGAAATCCTCCATCCCAATATTGGGGAGAAAATCTTGATGCGGGTCATTGAGTTTACCAAGGAATTAGGTGTAGTTGAGCAAGCCCCTAAGCAAGAGGGTAGGGCTATGAACATGATTCTCGCTCCGATTCAAAGTACTAAGGGTAGAACCTCGGTCGATTAAATCCAGGCGTATTTTCGCATTTTGAGGATAGTTTTCCGCCTCTTGTGCCCTTTGAGAGGGAAGAATAAACCGGAAGGAGTGAAGGTGTGCCGAAATTAAAGACGAACAGAGGAGCAGCGAAACGGTTTAAGAAGACGTCCACCGGTAAGGTGAGGAGGAGAAAGGCCTTCGCAAGTCATATATTAACGAAAAAAAGCACGAAGAGGAAGAGGAACCTAAGGACTTCCACCTCCGTGGGCAAGACCAACTCGAAGGCCATAAAGAAATTAATTCCCTATGCGTAGGGATTTGATCCTGAAAATATTGGCTGTGTGGGAAGGAGAGATGCCATGGCAAGGGTAACAAGAGGAACCAGGGGCACTAGGCGGAGGAAAAAGGTTTTAAAAATGGCCAAGGGGTATAGGGGAGGGAGAGGAAGGCTCTTCCGAAGTGCCACGGAAGCCGTAAACCGTGCCCTGCATTATGCTTACAGGGATAGAAAGGTCAGGAAGAGGGAGTTTAGACAATTGTGGATCACGAGGATTAATGCAGCTGCAAGATTGAACGGCCTTTCCTATAGCCAATTTATCAATGGATTGAGGAGGGGAAACGTGTCCATTGATCGAAAAATTTTGTCGGATCTAGCCGTCTCCGATCCAGCGGGATTTACCAAGATAGCCAAATTGGCCAAGGAACATCTTTGATGGGGCTTTCTCACCGAAGAAATTCCCTCGTTTTGCATTTTTTGACTTGATTCAGATGTCCAAAGGTGGTAAGAGGAAGAAATCTTTTATGGTTCCTTGAGCAAGCGCTGAGAAAGGAGGGGGGATCGATGACCAAAGTCGATATCGTTAGTAGCGTTTATGAAAAGGTTGGATTTTCAAAGAAAGAGGCCGTGCGGGTTGTTGAGACCATCTTTGATATCTTGAAAGAGGCCCTGGAACGGGGGGAGAAGGTAAAGATTTCCGGTTTTGGGAATTTTATGGTGAGGAACAAGAGGGCCCGAAGGGGTCGAAACCCACAAACGGGCGATGATATCGAGATTTCGTCGAGAAAAATTTTAACCTTTAAGCCATCGCAGGTTTTAAAGAATGAACTAAACCGTTAGGAACTTGTTGAATAACCTGGGAGGATATTTGAGACGGGGGGTGGAAGAGAAAGGATTGGGTCAATCAATTCCCGATAAACTCTATTACAAAATCGGGGAAGTGAGCAAGATTACTGGCGTTAAACCACACGTTTTGAGGTATTGGGAATCGGAGTTCAAGGAGATAAAACCCTATAAGAGCCAATCCTTACAAAGGTTATATCGGAAAAGGGATATCGAGCTCATTCTCAGAATCAAGAAATTACTATACGAGGATCTATTCACCATCTCCGGTGCAAAGAGGAATATAAAGGATTCCCCTGAGAAAACGAAGCAAACGGCCCTCCAATTTAATAAAGAAGCTTACAAAAAGATATTCATGGAGATCAAAAAGGAGCTAAAGGAAATCACCCAATCTCTGAAATAGCAATCCCAGGACGTTATATCGTCACTTACGGAAAAGCAGGACCATTGGTCCTGCTTTTTTCAATCTTTTTCAAGAAGATGTAACCTTAATAAAAGTATTTGAACCCAACGCCGACGAATGTGGAGTTGAAGTCCATGGTGTCGCCCAGTTCCCTGATTGTTACTCCATCGCTTTGTCTTTCTTCAATATCTACCTTTGCCCAGGCGTTTCTCGCTTCGAAATTGAGGGCGATATGTTTGGTTAGGAAGATGTCAATGCCTCCTCCCAAAAGGAAGAAGAAGGTATCTTCGATCTTGAGATCGACCCCAACCCCCTCACTTAGCAACCGCAAGGTTCTAAACTGGTCTTCTTCCTCGATATCCAGTAAATAGTATCCACCTCCTATGCAGGCATAGGGGACGATCCATTTCAGTTCCTCCGGTTTTTTAGAGATCCAGCGGAATTGAAGGGTGGCGGAAATGGGAATGGTTCTTATTATTGCCCATTTGACTCCTAAGGCCCTATTTTTTACATCGAGTTCTGCGTAGCCAACTCCTCCCTCCAGGGCGAGGTACTTCAGGAAGCGGTAGGTGATGTTGATTTCCCCTCCCACCTCATCTTTATAAGCGAGATCATCGCCCCGGAATCTATCCTCTATGGGGAATACCCCATAAAGACGAGCTCCAACGCCAATGGATCCCTGTAGTGGGAGAGATCCTTCAGCCCATGAGATGGCTGAAAATCCAATGACCAAAAAGAACGGCACAACGGTAAGAAACAGACGCTTCATGGCCCCCTCCACTCAATAGACGTTGACCCAACCTGTTCTCCATTCCCACACCCACAATATTTTATTTATCTAGCATAGAAAAAGATACCTCGTCAACAGATAATTTGCGAAAGTTTCCTGAGTTTCGAGGGAACACCGTTGCCCATGAGCGTGATTTGCTGAAAAGTGGGGGTATTCTTCGAGGGCGAGTAGGCTTCAATCTGAACCCCTTGTTCCTCAGCATAAGCCGCAATACCAGGTGCCCCGCCATATACCTGGGCTATGCGGCGACGAGCTCCTACCCCCGAGTGTATTTTTACGAGGTAGCTGTGGTGAATCTATGTTGTGTAACATCACGTTATGGTGGCGTTCACACAGTTTACCTCACAAAGGCCATCATCGATGATAGGGTTGCGTCAATGGAAAAGAAGTCCGCGTTCTTATATAAAAATGAGATCCTCTGATGTGAGCGGGATATCCGCGTTTTGATTTTTCCAGCAATTTTGCTATTATTGGTCATGGATTCCTCCATTTGGTCGCTTCTCAGTGGGTAAAGTAATGGAGAATAAAGGATTTGCTGTATCCGCAACGAGTGTTCATCAAAGGCTCCATGTGGAAATCGTGATTTTTGATATGGATGGCGTTCTTATCGACGTATCCAAGTCCTATCGGGAGAGCATCAAAAGAACCGTGGCCCTCTATTTAAAAAGGGCACTTGGCCTCAAGGGTTATGAAACGTCTTTGGTTTCCGATGCCGACATCGTCACGTTTAAGGAGATCGGGGGACTGAATAACGACTGGGATGTGACCACTGGTCTTCTTTACTACTTCATTTCCCTCTTGGAAGGGGAAGAGCCGCAGGATGCTCATACCATGGGTTCAATGGATGAGGTCATCTCCTTCTTGAGAAAGAATCGGGGTCGTATAAGGGGGGGAGTTAGGGATATTATTGAGAAGAAGGATATCCCGAGATTCCAGCAGCACACGAAAAGGTTGGGGACGGGGTTGGAGGCCATCAAAAGGGCTCTCAATTCGAGAAAGACCCGCTTTATATTTGGAACCGGTGATTTGAAGGTGGACAACCTGGTAAAGCGGATCTTCCAAGAAATCTACTTGGGGCCCCATTTCAAAACCATTTATCATGTTCCTCCCCGATTCTATTCGGGAAGAGGATTTTTTGAAAGGGAGAGGTTAATGGTAAAGAGGGGGTCCCTCTCCATCCTTTCTAAACGGGTGAAAATGGGGATTGCCAGCGGCAGACCTAAGGCTGAAGCCATTCTCGGGCTGAAAAAATTTGGCATCAAGCAATATTTCCGGAGCTTGGTCACTTTGGAGGATTGTGAGGCCGAACAGGAGCGAATCTTCACATTGAAGGGAAAACGGATGAATTTGTTCAAGCCGAACCCATTTTCCATCATAAAGGCCGTCGGCCAAATAAGCCAAGGGAGGGTGAGGTGCGCCTATGTGGGGGATATACCCGATGACATTGAGGCCGCGAACAGGGCCAAGAGGGAGATAGACATCATAGCCATGGGGTGTCTCGGCTCGCACATGGATAAGGATAGGGCTCGGAAAAGGTTCTTGGAAATGGGGGCGGATCTCATTATCGAAGGTGTAGATGACCTTGTGAGCTTCATTCAATGAAGGGAAAGGCATTCAGAACTTTGAAAAAATCGTTCTTCACTGATTTTTCCTTCAGGTTTTCATTACTCCAGTGTTACGGTCGAATACCATTTGTCCCTTATTGCGATGCGATGTAAACTCGTACCCCAAAATCCGGGAATCGGAGCCTTCTAAAATTCGACCTGGAGGTATTCCAGGTTCAGCGCCTCGGCAACGGGTTTGTAGGTTACCTTTCCATCATAGGCATTCAATCCCCTCATCAGGGCTTTATCACTCCGCATGGCCTCTCTATAGCCCATATTGGCCATCTTGAGGCAGTATGGAAAGGTGGTATTGGTTAAGGCAAAGGTGGATGTCCTGGCAACGGCCCCGGGCATGTTGGCCACACAGTAATGTATGACACCGTCGACTTCAAAGGTGGGATTGTCGTGGAAGGTTGGCCGAGTTGTTTCAACACAACCCCCCTGATCGACCGCTACATCGACGATTACCGCTCCCTTTCTCATACTGGAAACCATATCTCTGGTCACTAAGTGAGGCGTACGAGCGCCGTGTATGAGGATACCACCTATCAAGAGGTCAGCTGCAACCACCGCTTCCCCCACGTTTTGACTATTTGACATGAGGGTTTTCATCCTTCCGAAATATATATCATCGAGATACCTCAGCCTGTTAAGATCTATATCCAAGACCGTAACATCTGCACCCATTCCAAAGGCTATCTTAGCCGCATTGGTTCCCACGACCCCACCACCCAGAATCACCACATTTGCAGGCTCAACACCGGGTACACCTCCGAGAAGAACGCCCCTTCCGTTGTGTTCCTTTTGAAGGAAGTATGCGCCCACATGAACGGCCATCCTGCCGGCGATCTCACTCATCGGGGTCAGCAGGGGGAGTGTGCCGTCATCCAATTCAATGGTCTCGTAGGCAATTCCGACGACCTTGCGCTCTAAGAGGGCATTGGTGAGTTTCCTCTCCGGGGCCAGGTGAAAATAGGTGAAGATGATCTGACCCTCGTGCATGAGATCATACTCCTGAGGAAGGGGTTCCTTCACCTTCATGATCATCTCGGCCTCATCCCATATTTCTTTGTTGGATTCCCTCACTTCCGCCCCAGCGCGAATGAAGTCCTCATCGGATATCCCGCTTTCCTCTCCCGCCTTTTTTTCGACAAGCACTCTATGTCCCGCATCGACTAAGGTTTTCACCCCGGCAGGAACGATGCTTACTCTATACTCCCCTTCTTTGATTTCCTTTAGTATTCCTATGAGCATGGCTTACACCTCATATTCATTGAAATATCGTTAAAAATGAAATTTCCAAAGAGGATTATCTCTTTTTCAGACTCAGAGGGGGGATACGATAGGGAGTCGATGACGATATCAGCAACCTTCTCTATCTCAGCTTTGATTGACAACTCCCCCGCCAACCAGGACGATTTCCTTATCCCTTAATCCAATGGCCATTAAATGCTCAAGGATATCCCGCTATTAGGTATTTGTAAAGGTCATAATGGCCGATGCCGCAATGATGTCGGCATCCACCTCCTCGGCCTTTCCAATGAATTTGGAGCGGGTAGATTCACGCTTCCAGGTTATGGACCCCGAATCCTGCCGTGCTCAGAAGACTCGCTTACAATTTTCTTTCCAGATTTCCTAAGCCAAATAAATCCAATAAACCGAGTAAATCCATGCATGGTATTTGTTACATCTTCCCTTCTGCCTGGAACTGTTGTGCGACGAAATCGACCATTCCACGGGTTGCCGTTGAGAATTCTGCTGCCGTTGCGATCAGTGCGGCATGTCGATTGAACTCATCGGGTACCATTCCATCCGGCTCAAAGGATTTAACGAAATATGGGAGCCTGAGCAGCTTATCAAGGGTTTTCGGAGGTGGAGGTTCATGGATGGCTTCCGGATCGAAGGGCTTCATTCGATCCTCGACCTCCATCAATTCTGTGATGTATTTGGGGGGGCAGGTGTAGACGATATCGCTCCCGGCTACTTTCTCGATGTGCCAACTGGCGACAGTTCCATCATCGGTAGGAGGACTAATCCTCATGCTGCAGAAGAGCATCTTGCTGGGATACCCTTTCTCCTTCAATATCCCATATCCTCTCTTAAAGATGGCCAACTCTGCCCAGCGCACATCGGCCTCGCTTAGCTCGATACCCCGGGATTGCGCTTGGCTCTTGAGATCGCCAAGGGTTCCATACCTAGCCGACATATGGGTTATCACCGAGCGCCATCGAAAGAGGTCTACATTATTCTCTCTCGCAATCTTCAATCCCTCCTGAACCGCTTCCATGCATGCTATGAATTGGGGAACGGTAAAGGCCAGGGTATTATTAGTAGCTATACCTTGGGCCGTTAACCTTCGGATCAGCTCATATCCTTCACGAGAACCCGGGCATTTGATCATGATGTTGGGGCTGAGCTGGGATAAATCCATGGCCTGGGCGAACATCGCCTCGGTGTCGAAGACATACCGTGGGTCTACCTGGCCGGAGAGATACCCATGTTTGTGGCCCGATTTCTTCCAGATGGGGAGAAAAAATTCCGCTCCTCTCTTGACAACCTCCTTGTAAGTGAGCCAGAAGATCTCCTCCACCCCTTTTTCGGGGTGGGCGCGTATTAGCTCTCTGGTGAAGTTCGCCCAAAATTGGGGATTGTCCTTTATTGCGTTAAGGCTTAGGGGAGGATTCGTGGTCACTCCCCGAAAAAATGTTGCTTCGGGATTCTCGTGATCGAATAACCGCTTCAACTGTTGGGCCCATATATCTCGCTTTCCCTCAGGGGCCTTCTGCACCATCCCTCGAGCCCAATTTTTGTAGACGAGCGGTGATGAATCCCACCAAATCTCCGCATCCGAGTTCACCTCGACCAGCTTTTCCAGTATGTGTTTTTCGGCCATTTGTCTTACTCCCTTTGAATATTGAGATCTCAAAACGTTTTAGCCCACGTTTTGAAGAATTTCTTGATAGCACCAATGCAGATCCGGTTTTGCTCCTGGGGGTATTGCAATCGATGATTCCGGATATGGGCTTGAATAGTTTAAATTTATTAATTGCCTAGCTTTTTTTATGATAACTCGACAGAAATGATTTTTCAACCTTTTTTGCGCCTTGAGTTTCATGAATTTCTCCAGAAATCTGTTGTCAGTGAGCGTAATCTGTTCAGGGAAAAATATCAAAACAATGTTTTAAAATAGTTTAATAGTAATTTTACAATCCATACGATCTGTTTTTTAGTACCAAGATTTTTTTGCAACCTGGGGGGATTTACCCTCGATATTCTGAGGACGATCGACCGTGTAGAAATACCTGGACATTTTAGAGCGAATTGGTTATATTACGGATTAGAGTTCATCCAATACTGTCGGGGCGTGGCGCAGCCTGGTAGCGTACTTGCATGGGGTGCAAGTGGTCGCCGGTTCAAATCCGGCCGCCCCGACCATACATTAGTC
Source organism: Syntrophobacterales bacterium (assembly GCA_020346125.1). GTDB lineage: Bacteria > Desulfobacterota > BSN033 > WVXP01. The sequence continues at coordinate 109,271 of CP070774.1, read as the reverse complement.
ATCTCCCATATCACCTTTTTTCCCAAAGTGATCCTCATAGCGTTGATCTATCCCATAATAGGCTGAGCATCCTAACGCAGTAGATAATGCCGCTAGCTCCTGAGATACAGGTTGCAATTCGTCTTACTATAGGTTTCCTTTTTAGGGAGGTCAGCCAGGCCTAGCCCCGTGTAAAGGAATAGAGCGGAAGCCCTCTATTGTAGCGTCTTTTAACCACGATATCGCGGCTGGAAATTCGTTCCCACAAAGCTCAGCGCAAATGTTATGCTATCTCTCCCGTGGTAACCAAAGAAATCAAGCTACCACGGTTTACGCTTCGTCATAAACTGCTTGTATATATTCTTATGACATCATCTCTTCCAACGCATCAACACAGGCCTTGGCAAATTCAGCACTATTGAGCTCAACGTCAAGTTCTTTCAGATCGATCTCCGGCCTGAGATGCTTTTTTATTTCCTCGCTAAATATCTTATCGGTTGCGGGTTCATAGAGAGGCCCGCCTTCGGTAGTAAGGGTGGACCATCCTCGAAGTGGAATAAGGAACTTAACCGGGCCCTTGGCTTTGTTCAGTTTTCGGGCGACCGTAACTGCTATATCCCGAAGTTCCTCCTTGGTCGTGCGTGCCTGTACTCTAAAGTCGTCTTGAAGGAATAATTTTCTTTCCGCAAGTTTCCTTGAGGTCCATAGCAGGTCACCCCGATCCCTTCGAGAAAGGGGGCCGCAGCTGATCATCTCAAATCCGCAGGGTGAGACAACCTGAGGAATCCCCACATTGCCTGCTGCTTCCAGACGGGTGGGCCCGGCATCCCTGTTTCCACCGATAATGTTTTCACTTACACCCCCGAGAACAAAATCAAGGACGCCATCGAAGAGGCCCTGTTCAATCAGTTCCTCCATGGCCCTATCCCCAATGCCCTGGGCATGTATGCCAATGACATCAAACCCTTTTTCTTCAAGATAATTCATGGCAATCTTTGCGGCTGTTTCGCAAAAATTGAATCTTGTAAGCGCAATGAGCGGTTTTTCCCGTTTTTTCCCCGCCTTCGCCAAGATCGCACCACCTGTTTCTACCATACCGGAGATGGCGCCAGCTGCCCTTGTGAGGACATCAAGATTCAGATCATTTGTCCCGGCAATATCCACAACCGAATGCATCATAGTGATGTCACTGGTGCCAATAAATCCGGCTGCATAGGCAGGCATGGAGGCTGCGCTGGAAACCATGAATTTAGGAATCCCGAAGGGAAGGGATTTCATCACGTTAGTGGCCATGGCCGTGTTGCTGTTTCCACCGATACCGATGATCCCGTCAAGTTTGCCAGCCCCACGCAATTCCTTCGCTTTGACAATAGACCCCTTGGTCATAATCTGACTGGCCTCGCCTCTTGCCTTGGGAGAAAGTTTACGCACAGTAGTAATATCGCTCCCTCCCGCTTTTGCAATCTCTGCCGGAGAGATATCTCCTGGAAGTGGTGCGTCTCCGCCGAGGCTTACGTCCACTATGATCACCTTATGACCCCTTTTAAGGATGACACTCTTTAAGAATTCGGTTTCCTTCCACTTGGTATCCAAGGTGCAGAGGATAACTATTGTTTTCTCCATTGAGTTGCCCTCCTTCCAGGAATCCCTCGGGAAAGGAATCGTCAAGATAGTATGCCAAATTGAAGTGCAGAACTTTAAAGCTTGTCCCAAATAGATAGCATAGGGGAAAAAGAGCAGCAAGGGGGTTAATAGTCCATATTTATCCAATAAGCAAATGAGAATTGGATAACCTGTTTTTCAGGTTCTCTATTCAACTAATGAAGATAATCTCGTAAAAAGTCAGAAGTCGATGGCAAAGTAAAAAGCTCCAAATTCAAGGCGTGCAAATCCTGAGGAATGAGGCGTACTTACAGTACGCTGCAGTGATTTACCCTGTTAAATATTTTCTTTGTTTGATGTTACTGTTTTCAAGCAGCTTCTATATCCCATATCTCTTGATATGGCTGCCTTCAATTTAACAGGGCAGGGGATG
>CP070774.1:75788-107157 GCA_020346125.1 Syntrophobacterales bacterium | reverse complement strand
GATTCCAACCCCTGATTCGAAGTCTCCCCTGGTGCCCCTTTTTCCGGGCGTGCGCAAAGAGCAACCCGTCGATCTCCAGTTCCGTCATCCCTTCCCGGATGATTTCCTTGGCCACGTTCATCACCTCATCCGTGATCTTCGCCGCTTTCCGAATCTGTCGGATTTCATAAACCGATTTGATGGATCTCACTTTCAGGATGAGACGGGAGACGTCGGTAAATTGTGATTGTGGAAAGAGTGATTGAAATTGAAAATAGTAATGAGCAGGGAGGACATCCATTTCGAGACCGATAATCCCACTGCGGCCAAAGCCTCCATCCCGTAATACCCCCGGAATATGCCGGACTTTTTCCAGCAATATGATATTGGAGAGAGCCGATTCACTCATAGCCCTGGGATAGCTCTTTTTAACCATGAGGGCGGGTTCCCCCTCCTTGGGTATGAAGAGGAAGGATTCTTGAACGGTACCGGCGAAATAGAATAGATCGACGTTTTGACAGATCAGGGCGCCATCTACCCCTTGTTCTCTCAATGAGGCCTGGAATCGTTGAATTCTGGATTTCAATTCCCCTTCAGGAGTATATTCCATCTCACAAGCTCCAACAAAGGAAACGAAGGATGGACTCGACGATCCCCAGTATTACCCGGATTGATGGGAAAATGCTTCCAGAATATCCTCCATAGATCAAGATCCTCACAACGTGGAAGCCGAGCCTCCCTTCGTTGTTGGATGCACACACAACCTCACCAGACCGGGCGTTGAACATGGCATCTATTCCCTTAAACTTCCCAGGATATCTCGGTTTCCCTCAACCATTCTTGTCCTCTCAGAGCGGATTATCCCAAATATCCGGTTTCAGCAAAATAACTGTGGCGCAACTCATGCCTTTGGCCCCCTGAGGACGGTAAACAAGGGATTCCCAAACTGCAGCGCTGCAACACCGTATGACCACAGCACCTGAAGTATATCGTAAATAGAAGCCTTAAGGTCTTATGATCAAGGAGGGTTTTGCCTCCGCTTTCTCATGCTTCTCCGCCATGAAGCGGTATATGGATGTAATCACCAGTTGGAGCAAAAAAGGGTTGGGGCGAAACGAGCTGATTTCCTTTTCCAGATCGAGGGCTGCTGCAAGGCAACACCTGGCTTCATCGCTGCGACCCAGTTTGAAAAGAATGTATGCCATCTCTTCGAGCCTCCTCTTATAGAGGAGCCTGCGCTCGGCGGGGAAGAGTTCTCCAAGGGCTCGCTGATATATTCCCCGAAGCCACTCTTCCTTTTGCTTGGGATTAAGCGCGATTCGGCTCTCCTCCGCTTCTCTTACGGCCCTCACGTAAGGCTCAATCTCTTCTGGTTCCAGCACCCAATTGATAACATCCTCCATTGCAAGGAGGTTTTTAGAATCAGCAAGGAAACGGTCATTCCCCTTAATCTCATCCTGATCCAGAAATTGGTAGATCAGGGGACCATGAATCCCATCCTCTATGTCGCTGATCTCCCTTTTGGCTGTGAGGAAATCCTGGGGAGGAATCTTCTCCATTTTTTCGGTGAGGGCATATGCCTCCTCCAGCAGGAAGCGTCCATATGCCGGTGGAATTTCCACGATGGGTAACCTGACCCTCTCCCTCAAATTCCCTAAAAATGTAGTAAAGGTCTTCCTCGTCATCTCATTCCGGTGAAAATTCACGAGGCCTTCGATATCACTTACCAGAGCCTCAAGGGAATTGAGGCCTCGGGGAATTCTCGGAAGCGTCAGAACGATGAGACGATTGCCCACGTAGTCTATCCCGCTCATAAAGCCCTTGGGTTGACTCCTCGGAAGGGGTCGAATCACCGGGGCCCTCCTCTCCCTTTCCTTCATATCCTCGACGGATAATCCCTTCTGCTTCAAGCGGTAAAGGGATTTCTTTATGGCCTTGAGCAAGGGTTTGCTCCGACAAGAAGTCTTCATCTGTATCAGGATCATCCCGGTAGCCCTGGACGGAATCCTTGCCAGGCCCTCAGCAATAGCCGCATCCAATTCGTCCGACTTTCCCAGAAACTGGGATACAAACTCAAATGAACGCTGCGGATCCTCTCCCTGCCGCTCATACAGGCCGATTCTCTCGATTATGGTCTGAACGGCCTGAAGGGTCTCATCGCTGTATGATAAGCCCTTGGCCTTCCTCTTCTTCTCCTTCCTTTTCCCCATAGGGTTCAAATATCCTTGTAATCTTTTTCATTTACGAATAACCTAACGCGTATCAAAATCCATAAGGCTTGTCAACGGGCGATCCTCGTGGAATTTCCTGAGCTTATAGGAAACAGCACAGGGCCATGAGCGCAAACATATGCAGTGCTGCGGTGCAGCAGTCATAAAGATGGTGCTGCGGTGTTGCAGTCCCGCAGTGTTGCGGTCAGGGCGCTGCATATTCTCTCTATGACGTCTTGCATAGTTCAGCATAACTCAAACTAACATTAAATCCTAAACGTTTTGGTCATTTGATCATTGGTGATTTGGATTTATTTAGAGATTAGAAATTAGGATTTGGAAATTGCCCGGTAAGGCGAACTTTAAAATGGTCGAAAAAATATTGTTGAGCGGCGAAGGGCAACCTTTTCAGGGATTTCATCTTCCCATTTTATTATGAAGGGGCCGATAGAAAAACAGGTGATCCGGGAAGAGGTATGGAGGAAAATAGCCCAAGAGGGCCTTCATGCGGACCCGTATGGTAGGATTCCGCCCTTCCCGGGCCAGAACAAGGCTGCTGAAAGGCTCCGGCGGACAACCCTCTACAAGGAAAGCCTCAATGTTATGGTTCCCCCGGACCGCCCCCAGCTCCAGGTGAGGATCAACCTTCTCCAGGATCGAAAGAGGTTGATTATGGCCACACCGGGCCTTCGGGATGGGTTTTATGAAATACCCGGTGGTCAAATACCTCCATACCTCTGGGCCAAAGCCGTGAGCAGCGTTGGGGTAACGCGATATGGTAGGAAACTGTCAACCACTTTGGACGAAATCGGCCGAGTCAACCTGATGGTGATGGGTGCAGTGGCCGTCAGCCTTGAAGGGGATAGAATCGGAAAAGGGACGGGATACTTCGATTTAGAGTATATGATCCTGAGGGAAATCGGCTCGGCGAGTGAGGAAACGCCGATCGTCGCCGTCCTCGGTGACCTTCAGATTTTCGAGGAACTGCCATGGGGAGAAAAGGACGTATCCATTGATCTCATCGTCACCCCCACTGCATCCATTCCGATCCGTCATCCTCGCCCCAGACCACGGGGAATAGATTGGCCTTCCCTCCAAGGGCGCCAGATGAGGAGAATGCGTCCGTTGCGAGAGCTCGTGAGAGCGAGGTAGGATTCAGCTTCGAGATACCTTCTTGAACACTCTCCTGAAGAAGCCCTTCACGTTTGGATGGATCGGATACCGCAATGCTGCGGCAATCTGAAAGTGCTTCCACCCAAGGTCATGATGGGCCGTGGCTGAATAGAGAATTGCCAGGTTGTTGTGGGCTTTCGCATAGGCGGGTTTAATCTGAACAGCCTTCTTGTATTCGGAGATGGCCTCATGAAGGCGACCCATCTTTCTATATGCAATTCCCAGATTGAAGTGGGCGCCCGCGGTTCCTGGAAACAGGGATACGATCTTCTCCCAATGGAGGATGGCCATTTCGAATTGGTCGGCTCGAATGTGTGCCATGGCCAGTCTATGGTGAGCTTCAATCAGGTTAGGCCATTTTGCCAAGGCCCTCATCAGGTCGGTGAACCCGTCTCCATACTCTCGTGTTTTGGAATAGGCCAATCCCAGGTTAATATGAGCCATGGCATAATTCGGATTAATCCCGATGGCCTTTTTATACTCCTCGATGGCCTCTTCCAGCATGCCTTTTTTTTCATACGCAAAGCCGAGGATATTGTGAGCCTCCGCCCGATTGGGGTTCACCTCCACGGCCCTCTTCCACTCGTGGATGGCGCTCTCAAGCATTCCCTTATCGAAATATGCGATGCCCGAAATCAAGTTCCGATCTTCCGACAATTTCTTCCCTCCGGGTTCATCCAAGGGCGCCGATCTCCACGCCCCTCACCTGCTTACGGAATTCCTCGCTCTCCTCGATGAGCCGACCCATATTGGATTGACCTATCAATTCCACCTCGGGGAAATCCTCATTGGGGAGGGATTGAAGTCGGGTTTTCACCTCTTCCTCCACCCCTCTCCCTTCGATGGAGGACCGGCCCCACTTCTGGGCCAATTCCAATACTCCATCCCTTCCTTCCCGATAAAAGACGGAGGCCAACAGCGATAGCACAACGGTATCCTTGGAAATGCTGCAAATATCCGCCGAACGGATTGCATAGCCATTCCCATTGAAGGAGATAGCCACCCCTCCGCCATCCTTTACGAGCTCGAAGGCCTGGACATCGGTAATGCTATCCCCGACATAGATCACATCGGCAAGCTCACCCCCAGTCCTCTTCAAGCTATCCAGCACTGCATTGGCCTTTTCGACTCCTCCTACGGGATTCACCTCCTTAAAGGCCCTCCCCACCTCCATCTCGGCGATCTCCTCCCAGAAGATGTGGTTCAATCGCTTCACCGTCCCCTGATCATTGGGGGATAAATCCTCGATGGCCGTGGCCTCCTTATCCCAGCTAATCATCTTCATCCCGGCAATCTCAGGAGCCAGCTCCCCCAGGCGTGCTTTCTCCCCCTTCCCCAGGGGATATGCGTCGATATTTACCTTGGTACAGTAAACCTGCTCCATCGGGAAACCGACCAAGCCGCAAAGGGCATGGAGATACGGCTCGTAGCTCGTGCTGACGATGAAGGAGGGCATCAATTTACTGATAAGCCGCAATGTTTCCACTGCGCCCCGGACCAAAAGGATGTTCTTCTTGGAATAATTCACCATCTCCGCATTGGTCATTCCATGGGCTCTCAAGAACGGGAGAATGAGCTTTAGGGTATCTCCTGCCTTGTAGCCAGGCTTCTTCTCGACGTCGGCAAGGAAATCGTCGTACTTACTGACCAAGGAGAAGAATCTCTGCCCATCCGGGATACAAGAGGCGGCAAGTTCCATCGCGTTGTCGTTCTTTGAGATGGGACCTTCGCAATCGGTATTAAATTGTCTCGTAGCCACCTTCTCTGCCTCTCAACTAATTCACCGCAGCAGTGCTGCATTACTCCACGTCATCTCGATATCTCTGAAAAAGTCGCTCATCGCCGCTAGTAGAAGATTGGTGCTGCGGTTCTGCGGTGTTGCAGTGCTGCAGTCATATAGTTAGGGTAGTACAAACACTGATTCAATTCACTATAATTTGGCGCTCAGAGCTCCTTTTGCCAGTTTCCGGTGATCTCATTCCAATGCCATCTTCCTCAAATAGCCTTTTATCTCATTATTCAGGAGGACTGCCCCGATCTCTTCCCCCTTTTCATTTACGACTTTACCCTCCGTAACCGTGAGTCTCCCCTCGGCAAGTGCCTTCAGGGTGAAAATGATCAGCGGAACCTCCCTCCTCACCCCCTGCCGACGAATCTCCTTGAAGAGCGGATTCTCCTCCCTTTCGTCCGCGATGATTTCGGCCATGCTTTTCTCCGCCAATTTGCTCTCAAGATCATCCCAGAAGGGATTAAAAATCCCACCGCGAATGGGAAAGGTACAGTATGTAAGAGGAGGCCCCGCATCTAACTCACTCGTCACCAAGTGCATCATCGCCCCCGTTTCGGAGCCCCTGTTCTCAATCAGTTGCCAAATGACTTCCTGCCAGGTTCCCTTGGGCCCACCCGGCCTGGCAGGATGAAGGTTTATCATGGTATAACGCCTGCACATCTCCGGGCTGACGATCAACATATACCCCGCCAAAACGATGACCTCCGCTCCATATTTTTGCACCCTGTTCATCACTTCCTCGTGGTATTTGGCACGCCAAATCTCCGTCGAGGCCAACCTTAGATGTGGGTCAAACTCAGAACTTGAGAGGAAGATCACCTTAACGTCCAGCATTTTGGCCAGTTCGATGAACCGATCGCTCTCAAGGGTCTCTCCGGGCCGTCTGTTACAAAACACATACCCGATCCTCCCCGGAATCACCCCACTGGAAATGTTTTCATAGACCGCCTGCAATAGCTCCCTTGCCGCCTCATCCCGTCCCGTCGAAAACCATCCCATCGTGTAATTCATTTTCCCTCATCCCCCATAGAATGAAAAAATCCAATCAGATCATCCTCTGTTGGGTAATGATCCCTCCCGAATCCGGTTACACTTTTACCGGCAATCCTTGTAGCGAAAAGGGCACAATCCTTCAAGGGCTTTCCCCTGACCATGCCCGCAAGAAATCCTGCATTATAGACATCCCCAGCACCGGTACTATCCACAGCCTCAACCTCCTTGGCGGGAATATCAAAGGTCTCCTCTCGAGATAGAACAGAGGACCCCGCTTTTCCCCTTTTACAGACAACGATGTCGGGACCATATCCCAAGAGCTTTCTGCACCCCCGCTCATAATCCATCGACGTGAGGAGAGCAACCTCCCTGTCGGTAACGAAGAGGACCTGACACCTTTCTATAAAGGCCTCTATCTCCATTAATCCACGCCTGGCATATATCTCCCCCGGATCAAAGCTCAGTTTTCCCTGAGAGGAAAGATGTTCCAGTGCCGCCTTTTGGGCTAGCATGGGTAATTCCCCTCCAAAGGAGGTCATGTGGAGAAGGCGAGCTTGAGACAGGAGTACCGAATCGACTTCATCGGTACAGAGGGTGTCATTGGCATTGGGCTGCAAGAAAATCGATCGATCGGAAGACCTATCCAAGACGATCAGACAAACGCCGCTCCTTCGGTCTCTCCTAATCCAGAGAGTATCTACCTTTGCCGCTTCTAAGGAACGCATCAGGAAATCGCCATCCTCGTCCTCCCCCACCTTACCGATAAATGCCGTTTTGAAGCCCATTCTCGAAAGGGCAAAGATCGTATTCGCCGCTGATCCGCCCCCGCTCTTTCCTCTAAATCGGCCGTGCCGATGGAGCAACCTCAAAAGATGCTGGAACTCCTCGTCGCTCCCTTGAATCTCCCCTCCGGCCTCCAATCGAACCCCTCCGAAATTGAGGCGGTCGAAGAAATCCACCTCATAGAAGAGGTCGATATTTAAGGCCCCGAATCCGACTACATCCCTCATAAGAGCATCAACCCCATACGATATCATTACAGATAAAACAGGCACATTGAAATTTCAAGGAAAAAGTTATCCCCTCAGAGAATGAAATCCCGCTTTTATTTGGATTTTCCTGAATTTCCCGTATTTTTCGTAAGCGAACCACGCTTGCCCCTTCGCTTTCGTGCATTGTGAGTTGACCCTTTCGGGTTCGCAGGTGAGGAATACTCGCCCCTTCCAGCCGAGTTTGAGTGCTGCCGTTTGAAGAAACAATTTAGCCTCATGGATTACGGTGTTCTCCAGAAGCTCGGGAAACTTCTCTTCTCCCTTTGATTGAAGCCCTGTTGTTTTTATGTTTAAATAGAATGAATTCTCCCTATTCAATCATTGACTCACACATCCTGGAAACCAGAAATAATGGGAGCGGTATCACATTGAAGGGTATTCCCTATGATAACGAAATATGGTCATAACAAGCCAAATATCCATGGGATCATCGGCTTAGGAGTCCTGATTTTCGTCGAGATCATGATGTTCAGAAGGGTCGAGCCCTTCGTTTCTTGGTTTTATTGTTTCGCCTGGTGGTCGTATATCCTCATGTGCGATAGCCTTATCTATAAAATCGAGGGAAATTCCCTTCTGATGAACCGGACCAAGGAGTTTTTCCTCTTGATGCCCTGGTCTGTCGCCATATGGCTTTTCTTCGAACTGGTAAACCTCTCTATGAAAAACTGGTACTACATTAATATGGAAAGAGATCTCCTCCTCAGATGGATTGGCTATATGGTCGCCTACTCCACGGTGCTCCCCGGGCTTTTCGAGACTACGGAGCTACTCGGTAGTATTGGCCTCTATAGGGGTTTTCCCGTAACCTCGATTCCTGAGAGCCGAAAGTGGTACATCCCCTTCTGGATCATTGGTGGAGCATTCCTCATCCTCCCCATCACCGTCCCCAAATATGGCTTTCCCCTCATCTGGATATCTCTTATCTTACTCTTGGAACCCATCAACCACCGCTTTGGAGGGAAATCGCTGATGCGTGACTGGGAGCGTGGGGATCCGACGAAGGTTCTGCTTCTCCTGACGGCCGGATTGGCATGCGGTCTCCTATGGGAATTCTGGAACTTCTGGGCTCGGGCCAAGTGGGTTTATACTGTCCCTTTCTTCGACGAAATGAAGGGATTCGAGATGCCCCTGTTGGGATTTTTAGGGTTTCCCCCCTTTACTGTTGAGTGCTACGTCATCTATAACTTCATCTCGCTGTTCAGACATAAAAGGGGCTGGGAAGGGGATCGGTACGGCCTCAACCTCGGAAAAAGGACAAAGCCGGTGGCCATTGCGCTCAGCGTTGTGGGATTGGCCATCTTCTACCCGTTCGTTTTTCATTCCATTGACACCATGACCATCAACTCCTATAGAGCAAGAGTTGCCGATCTGAATCTGATTGAATCTCAATACCGGGACAAACTTGCGGAAATGGAGCTCCATACAGTGGATGAGCTCTTTCAAAAAATCAAGGAGCCCGAAGGGCGAAGGGAATTGGGGGAAAAACTGGGAATCTCCGATGATCGCATCTCGGAATGGGCTCAGTGGTCCCGTTTGATTCGGCTAAAGGGCTTGGGTACCCAGAACTTTCTCGTGCTGAAAAAGGTCGACGTAGACGATGTCCGAACCTTAGCCCGGCAGGATCCCTCAGACCTCTATGAGAAGCTCGTTCGGGCAAATGAAGGCGATCGAATTACTTCCCAGCCCATTGATTTGGCCAAGGTAAAGGCTTGGATCAGGGCAGCGCGGAAAACAGAGTCTTTGAAGTAGTATGAGACCGTTACGAAGTATGGAGCGAATGAACTTCCCTATCAAACCCTTTGTCCAGCAGATAAAGATCCTAAGGTAGTTGGAAGAAGGCAACCAACGGTAAGGCGAACTCACCAGTGAAAGGGATTCCGATTGAATGGGTTTCCCTTCATGCGGATGGAGAATCGGTATGGGTACATCGGACAAATCCTATAAGCTTCGCATTCGTGACCTGCCCGAGGGGGAAAGGCCGAGGGAAAAGCTGAAAAAATACGGGCCAGCATCCCTTAAGAATTATGAACTGATGGCAGTGATACTCGGAAAGGGCACGAGGAGAGAGGGTATTCTTGAGCTGTCTAAGAGAATTATGTCTCAATATGGCGATCAGGCGATCTTCTCTCGAGGCGATGTGGATATCTTGCAGAGGGTATTAAACGTATCGACGGTACAAGCCTGTCAGGTAGTTGCTGCTTTTGAACTTGGCAAACGGCTGTTTGGGAGGCCAACCGAAGTCTTCCTGAGATCTCCTGAGGAGGTTTTTGAATATGCGAAGGACATGACGAGGCTGAAGAAGGAGCACCTCAGAGGTCTCTATCTCGATACGAGGAATAAACTTATACGCGATGAGATCATTGCTATAGGCACTTTGAACGCGAGTCTTGCCCATCCGAGGGAGATCTTTCACCCGGCTATCGAGTCCCGTTGCGCCGGCATTATTCTCGTCCATAACCACCCATCGGGTGACCCCTTGCCCAGCAAAGATGATGTCGAGCTGACGAGGCAAATCTATGAGGCAAGCAAGATCATGGAAATAGACATCCTTGACCATGTAATCATCGGGAGCCAGGATTATTGCAGTCTCAAGGAGAGTACGGAGATTTGGCCAACGTCAAAAAAACCGGTCCCAATTCGTAACTGAAAACACAAATGGGCCAGGGAGAAAGGAGGACTGAATGGAGGAACGGACCGGAATCATTATGATGAAGGGGAATCCCCTGACCCTCGTGGGAAACGAGGTTACGGTCGGGGATGTGGCCCCCGAGTTTGAGTGCCTTTCCAACGATCTTTCGCCTGTCACGTTCTCATCATTTCGTGGCAAGGTCTGCATCGTTTCCTCGGTCCCATCCCTTGACACACTGGTATGTGATGTCGAGACACGGAGATTCAATGAGGAGGCGGGGCGGCTGAGCTCTGATGTCGTGATACTCACCATAAGCATGGATTTGCCCTTCGCCCAAAAACGCTGGTGTGGCACAGCCGGTATCACCCGGGTCCAAACACTATCGGACCATCGCGACGCCTCCTTCGGTACCTCATACGGCGTCCTGATCAAGGAACTGCGTCTGCTGGCCCGGGCAGTGTTCGTGGTGGATCGAAATGGGATGATTCAGTACATACAGCTCGTTAATGAAATTACCCAAGAACCGGACTACGAAGCGGTATTGGCGGCAGCAAACAAGCTGGTATGAGAACAAGTGGATATGAGCCATGTGTAAGCCCCAGCGCCTGTTGCGGGATCGTAACTTCATCCTCCTTTCGGCTCTGGCCCTCGGGCTCCTCTGGGAAGAGGGAGCCCAATGGACTAATTCGCTGACGCTTCCTGCCCTTGCCCTTATAATGACCCTTGCAACCATGGGGATTTCCATACGCGAATTACGTTCTCCTCGGGCCTTGCTGACCCCGGTTCTGGGCGGCCTCGCGATGAACTACGCTCTGCTTGGGGGGGTTATCATTGGGTTGAACATGGTGTTCATCCGCGATGAGGCCCTTCGGCGCGGATTCATCATTATTGCAGCGGTCCCACCTGCCGTGGCGATCATCCCCTTTACCGGCTTTTTGAACGGCAACAGCGCGTTTTCCCTCTTCGGAAGCATTGCTGGTTACCTCGGGGCATTAATCATTACCCCGCTGATGGTCTTGGGACTTCTGGGAACAGCCTCAATCGAACCGCTGAAACTGTTCATAATCATGCTCGAACTGATCATTGTCCCCCTTATCCTCTCACGAATCTTGGTGTGGACCGGAATGTTTACCAAGATAGAACCATTAAGGGGCTCCGTCACCAATTGGAGCTTCTTTTTCATCGCATTCACCATTGTGGGGCTTAATCGCGGGATGTTCCTTGGTCGTCCGTTATCGCTGGTTCCCGTGGCCCTCATTGCATTGGCGAGCACCTTTTTACTGGGATTTATTATCGAAAAGACAGGTGGTCTTCTTAAAATTAACCCCAAAACAGTGACGAGCCTTGTTTTACTCGGCACGCTTAAGAATTACGGCCTAGCGGGTGGCCTGGCCCTGGCGCTGTTCAGCAAGCAGACGGCGGTTCCGGCCACCGTTTCAGTCGTCTTCATGATCATCTACATCATTTGGCTGGGCTACAAGAGGCGGTGAACCGCAATCTCCGGGATTCTGGGGGTGTGTTGCTTCATAGAGGCTATAATCAGACAGGAGGGAAGACGATGTCCATACATGAGAAGCTGGTCAAGATTTTCGAATACGCCCTCAACCAGGAGGAAACCGGAAAGAGCTTTTTCCAGCATTCGCTCCAACGAATGGGTATTGGGGCTGCAGTGAGCGCCTTCAAGCGGTTGATCGAGGAAGAGGAGAAACACATCCTCTTTATCACAAAAATTCTGGAGGATCTGAAACGGGGCAGCAAAATCGAGGCGCAGATTCAAGAAGACATGCCCATGGAACAGACCAATTACTTTACCGAACGGGAAAAATCAGAATTTCTGCAGCAGTGTGTAGAAGGCTCTATGGTCCCGGATGTAACCGTATTTAACACGGCCTGGCTTATTGAGAAGGATCTGAGCGAATTTTACGAGAAGATGGCCAAGAGTACCGGGGGCAAAGCAAGGAAGGCTCTCATGATGCTGTCGGCTTGGGAAAGGGAACACGAGCGGTTTTTCCGCGAGTATCGCGATAAGCTCTCCGAGGTTTACTCCAAAATGCCCTGGGGCGGTTAACCCTCCGACTCCTGCTATACCATAGGGCGAGATCAATCGTGTACGCTTCCGGAGGTTTCTTGCAGAATCAAGACTCGATAGATCCTCGAGAGATCTTCACTCTCCCTGTTGAGACTTGCAGGGAAGCCTTAGAACTGGAACGGCATCGGATAATCTGTCTGGTTGGGGCCGGGGGAAAAACGAGCCTCATGTTCGCTATGGCGAGGGAACTGGCAGATTTTGGAAATCATGTCATCACTTCCACCACAACCAAGATCTTTAAACCCTCCCGTGAAGAAACCCCCTTCATCTTATTGAGGAAGGGGGCGGGGAACATTCTCAAAGCCATCCCCGATATGGTCCATCAATATGGACACTTTACCTTGGTCGAGAGGCGATTGCCGGGAAAGAAGCTGAAGGGAGTCAGCCCTGAGATCATTGATGGGCTGGGGGCCCTGGATGAAGTTGAACACATCATCGTCGAAGCCGATGGAGCCGCCCGGCTTCCCCTCAAGGCCCCCGATGAGAATGAGCCCGTGATCACCTCGAAGACCTCGTTGGTTGTTGTCGTGGTGGGAATTGATGGCATCGGCGTTGATTTGACAAAGGACTATGTCTTTCGGCCCCATATCGTCTCCGAGTTGACGGGCTTGCCGATGGGGGAGAAGGTAACCATCGAGGCTATTGCCAAATTGATGATTCATCCAAGGGGAATGGCCAAGGGGACTCCTCCCCATGCAACCATCATCCCCTTTTTGAATAAGGTCGATATACCCGATGGCTTCAAAAAGGGGAGAGCCTTGGCGGGGCTGATACTGGAGAAGGGACATCCGAGGATAAACAGGGTTGTATTGGGTCATGCCATCCGTGAAAAGCCCGTGGTTGCGGTGCTCTCCAGGAAAGAGGATGCATGAAGGTTGGAGCATATGGTGTTTTTGGGACAAAAAATGTCACTAGCCTCTCACCTCCACTCCTGAGGAAAAGGTCTCATTCATCGCCTGTGAATAATGACTAAGTATCGGTAATCAGGGAGATATTTTAAAATTAGTCCCATACAAAAGTGGTTTTGTGATGGCGTTATAGAGCTGAATGGCTTTTGGTATGAATTTTGCTTAATTCATAAAAAAAGAGGGCCGAAAAGCCACACCCGTCGTAAGGCGGGGTCGTCCGCCACGTAAAAGGCGGAGGGAAAGCCACGGGTCCCCAAATAAGGGGACAGCCGGGTTACCGAAGCTCGTGATACTGATTAGATCGGTATGTTCACAAAACCGGGCTTTCCCCAAATGATGCCCGGTTTTTTTGTGAGAAAGGAAGGCCATGAACGCGGTAAGCCCATTGAAATTCGAAGGAAGTAATGATTCCCCCCTCAATGGACGCCTGAAGCCAAAGCCCAAATCTAAGGGATTCAGTGGGGAGGTGCTCTGTCACGATATCTCCCAAATTATCAGATCGATCTCTCTCGCCAAACTCGACATCGCCCTTGTGATTAATAACGGCCCAAAGGACGGAAAAATCATCTTCAAGGGTGGAGAGATAATAGCCTCAATTTGTGGGGATTTAGGGGGACAGGAAGCACTTTCGGAAATCAAGAGCTGGAAGGAAGGGGCCTTTACCCTCTTCAGGATATTCGAGGGAATCGTTTGTCGAGATGAATGATAGAGAACCCTGAGAAACCAATCCTTCTCCACTCAAAATTATTTTTTCAACCATCTTTATATATCCTTTAAAACTGTATATTTTCACGCTCAGAGCATGTTTCGTATCTCACTCGCCTTTCTTACCCTCCCCCTCCCTGAGGGCCCTTAGGATTTTCTCCGGGGTAATGGGGAGATTGTTGATCCTGACTCCGATGGCATCGTGGATGGCATTGGCGATGGCCGGAGCCAATATTATCAACCGCGTCACTCAGGATCAGGTATCTTTTCAGGATGAGGGGAGGGCTCCTCTAGCATGCTGTGGGTCGTCATGCTGCCAATCTGAAGGATTCCCTTGGCCTCTCCATAATTGATATACGCCATTTCGGAGATGTGTCTCAGGGAGATGAAGAAATCGGGCAAGACCTTCTTCTCCTTAATCTTCACGAGGATATCAGTACCACCGCCGATATACCGCGTCCTTTCCCCATAACTCTCCATGAGGGAAATGGCCTCATCAATGGATTTCGGCCTCAGATATGCGAATGTATACATCAGAAAACTCAAACGGGGTAGAAAGAACCCTCGTCCTGGCGGTTGTCGAAGACCCGTTTACTCTTTCTCGCATATCGGGGAAGACTGGCATAGTCGACGATCTCGACCAGGCTCTGAGCTCAATCTCATGAGGGGGGCGCGAAGAAGCGAGTGATCCAGTTGCGATACCGACAGGTCCTCCTATCGTCCCTCCGGAGCGAAAACCAAGATTCTTCTCAGGAATGAAGACACCCAAATAATGTATCAATCCTTGATTTTATCCCTCACCTTTTCCAGAATCCTTGCCATGGTCTCGCCCGCAGGTCCGTTGATAATCACATCGGCATACTCATCGTGGGGGGTAGGATCTCGATTGATAATGACCAGTTTAGCTCCCCCTTGCTTGGCATTGATGGGCATATATGCCGCTGGTTGAACCACCAGCGAAGAACCGACAACGATAAACAAATCAGAGTTTAGCGATCGCTTATAGGCCTCATTGGTCTCCCTTTCCGGCATGGCTTGACCAAAGGAGATGGTATCCGGCTTGAGCAAGCCCCCGCAATCGTCGCAACGAGGAACTTTCACCCCTTTCCGGATTCTATCCTGGACCTCATCACGGTCGTATTTCCTCATGCAGCTCAGGCAGGATACGGAAAGGGCTGTCCCATGGAGTTCGATGACCTTTTCCCGGGAATTTCCGGCCTTTTGATGAAGCCCGTCTATATTCTGAGTGATGATGCAATCCAATTTGTCGAGCTTTTCCAATTCCGCAATGGCAAGATGAACCGGGTTTGGTTTGGCTTTCTTGAGGGACTCATAGAGTTCGGTACTCATATGCCAGTATTTCTCCCTGGACTGCTCGTTCGCCAGGAATTTCTGGAAGTAAAAATCCTCAGGATCATACTTATCCCAAATTCCCCCTGGGCTTCTAAAATCAGCAATTCCCGACTCAGTACTCGCACCCGCGCCAGTAAATACCACAATCCTCCTCGACCGAACGATGAATCCCGCAACTGTTTCGATTGATTCTTCCATGTCCCTGCGCCCCGCCATATGCCTTAATCCATATCATAATTCCACTAACAACACCAGATTTCAATCTCAAACCAACAATTTTTGATCACCCTCTAACGCGAGGTTTCATCTGCTATGTATGTCATACACACGGTTCCACCAATCACGGATCGGTCTTCTGCCGTTCACCGAGCAGGTTCGTCTTCCTCAAAGCAAGGATATCGTTAATTGAAAGAGAAAACGACCAAGGCGGGAGAAAGGTGCTGTCCCGCCCTGGTCAATATTTGACATTATCGAACTCTCTCACTTCTTGTACTTCTTGGACTCAGGCTTTTGGGTTTTGGAGCCTTTTTTCGAGAAAGGGATACACCCACACCCGCAAGTCCCCTGCTTCTCTCCGTCCATACGTATTACCTCCTCTCCAGGTGGGCCGATCTCATTTGCCCTTGAGTTCTCTGATGTGTTTCTCGACCCCGGCCAGCTCTTTCTTCAACTGGTCCCTATAGGTCTCCAGGCATTCCTGTTCCTCCTCGGATGAAAAGAAACGCCGGAATGATGGCCCGCATCCGCAACCGCAACAACCACACGTGCAACCCGGCATAACCGTATACCTCCGACTTACTGTCGTCTGACACATTTTGAATCACCTCCTCTCCGCTTTGGCGATTTGCTTGACGAACTTCGGTATTTCATCCCCTTCATTGAAGTCAATTTTCTCTCTCATGACCATTTCCCTGCTTCTTACCAGTGCTAAATTTAATTCAGTCTTTTAGTAATTACTAAATAACCTTCCAAAAAAAGAAGATCATCCTTCCTGTTCCAGTTCCCGGATCTGAGCCTGCACTTTCTTGAGTTCCCTCTGGAGTTCCCGTTCGTATTTTTTCAAAAGAGCAACCTTATCCTTGGCCCCTTTTAGATCGGCCTCTCGAATCCGGCAGGTTCCTTCACAGCCGCAAGTGCAGACCTCGGAAAGAAGATCCCGACACTCTTCCAGTGCAACTGGGTCTACCTCATATGGTATCCAGTAACCCTTCCGCTCATTTCGAACCAATCCACCGTGCTTGAGAATCTTGAGGTGCTGCGAAACGGCAGAGGGAGTAATACCTAATATCTGCGACATCTCGTTTACACCGAGAGGTCCTTTTTGTTTCAGGAGTTCAATGATCCTGATGCGGGATTCGACCCCCAGAACCTTGAATAATTCGGCTTGTTTGCTTTCCATGTAAGCTATCCAATTCAGCAATTACTTAAATACTACATTACCTCGATAACTTTGTCAAGAACTTTTTTTAACGGACCGGAAATAACATGCACCACACATTTCAACCACTCCGCCCCTGGCTCGGATCACCGTTTCTAACGAGACCGTCGAAAAAGCCCACAATTGGTATTTTGGATATTGCAAACTTCTGTAAAATCAAATGTTTATGAGCCTTCAGAGTCTACGAAATCGCATATATTACGGTTTTCGACAGTCTCAACTGAAATCTTCAAATCCACCGAGTCTCGATCCACACCAGAATCGCAAATAATGAGTAACGTCCTAGAACGCTTCTAGAAAGCAATCAATGTTTCGTTGCCGCTTTAATACAGCTCAATATGAGGCGGAAAAAGGCGCTTGCTTGGTTTTCTTGCGTTCTGCAGAAACCGCGGAAAGTCCGAACATTTTTTCCTTTCTTTTTCGAGGAAATTGCCCTATGATAACGAAACTACTAAATAGTATAAACAATTTGAGCCGTGAATACTAACAAGATACTGGAGAGGTTTCCGCTATTTTCGGGCCTGGAGGATCGAGAAATTGCCGAAATCGAGGCCATCTCTATATCAAAGAAATACCACAGGGGGGCTCTCATCTTCTCAGAGGATGAAGAGGCGAGGGGTTTTTACGTCGTCATTGCGGGCAGGGTGAAGGTCTATAAGCTTTCATCCGAGGGAAAGGAACAGATCCTCCACATCATTTCGTCTGGGCAGACCTTCGCCGAAGCGGCACTCTTTGCCGGTTCTTCTTACCCCGCATTTGCCGAATCCCTTACGGAAACCCGAGTTCTCTATTTCCCCAAGGAGCGCTTTCTCAACCTCATCCGAAAAAATCCCCAGATCAGCTTGAACATGATTGCCAGCCTCTCCCATTGGTTGAGGAAATTCGTCAGCCTGGTCGAGGAGCTATCCCTGAAGGATGTCTCCACGAGGCTCTCCAAATACCTGATAGATCTCTCCGCTCAATCGGGCAGAACATCAGAAAGAGGGATCGAATGTGAACTCGATATCAGCAAAAGCCAACTAGCCTCTCAACTGGGGACTATCAGCGAAACCCTGTCCCGGACATTGAGAAAATTGCGGGATAGGGGAATCATCGAGGTTGAGGGAAAGAGGATCATCATCCTCCAAAGGGAGACCCTTGAGGAGATCTCCTCGGGCATCCCCCTGTAGCCTCCCCATCTATCCGGCCCTCATAGGAGTTGTATGCTTCTCGATACCAATCTATCAAATTCATTCGTCAACAGTGGAGGTGGAGCCCGCAAAATCATCATCGCAAGGGGCTTCCGTTTGTAAAGTTGAGTCTCTTTTGATATCATTGGGCCACGATGTGGCTCATTCGGATCAATCACCTAGATATATGATACCGGGAGGGAAAGAGATGGGAAAACTTGTCCATACATCGCGAATAGCCATTTCCAGGGTAAAGGGGCCGGTTCGTAAAGCCCTCATCGAGGGATTCGATGAACCGGTATTCTATGGCGTACACGGGGGAATAAAGCGATTTTACAAGGTTGAGCCGAAGGAGGAACATCCGGCAACCCTTGACCACATCATAGGGGGTGTTGGAGGTTGAATGATGGGGACCTTGGCCAGTTTTTTGGCCGAGAAGGGTATCAACACCACGGAAGATCACTACTGGGCGCATGTAGAGGGGGATATTGAAGATATCAACGGCCTCCTCAAGATCACCCGGATCCGCGTTCACTATGACCTTAAGATCCCTCATGGAAAGGCAGATGAGGCCCACCAGGCGTTCGAACAGTACCTTCCTCACTGCCCCGGCGCCCAAAGTGTCATCGGCTGCATTCATATTGAGCATAATATAAAGATTGACGAGGAAAAGGGCTAAGGAGGATTTTCATAATAGGGTGCCTCGGTTCTGTGAATCAAGTTCCCGCAAATAGTCTACCTCTATGCCAGATAATGGTAGAGAAGGTCCAATCTCCCCCTTTTAATCAGGTAGGGTCCTGAACACTTCATCACCTCCTGGAGTTTTCCCTTATAATTTTGATTAGAACACGGAGTTTCGCAATTCTTACACATGGGTTTGGGGTTGTGGGGACACCGAAAACGTTTTCGAATCCCATAGGTGAGAAGCTCCGAACAGGATTCACAGAGCTAAACTCCCCTATCGATGGGGAGAGCTACCTCTTCGAATGGTGAAGAGAAGGGTTTTTTGGAATCTTCCCTATGTTTCTTCGAACAGAAGATATGAATAAAGCGCATGAGGATGTCGATATCCCTTTTTTCTTTTCGACTTAACACCACGTGATCTTCCCCTTTTCTTCTCAATATATAAGGACGTATGCGGATCTACCTTGACCTTGGTCAAAGATTCCACTCCATAATAGGATCCCTTTTTTCGTTACGATCGGAGGTTTACTTGTTTGTTTATACACCTCTTCCATTACCTCCCGCCGGAGGAAGAGGAGTAAGGAAAATTGAATGCCCAAAACTCAAAAAAGCCGTGTCGCCGAACCGCATGTGATGTGGGAAGTCAGGAAAGGACTGGATCGTTGTACAATCCTGCGGTGAGTTTGGGTTTATTCCTTATCGCTTCCAAAATTCAGGAACCAAAAGGACGATGATCGTATAGAGTTCGAGCCTTCCGATGAGCATACAGAAGATGAGGATCCACTTTCCGATGAGCGGAATCGACGTATAATTGTCCATGGGGCCAACCGCCCCCAGCCCGGGCCCGATGTTGTTGATCGTCGCCGCAACCGAGACAAATGCCGTGATGATATCGAGGCCAAGCAAGGACATGCCAACTGATGCCAGAATAAAAACCAGAATAAAGAGAAAGAAAAACCCCCAGACTGATTGGATTACCCCGTCGGAGACGACTTTTCCCCCGAGTCGAACCGGAATGACGCCATGGGGGTGAATGAGCCGCGACAACTCCCTGCGGCCCTGTTTCAAAAGGAGAAGAATCCTCATGCACTTCATGCCTCCCCCAGTGGATCCAGCCGAGCCCCCGATAAACATGAGAACCACCAGGGTGTACTGTACGAAGGAAGGCCACTTCTCGAAGTCGGCTGTTGTGTATCCCGTCGTGGTCATGATGGAGGTCACCTGAAAGGAGGCATACCGAAAGGCGGTTAGCAACGTTTCATAAACTTGAACCCGCAGGATCAGTGTGACGAGAAGCATGGCCCCTGCAAGGGTGGCCCAATAGAAGCGAAGCTCGCTGTTCCGATAGAAGGCTCTGAAATTACCCGTCAGGGCCTGATAGTGGAGGGAAAAGTTGGTTCCCGCCAGGATCATAAAAACGACGATGATCCCATCAAAATACGCCTTATTGTAGGAGCCGATACTGACGTTTCTGGTTGAAAACCCTCCTGTTGCCATGGTTCCAAAGGTATGGCAGAGGGCTTCAAAAAGGCTCATCCCACCGGTCATCAGGAGCAGGGTCTCGGCGGCCGAGATGAGCATGTAGACCTGCCAGAGAATCTTAGCCGTCTCCGCGATCCGTGGCTTCAACTTATCGGCAACGCGCCCCCCCGGAACTTCGGCCCTAAAGAGCTGCATCCCTCCCACTCCGAGGAAGGGAAGGATGGCAATGGACAGGACAATGATCCCCATGCCGCCCAGCCAGTGGGTCAGACTCCGCCAGAAGAGTATCCCCCGGGGCACTTCCTCTATGGCGGCAAGCACCGTGGCTCCCGTTGTGGTAAAACCGGAGGTAGCCTCAAAATAGGCTTCCACAAAACTCGGCAAAACACCGGCTAGCATATAGGGAAGCGACCCAAAAAAAGCCACAGAAGCCCATCCGAGGGCTACGATGGCGAATCCCTCCCGGTGGAAGATCTCTTCGGTGGTACCTCGAAAGATTAAAAAGAGAAATGCCCCGGTTCCCGTAGTAATGGCCGCCGAGAGGATGAGGGCCCATAGATCCCCATCTCGGTAGTAGAGGGAGAAAAAGAGGGGGAAAACCATCGTGAGGCCAAGGAAGAAGATCAATGCCCCCATGATTCGGAAGATCATCCTCAGCCGCATTAAAAATACTCCATCTTGACCATCAACGTCTTTTCCACCTTGGGAATAGCCGATTGGAGGGCAAAAATCACGACTCGATCGTTGGGAAGGATGATGTCATTTCCGCCCGGGATGATGACATCTTCACCTCGGACAACGGCACCAATGAGGGCCCCCTTGGGAAACTTCAGCTCCTTGATGGGCCGGTTGACAATATCCGATGTATCCAGGGCCACAGTTTCAATGACCTCGGCATCCTCCTCCTTGAGCGTTGCGACGGAAAGGATCTTTCCCCTCCTGATATAGTGCATGATCCTTCCAATGGCTGACAGACGCGGGCTCACCACGGCATCAATCCCAATAGTAGGCAGAACCGACAGGTAGTGAAGGTATCCGACGAGGGTGATCGTCTTTCTCGCGCCCAGTCGTTTAGCAAGAAGGGAGGCCAGAATATTTGCATCCTCATCGTCCGAGGCGGAAATAAAGAAGTCGGCTTCCTCGATGCCTTCCTCCTTCAGGAGTCTCTGATCGGTTATCTCTCCTTGAATAATCAAAACCTTCTCCAGGTTCTCAGCCATCCGTTGACATCTCGCTGGGTCCTTTTCAATAATCCGAACGGTGATCCCCCTGTCCTGAAGCTGCCGGGCCACCTCAAAACCTATATTGCTCCCCCCGGCGATAAAAACTCGCTTGACGGGCGCCTCCTTCTTTCTGAGATAGGCCAGAACATTCCTGATGGAATGCCGATCAAGAACAGCATAGAGGATATCCCCCTTGAAAATCGTTTCGTCCCCATGGGGAATGACGATGCGGTCATTCCTGGAGATGGCCACGATCAGCACCTTGAGATCCGGATACAGGTCCCTGGCCTCTCGCAATTCCCTGAGCTTTTTGCCCACCACGTAGCTATCCTCCTCGATCTTGACACCAATAAGCTCAACTTTCCCATCGGCAAACTCCGCGAAATCGGCAGAGCCTTGATATTCGAGGAGCCTTATGATCGTCTTGGCCGTCTCCATTTCCGGATTTATACAGAGGTCAATATCGAGATGTTGCTCATCGAAGATCTGGGTTTCCTTCGTGTATTCGAGATTGCGGATACGTGCTATCCGTTTGGGAATCTTGGATTGGGTTCCCGCAATAAGGCAGGCAACCATATTGATCTCGTCGCTGTCCGTAACCGCTATCACCATTTCTGCCTCCCCAATTCCCGCCTGTTTAAGAACCCCTGGGCTACTCCCCTTTCCAAGTAAGACCTTGACATCCAGAGTTTCATCGACGCGCTGAACCTTTTCAGGGTCATGATCTATGACCACCACATCGTGGCCTTCCTTAGAGAGCTTCATGGCCAGGTTATAACCCACTTCACCAGCTCCGATGATGATGCTCTTCACGGCTTCTTACTCCTTACCCCCCTCAATACGTGTGTCATCAAGAGGTGAAAAAAACTTTCTGTTACCTCGTGGAATTTGATCCCGAAAACAAGGGCAGAATGACGACGATCGAAATGTTTTGCAAAAACGATAGCAGAATGAAGAGGAAATAGTCAAGGGATAACAACAGAATCGAATTGTTCCCCAATGGGCTCCGAAATGCACACGTCCCGTTTTCTCGAGATTGCGGGAATGACCCTTAAGGAAGCGAGATGCAGCCCGCATCATAGACCCTCAGCAGGATGGACAAGTAAGGATCGGCTACTACGGTATACTGAAGCTCAAGGAAAGGCTGTCTCCGGATACGTTAACCTCCGAGGAGGAGTCCTTATAAAGCGGTTTAGATTGATCAGGAGATTGTGGTTCTTCAATTATGGATTTTCAGATTCCCTCGGGATCGGGTTATCTTTACCCGTCCAATTCTCCTCCCATCGGCGGATTCGATGGTCATTATCAGGTCGCCGAAATGAACCCTTTCCCCCACTTTGGGAACCCTCCCTAACAGATGGAAGACGAACCCCCCCACCGTCTCGAAATTCTCTTTTTGAATCTCGACATCGAAATGGTTTTCCAATTTCTCAATCTCCAATTTTGAATCTACCGAGACTGAGCCATCCCCAAGGGTAATGATTCTCCCTTCCACCCTCTGATCATATTCATCCTCTATTTCCCCGAATACCTCTTCAATGAGATCCTCTATGGTAACTAAGCCCGATAGCCCTCCATATTCATCGACGACAATGGCCATATGGACCCGTTTCATCTTGAATTCCTTGAGCAACTCCTCCAGCCTTTTCGTTTCCGGTATGAAATAGGGTTGCCTCATCACCCTTTCCAGGGGGATTTCCTCTCCATCTTTTCCCCAGAATTTGAGGAGATCCTTGGCATATACAACTCCCACGATGTTATCGATTTTGCCCTTGAAAACGGGGATTCGAGAGTGGCCTTTGGAGATGATGAGGTCGATGATGTCCTTGACTGTGGCCTCGCTGGAAACACACTTGACATCCGTCCGTGGTACCATGACCTCACGGACAACGGACTGCTTGAGCTCGAATATCCCGTGAATCATCTCGTGTTCTTCCTGATCGATCACCCCCTCCTCTTCACCGACATCGATGATAGACTGGATATCCCTTTCGGAGAGGGAAGGCTTTCGGTTTCGGAAGAAACGGCGGAACAATGCCGCAATATTGCTCAACAGACCGCTTTTCGAATCATTCTCCAGGGCTCATCACACTCCTTTTATTGCTTGGATAGGGCGTCTTTAGGCTTTGTACCTCGGAGAGGCCATAATCTGTGAAAGAGTTCCTCTTGGACCATCTCCATCTGTTGTCGGCCCCCTCCGGTGTGATCATAGCCCAAAAGGTGAAGTATACCATGAATCAGGAGGAAGGCGATCTCCTCCTCAAGGCTCAAGCCCGATTGTTGAGCCTCTCTTACTGCCGTCTCCATGGAAATGACCACATCTCCCAATAACTGGGGGTTAATTTCGGAAAATTCCCCTTGGGCCATGGGAAAGGAAATGACATTGGTGGGGCGGTTTGTTTTGAGATATTTCTTATTTAAATCCCTGATCTGCCGATCATCGACAAAAAGTATGCCGATCTCTTTATCCGGGTGATTCAACTCTTTTAAGATGATTCGGGCCGACCTTCTGATCATCTTTTTGTCTAGTCTTACGAGGTTTTGTCGATCTTGAATGAGTACCTTCATCGCCCTCTTTCTTTGAGGTATTTTGCTCTTCTCCAGAATCCGGGTATTCAACCCGCTGGTGGAAAATTCCCGTAAGGATTCGGTCGAAGCTTTCCTCGATATGATGGAGGTCCTTTAGGGTCAATTCACAATCCTCGAGCTGCCCATCGGTAAAGATAGTATTGATAATCCGGCTGACTAACCCCTTAACCCGGGATGGCGTGGGGTCGGATAAGGTCTTTGATGCAGCTTCCACGGCGTCCGCCAGCATCACAATGCCTGCCTCCTTCGTTTGGGGTCTCGGCCCCAAATATCGGTAATCCTTTTCGTTGATGGATTCGACCCCCGGATTCTCCTTTTCCTTCGCCTTTTGGTAAAAAAAGGAAATAAGGCTTGTTCCGTGGTGTTGTTGAATGATGTCGAGGATCTTCTTGCCGAGTTTCTGTCCCTTGGCCAGCTCAACCCCATCCTTTACATGGGCATTGAGGATTAAACTACTCATGCTCGGGGACAATTTATCATGGGGGTTCCTCTTCCCCCCCTGGTTCTCGGAAAAATAGAGGGCCTTTTTGATTTTCCCAATATCATGGTAATAGGCACTAACCCTGGCCAACAGTGGATTGACATTGATCGCCTTTGCCGCCGCCTCAGCAAGGCTGCCGACGATAATACTGTGGTGGTAGGTTCCCGGGGCCTGGACGATGAGATCCTTGAGAATGGGCTGATCCAGGTTGGCCAACTCCAATAATGTAATGTCGGTCGTGTAACCGAAAATCCCCTCAACTATAGGGGTAGTCCCCAAGACGATGATCGCGCTTAATATGCCCCCGATGAACCCGAAGCCGCTATTGAATAGGACTTCGAATCCTAGAGTTCCCCTGAACATTTCGTAAAAGACGATCAAAAGAGCATTGGCCACTCCCACGTGTAATCCGGCCTTGATGAGAGTGCTCCGTTGCTCACATCGGGCAACGCCATTGGCCCCTACGATACTGCCGATAAAGGCGTAAATGAAAAAGAAGAGGCTGTTGTCCAAGATGATGGCCGAAAACATGCTGGCAATGATGGAATAAACGATGGCGACTTCCGAGTTGATCACAATGCGGGTCAACATCGCCCCTGCGACCACGGGGAAGAGGTAATAATAGGACGATGAGGCAATAGATAAGAAGTTGCTCTCAATGGATTCCGAGATGAAGATGAAGACCTTTAAGGCGAGGACGATCGTAATGAGGTTTAAGCTGACAAAGACGAGATTCCTGGAATTGAGGGAGATCTTCCTGATGTTCTTGGTGGAAAACGTATAGAGGAGATAGACAATCATGAGGATAAGGAAGAACAACCCCATGGTAATCAGGGGCACATTGGCTTCCTTCCCCAATGCCTTAAGGGCCTGAAGCTTAATCAGATGTCCATTCGTTATCCTCTCCCCTTCCCTGACCAACATTTCACCCTTCTTGATTTGAAATAAAACTGGTTTAACCTCATGAAAGGCAGCGGTCTTGCGTGCCTCAGTCTCATTGCGATTGAAGGTCAAGTTGGGTTCCATGAGATGGGAAGCTATCTTGACTAAAACAGGTCTGAGTTCCCTCCGAATAGTCTTGGATAAGGCCTTGGCATTCTGCTTGATAATCGCCTCGGCTTGAGCCGAATCAATAATGGTATCGAGTTGGCGTCTTATCCTCTCCGTCTGGGTCTGGACATTTCGAACGACGATCCCCCTGCCCTTTTCTTGGGCCAAAAAATCCCGATCTCCCACGATGCCCTTGCGCATAAGGGGCTGGACAAACCCAATGATAACATCTTCTACGGATTGGCCAAAGGCAGTCTTGGCCAGGACATCGAACTCCTTGGAGGTGAAGGTAACCCCGAGGAGTTTTCCCAACTCCTTCCCCCTCTCTGCCTCTTGACCCCTGACCTCATCGAATTCGACATAGTCCCTCATGAAGGAAAAGGAGGCCCGGGTTTTTTCCATGGCTTTCTGTAAGATGGAGGGATCATAATCGTAGACGGAGAGCACCGCCATTTTGGCTTCATCCCGTTTGACAAGGGTTGCATTTTCATCCTCCACAAGGAAATCCTGGGTCGATTTGATGTCGGCGGAGGCGACGTCCCCTATCCGATACTGTTCGGAAGGCAATCGAATTGTAGGGGAAAGCAACAGGGCCAATATTATGGTGGAGGTTATCCCGATCATCCACTTCTGTGCTGTGGGATTACGGTATATGGGGGCCAGGTAAAGCGTCTTGAAATCGCCGAGCTTTTTCAAGGGCAATGGCTTTTTTTTGGCCCGGCTATTTTGGCGTTTGGCCTTTCGAAGGCCTTCATCATCCACGGTTGTGTCCCTTCAATCGTTTGAGCCGAGCCCTCGATTCCGCTTTTTCATATGCCCTGACGATATCGGTAACCAAGGGGTGCCGAACAACGTCCTTTTCGCTGAAATAGACGAAGGAAATTCCTTGGATATCCTTAAGGATCCCTTGAATTTCAATCAACCCGGAGTTCCTGCTTTCCGGCAAGTCAACCTGAGTAATATCTCCCGTAATGACCGCCTTTGAATTGAATCCCAAACGGGTCAGGAACATCTTCATCTGTTCGGAAACAGTATTTTGGGCTTCGTCCAAGATGACAAAGGAATCGTTGAGGGTTCTCCCTCTCATGAATGCCAAGGGAGCCACCTCAATCACTCCCCTCTCGATTAATTTACTGGTCTTGTCGAAATCCATCATGTCATGGAGGGCATCGTAAAGGGGTCTCAGATAGGGATTTACCTTCTCGTACATATCCCCGGGTAAGAAACCCAGTTTCTCTCCCGCCTCAACGGCAGGCCGAGTCAATACAATGCGTTCAACCTCCTTCTTTAAGAGATACGAAACGGCCATGGCCATGGCCAAGTAAGTCTTCCCCGTGCCGGCGGGGCCGATCCCGATGACGATATCATACTTCCTTATTGCGTCGATATATTCCTTCTGTACGAGGCTTTTCGGGGTAATTACCCTTTTCTTAGATGAAATGTAGATGGTATCGAGAAAGATCTCCTCTAAATTGACCGAATTATTCGAGGAGAGGATTTGGACTGAATAATCGATGTCGCTGGGATACAGGGGATAACCCTTCTTCAGGAGCGAATAGAGCTCTCTCATAAGCCTTCGGCTGAGGTCAACCTCAATATCGTCCCCGTAAATGACGATGGTGTTTGCCTTGGTGGTAATCTTTACTCCGAGGGCCCTTTCAATTCGCTTGACGTGCTCTCCTTGAACACCAAAAAGGTAATTGGCCAAGCGATTATCGTCGAAGGTTATCTTTTCAACCCTCTCCTTTCTCCTCTCTTTCAATTAACCCCCTTTATTTTCCCATTATCTGTACGGTGACCCTTCTCCTTCGAGGGCGATTATCGAAATCCAACAGGACGATTTGCTGCCATGTACCCAGGAGTAACCTTCCTCCCTTTATGGGGATACTTAAAGAGGGCCCCAAAAGAGCGGCCCTTACATGGGAATATCCATTTCCGTCTCCCCATCTTCGATCATGTTCGTAGAGGATATCCCTTGGTGCTATCCTCTCGATTGCCTTTCTCAGGTCATTGACCACCCCTGATTCGAATTCGATGGTGGTCAAAGCCGCCGTCGATCCTGAAATAAATAAATTCATACTACCATCTTGAATCTGAGATTGCAATACCCCCTCTTGAACCTCACGGCTGATATCGATGATATTGGTTTGGCCAGTGGTTTTGAATTGTAGCTCTGATGTCATGATTTTCATCTCTCCGACTACTCCTTTTGGATCTTCACCCTTCAACGATTGCGGGAATTGTAGTACTACAAGGTTCTAATAAAATATAATCCGATACTGGGCAGGTTAGGGATGTCTCCTCCAGATTTATCTCCGCCACAGTGGCTCCGGTTTCCGCTCCGATACTCTATCTTCAACTCCATTTCTCCGAGCGTTCATGCGGGCCTTATAGCCCATCTCCGCATCTGGGCGTACCCGATAGCCTCCAATCCCAAGATCAAAGATAACCGCAGCAGGAGCAATGGGAACCTCGGTTTATAGCAACATCTAACCCTCTTCTGCCTCGCAGAGGACAACGGTACAACCCATGAGGGCTTCAACATGTTAAGACGGCCTGTCCGTATATCGCTCACATCCGCTATCCCATCTTACACGCCGAGGAATTTCATATCGGCCTTTCCCTTCTTCAAACCATGATCTCTCATTCACAAGAAGAAGAGGTTACATCTTTAGACATGAGGGATTCAAAAAGTAACAAAATTGGTTTATATTGTCAAACAACATGGAGCCGGAGTTTCCAGACTTTCCTCAGGGGAACTCCATTGTGTCTGAGCGTAATCCGCTGGAGAGGTGGGGTGCCCATCGAGGATAATCTTCAAATTTGGATGTTCTCCGGGCTTCCTGGAGCGAACATGAAAGAATTTGAGCTAACCATTCTTGACGTCATCGTAAAGTTGAGAGACGGCAAAGAAAAAAGATCCAGATGGACTTTTTTCGAAGCCTTCAAGGAAGGCAATCGTTAGGAGGTAACTGAGCGATGATTACCGAAGAGTTGATGAAATCGATTTCCGTAAAAAACCCTGCCAAGATGCTTATGCTTGTAATCGATGGATTGGGGGGACTTCCCATAGATGGGAAGACCGAATTGGAACAGAGCCATATACCTAATCTCGATAAACTTGCCTCGAAATCGGTCTGTGGTCTAGCGGACCCCATTTCCCCCGGAATTACCCCCGGAAGCGGTCCCTCTCATCTGGCCCTCTTTGGATACGATCCCATCAACTACCAGATCGGCCGTGGGGTTTTGGAGGCCTTGGGAATTGGAATTCAGCTCACTGAGGGCGATCTGGCCGCCAGGGGGAATTTCGCCAAAATGGATGAAAAAGGGATCATCGTCGATAGGAGGGCAGGGAGGATTTCCACCAAAATAAACAAAGCCCTCTGCGACCTCTTGCAGAATGGCATTGAAGAAATAGAGGGGGTGAAGATCACTATCAACCCGGGGAAAGAACATCGGTTCGTAATCGTCTTCACGGGTGAGGGGTTGGGAGATGGATTGACCGACGCCGACCCCCAAAAGGATGGGAAACCGCGCATTCCGACCTCTGCAACCTCTGATAGCGCCAAATTCTCCGAAAGAGTCATCAATCTTTTCATAGAAGAGGCTACCCAACTATTAAAATCCCAAGACTCGGCCAATACCGTCCTCCTGAGGGGTTTCTCTCAAGTTCCTAAAATTCCAACCCTGACCGAACTCTTCAAGATTCATCCGGCTGCCATCGCCGTCTATCCCATGTATAAAGGGATAGCGAGATTAGTTGGCATGGATGTATTAAATACGGGGGAGGGAATAAGGGATGAGATAAAGACATTGAGGAATTTCTTCGATCAATATGATTTCTTTTATCTTCATATTAAGGATCCCGATATGTTTGGAGAGGATGCCAATTTCGATGGAAAGGTGAGGGCTTTGGAGAAGGTGGATGAGTTCATACCGGATCTTCTGGATCTCGAGCCGGATGTGTTAGTGATCACGGGTGATCACTCCACGCCCTCCCTCCTCAAATCCCATAGTTGGCATCCCAATCCCATCTTGATCTTTTCCAAGTTCATAAGAACCGATTCGGTAGAGAGGTTCGATGAAAGATCATGCCTACTTGGGGGGTTGGGACGCATTCCCGCAACGGATATTATGCCTCTCATGTTGGCCAATGCCTTGAAGCTAAAAAAATACGGGGCCTGAGACGGGATCTTTCGAGATTATTTATGAACCAATGGTTGAAATAGGTGGAATTTATCTCCTTATGATCCGTCTATATGGGCGGAGATTGATCCAGATTGGGGGGCTGGGATATCGATTTTTCCATCGAGGATCCTACGGCTACGTTGGATCAGCGAAAAGGAGAATGAATTCGAGGTTGAATCGTCACCTCAAGGATGGAAAGCGACTTCACTGGCATATAGATTACCTCCTCCAATACGCGGAAATAGAGGTCGTCGTCTATGGGCAGTGTCATTCGGATAAAGAGTGTATGTTGGCTAAAGAATTGAGCCATGTTTTCCAATGTCTTCCCGGGTTTGGTAGTACCGATTGCAAGTGTACGAGCCACCTCTTTTTCTCCCCCGACCGGAGACCCCTTGTGAGGAGTGGATATGGCTCCTTTAGGCGGATAGGTCTCACCCCACGGCTCTATTTGAAGAAGCCGTCCATGAGAATGCTCGACTTGGATTTTAACAATGGATGAGAGGATATGAAGCTTCACAGAAGCAGCAAATTCTTTGGGGACGATACTCGGCTGAAAGGATTAAAAAATATGGAAAATTAATTACTTAACGCGAAAAAATCCTTGACAAATACATTTTTTGAGGTATAATAGCGTAAATTTATTGGCCGAGGCTCATCGAGGCAAAGGGCATAGAATAAATTCGGCCAACGGGAAATATAGTTGGATTCCCTCTTAATAAAAGGCCTCCTTTGGAATTTTTCTGGTTAACTCTGATTTAATTAAGGCCCTTTCACCGAGGTGAAAGGGTTTTTCGCATAAAGGTGGAGAGCATCCAATGGAAAAGCAACTATTCGACCAGCGGGGGAACCGTTACACCGAAGAAGAGGAGAGAATGAGCTCTTGGGAGCAGGAGCCCATCGTGAGTCGATCAGTTGATACTGCCAGGGACCTTTTCAGCGGGAAGGAGATTGGCCTTCCCAAAAAAAAGCAGAAAAAAGAGGAAAAGTTCAACAAATCAAAGGCACCTGATTCTCTTTCCTCTAAAATGGTGGATAACCCCATATGGAAATATCTTAGGGATATCGGTAATATTCCCCTCCTCACTCGCAAAAGGGAGCTGGAGGTTGCTAAAAGAATAGAGGAGAGGGCGAGAGAACGCAGGAAATTGGCCCTGGAATCTCCCATCGCCCGAAAAATCGCCTTCGAGCTCGGGCGGCAATTAGAAATGAGCCAGGTCAAAATGAGGGAAATTACCCGGGACGGCGAGGAATTTACCAAGGTATCCCCTGAGGAAGAGGAGTTCCAAAGGAACCGATTTCTGTCCATCATCGAAAAAATAGAGGCTTTAGACCGTGAAAACCAAAAACTGGCCCTTTTGAAAAGGGTAACACGATGGGAAACAAAAAAGAGAACTTTGGAAAGGATTCAGAGATCTGTCGAAGCAGATATGTACCGATTGATCTGTTGCCTCAATCTGAAGGATGTGCACGTTGAGAAGGTCATAGAGATAGTATGGCAGGCAGATGAGGAGTTTGCCAAAAAACCGAGGAAATTGGACGAATTGGGGTTAGAAGCGGCTCGGTGGAAAAAGGACATCGAGGAGTTGAAAGAAGTTGAATTGAGATTCAAGAAGGCCACAGGCGAAATGATTCAGGCCAATTTGAGGTTAGTAGTCAGCATAGCAAAGAAGTTTACCCACCGTGGACTTCCCTTGCTGGATCTAATTCAGGAGGGAAATATGGGGCTGATGAGGGCGGTGATGAAATTTGATCACCGAAAGGGGTATAAATTTAGTACCTATGCCTCGTGGTGGATTACCCAGGCAATTAC
Source organism: Syntrophobacterales bacterium (assembly GCA_020346125.1). Lineage (GTDB taxonomy): Bacteria > Desulfobacterota > BSN033 > WVXP01. The sequence continues at coordinate 76,163 of CP070774.1, read as the reverse complement.
CCGAGCCCTTGCGGATAAATCTCGAACCATAAGATTACCCGTTCATTTAATTGAGACGGAAAATCGAATCCATAAAACATCACAATCTCTCTTTAAGGAGTTGGGCCGAGATCCCACGAATAAGGAGATCGCGGAAAAGATTGGTTTGCCTGTGGAGAAGGTGGATAAGGTCCTTCATCTGTATCGTGAACCCATTTCTCTTGAAACACCTATTGGAGATGAAGATAGTCGATTTGGGGATTTCATCGAGGATAAGGGGGCGAACTCGCCCATAGAAGATGTTATCAACCTCCGATTAACAGAAGAGGTGGAGAAGGTCCTGGCCACCCTGACGCCCCGTGAGGAAAAAATCTTGAGGATGAGGTTTGGTATAGG
>CP070774.1:42384-75688 GCA_020346125.1 Syntrophobacterales bacterium | reverse complement strand
CTATGCCGACCAATCCAAGTATCCTGGAAAATACCCAGGTGAGGCTTTATAAAGAATTTTAAGTTACCTATTCAATACAATATAATTAATGGATATGCGTCTTTCCTTGACCTTGGTCAATATATGGAATGGTTATAGGGAACGTTATATATAAAAGATAATAAACATTGACATTTCCCTTCAATGGGTTATGGAATAATTACGGTATGAAAGAGGAGAATCAAGGCAACCCCGGGTAAAGGGGAAGTAATGATGGACCTTGGAACCAAATCCTCCGTGGCTCCATTGCTTATAATTTTAGCATTTGTCGCCCTTTTCACCATGTTTGAAGTATTCGGCAAGAGTGAAAAGAGATTTAATGTTGAGAGATTAAAGACCATACACCGTATCAACGGGATATTTTTTATCCTCATCTATCTCATCATCAGCTACTACTGCATAAGGTTTATCGAGGCATCAAAAGCTGAGCTATCCCCACGGGGGGCTTTGCATGCCGTAATCAGTGTTGCCGTCTTCGTTATCTATTTCTTGAAGGTTATTATTGTCAGGTTTTATAAACAATTGATGAACAAGGTCCCGATCCTAGGTATTACTCTCTTCTGTCTGACATTTGGATTGGTTGTCACATCCTCTGGATACTACTTCCTGGTGAGTGATCGAGAGATGGAAAAGGCAATGAGATTAGAGGAAAAGGGGATGGGCGAGAAGCTTGAAATGGAAGGAATTACACGGCTTTCGAGGGCGGCCGAAAGGGGCCGGGAAGTTTTCCAAAAGCGATGCAGCTTCTGTCACGCCACCGATAGCAAGGCCTACGGGATGGGCCCGGGATTGAAGGAGATCTTAAAGGGAGATGAGCTCCCCTCGAGCAAGAGGCCTGCGAATCGGGAAAATATCACGCGGCAAATTCGAGAGCCCTTCCGGTCGATGCCTCCTTTTCCTGACCTGACTGATGAGGATGTGCAATCAATCATCGATTACCTCCAGACACTGTAAAAGAAGGTATTCCATGGGAAAAAGATGGAGATATTTTGCGTTTATCGTCTGCCTGAGACGAGTTCATTCATCTCGGCTCAATGCGGCTTTATTTGGAGAGGGTGAGCAATTCAGAGGTGATCCGCCGATAAATGGATATCCTTCTAAGGAAATCATTCAATTGCAAGTGATCTCCCTATCGGCTTGATGCCGTGAGGCCTTAAGATAATGGCTGACAGGAGGCGGATGATGGGAGACTATCATGTGCGGTTCTGTGAGAGCGCGGGGATGAGATTCCCCCCGCCAATCGACTGTGGTACGAGTCCAGGATCGGCAGGTCTGTGTATTTCAGTTAACATTCTAAGATAGGCCTTATCCCGATCGGGGGTATAATTTTCGCTAAATTTCCTTCCGGTCTCAATAATCCCACTCTAGACCTTTTCAACAAGATTTTCTGAAATCCTGAGAAAATGAGAGATATTCCAACGAATTCTGAGATTTAACGAGATTTAACGATTTGAAGATGTAATAACAACATTTGTTAATATAAGTAGTGAAATTATTTACAAAAAGATATAGGAAAATCATTACCACAAAATATTCATGAAAATAAGGTAAAACAAGGTTTTTCTTTCGTATTCATTTATGGTAATAAACTGAGTAATCGAAAAGCCAAACCATTCGTAAGGGTGGGACGCAAAATCACTGATCAAGTGAGGGGGAGGCTTCCGAGCCTCCACCACTTGACATCAGGGATTTATTAGACACCCGGGTTGTCGAAGGGAATGGGTGGCTCGGCTTTTTTATTGGTTTAGGATTTTGGGAGCACAAAATGAAGGATGAAGATAAAATGAAAGAACACCTCATACAGGAATTGGGAGAACTGCGCCAACGGGCTGCTGAATTGGAAGCATCAGAGATGAAGCTTAAACAGATGTGGGAGGAATTAGAGGCAGAAAATAGCAAGGTGGACTTTATTGTAAACTCCATAACGAGTGGGATAGATATTGTGAGTTATGACTACAGGATCCAATATCAAAATAAATTCTTACGAGAGAGATTCGGTGATATTAGGGGAAAGCTTTGCTATGAAGAATATATGAACCGAGACAAGCCTTGTTCAGATTGCCCCATGAGGAGGGCCATTGAGAATAATAGTGTAGAGCTGACTGAATTGATAGGAGCAGATGGACGAAACTATGAAGTACACACTACTCCAATACAGAATCCCGATGGAACCATTTCGGCAGTTGAGGTGGTAATGGACATCACCGAGCGCAAGCAGGTGGAGGAGGCGTTACGAACAAGCGAGAGGCGATTCCGCCAGCTAGCCGAAAGCATATGGGAGGTCTTCTGGATGACCGACCTCGAGAGAACCCGGATGATCTATGCTAGCCCCGCGTACGAGGTGATATGGGGTCGCACATGCAAGAGCCTTTACGAGAAACCCAGATCCTTTCTTGATGCAATCCACTCTGAGGATCGGGAGCGCGTAATCGCCACCTTCGAGAAACAGGCTCAAGGAGATCCCACTGAAGTGGAGTATCGGATCATGCGACCCGATGGGTCGGTCCGCTGGATACGGTCTCGGGGCTTTCCTGTCCGGAATGATCTCGGAGAGATCTACCGCGTTGCTGGGGTAGCGGAGGACATTACCAATCGCAAGAGTGTGGAGGATGCGCTGCAAAAGAGCGAGAAAAGATTACGAGACCTGGCTGATCTATTGCCGGAAGCAGTTTATGAAATTGATTTGGACGGCAACTTTACATATGCAAATCAGAGGGCATTTCAGTTATCCGGTTATTCTCAAGAAGATTTAAACAGAGGTCTGAATGCTCTTCAGATGTTCATTCCCGGAGATCGAGGGAGGGTCAAGAAGAATATAAGCAGGATATTGGCTGGAGAGGATTTAGGTTTTATGGAATACACGGCCCAAAGGAAAGATGGCAGCACATTTCCTGTTGTGATACATTCCGCCCCTATCATTCAAGATAGCAAAATTGAGGGTCTAAGGGGGATTATTATAGACATTTCCGGGCTCAAGGAGACGGAGAGAAAAGTGAGAACCTTAAGTTCTGCCGTTGAACAGTCAATTGACGGTATAGCAATAGGAGACCTAAAACCAAAACTGGTATATGTGAACGAGGCTTTTGCCAGGATGCATGGGTATTCCCCTGAAGAAATGATTGGAATGAAGGTTGTGAATTTATATGATAAAGAACAGATGGATCAATACAAGAAGGGCATAAAGCAGGTGAAAACACAGGGTTCATGGATAGGTGAAATAGATCATATCAGAAAGGATGGTACTCATTTTCCAACATATATGACAGTCACGTTATTAAAAGATGAGAAGGGAAAACCAGCAGGGAAAGTGGGAGTTTGTAGGGACATTACCAAGCTTAAAGAAGCGGAGAAAGTCCTGAGAAAACGAGAAAAAGAGTTGGAGATTAAAACGAACAGCCTTGAGGAAGTAAATACCGCCTTGAGAGTCTTACTGAAGAGAAGGGATAAAGATAAGACAGAGCTTGAAGAAAAGGTTTTGGTGAACATGAAGGAACTTGTGGTTCCGTTTCTGGAAAAATTGAAGAAGACCCCATTGGATCCCCAACAAGTTGCCTACCTTAATGTCCTTGAGACAAATCTCAACGCTATTATTTCACCATTTTTGCGCATGCTGCATGCTAAATATGTAAGACTTACACCCACAGAAATCCAGGTAGCAAATCTCATAAAGGAGGGCAAAAACACCAAAGAGATAGGGGAGGTGATGATGGTATCCCCTCGGACGATTGAGACTCATAGAAAAAAGATAAGGAAGAAATTTGGCATGGAAAAAAAGGGGGGAAACCTCAGATCTCACCTGTTGAGTTTGCAATAATTGGTATTTTCCATCCGTTTTTTCTCCCCCAAAAAACAGGGATTACTTTTCTTTTACCTTGTGTTATGTGAATCATAAAGATTTCCAAAATACTTACGAGGTATCTTTTCATAGCCCAAACCTTCAGGAGGGAATCGGGAGAGGAACTCCCCTTAAGAAAGAAGCCTGCGAATCGGGAAAATATCAAGCGGCACATTCGAGAGCCCTTCCGGTCGATGCCTCCATTTCCGTTCACGGAGAATTACTCGGTTCTTAGTCCAGAGGTATTAGAGGATGAAGGTGGTGAGAGGATTGCTCAGAAAAACGAGGCCCTTGTAAAGAAACTTCTGGAATTTGAGGCAATTGTTATTGCTGGACAGGCCAAGAGTCATTGCGTTGCCTGGACTATTAACGACCTTTTAGGTGAGATTCTGACGGTTGATAGGAAGATGGCCGAGAAGGTCTTTCTTTTGGAGGATTGCTCCTCTCCAGTTGTTGTTCCCGGGGTCGTGGACTATACGGATCAGGCGGATGCAGCCTTTCAAAGATATTCCGATGTCGGTATGAATGGTGTCCGTTCAACGGATCCAATCGCGAGTTGGCCTGGTATCAACCTCTGAAGATCGAGGTCCAACCGGGTGTCCCATAGATGATCGAATCATTTCCGGGGTACGAGTTGCCAATACTCTCATTCCATTCTCGTAACTTTACAGCCCATCTGAAAAACCATATAATAAATAATAATACTAAGATAATAAGGTTATAGACGTATAACTGGCCCTGTTTATCTTAAGGCCGATTGCCCCGAATTGTCCTTAATCCGCGAGCAGAGGGAGAAATGAAAGATATAAAGGGCGTTATAGAATTCGTATGCGAGGGAGGAATTGGAGCCACAGCAAAGGTCTATGTAGAATTGAGAACTGAATTTCCCGGTATAGGTGGGACAATCATTACCAATGAGGGAGTTGCCTCTGCTTTTCGAGAGGAATTTTATCCCTCTCCTAAATCTGCGCACAGGTTGCTTTTAAGGCACACGATTGTCAAGAAACTGGAAGATTACTTTTTCAGAAAAGGGGTATACATGTACGCCCATATCCCAAGGCCATTGGGGTCAGTAAGCAAAGGAGGCGAGAATCCATCCGAGGCATATATCTATGAGTGGGCTTTTGGCAACGAGGGTTTCCCGTGGGAATACGTGGATGATGAGGGGAACCGAACCCCTATTAAACTCCATGATTGGGACAGCTTCATAACGCATTTCTACCGTATTGGAATAGATCTGCAGATGGATACTTCGGATCCAGACGATGGAAGGATTTCAAAAAACATCATCCATCCATATCCCAAACCTATTGGCGATGGGCTGGAGATAAGCTCCTTATGGAAGAGAATTGATTTCGGTTATGAAAGCATGAAGATCGACTTTGAAAAACTCTCCCGATTTCTCCATGACAAAAAAGAGGATGTAGAAAGGGTATTGCGAAACGAGAGATACGAGATGATCGTACTCGCAATGGAATACCTCACGAAGAAAGGGGAAATGGAGGAGCTGGACATAGGGAGGCTGGATTCCCTTGTGGGAGAATATAGGCGTTCGAGCCTGCGTCATCATGTTTCACGGGGGTCTGGCATTGGTGATCCAGGACAAGTGTACATCGGGGAAAGAACTGAATCCTTAATATAGAGGGCGGGAAACGCTTGTCCTCAAAAATGGCGAGTTGAAAAAGGGGAAAAAGGTTCTGCACAGTATAAGTTGCAACAATCCGTTACTAATGTATTATAGCGGCGAGGATTGTCAATGGCTCTGCGGTGAGAAAATTTCCCGGGGAAAAGGATGAAAGGAGCCCCCCAAGGTCATTCTCTACAGTCGAAAATGAGATTTTTCATTTGCCAACCTCAGAAAAAACAATTCCATCTAACGAAACGAGTGCAGCTTCTTAATCCGATTAAACACGTTGGCCATCTGCTTTGCCTTGTCAATAGCGGTTTCCCGTTTTTGCCTTTGCGACCTCAGGTCCACCCATGAGGGGGTGTTCGACGACTATCGAAAGGATATTGATAAAGCCCATGAAGCAAACGAAAAATTTACTCTTTTCCCCTTGACAAAATTTGATTTTTTCTATAGTTTACAACGGAAATTAGAATCTTGAGAAATGCTTTATGGGAGATTTCCTCACATTGAGTATTTTTAGTTCGGTCAATATTCACCCGGAGTGGGTTTCACCCCGTATTACGGCAAATATGCGCCCGAGCGGGCCGGTCACCGTCTATAAGGCTCAGATAACCGCAGCTATCCCTGTTATCATAATACTCATTATTATCGGCATTATTATTTGCTCCGGGATAGCCGGTGCAGGCAGGGGCCCATGAGGGGTCCGTACAAACCGCCGATTAGACCCGCTATCCCGCGTTAATCAAGGGTAGCGGGCTTTTTTATCTCAGTGGTGTTGGTATTTCACCCGTTCACAGGGGTGAGCAACCGTCTTCCGGGAATCCAGGACAGAGGGCGGATAAAAGCGATTTCATGAAGGAATGCAATGGGGTGAGAAAGAAATCGATATTTCGGACAGGGGCTTGACTTTGAGCTGCCCAAGATGGAGATTGAAAGACATCTTTTAGAAATTCCGACATGGGAGCCACGGATAAGCGGGGTACATGGCCCGATACTCAAAATTTGTTAGCTCGGTAGATAAGGAGGCAATCTTCACCCGATGATAATTCAGGGTTAGGGCCCGGGATAAAAAGGGTAACTCCCTTTCCCCTGGAGCTAAAACCAGCTTTTATGGAAGGGATAGAAAAAAAGAGGGAGTATTTACCATGAAGATGCAAGGGGCAAAGATGGTTGTAGAAGCATTGAAGAGGGAGGGGGTGGAGGTGATCTTCGGCTTCCCCGGAGGTACGATCATGCCCTTCTTCGATTTCCTCCACCGGGAGGAAATTCGCATGGTCTTAAACCGCCACGAGCAGGGGGCGGTCCACGCCGCAGATGGCTATGCACGGGCTACGGGAAGGGTGGGTGTGTGCGTTGCCACAAGTGGCCCAGGGGCTACGAACCTGGTGACCGGGATAGCCACCGCCAACATGGATTCAGTTCCCATCGTTCTCATCACCGGTCAAGTCCCGGTGGCGATGATAGGAAATGATGCCTTCCAAGAGGCAGACATCATCGGGATTAGTCGTCCAATAACCAAACACAGCTACCTCGTACGAAACGTCGGGGATATCCCCAGAATCATGAAGGAGGCCTTCCACATTGCAAGGACAGGACGTCCCGGACCGGTCCTCATCGACCTCCCAAAGGATGTGAGCGTTGCCGTTGGGGATTTTACCTACCCCGAGCGGGTAAGTATCCGGGGCTATAATCCGGTTGTACATGACAACTCCCAACAGATCAAAATGACCATGGAGTTAGTCCGGAGTTCGAAAAGGCCGTTGATCTACGCCGGAGGAGGGGTAATCATCTCGGAAGCCTCAGGGGAACTCACCGCCCTTGCGAGGAAGATGGGAATTCCAGTTACCCTCACGTTGATGGGGCTTGGTGCCTTTCCCGGAACTGATCCTCTCTTTCTCGGGATGCTGGGGATGCATGGGACAATTGCCGCAAACCAGGCTGTATGCGAATGTGATCTCATGATCGCCATAGGGGCGAGGTTTGACGATAGGGTGACGGGAAGGTTGAGCGAGTTCGCCCCGAAAGCCAAGGTCGTCCACATAGATATCGATCCTGCGTCCATCAGCAAGAACGTGGTCGTTGACATCCCCATCATCGGTGATGCACGGGAGATCCTCCAAGAAATGCTCAACTTCGCCGAACCCCTCCCAATCGATTCGTGGCGTGAGGAGTTGATGGAATTAAAGCGCAAAAATCCCTTGACGTACCATCAGGATTCCGCTGTGATTAAGCCACAGTACGTTGTTGAGAAGATCTATGAGGTTACCGGAGGGGAGGCGATCATTACCACTGAGGTAGGACAAAACCAGATGTGGGCCGCACACTACTTTCGATATGACCGTCCCAGAACCTTCCTCTCCTCAGGCGGTCTTGGGACAATGGGCTATGGCTTCCCGGCGGCAATTGGGGCTCAGGTGGCCTTCCCCGATCGGATAGTCTTCGATATCGCCGGGGATGGGAGTATCCAGATGAAGATCCAGGAACTCGCAACCGCTGTCATTAATGATCTCCCGGTTAATATTGCCATCTTGAATAACGGCTATCTTGGGATGGTTCGCCAGTGGCAGGAGCTCTTCTTCGAGAAGGCTTACGCATTCAGTTGCCTCTTGCAGCGGCCAAGCTGCCCCCGGCATTGCAACAATCCGAACGACGAATGTCCCCCTTACGTCCCGGACTTCGTCAAGCTCGCCGAGGCTTATGGGGCAATGGGAATCCGGGTGGAGCATCCCGAGGACGTGGAGGGGGCAGTGCGTGAGGCCATCGGCTCTCCCAAGACGGTTATCCTGGAGTTCCTCGTGGCACGGGAGGAGAACGTATATCCCATTGTGCCGGCCGGAGCTGCTATAAACGAGATTATGATCGGTTAGATGGAGGATGGTATGGATTACACCCTTTCGGTTCTGGTGGAGAATCACCCAGGTGTGTTGGCCAAGATTTCAGGGCTCTTGAGTGGCAGGGGGTTTAACATCAGGAGCATTGCCGCAGGCGAGACCGAGGACTCCACCGTTACCCGTATCGTCATGGTTATGGAGGGGGATGATAGGATCATTGATCAGGTCAAGAAACAGCTGACCCGACTCGTCGATGTGATAAGGATTACTGACCTGACTGATACCCCCTCGGTGGACCGCGAGCTTGCACTGGTAAAGGTGTCGATCGCGATTTCACGTCGGGTGGAGGTTTTTCAAATTGTGGACGTCTTCCGGGGAAAGGTAGTGGATATAGCCCATAATTCCCTTGTCGTTGAGGTCACCGGAGCGACGGATAAGGTCGAGGCGTTAATAGAGATGCTGAAGCCCTTCGGTATCAAGGAAATTGTTCGAACGGGAAAGATTTCCATCGCAAGAGGCGAGACCGTAACCGAGAAAGGGGGCGAAAACCGAGCCTAGGAGGATTAAGGGGATTGGATTCGGGTTTCCATCCCCCGGTGAATAAAACGAGAAAGGAGAGAGGGGATGAAAGTATACTACGAGAGCGATGCTGACTTGGATCTGTTAAAAGGTAAGAAGGTGGCCATCATCGGTTTCGGTTCCCAGGGACATTCCCACGCTCTGAACCTAAAAGACAGCGGCCTGGAGGTGGTTGTTGGACTTAGAGAAGGGGGCACTTCATGGAAAAAGGCGGAAAAGCGGGGTTAAAGGTAGTTTCCACAGCCGAAGCTGCCAAAATGGGGGATATTATCACCATGCTCATACAGGATGATCGCCAGCCGGAGGTCTTCCGGGAAGAGATACTCCCGGGGCTCAAAGGGGGAAAGGTGCTCATGTTCGCCCACGGATTCAACATCCACTACAACCAAATCATCCCTCCGGAGAATGTGGATGTTGCCATGGTTGCCCCCAAATCCCCTGGACACGTCATGCGCCGGGAGTACCTCGCGGGAGCGGGTGTCCCCTGCCTCGTTGCCGTATATCAGGATATGAGCGGCAAGGCCAAGGAGACTGCCCTCGCATACGCCAAAGGCCTTGGCGGCACGCGGGCAGGGGTGATAGAGACCTCCTTCAAAGAGGAGACGGAAACTGACCTCTTTGGGGAACAGGTCGTCCTCTGCGGGGGTGTGACACACCTCATCGCCGCGGCGTTTGAAGTTCTCACCGAGGCAGGTTATTCCCCGGAGATGGCCTACTTCGAGTGCCTCAATGAACTCAAGCTCATTGTTGACCTAATCTACGAGGGAGGGCTGTCCACAATGCGCTATTCGGTGAGCGATACCGCCGAATACGGGGACTACACGTCCGGTCCAAAAATCGTCACCGAGCAGACGAAGCAGGTAATGAGGGAAATCCTCCATTCGGTCCAAAACGGCGAGTGGGCACGGCAATGGATCTTGGAGAACAAAGCCGGGAGACCATACTTTATGGCTATGCGGCGTCGCTGGGCTGAACATCCAATAGAGCAGGTAGGGCAGAGGCTTCGGGAAATGATGAGCTGGATCGCGAAGGATCGGGCAGTCGACAGGGAAAATAACTGATCTATCTCGTTTCGCTATACCTTCTCAAACTCATCCTTGGAGGCCCCGCATACCGGACATACCCAATCCTCTGGGAGATCTTCAAAGGGGGTCCCGGGATTTACCCCACTATCCGGATCCCCCTGCTGCGGGTCGTAAATGTATCCGCAAACAGAACATTCCCATTTATCCATTATGTCCCTCCTTTGCACTATTTCCTATCTTCAAATTCCTTTTCGCCTGAAGCAGTACTCACTGTGAGAATGGTCTCCCTCTTGCTCGCTTTCCATTCCTATACCGCATTTGATAGTCTATTTTTTTCCCGAAGCCTCAAGGATAGATCTTGAATCGTTTCGAAGGCCTTTTCCACCGTCTTTTCACCATCGGGATTGACCAGACAGCAGGTGGCAGGCGAGAGCATGCTCCTGGAGAGAAGATATTGGTGGTCGGTGCCTTCATTTGCGAGGAGGGTCCATAACTGTGCCAGGCGTTTTTCAAGGGAATCTAAATCCTCCTTTTCAAAAGGCTCGAAATTGGTAGGCACGATACCCCACACGATAATCCCTCCCCGGTCCAAGAATTTACGGATGGACTGGCTGTAAGCGACAAATACCTCCCCATTTGAATACACATCCAGAGACAGAACGTCAAGATCCAGGTCCAACAAAAAATCCCAATCCGGATTTCCACAGAGATGAACGCCACGGGGCCTTTCGATCAGGGAGAAGAAGACTTCCATGTCCCCTTTTGCAGCCACATCCCCATAGCCAGTCATGGCGCTGAACAGATACTGAAGACCCGGTTCGTCTATAAACAGAAAGGCATTGGCATTGATTTTTTTCAGTCTCTTCAGTTGCATATTTGCCCTTTTTGCCAGGAACTCAATCATGAACGGCCGTATGGTATCATGAAAGAGAATAGGGCGGTCATCCCGATCCAAGACATTTAACCCGAAGCTGATGGGTCCTTCAAGTTGCCCCCGTATGGCCGGGCGATCCGACAAATCTAGATCAAGGAATCGATGATAGACGACTGAATAGCTTTCGCTGATATCAAAGTACTCCGGTTCATCGAAATGGGCCATGGTCTTCTCGAACTCACCGATGAATTTTTCCATGGAAAAACGCACAGTACGCCTTTCTCGGTCGAGAACGATACCGGGAAAGCCCTCCGAGGCTTGGACGTACATATCCTCATAGTAGCTCAGGTGAGGTAACTGGGGCCAAAAAGGCACATCCATGGAGAGAGCCAACTCCAGGGCCCGGTTCACATCCTTATGGGGCATGACCGCCATGGCGGTGGTGAGCAAATTACCGGGAATAGCCATAATTTTGGGGTTGTCTTCGACGTGTTACCGGTAAAATGATTTGATCAATAGCCGTAACTTCCAGACATTTATAAATCTGTCATCTCTCAGTTATTGCTCGTCCTCCTCTCTCTTGCTTTTTCTCTTCTCGTTTCTCTTTCAGCTTAAGCTCGAGCCAGTCAACCATCTCTTGGATATTTCTGCTCAAATACCAGCGGCCGTTGGCAAAGACACCATAGTCCGGCCCCGCCATGGCGGAGGCAAAACGGGTGGAGTTGGCGAAGAAGAGCCACTGCTCTACCCACTTCTTCTCTATGGCCTCGTTGAAGATGCTGTCGTTCTGAGAAAGCCCCTTGGCAAGCCCCATTTCCCAGGCAGTAAGCATGATTTTTGTGGCGGCCAGGGTCATCTCGTTGGTAGTATTGAGGGTGTTTTCAAAACGGGTCCAGTGTCCCTCCACCCATCCGTAGCCGTGGCAGGAGAGGCAGACTTTGTGCATCGTGTTACGCCTCTTTTCCTGTTCCTCTGCGTCAATGAGATATGTGGCCACCGCCTCTCCGGTGAGCTCCGTTGGCAAGGGCAATCCGGCCTTATTTTTGATAATTGTGGTATCCGGAGATTTGGGATGGGGATGTGCGTGGATTAATCCCATAATTCTCCAGGGAAGACGGTTGTTCATCCGATGGGTCCTCTCCGCCACAACTTCGCCTTCCTCGGTAATAAGTAAGCTGACGTGGCAGGACGCACAGGTCGGCGCAGTGAAGTCTCTCCCTACCATCCAGGGAACGGCCTTGAACTCCCACCCCTTGCCGAGGGAGGAATAGATGTTTCCGTGCTTGCTCACCTCATAGATCTTATACGCCGGGGCGTCAGGCCCTTTGTGGCATTCGGCACAGGTGTGTGGCTTTCTGGCCATCTCGACGGAAAAGGCATGCCGGGTATGGCAGGCGGCACATGAGCCCATGCTCCCGTCGGGGTTCAACCGCCCAACGCCCTGATTGGGCCAACCGGAGAGAACGGGAAACACCATCTCGTCCATAATCGTCTCCCTGGACTTTTTGCCCGTAACCTCCACGGCGGTACCATGGCAGTAGTAACAGGAGTCAGCTTCGGTCTTCGGATCTGGAGGTCTTACGGTCGTCTTCATATCCTCAAGGGACTGAATGGCATTAACCGCATCGGAAAGACTGTGATAGACAGGGTTGTTTTTCAAGTTTCCATAAGCATGGGACATGAGGTTTTGACTATACTGTTTTGCCTCGGTCGGATGGCAGGTAGCACAATCCTCGGGGGTAACTACAATGTGGGCCTGGTAGCCCTCGTGTTCAAAGTTATCCTTATGCTTCTCTGGATTCATGCTGTGACACTCAGCGCAGCCGACCACGTTTTGGGCGAGTTCACGGGGAACGTCTTCAGCTGAGACCCTCCTCTCGAGCTTGGGCTCTTTGATAGCCTCCATGGGGGTGATTCTGGCATGACGGCTTTTTCTCCAGCCAGCCACAATCCCAGGGGACACAGAGGTGTGGCAGGAAATGCATTCTTCGGTGACCTCACTGATTAGAGCGCTTGCTCCGGAGGCCAACCCCGCGGAAAAGAACATCGCCAAGAGCAGAAACACAAGGCTTTTCATGAAATATCCTCCGAGGTGCCGGGCATATATCACCCGAATGAAAAAGTGCTCGCGCAGCTCTCGATTAGCCGTAGACGCCTCCCCCATTCATATTCAAGGTCCCTCTTGTATCACGTAAACACGTTCCTGCGTGAGATCGAATCAAACTTCTCCCTTGCACCGGGGAGCGGATGTCTGAGGGCCGCGACGGGGAAGGTTCTTTAAAAATGGTGGGTATTCGGCCAAGCAGAAATTCCTGAAAACACCACTCGGCTATGGTGCCTTTATCATCTGAGCTACTCTGCGGCCCAAGTGCTCGCATTTATCAATCTTTTCACCAAGGGGAACAAATTTCACCTGTAGGTCATCTACTACTTCCATCCCCGCGGCCTGAAGGTCTCCCGAAAGGGTTTTTGTCGCACCCATGCCCCAACCATAGGAGCCGAATACGGCGGCTATCCTCCCCTTAGGACGGAGTCCCTTGATATAAGTGGAAAATTCCGCCACCGAGGGGTAGAGGCCGTTATTGAGAGTGGGCGAGCCGAGCAAAAGGCCCCGCGCTTCCAGCATCTCTTTGACGATATCCGACCTATCGGAATTACTCAATCGGTACATCTTGGTAGGAACCCCTTCCTCCGTTAGACCTCTATAGATAGCCCCGGCCATTTTCTCCGTACTGCCCCACATGGTGTCGTATACGATGATACACCTCTTCTCCGTTTCCCCCTTGGCCCATTTTTCATAGGTCGCCACTACTTGCGGGATATATTGTCTCCAGATGAGGCCGTGACTTGGCCCGATCACCTCGATTTCTATTCCTTTTAAGGCCTCGAGGGCTTTTAAGACCTGTGCACCATATGGCATAACGATATTGGCATAGTACTTGGCTAGTTCAGGTCGGATGATATCCCATCCCACTTCATCGTCGAAGCGTTCACTGGTGGCCATGTGCTGGCCGAAGGCGTCATTGGGAAGAAGGACTTTATCCTCCTTTACGTAGGTCACCATGGAATCCGGCCAGTGGACCATGGGAACTTCCACAAAGGTCAGGGTCTTGCCCCCCAGTTCGAGCACATCCCCTGTCTTCACCACACTAAGGGGGATCTCCTCGCCGTAATGGTGCTTCAACTCTTCCTCTGCCCTGGGGCTGCACAATATCTTTACCCTTGGCAGCGTCTCCCTGATGAGGGGCAAAGATCCCGAGTGATCCATCTCCACATGGTTTATGATCAGGTAGTCTATACTTTCCGGCGCAATGATATTGTTTATCCCTTCCACCATCTCACCGGCAAAAGGTGCCTTGACGGTATCCACGAGGGCTATCTTCTCTCCCATAACCAGATATGCGTTATATGTGGTGCCCTTGTGAGTGGAGTAACCATGAAAATTCCTTATGTTCCAATCTATGGCGCCGACCCAATAAATCCCTGACGTAAGCTCTCCCTTCATCTCTGTCCCCCCAATGTTGGTAACAGCCCTGGGTCTTACAATCGCCCTTCCCCACACCACACGCGGGGCAAGCCCTATCCTCTGGAATCTTCTTATTAAGGAGTCCGGCCGCTATCCCCCTTCTCGGTTCTCCTTTTTTGGGATAGGAGATATGCCGCACACCCTCCACGTTTCTTCTCCACGGCTTTCCGTTCTTTCCACAGTAACCTTACCAATTTTCCGAGAGGAGTTCAAAGTGGGCCTTGGGATGATCACACGACGGACACTTCTCCAGGGCCTCTTTTCCTTCGTGGATATACCCGCAATTGCGGCACCGCCACTTCACCACCTCATCCCGCCGGAAAACCCTTCCCTCCTGGACGTTTCCCAAAAGACCCAGGTAGCGCCCCTCATGCTGCTTTTCGGCGATGGCTATGGCCCTGAATACCTCAGCAATGTCAGCGAAATCCTCCTCCTCCGCCATCTCGGCGAAGGAGGGATACATCTGGGTCCACTCGTAGTTCTCGCCTGCTGCGGCGGCCTTGAGATTTTCCTCGGTGGTACCGATCACCCCGGCGGGGAAAAAGGCCTTAATCTCGGCCTCCCCCCCCTTGAGGAACTTGAAAAGTCTTTTGGCGTGTTCTTTCTCGTTGTCAGCGGTCTCGGCAAAAATTGCAGCAATTTGCTCGAAACCCTCCTTCTTTGCCTGTGAGGAAAAGTAGGTGTACCGATTACGGGCTTGCGACTCGCCGGCAAATGCCGTGAGTATGTTTTCCTCAGTCTTCGATCCCTTCAATTCCATCGTCGATCCTCCTTTCCAATCCTTGCTTAGGCTTCTTTCTTGCACTGGGGACATACCCCGATGAATTCTAGCCGAAATCCGATGATTTCGTAATCGTTCACACGACGAATTGCATTTTCAATGGTAGTGAGTGGTTCCATAGACACGTCTTCAATGCAGCCGCACCGTAAGCAGCGAACGTGATAGTGATTCCTTACCATGCTATCGAAACGTTTTTGAGTACCTCCCAGCTCCAGTTTCCGTATCATGCCACACTCCGATAGGATCTCTAAGTTACGGTAAACAGTGCCCAAACTGATTCGCGGCAATCGCCGGCGCGCCATTTCGTATATTTCGTCGGCAGTTGGGTGCGATTCGAGCTTCCTCAGCTCTTCGAGGATGACCCTTCGCTGCCGGGTCATCATGAACTTTCGTGCTGATGTCAATTTCAACCTATTTGGTAATAGTTATTAATACGAAATTTATCAAGAATTTCTTTGCCTGTCAAGATCCTCTGAAAAAATCTCTCCCTCTGTTTCTACGGCTGCATTAGGCATGGCGGAGTTTCATATTGGTCTGGACTTCCGATTAACTCTATGATTCGGTTGTGATGGGAGTTGACTCCAGAAGGGGCCATGTGAATTGAAAAGAAAGGGCCTCAAAGCGTTGACAATCGATGAATATTTCAATACATTAGCATTCGAAAATACGGGGATAGTCCTCCCCCTGCGAACGGACTCAGGGGGTGATCATTGCCGGAAGAAGTGGGGGAGATGATTAAAAAGGGGCGCCTACCCAAAAAGCTCTTTCTCATGCAACCCATGATGATCCGAGTCTGCTATGGATTGATCCCATGTTTCATGGCTTCAGTCTATTTTTTTGGACTGCGCTCCCTGGTTTTGACCGCCCTGGTCCTCGTCTTCGGCATTGCAGCAGAGGGGTCATTCACCCTCCGCCAGGGGAAACCTATCACGTCGGCAGTCTTCGTCTCCTCTATTATCCTTGCCTTGAGCCTTCCCCCCACGACCCCCTTCTGGATTGCCGTTATTGGCATTGTTTTCGGGGTGGTCTTCGGAAAGATGGTCTTCGGCGGGTTTGGACATAACGTCTTCAACCCCGCCATGGTCGGCCGTTGTTTTATCTACATCGCTTTCCCTATCGCTCTGACCAATCGATGGGTAGAACCAGTGGGAGGTGATTTCGGTGGATTCAGCCTGTGGTTCCCTCCGGTGGATGCCTTGACCACTGCTACCCCGTTAGGGGTGCTCAGGGAGGGAAAGGCTTTCCCCTTAGAGCAACTCTTCATGGGAAATACCTCCGGGTCCCTTGGGGAGACCTGTGGGTGGTTGATCCTCCTGGGTGGGGTTTATATCATTATGAGAAAATCCGCTCCCTGGAGGTTGGCAGTTTCCTGCCTTTTGGGAGGCATCTCTTTGAGCTTCGTTCTCCGCTCTGTCGGGATCTCCTCCGTTCCGTCCCCTTTGACCTCCTTAGTCTCGGGTTCTTTTCTCTTTGGGGCATTTTTCGTCGTCACCGAGCCAATCTCCGGTCCTAAGACCAAAGCCGCTCAGTGGATCTACGGGTTTATTATCGGTGGACTTACAATCATCTTAAGGAGATATTCCAACTTTTCCGAGGGGATAATGTTTGCCGTTCTTTTCATGAACATGTTCGTTCCTGTGATGGATATGGCGGTGAACGAATGGAAGGGCCGCGGGAAGAGTGTATGATCAAGAAGCGACTGTTCTCCGTCATCTATATGTTTATTCTCACCTTTTTTTTCACGGCGGTGGTGACCGGCATCCACAAGCTCAATCGGGAGCGAATAACGATCAATGAGGAGATTAAGCTCCAGAGGATTATCCTAAAGGTGTTGGGAGTTCAAGTACCACCGGAAATAACAGCTCTCCGGATCCGCCAGATGTTTAAACAACGGGTAAAGGTCGAAGAGAGAGAGGGAAGAACCCTTTACCGGGGCTTTACAGAAGACCGCAAAGCTTTGATCGGGTATGCATTTCCCCTGTTCGGTCCAGGATTTTGGGGCCCTATATATGGGATAATGGCCATAGACCCTAAAATGGAGAGCGTGCTCGGCATCGCCTTTTACAGACATAACGAGACACCTGGTCTGGGAGGGCGAATTACGGAAGAATGGTTTGAACGGCAGTTTGCGGGGAAACGACTGATTCCTCGGGGAAAGGAGCGGAAATACTTCTCTTTGGTTCCCCCCGGGATGGCCCAAGTCGACAACGAGCTGGACGCTATAACAGGTGCGACCGGGACAAGCCGCGGGGTGGAACGCCTGGTGAACGAGAGTTTGAGGGATTATCTGCCGTGGATAGCAGGGGATAATGTCGAGGGGAGGATAGATGGGGGACTTCATGAGGGATAAAGGGCGAATGTGCTCCAATGAGAAAGGGCGAGGAGGACGTGAGCGCTCGGGAGAGGGCATCGTCCCCTTTTGAGAAAAGGGATCCCATAAAAGTACCCCCGAGCGGTGAGGTTTAATTCCGATGGCGAGGATAAGGAGCAAGTCGGTCTTCATTACAGGTCTTTGGAGGGAGAATCCCGTCTTCCGGCAAATCTTGGGAATCTGCTCCGCTCTGGCGGTTACCAATTTACTCATCAATACCCTTATCATGGGCTTAAGTCTCATCTTTGTGGTTACCATGTCCAATATGACCGTTTCCATTCTCAGGAACATCACCCCCACAAGAATTCGAATGATGGTTCAAACCCTCATCATCGCTTCGTATGTGATCATCGTGGATATCACTTTGAAAGCCTATCTCCCCGACATCAGTGTGGCGCTGGGGCCTTACGTTGGCTTGATAATTACCAATTGCATCATCATGGGACGGTGCGAGGCGTTCGCACGGAATAACTCCCTCTGGCCATCCTTCTTGGATGGGATTGGCTCAGGTTGCGGATATGCTGTTATTTTACTCACGGTAGCTTTTTTCCGAGAGCTGATGGGTTTCGGCTCTCTGTTCGGGGTACAGGTCATGTCCGTGGGGTGGACCAATTGGGTTATTATGGTGATGGCTCCGGGTGCCTTCTTCATGTTGGGAGTTGTCATTTGGGTAGTCCGTTCCTTTGGTGCGAGGGAGGAGGAGGCGGAGATAAAAAGGTAAAGGAGTGCTTATGGAACAGCTGGGACTCAGTGCCCCGGTTATCTTTTTTGCTGCCATCTTCACCAACAATATCCTGTTAACCAACTTTCTGGGCATGTGTTCCTTCCTGGCCATTTCCCGGGAAGTGAGGTCCTCTCTGGGACTGGGCTTTGCAGTGATTTTTGTGATGACGTGCACCTCGGGGCTTAACTATCTTGTTTACTACTACCTGTTGGTGCCCTTCGGGATGGAGCATTTTCGTTTTATCGCGTTTATTATCGTCATCGCTGCCTTCGTTCAGTTAGTTGAGATGGTTATTGAGAGGTCATCGCCGGTTCTGTACGTCATACTGGGTATCTTTCTCCCCTTGATTACGGTCAATTGTGCCATTCTCGGGGTTGCCCTTTTTATGATTATCCGGAAATACACATTTTTGCAATCGGTAGCCTATGGTGCGGGAGGTGGTATAGGATGGACCTTAGCCATTGTTGCCATGGGGGGAATCCGGGAAAAGCTCAGAGGCGCCAAAATTCCCAAGCCACTGGAGGGTCCTGGCATTGCTCTAATCATCGCAGGGTTGATGGCTCTTGCCTTTGTGGCCTTCAGTGGAATGATCCAGATTCAGTGAGGAAATCCTCATGAACCTACTCGTTTTGAGCATCGCCGCCTTGAGTGGTTTGGGTGCGCTTTTGGCCTTTCTCTTGGAAGTAGCGGACTCCTATTTAGGCTTTTATGGCGAGTGCCACATCGACATCAACGAGGGAGAGAGGGAGCTGGTGGTTCACGGGGGAGAAAGCCTCCTTTCAACACTGATGGAGCAGGGGATTTTCATCCCATCAGCTTGTGGCGGGCGAGGGAGTTGTGGGTATTGCAGGGTTAAAGTTCATGAGGGAGGGGGACCTCTGTTGCCCACGGAGACTCCCTGGCTTGAACCCGAGGAAGTTAAGGACAATGTCCGTATTTCCTGCCAGATTAAGGTCCGCGGGAACATGTACATCGAAATTCCCCCCGAGCTCTTTCTCATCAAGGAGTTTCGATCACGGGTCGAGGCTCTTTACGACCTTACTGATCAGATTAAGGAGCTGCGTCTGCGGCTCATCGAACCCGATACCATCACTTTCAAACCCGGCCAATACATCCAGTTTCAGGTTCCCGAATATAAGGAATGCCCGGAATCGGTATACCGAGCCTATTCCATCGCCTCAACGGCCAACGAACCGGATGGTATTACCCTCATGGTGACAAAAGTTCCCGGGGGTTTGGCCACAACCTATATCCATGAAGTGTTGAAGGAAGGGGATGAGGTAGCCTTCAACGGTCCGTACGGTGATTTTTACCTGCGGGATTCCGATCGGGAGATCATGTTGGTGGCAACTGGATCGGGCCTCGCTCCCATCATGTCGATCCTCCATCAGATGGCAGAGGAGGGGATTTCAAGGAAGACAACCCTCATCTTCGGTGCACGTCAAAAAAAGAACCTCTTCTATCTGGAGGAAATAGAGGCCTTCAAGAAAAGAATACCCGGCCTTGAGGTCATCTTGGCCCTCTCAAGTCCCGAAGAGGAAGACCGTTGGCAGGGGGAACGAGGCCGGGTCACAGATGTCTTGGAAAAGATCGTTAAAAACGGGGCCAACAAGGAGGCTTACCTCTGCGGGAATCCCGCGATGGTCGAGGCCACTGTGGAACTCCTGACGAAAAAGGGGATTCCCGAGGAGTTGATCTTCTACGATAAATTTACATAATCCCCCTCAAATGGGTGAGGTAGGTATGAAAGATCGCCCGGTGAAGCAAAGCCCTGAGCTCGACAGAGTTGAACACACTATGAGGCCCATGTATCTCTGTGCAGAAGGGTTTCTGGGGAAAGATCCCCGGAAACTGATCGAGATTCTGACCGAGGATCAGGGAACGGTCAATTCCCTGGGATTGAGCCACGGAACCATTGCACAGAGGCTGAAGGGAATCACCGAGAGGGCGAGGAGCGGTTGGGGGGATCCAGTAGTGGTGGAGGACAAATTCGAGGTTGAAGTTGAGGAAGCGCGGGGCAAGATACCCTGTCCTTGGGGCCATCCCGGCCTCTACCCCAAGACCCATGTGAAGCTGAAAAAGCGAGAAACCGGGGAGGTCCTCATCTGGTCGGATTTGTCAATCCATCTCATTGAGGAGCACGGATTCTATCAAGGCAAAGGGAGCACTTATAGATTGGACCCACCCAAGGTGAAGCGAATTTTGGAGATATAACAGAACTCTATTCCCCGCTTCGTTGCCTCAATCACTTTTCGACGAAATGAAACCCTGGAAAGGAGCTTCCGTTGCTCAATGCTGTGATGATAACAATCCTTGAATAGGTGACGCGAGGACGATCTCTGCTGAATGCCCATTGCATTTCGGTACATTTGAGCTGCGCTGAAGGAGCTGCGGACGAAGTTGGAAATCCCACATCCTCCGGTATTCGATGAGGTCGATGTCGATTAAATATTCCCTTCGTTTTACGTCATTTTTTCCATGGGGCCTATGATTGCATTATAATGGATAGATCCCGTTGAGCTTGCGTGATTGTAACATTACCGATTCTCTGTCAGCTCTTTCCCTTTTGAAGATGGCCCTCGATGATGATATCCTCACCCAATCTCCTCATTTTTATCTTAGAAATCCGCAAGGCCTCTTTTACATCACGGATCTCAAGGTTTCCAACGGCCTCTATTCCCTTACCAATTAACTTTGGCGCCATCATTATCACGATCTTATCCGCCAGCCTTTCTCTGAGAAAGGAAGTGATGATCTTGGCTCCGCCTTCAACCAATACCGAGGTTATTTCCATGCGGCCCAATTTCTCGAGGAGGTCCTTCATATCCACCTCTCCCCGTTGATTTCTCGCCGCCCATAAGACTTCGGCCCCTAATTTTTTCAGGCCATGGGCTTTTCTCCGATTCGCCCCCTCCGTCGCCACGATGATCGTTTTATCCACTCCTTCGTCACTGAGCACCTTGGATGTCAGGGGGATACGCAATCTGCCGTCTACGATGATGCGCCGAGGATTTTTGCCTTTCGCCAGACGGACGGTGAGGCTGGGATCATCCACAAGGATAGTGCCGATGCCGACGAGCACCCCGTCATGAATAGCTCGCAATCGATGCCCTAAGCTTAGGGCCTCCGGGGAGCTGATCCATTGAGAGCGGCCCGTCTTTGTTGCAATCCTTCCGTCAAGGGATTGAGCAAATTTTAGGGTAACGAGTGGGCTCCCCCTTTGAGTATGTTTTAAATAAGCTTCATTGAGCTCCCGACACCGTTCCTCCAAAACGCCCAACTTGACTTGAATCCCATTTTCCCGGAGGATCCGAATACCTTTTCCATTAACCATGGGGTTCGGATCACGCGTTCCAATCACGACTCGGCCCATTCCTGCTTCTATAAGGGTATCCACACAAGGTGGAGTCCATCCGTGGTGGCAGCAGGGCTCAAGGGTTACATACATCGAAGCACCCTTCACATCACCCTTTGTATTCCTCAGGGCAATGACTTCAGCATGGGGTCCCCCATATCTCCGATGATAGCCCTTGCCCAGGATCTTTCCCTCCTTTACCACCAGGGCCCCAACCATGGGATTGGGGCTGGTTTTCCCCAATCCCCTTCGTGCAAGCATCAAGGCCTTCTCCATGAAAATTTCGTCTTCCAATTTGAATATCCCCGGTTTGAAATTCTCAGCTTGAAAGAGACGTATAGAAAACATGATAATTCTAAGCATCACAGATAGTAATCGAAACGAAAAGGGGTTGCAACAGATATTTGAAGAGGAGTCATCGTTGAGGCAATCGAGAGGGTTTTTCATTTTCAGATCTTAAGGATTACCCCTACACTTCGAGCGTGGAATCGTTCCCACCTCTGCCAACGAGAAGGATCATCTCGGCTTGAGATGTAAGGCAGGGTGAAGAGATATAGTTGAAGATTCAGTCTTTGAAAAATGATCGCATTTTGTATTAAGAACTTCGTAGCCGAATGGGGAACCCGTGTGATAGAGAGATCATTAAAAGCGGTGAGAAAGTGGGTTTATATGGCTCTTGAAATGGTAACAAATTCTTTATTATGTGATTGAAGCAAAGATTTCAATTTGAGTGTTTTTTTACCGTCACCAATAATTTTTTTTATTTTTAAAATAAACTCTATTGTGTTATATTTTAATATTAACTATTGTGCTTCATTAATAAATCAAGGTAAAACCAAAATCTTATAGATGGGGGGAGAGATGAAACACAAATCAAAGGACATTGTCGAAATGGTTAAGGCAGGGTTCACGGACAAACAGATCATGAAGGAGTTAGGTATCCAGACCAAAACCTCTTTGAAGAAGATGTATTTTGATGCATTGGTTGAAGCCGGAAAGATCAAAGCCATTATAACGGAGAGGGAGAAAAAGAAAAAGCAGAGGAAAACGAAAGTGCTTACCATAGGGAAGCGGGGAACCATTGTTCTCAGTCGTCTCGTTTTGATTGATCAACTTGGGTTTAAAGTGGGAGAGAAATTCAGGGTATCCAAGAGGAGGGATAGCATTATCCTGAAAAGAGCATAACCGAAACGGGCTACCGATAGGAATTTTCAAATCTTAACTTCCTTTTTACCTGTGCTGTATAGAGAAATAACAGGTAGATAGTGGTAATTTGGTTCAGCCTCTGCATACTAAGATGGAATCATTCCTCAAGAAACTCCCTCCATGGCGATTCGATGAGAAAGAGGACTGAATTCCCCTTATCATTCTCCTCAACCATGAGAGCGAATGTTCCCTACGGAAGAAGAAGCTGAAGATGTTTGCCGAAAGCTATGAAGATCCGGTGAAATAAGAGGCGGAATTTTTAACCATACCCTCGGATGGTTAAGAGAGGAATAAAAAGGTGTTCGCTAAAATTGATCTGTCCTACCCACTCTTCTCAGATCCTGAAGGGAGAGCAGTGCTTTATCGGCGGCTTCATCTTAATTTATCAGGGAATCGGCTTGCTAATGAATGGTGAAGATTATCCCATCCCATCCGTAACGTATGTCAACAAAGGTTCCCTTGCCGGGTTTATTAAAATTTTCCTTGATTTTATATCACAAAGATGCTTAAATACCACAATGTAAGTTGTAAGGAGTTTTTCTAAGGATCACAAATAAAGACCGTACCAGCAAATTATATTCTGTTATTTATGTTATGCGGCTTTATGATAGACCGGAAAGCCATTACAACTTACCAGAGAATTCTTATCGGAAGGGGGTGAGTTGTAATGGCCAAAGGGACGGTTAAGTGGTTCAGCGAGAAGAAGGGCTATGGATTCATCACTCGAGAAGACGGGGATGACATATTTGTCCATTATTCCGCCGTTAAGAAAGAAGGATTCAAGACCCTTCACGAGGGGGATGAAGTCGAGTTCGAAATCTCTCAGGGAGAAAAAGGCCTGCAAGCCACGGATGTAGTAGTAGTGGAATGACAGAGGACCAGTAATGTCTCCAGAAGACCCCGGGGGTTTTCCCCTCGGGGTTTTTTTTCATCAAAAGGGAGAAATACCTCGTAAGACCCCCCTTCGGGGAAAATCATATCCCCGATACCGAGATGTTGACTTTTAAGGAAGTTTCCTCTATCCTCGTAGCAATTGGTTTTGCTCTTTCGGAGGAAAAAAAATGAATGACGGCAACTACGAGAGGCCTGAAAGAAATGACTCCGAAGAGGTGCCCGTCTTCTCCGATCGGGAGTTGGAAGACTACCTGAAAGTCGAGGAGGAATATTCGAAGAGAGGAGAAATGACAATGAAAGGGAATCCCTCCCCCCAAATACTCGCTTCCCTAAAAAGGCAGAGACGTTCAAGGCGCTCTCTACTATTCGTTGTCCTCCTCTGTTTCGTCTTGGGCATTTTCGTGCTGGCGGTATTCTTCGTCATGAAGCCAGAGGTAAGAAAGCCCCAGATCGTTGCCAAGAAAATGAAACGCCCGATCCGGTCCGTTGAGAGGGAAGAAGAATCGACGGTTCCAGAGGTCGTTGGGAAGAAGGTGGGGGAGGAACAATTATCGGAAGGCGGGATCCCGGAGGAAAAAGAACCAATTGGATCAAAGCTCCCGGAGACTCCACTGATAAATCGTGAAAGGGGACAAGAGAAGAAGGTGGTGGTTATCGAAGGCATGGAGTTGCCGAAGGGGAAGGAAGGAGAAAAAGTTGCCGAGGCCGAGGAGAAAGGGGCCAGTATTGAGAGAGGACGGGAATCGAAACCCAAGTTTGCTAAGGCTGAGGAGCCCAAGGTCCGGACAATCCCCGAACAGAAACTGCCCATAGGCAGGTATACTATTAACGTAGGGTCATTTAGGGAAAGGGTGAAGGCCGAACGGCTGATGAAGGAATTGAAGGAGAAGGGTTACAAGGCCTTTGTCGCGGAAGCCGCTATCCCCAAAAAGGGAACGTGGTATCGGGTCTCAATAGGCCGATTTCCCTCTCGGGGAGAGGCCACAGTCTTTGCCCGGGCATTGAAAAAGAAGGAAGGGATGGATTCCTTCGTGAGAGAGTTAAAGGAAACGAAGAGGTAAAGGTCCTATCATCGGTGAATACCTTCCCCTATCCGCTCTTATTTGCATTATCCCGCTTTGATGACTTCCGTTCACCTTCCCCTTGGGCTGGGTCCCATACATAAAAGGCGAAGATGACCTTAAGTCCTCATTTTTGGGGGCAAGGGATTATTGCCGATTGTACATTGTATAGTGTGGGATAGAAGGCTTTTAATCACGTGCGAGAAAGGAGGTTGTATGAAGTTCGAAGCTATCCAAAAAGAAACCTTCATTCTCGATCCCAAAAACAACATGGCCCACAGGTCCATCCAGAGCGGGATACGTAAGGACCCCCGTACTGGGAGAAACTCCCGAATCTGGCATTTCATGACCAACAAATGGGATAAGCCGGATTTTGAGAAGCTCATTGCCTGAAACGAGGCATGGTGCACTTTTTGCCCCGACACGGTCCTGAAGGTTTTTTGAATAGAGGTTATGAGAGTATTAGATACTATTCCGTTTCACTTGGATTTTGATGAGCTCAAGAGGCAGTTGCATCTAAATAGAAAAACGGTCTTTTCAGCCGATGTTCGGAAATTGGCTGGACTAGCGGAATCCTTAATCAAAGCCAAGGCCATTTATGCGGTCTCATGCGTCAATCGAAGGGTGGGGGACACCGTAGAGGTTGACGGGGTAACATTTACCAGCCGCGTTTTGCGGGTTAATCTGGATAAGGTAGAGAGTGTTTTCCCCTTTATCATAACCATTGGAAGGGCCCTGGAGGATGAGGCCAGCTCATGTAACGATCTCCTGAGGCAGTTTTATCTGGAGGCCATTGGTGATATGGCCCTGCGCTCCAGTAGACAGTACCTTGAGAAATTCTTGAAAAGACATTTCGGGTTAGGACAGCTATCCAGGATGAGTCCCGGATCGTTAAAAGATTGGCCGATCACGGAGCAGAAGCCTCTCTTCTCCCTGTTCGACGACGTGGAAAACCTGGTTGGGGTCACATTGACCGAAAGCATGCTGATGATCCCGAGAAAGTCCGTATCCGGCATATTTTTCCCGACGGAGGTGATGTTCTTCAGCTGTCAGTTGTGTCCGAGGAATGGCTGTCCGGCGAGAAAGGCGCCATACGACGAAACTCTGGAAAAGGAGTATGGATTACATGATGGATAATCACATCTTTGGGGGAAGTCTTCAAGCCAGCACCATCACTCCTCTGGTGCGGATTTTCCCACCCTCGCCTTGGCGAGATCCCAACAGTAATCGTAGAGGTGGAGGCCTTTGCTGGTTGCGATGATCTCCCCGTCTTCCACATCGATCTCCTTGGCCATATATTCCTTGACCAATTGAATGGCCGCCAGGTTTGAGGGAAATCCGGCCCAGAGGTCCCAAGACCTGAAGTAGGGCATGAAATGAAGCTTTCCGTATCGAACCCGAGTATCAATTCCACGAAGACATTGGGGATCATCCAAGAAGATGGAGGCCGCGTTTCCAACGGCCATATAGGCCTGATTCGTACTGAACCCGTCCTCCTTGTAAATCTTGATGACCTCGGAAATCTGCTCCTCCAGGTCTTCCCCGTAGGTGTAGCTCTCCAGTTCTGACTTATTTGAGGTGATGAGCTTTTCCAGGTAACCCTCGACGTACCCCATATCGGTAGGAGGGGGTACTCCAACCCCGGGGGGGATATCCGGGATGAGGGGGCGAGTGGAGGGAAATGTGATCTGTATAACGACAAAATCATACTCAAGCCGTTTCTGTCCCTTAAAGCTTCCCCTGTCTATCGTGTATTCGTAGCCCTTTTCGAAGATATTATAGAGGCATTGAAACCAAGCATCCGTGAGATCACGAGCCTGAATGTACTCAAAATGTAAGCTCATCCCTTCTCCTCTTTTCCAAGCAATTTCTTCCGCAGATGAGTTATGAAACCCTTCGGGACACATAGTCACCGGCATGAAATCCGATCTCCCATCCACTTTGGGGAGATCAGTTCAGGTACTTCATCGTCTCCTCGGCCTCCAGCCGGACGACATAAGCCCGGTCCCAATCGAAGGCTTCGTCCAATCCCAAAATCCTTGCCATGGCTTTCTTGGCCGTGGACTTCTCCTTCGGGCCGATAAAACCGAACTTCGTCATCTTTCCGATACTTCGTACCGCCTTTGCCCGAACACCGGAATGACGGTCGGATAGGTTTTTGATAAGGGACTTGAACATCCTCTTCCGCACTTTTTCTGGTATATTCCGGGATTCCAGGTGTTCAACCATCTTACCCAATACCCTGGTTGCCGTATCCCTCACCTCACCGTTGGAGTCATCCATGGCATCCATCACCTTGGGGATGATCTTGGCCATCTCGGGTTCCCTAATCTTCCCCATGGCATAGAGGGCAAAACATCTCACGGAAGGATCGAACGACCCCGAATAGAACTTGAGCAACGGCTTGATGGCAGGTTTGCCGATTTGGCCCAAAGTCCTTGAAAGGATGAGCTGGGCTTTCAAATCCGCCTCCTTCATTTCGTAGAGAATCAGGGGGATCGCCTTTTCTCCCAATGCCACCAATATCTTAGATGCACGGTCTACGGCGGGCTCCAGGTCAGGCCGGTCAAAGAGGTCGATATAGAAGAGGCTGCACAAGGCCAGAATTGCCTCATTGAGATCTTTTCCCCGAAGGGCCTTTATCTTCCACTCTATTTCGTTGAGCCCTTCGATGATGTCATCAACACTTTTTGCCCTGAGCTTTTGAAAAGCCGACTTTACATTGCCCTTCTCCACGACCAATCCCTCCTTAAAGCCCTTTGGATTGGAATACACTCGGTTTGTTCTCACTGAAGCCTAAGGTTTTTTTGAGCCCTGAAGAATGAATCCCACGGTGGGTACAAACCACTTCCCCAAATAGTCAGCAATGAGAACCGAGAGATTGGCCATCAATACCACACTGGGTGTTTCTAAAAGACGGCCGAGCTCGACCCCGAAGGCCTCAACGTAGTTCTCATTTTCCTTGTATTTCTTGGGGCCTTTGCCATCAAAGTCCACGCCGATCTTCTCCATTTCCTTTTGAATTTGACTCGTCAATCGATTCAAAAGGGGTTTTCTTTTCGCCGCATCATGTAAATATTTGTTCAAACAGAAACCGACGAAGAAGATTAAGATATTCTCAACCTCCGCGAAGATACGAAAGGTATTTACTTCACCATACCGCTCCATCAGTGACTGGTAGTCTTCGCCGTGGATCCGAAGCCAATCATTATATCCCTTGTCCAGATTCCAAATCCGCTTTTCCTTCAAGGGATCCTTGGCCTCGTTGAGCTTCAGGATGGCGTAGACAAGTTTTCTTCCCTCATCGATGAGGAACTCTCCCAAAAGCTCGACTTCCCTTTTGAATGCCATATTTCGACTGGACATCTCTCCTCCCCACGAAACGAACATCATCATACTCCAAAAATGTGAATTGGTAAAATATTTTCTTCGCCGCTCTGGGTGACCGCAGCATCGAAGTGGATAGTGGATAGTATCTCCGTTAATTATCGGGGAGAAAATCAGAGGCAATTGGTTGGCAATAGGGATAGTTCACTATCCGGTCAGGCCTTGCAGGGAGAGTGGGGAAAAGCTTTTTTTATCTTGACAAAAAAAGGGGTATGTTTTAGGATTCTTGTGCCAATTATCACATATTCTCCGATGATTGGTATTTTCCCTCAAGGAAGAGATCAGCACTAACAACGAGGCATTCTCTTGTTTCCTCCCTGAAATGGCATGGAGGAGAAATGGACGGTTACTGTAGATTCACATGAGTAATGGATTCCTTTTAGGTATGTTGCTTGAACAAACATCTTTGAAAGGAGGTAATGCGTATGGCTGTTAAGAAAAGGCATCCTGTTCCCTCGGACCTAGAGATTGCTCAAGAAACGGAATTAAAGCCCATCACGGAGATAGCCAAGATCTGTGGAGTCACCGACGACGAATTAGAACCCTATGGTAAGTACATGGCGAAGGTCAACCTGAGCGTCCTCGACCGGCTTAAGGACAAGCCAAACGGAAAGTTCATCACCGTGACGGCCATCACCCCAACTCCGCTGGGCGAGGGGAAGACCGTGACAAACCTCGGCATCGGGCAGGCGATGTTCAAAGTACTCCAGAAGAGGGGGAAGCTCGCCATCAACTGCCTCCGTGAGCCCTCAAAGGGACCCACCTTTGGTATCAAGGGTGGAGCCTGTGGAGGGGGATACTCGCAAGTGCTTCCCATGGAGAACATCAACCTCCATTTCACGGGGGACATTCACGCCGTGGAGACGGCCCATAACCTCTTCAATGCGGCGATGGACGCCCACATCCTCCACGGGAATAAGCTCAATATTAATATCCACAATATCAACTTGCGACGCTGTGTGGATCTGAACGAGCGCGCCCTTCGCAATATCGTCCTGGGGTTAGGCGGGAGATTGGATGGGGTTCCGCGAGAGGGTGGGTTCGACATCACCGTGGCGACGGAGACGGCAGCGGTTCACGCCTTGACCACGGGGCTGGTGGACCTCCGGCAGAGGCTGGGGAGAATGGTCTGCGCCTTCACAAAGGATGGGAAGCCGGTAACGGCGGAGGATTTAAAGGTGGCAGGGGTGATGACCGTTCTCATGAAGGATTCCATCAAGCCCAATCTTGTCCAATCCATAGAAAATCACCCGGTATTCGACCACGGCTTTCCCTTTGCCAATGTCGCCCATGGAAACAATTCGGTCCTTGCGAATATGGTGGCCCTTAAATTGGCGGATTATGTAGTTACGGAGAGCGGTTTCGGCGCTGATTGTGGCGCGGAGAAGCTCTTTAACGTAGTCTGCCGTCAGAGCGGCCTCAAACTGGATTGCGTGGTCATTACCTGTTCCATCAGGGCCCTCAAGATGCACGGAGGGGCCTATGAGTTTAGAGCCGGCCAGCCCTATAATAGGGAGGCCGCGGAAAAGGAGAATATACCCGCGCTGGAGAAGGGGGCCGAGAACCTCAAGGCCCACATCGAGAATATGCTCAAGTTCGGGGTGCCGGTAGTAGTAACCATAAATACGTTTACGGCGGACACGGATAAGGAGATACACTTCCTCATCAAATACTCCAAGGACTGCGGTGCCATGGATGCCGTTCCCATTGAGGCCTGGTCCAAAGGGGGCGATGGCTGCATCGAGGCCGCGGAGGCGGTGATCAAAGCCTGCGATCAACCCAATAAATTCAAACTCCTCTATTCCGACGATATGTCCATCAAGGAGAAGATTGAGACGGTAGCCAGGGAGATTTACCGGGCCGACGGAGTGGATTACACCCCCCTTGCCGAGCAGAAGATTAAGCTCTACACGGATCTGGGCTGGGGAAATCTCTCCCTCAACATGGCAAAGACCCACCTCTCCCTCTCCCATAACCCCAATTGGAAGGGCGTTCCGAAAAATTATCGGGTTCCCATCCGGGATATCCGGGCATCCGTGGGGGCCGGGTTCCTTTACCCCTTGCTGGGGGAGATGAGGACCATGCCGGGATTGCCTTCTCAGCCGGCCTTCTGGCCAGTGGATATCGATGATAAGGGCATAACCAAAGGGCTTTTCTGATCACGAGTTAAGCATATGGGTTACCATTGAGATGGTGGGGTGCATGGGATATAATTTAATGGCAATCTAAAGGTTTTTTATGTCTAAATGTGCCATTACCTTTCGCCCGGGCAGAAGGAAGATTGAGGTAGAGAGGGAGGAAAATATATTAGAGACGGCCATAGCGGCGGGAATCCACATCAATGCTTCGTGTGGCGGAAGTGGGACATGTGGGAAATGTAAGGTCAAGATAGTCGGGGGAAAGACGCGTTCTGCCCAAAACCCAAAGCTCTCCAAGCGGGAGTTCGACAAGGGATATCGGCTTGCCTGCATCACCTCGTGCCTGAGCGACCTGGAGGTGGAGATTCCCATAGAATCCCAGGTCGACCCATCGGTATTGAGGCTGAAACGGGAGGGAAGATACCTCCTTTCTCCACGAGACATCGATCAATTGGTCGAGGGATGGGAGATCGATCCAGCCGTTTTCAAGCGGTACATAGAATTGGATCCCCCTACATTGGATGAAAATGTAAGCGATCTGACCCGGCTCGTAAACGCCCTCTACAAGGAATATGGTATCAGGGGAATATCCACGGATTTCCGAGTAATCATGAAGCTCAGCCGCCTTCTCAGGGAGGCGGAATGGAAGGTGACGGCCACCCTGGTTCTCACTCGGAAGGGATATAAACTCATCAATGTGGAACCGGGGAATGTGGCTTGTGAGAACTACTCCATCGTGATCGATCTGGGCACCACCACGGTCTTCGGCCAACTCCTCAACCTGAATAAGGCAGAGGTATGTGGTTTCCCCAATGGGATGGGTACCGTGGCGTTGGCGGAGGCCTCCGATTATAATGGACAGATCAGCTACGGCGAAGATGTGATCAGCCGGATCGTCTATTCCCAGAGGCCCGGGGGGTTGCAGAAGTTACAGGAAGTGATTATCTCCACGGTCAATGGAATTATCGAAGACCTTTTGCGGATGAGCGGGATAAAGAGGGACTTGGTTTCCCATCTGGTCATTGCGGGAAATACAACCATGACACACATCTTCTTGGGACTTGATCCCAAATACATCCGAGAGGACCCATATGTTCCCACGGCGGATTTTATCCCTCCCGTCAGGGCTGTTCACCTGGGTGTCGATCTGGGGGATCACGTACACATCTATATCTTTCCCATGGTGGCGAGCTATATGGGTGGCGATATCGTCTCGGGGATCTTGG
Source organism: Syntrophobacterales bacterium (assembly GCA_020346125.1). GTDB lineage: Bacteria > Desulfobacterota > BSN033 > WVXP01. The sequence goes on along the minus strand of CP070774.1, from coordinate 44,206 downwards.
GCTCGGGAATCTTTCAGCGGGAAGCCCTCACATTATATATGGATATCGGCACCAATGGGGAGATCGTCTTGGGAAATAGGGATTGGCTGATGAGCGCTTCCTGCTCCGCTGGGCCAGCCTTCGAAGGCGCCGGGATCAAATTTGGAACCCGGGCAACCAGGGGGGCCATCGAGCGAGTAAACATCAACCCGAATACCTTCGAGCCCATGCTCTTAACCATCGGAAGGGCAAAGCCCATTGGGATATGCGGTTCGGGGCTCATCGACACCTTAGCAGAGCTCTTTCAGGGGGACATCATCGACCAGAATGGAAAATTCAAGCGGGAGCTCGATACCGATAGGGTGAGGGAGGGAAGGGATGGATATGAGTACGTCTTGGCTTGGAAGAAGGAGACCGGGATTAAAAAGGATATCGTCCTGACGGAGATCGATATTGAAAGCCTCATCCGGACCAAGGCCGCCATATTTGCAGGATGTAAAATCCTCTTGGATAGCGCTGATCTGCGATTTCAGGACGTGAAACAGTTCCTCATCGCTGGGGCATTCGGCCACTCCATAGATCTTGACAAGGCCATCTGCATCGGCCTCCTGCCCGAGGTTGACACCGATAAATACCTCTTCGTGGGAAATGGATCGCTTCTCGGGGCAAGGCTCCTCTCCTTTTCGAAGGACCTGCTGAGGGAAACGGAACGGATCGCCCACATGATGACCAATCTCGAGCTGAGCAATAATCCGGCCTTTATGAGCGAGTTCGTGGCAGCGATGTTCTTGCCCCATACCGATACCTCTGTCTTTCCGGAAGTCACGGAGAGGCTCCAGGAATATCAAAGGGCGAAGGCCGCCTATGCGCCGTAGAGGGAAGAGAGTTGACATACACCATTGCGGTTTCAGGCAAGGGGGGAACCGGAAAAACAACCCTGTGTGGCATGTTGATTAAATACCTTTTGGATAAGGAAAAGCGCCCCATATTAGCTGTCGACGCGGATTCCAATTCCAATCTGAACGAAGTCTTGGGGGTAGAGGTGAAATCCACCATAGGGGAAGCACGGGAGTTGATGAAAAGGGATGTACCGACGGGGATGACAAAGGAGATGTGGTTCGAATATAAGGTCAATGAGGCACTCATCGAGGCGAATGGCTACGATCTGCTCGTCATGGGGCGACCAGAGGGCCCGGGTTGCTATTGTGCCGCCAACACTTTGGCAAGGAAGTACATCGATATCCTTTCGGACAATTACCGCTATGTGATCATCGACAACGAGGCGGGGATGGAACACCTCAGTCGGCTGACGACACAGAACGTGGACCTCTTGATCATCATATCGGATCCCAGTAGCCGGGGGGTGATTACGGCGGGCCGCATCCGTGATCTGGTCCTTGAACTCAATTTGGACATTGGTCGGAGGGTGCTCATCGTAAATAGAGCCCCCGGGGATCTTGATCCTGCCATCGCAGGGCAGGCCGAGGCATTTGGGTTGGAATTGGCCGGGACCATTCCGGCAGACGAAACGGTATTTCAATTCGATGTGGAGGGTAAGCCTACCTTTGGCCTCCCGGCCGATTCTCCAGCGGTTCGCTCGGCCCGGGAGATATTCGATCACCTTATTCAATAGGATATGAGGGGGGGAAGAGATGACGGCGAAGATCATAAGCGGGAGCGAGGTAGCCACGGAGATTCGGGAGGAGCTGAAGGGGGAGGTGGCGGAGCTGAAGGAAAAGCATACCGTAACGCCGGGATTGGTCACCATCCTGGTGGGAGAGGACCCGGCCTCCGTCAGTTATGTGACGGCCAAACAGAGGACCTCCCATGAGCTCGGTTTCTA
>CP070774.1:0-42284 GCA_020346125.1 Syntrophobacterales bacterium | reverse complement strand
GAATACTTTCCCCTTCCGGCCTCTAAAGGGCCGGCTTTCCCCTTCCTGCTCACCCTCGATGGGTACCCCACCTCTCCAGGAATTTACGCTCAGGAACAAAGGTGTTCTCCAAAAACTCCGGAAACTCCAGTCTATATTTCCTTGAAATCTTTTAAAAAAGGAATAGAATGGGGGAGAAGGAGTTGCGGTTCGTGGTGCTACAGTGCTGCCATTATGCGGTTGTGGGGTGCACATTCTCATTTAATTACCAGGGAGCAAGGGATTGGATTTCATCAGCAAGGTTAAGGCAACGGTAGAAAAATATCGGATGCTCCAAGAAGGGGATAGAGTAATCGTAGGGGTCTCGGGAGGGATCGATTCGGTGGTTCTCCTCAATGTATTAATGGCCCTACGGGATGAATATGATCTATCCCTGATTGTTGCACATTTGGATCATGGTATCCGAGGGGAGGAGGCGCGGGGGGAAGCGGACTTTGTTCGAAATGTGGCCCAAGGATTGGCCCTTTCCTTCGAAACAGCGGTGACCAACGTCCCGGCTCTGGCGAGAAGGGAACATATCTCCCTTCAAGAGGCGGCTAGGAAGGCGAGGTATGATTTTTACGAGGAAATGAGGGAAAAATATGGCGGACAAAAGGTAGCTATGGGGCAGACAGCTGATGATCAGGCCGAAACGATTTTGATGCGAGTGATTCGTGGGACAGGTTTGAGGGGGTTAAAGGGAATTCCGCCTGTACGAAGCGGGGGCTATATTCGTCCACTCATCGAGGTATCGAGGGAGGAGATTGAAAGGTTCGCCGATAAGGAGGGCCTTTCCTTTGTCACCGATAGCTCCAATATCAAAGACATATACCTGAGGAATAAGGTGCGCCATGATCTCATCCCCCATTTGCAAGGGGAATATAACCCTCATATCAAGGTAGGTTTGACCAGAATGGCCTCGATTCTCTCCAGAGAGGATGACTATCTGGACCGAAAAGCCGAAGAAGTCATGGCCGGGCTGGTCAAAGGGGACGGTGAGGAGCTCAGCCTCGATATTCCGAGGCTCAAGGCATTTCACGAGGCGATTTGTTTCCGGGTACTCCAAAAGATGTTGGCCATAATGCTTGGAGGAGATCTGAGGAGCATCAAGACCATTCATCTTGATGGGATTTTCCGGCTTCTCACTCATCGGGCTCCAAACAAGATGCTGAATCTACCCCAGGGGATCCGCGCCGAAAAGCACTATACGGAGCTTTTCATCAGGAAGGGGAGGCCCCCCGCCGTTTCTCCCTTCGAATACATCATCGATGTCCCGGGGATCACCATATTGGAGGGCTTGGGGAAGAAACTCATCACCAGAATAGAAAGGGTAAGGAAAGGTACCCCTAAGGATATCGATTCGAAGGTCGCTTACCTGGACGATGATAAATTGACCCACCCATTGACCCTGAGAAGCTTCAAGGAAGGAGATCGATTCATCCCCTTGGGGATGAAGGGCCACAAGAAATTGAAGGATTTTTTTATCAATACAAAAACTCCCAAGGCCCTTCGTCGGCGAATTCCACTATTAATTTCACGGGGAACCATTGTTTGGGTGGTGGGATACAGGGTCAACGAATGCTTCAAGCTCACAGAGGGATCGAAGAGGGTTTTAAGGGCCGAGTACCTGGATTATCCATAACTCGGCTATCCACATTCCTCCTGATCGCCCTTGAGTTTCAATAGAGCGTGGGGTAGGGCGGGAAGAATCACATTCAGGCATTCCCTTACGGCCTTTGGGCTGCCGGGCAGGTTGACGATGAGGGTTTGCTTCCTGATCCCGCAGATGGCCCTGGAGATTATGGCGTAGGGAGTATTTTTCAGTCCCTCCGCCCTCATGGCTTCCGAGAAGCCCGGAACCTCCTTTTCGATCACTTCAAGGGTTGCATCCGGGGTGAGGTCCCTGGGGCTCAGACCCGTTCCCCCCGTAGTTAAGATAAGGTCCGAATGGAGCACATCCGCACATCGGATGAGAGCCTCTTTGATCACATTTCTCTCGTCCGGGATGATCTCATAGTGGATCACTTCGGAGGGAAGCCCTTTCAAGAGGTCTTGAATGATGATTCCGCTGGTATCCTCCCTTTCCCCTCGGGCCCCCTTGTCGCTTATGGTCAAAATGGAGACCTTGATCTTCACTCCTCCATCACCTCTATGGAATCGCCCACCACGATTTGGCCGGGCTGGAGGACTTCGGCAAATACCCCCTCACGGGGCATAACACAGTCCCCCATCTGATAATAGATTGCACATCGGTCGTGGCATTCTTTCCCCTTTTGAGTCATCCTAAGGATCGCCTCACGGCCGATCCGCAACGTGGTCCCGATGGGAAGGCTCATGAGGTCGATGCCCTCAGTTGTAATATTTTCCGCGAAGTCCCCATAGGTCGCTTTTAATCCCTTTTGCCTCATTTTATCAATGCTTTCATTGGCAAGAAGGCTCACCTGACGGTGCCAATTGCCACCGTGGGCATCCCCCTTAAGGCCAAATCCCATTAGAAGTTCACATCTGTGGGCGTTCCGTTTCTTAGTACCCTTGTCCCGGCTAGTGTTCACTGCTAAAACTTTACCCTTTATGGGCATCCTCCTTCTCCCCCTTCCACCGAAAGGTGCCGCTTTTGCCGCCTTTCTTTTCAACCAGATGGATGTCCGAGATGACCATGCCTCGATCCACCGCCTTACACATGTCATAGATAGTCAGGGCTGCCATGCAGACAGCCATAAAAGCCTCCATTTCCACTCCCGTTTGACCACTGGTTTTAACCCTGGCCTCGATTTCGATTTTGTTCTCTCCTTGAGAGAGAAAAAACTCTATCTCCACGTTGGTGATATTCAGGGGATGACACATGGGGATGAGATCGGCGGTTCGCTTTGCCCCCATGATCCCCGCCACTCGGGCTACCCCCAGGACATTCCCCTTTGCGATCCTTCTATCCATGATCATCCGAAAGGTTTCCCGATTCATGGAGATTGAGCCATGGGCAATGGCCTCCCTAAGGGTGGCATCCTTATGGCTTACATCCACCATCCTGGCCTTTCCCCCTTCATCGAAATGGGTAAGATCATTCTTTTTCTTCATATCAGTATTCCCTCTTTACCCTTGATTCATCCCCCAATAGTCGACATAGTTCGTTGGCATTTCCTGAACAGGGCCGTATCAATGGTGTGTTTTTTCGGCTTGTTCCGTAAAGCGGTTATGAGGAGATCCTTCAATTTCTCATCGTTACAGTGATTTCTCAAATGGGACTTCAGATCGATTTCAACATCGGAGAAGAGGCACGCCCTCAACTTGCCATCGGGAGTTAACCTCAACCGGTTGCAATAGGTGCAGAAATGTCTACTGATAGGGCTGATGAAACCGAGTTCTCCCACCGCACCATTGAGGCGAAATCGCGCAGCTGGGCCATCCCTTTCTTCGCCATCCACGGGGATCAAGGGACACATTTTTTCGATCTCATTTCGGATCATATCGGCGGTCAACAAATGATCCCGACTCCAGAGATCCACTCCGCCCGTAGGCATGAATTCGATGAAGCGCACGGTCAGGGGTTTTTCGAGGGTCAATTTCGCAAAGTGGAGAATTTCATCGTCATTGAACCCCTTAATAGCCACTACATTGAGTTTAACCGGGGAAAGCCCGACCTCAAGGGCCTTTTCGATCCCCTTGTATACATCGGGGAATCGGTCCCTCCGGGTTATATAAGCAAATTTCTCCCTATTTAATGTATCAAGGCTGATGTTAATTCGTTTGATCCCCATCCTGACCAGATCAGAGGCGAATTCACCCAAGAGGACCCCATTCGTGGTGAGGCTCAGATCTTCAATTTCCTGGATTCGTGAAATCCTCCGAATGAGATCCAAGACCCCCTTTCTAGCCAGCGGTTCACCCCCTGTTAGGCGGATTTTGTTGATACCTAATTGGACGAAAAGCCTTGCCACCTGAAGGATTTCCTCATATCTCAGAACCTCTGCGTGGGGAATCAGGGAAATGCCCTCATCGGGCATACAATACCTGCATCTCAAATTACACCGGTCGGTGATTGAGATCCGGAGGTAATTTATCCTTCTAGCGAAGTTATCCATCAACATCGTTTCAACTCGGCGCCCGACCACGACAGAGAACTAGTGCGCTTAATAAAAAAAACCAACACCCGCGTTTGGCCGTTGGTTTTTTCCCTCTTATGGGGAAGCGTCTCCTTTCCAAACACGGGAGGTACAGCCGTTTCCAGCTATGCCCTATCGGCCATCCGCCATGCCCCATCGTTTGAGGTTTAGGAAGAATGGCTCGGAGGATATATAAAAACTATCGCATATCCGTCCGAAGAAAGTCAATAGGGAAAATACCTGCGGATTTAAAGCAGCTATTTTCCTTGTGAAATTCATTCCACTTTGCTAATTTAGAATTGGCTTTCTGTGGGGGGGGGCAAATGGAAAAAGGGTGGGATGAAAAGAGGGTAAGACAAATCATAGACCTTCTGGGTAGTGAGTATCCCAATGCCAAAACGGCCCTTCACTTCATCAATCCGCTAGAGCTTCTGGTGGCCACGGTTCTTTCCGCCCAGTGTACGGACGAGAGAGTCAACAAGGTGACGCGCGATCTGTTCAGGAAATACAGGTCCGCCGGAGACTATGCTGGTGTCGATTTAGCGGAACTGGAGGATGATATCCGTCCGACGGGATTCTTCCGAAACAAGGCCAAGGCCATCAAAGGCTTCTCTGCCGAGCTTGTGGAGAAATTCAACGGAAAAGTCCCGGATAATCTCGAGGATCTGGTCTCCCTTTCGGGCATTGGAAGGAAGACCGCTAATCTGGTATTGGGGGAAATCTTTGGCATTCCCGGAATCGTGGTGGATACCCATGTCCTTAGGGTGTCAAGGCTCATCGGGCTCACAAAAAATACCGATCCAACCAAGGTCGAATTCGACCTCATGGAGGTCGTGCCAAAGGATCAATGGATTCGGTTCTCAAACCTCCTCATCCTCCATGGCCGTTCAATCTGTATAGCCCGGAAACCGAGGCATGGCGAATGCAAGATTGTGGATCTCTGCGATGAGGGTATCTGGTGGAAGGAAGAGGTTAGATCGAATAGTTAGATCTTTTAATCCATAGGGTACAGAAGTGTCTTGAGTACTTCTCTGTCACATTATCTCAATATTCCGCGGTCTGGGTGCCCTAATTCCCTTTCGCTCCAGAAAAAAAATGTTTGACCATTATAGAGTTCGATTCAAGAGGAATGGTTAGCGAAAATTCTTTACTGTTCGTTCCAGGGAATCCTGGCAACAACTGGTTCCGTCTCGTGGAGTCCCCCTTTATTTTTATGTTAGAATAAAAAGAGTTAACGCTATAGTTGGTGAGGGTACGGTAACATCAATGGCACGCTTCTTGGCCATAGACGTGGGCGCCAGCACCCTGGACGCCATGTTTCTCGATACCAGTTCAGGGGATCAATTTAAATTTGTGGTGAAATCCCCAACCCGGAGCCTCTCCGAAAGGTTAGTGGCCTGTAAGAGCAGTCGCATCGTCATAACGGGGCATCAAATGGGGGGCGGTTTCCTTACCGAGGTCATTAAAACAAAAGCCCAGCAGTGCAGGATCATGATGACCCCCTCCGCTGCCGAAAGCATTCATCATCGCCAAGAAAGGGTTAAAAACCTTGGGGTGATGCTCATTACCCCAAAGGAGGCCAAGCGGGAGGCTAAAAAAAGGAATACCTCTTTGTATAAGACCGGAGATATCGTGGTTGAAGATATCCTGACCATGGTGAAATCCATGGGGATTGAGCCGATCTTTGACTTTTTCGGGATATGCGTCCAGGACCATGGAAGACCTAGGCGGGACATTTCATCCCTCGATTTTCGCCACCACATATTCAAGGGGATCATCGAAAAAGATCCACACCCCTCTGCCTTTCTCTTTGAGGCCGACGGAATACCGTCTTGCCTCCGCCGAATGCGGTCTGCGGCAATGGACGCGAAAGAGGTCTCTTCGGGCAAGATATATCTCATGGATACGGGGATGGCGGCTGTATTGGGGGCGTCCAGTGATCCATCGGCTCGAGGGAAAAGATCTATCGTCGTGTTGGATATTGCCAGCTCCCATACCCTGGGTGCCCTTCTCCTGGACGGGGAGATTGGAGGATTCTTTGAGTATCACACCCGCGCAATTACCCCGGGGATTCTGAAAACCCTCATCATCGATCTGGCCGGGGGACGGCTCTCCCATGAGAGAATCCTCTCGGAAGGAGGACACGGGGCCTACACGCGAAAGACCGTGGGGTTTGATGAAGTGGAGATGATCCTGGCCACGGGTCCGAAACGGAGAATCCTGAGACAGATAGAGATAGAGGGAATTGTCCTTGGGGCCCCCTTTGGGGACAATATGATGACCGGAACCGCTGGCCTCATCCTCGCCATGGCCGAGAGGGAGGGAGTATCCCTTGGGGACGATTTCGGTGGAACAGGCTGAAATATTCCAGGAGAACGAGGCTGAGAACTATGGTCCAGTTTAACCATTTGCTGATCGCCTTCCTTGTGGTTTTCGCCCTTCGGTCCCTGTTTCAGCTCACCCTCAACCGGCTCAATGTCTCCCATCTCCGCAAGAAAGGGGGACACGTTCCAAGGGTTTTTCAGGGATCGGTAGATGGGGAGAAGCTAGCCAGAATTTCCGCTTATACCGCCGATTCCAGCAATTTCGGCATCGTGGTTACAGTGTTTGATCAAGCGCTTTTGCTAGCCATCTTGTTATCAGGTTTTCTTCCTTGGCTCTACGAAACGATCAACCGGTGGCAGCCAAGTTTCATTATCCGGGGCTTGGCCTTTTTCGCCGTTCTCGCTATGATCTCTCATTTAACTCACATTCCCTTCGCCCTTTACAGTACCTTTGTGATTGAAGACCGATACGGATTTAATACCAGAACCCTCAAATTATGGTTTTCCGATTGGATTAAAAGCATAGCCATATCGGTGATCTTGAGCGGCGCGCTCCTTCTGCTTCTATTGGCATTGCTCTACCATGTCAGTAACACCTGGTGGCTGTGGGCTTGGATGGCGATTGGGGCCTTTGAACTGATAATGCTATGGGCATACCCGGTGGTGATCGCCCCGCTGTTCAACAAATTTGAGCCCATTTCCAATGTAGAGCTGAAGGATCGGATCGTTTCCCTGATGGAGAAAGCCGGGCTCCGGGTCAGGGGGGTGTTTCAGATGGATGCCGGCAAGCGGAGCAAACACACTAATGCTTATTTTACCGGAATAGGAAGGACAAAACGGATCGTTCTCTTCGATACCCTGTTGGATTCTCATCCCGAGGAGGAGATACTATCAGTCCTCGCCCACGAGGTGGGACACTGGAGGAAAAAGCATATACTCAAACAACTCGTTGTCATGGAGATACTCTCATTGATTGGATTGTACCTTATAGCAAAAATGCTGCATTGGCCTTACATATACCAATCCTTCGGTTTCGGAGAACCCGTCGCATATATCGGGCTGATTCTCGTCTGCGCACTCCTGAGCCCCCTTGGGTATTTCTTTCGTCCCATAGGATCGGCCATTTCCCGGAGGTTTGAACGTGAGGCGGATGATGCCGCCGTTACCCTTATGGGGACGGTCAAACCCATGCGCGACGCCCTCAGACGATTGGCGGCTGAAAATTTAGCTAATCTTGTGCCCCATCCGATCTATGCCTGGTTTTACTATTCCCACCCCCCGCCCGTAGAGCGAATTTCACGGCTCCAACATATGGAGGGGGGAGGACCATGAGGTTCTGGAAAAGGCGTTCTTCGCCTCTATGGAGCCGGATTCGGTCGGTCCCGAATGGCGATTTGGTGACTGATGCAAACGGTCGTGAATAGGAGAAGAAAGGCAAAATGTCAAAAGGAGGCTTTGTTATGGAGGGAAAGGGAGTTCCCGCATGCGCCAAATGCCCTGTGGAGGACAAGATCTGCCTCGTAGAGGGGGGAAAAGGCCCGAAGTTCTGCCCGACAGAAAATTATGGGAAAACCATTGAGAGAACTATGAGGGAGTATGGAAAGTCACAGGTCAGGGAATTTGCAAGGATGGCCTCGATTCAGGAGGCCGAATGTTACATCGATCGTCACATTCAGCCCTATGTGCTCCATCCCGTCAAGCCCAGAGTCCAGGAGGTCTGTGAGTTTGCCAAGAAAATGGGTTACCGAAAGCTCGGTGTTGCATTCTGCGCCGGCCTCCCTTCTGAGGCGCAAACCCTGAACAGAATCCTTGAGGCTCAAGGCTTCGAGGTAGTCTCCGTGGTCTGCAAGGTAGGGGCTACCCCGAAGGAAAAAATCGGAATTCGGCAGGAGGAGAAGATCTGGATCGGTCAGTTTGAGTCAATGTGCAGTCCTATCGTACAGGCCACTATTCTCAATGAGGAGAAGACAGACTTCAATATTCTAGTTGGTCTTTGCGTGGGCCATGACTCCCTCTTTTTTAAATACAGCGACGCCTTTACAACGGTCCTGGTCACGAAGGATCGAGTTCTCGGTCACAATCCGGTAGCGGCACTCTACACCTCGGGGACTTATTATGCTCGTATGTTGCGACCTGGGATCGACGGCACCGATGGCGCAGGATAGGGGAAGCCAAGGGATTTCGCGTATTGCCCCGTGATCTCATCGTGAACTCAATGAACTCTCCCTGATGTGGGCGGGAAAAAATGAGCCTCACAGCTTCTGATATATACGCATACTATCAGCCTGCGGAGTGTGCTCGGCGCGTCTATCTTAGGTACAGAGGTGAGCCCGAGGCAGAGCCAGGCCCATACGAACAGATCCTCCTCAGGCTTGGAGAGCGGCATGAAAGGGCTCATCTCGCCTCCCTTGGAGAGGTAGAAGATATGAGTTCGCTCGATTTCGACAAGGCCGTCCGTAAGACAAAGGATCTCATCCGTAAAGGAGCTCCCGTTATCTATCAGCCGGCTTTTCGCGTTGAGACGATACTGGGATCGGCCCGGGCAAGCATTGGTGGGGTTCCGGATTTTATAATTCGGAAGGGAAATTCATATCTTATTAGGGACTGTAAAATCTCGAGGCGAATAAATGAGGTGGATCACCCGGAAATAGCGCATCAGCTTATCCTCTACGGCTGGCTCTACGAACAGACTACCGGGGGGAAAATAGCCGGCCTCGAGGTCGTATGCGGTACCGGTGAGATTGTGGCCATTCCGTATGACGGTGGGGTAGGGGTCCTCGATACCCTCTTCAGAATTAACCGAATTCAGCAACAATCGGAGGAACCCTATAATCCGGTGGGGTGGTCCAGGTGTCAACCATGTGGTTTCTTCCAACGGTGTTGGGGGAAGGCTGAGGATTCCCAGGACCTGACCTTGGTTCCCGAAGTCGACAAAGGCCTTGTCAGTATACTTCATCGCTCGGGAATAAGAACGATTCGGCAGCTTGCCGAGCTCGATGGAGCGTATCTTTCCGAAATCAATCGTCCATGGGGTGGCCGTGAGCAAAGGGTGGGCAGGAAGGCTGAGATCATCATTAAACAGGCCCTTGCTTTGGCGAAAAACAGGGAACTGATCATCGGGAAACTTGACCTGCCTCCGGCTCGGAATTTCGCCATCTTCGACATAGAGGGCCTACCGCCACAATTGGACGAGATGGATAAGGTCTATTTATGGGGTCTTCAGGTGTATGGGGAGAGGCCGGGGGATTATTTGTCCGCCGTTTCTCGCTTTGGCCAAGATGGTGACCGTCAGGGATGGTTTGAATTCTTGCGCAATTGCTTAAAACTTTTTACCGCCTATGGAGATCTTCCCCTGGTGCACTGGTCGGCATATGAAAGGGGGAGGGTAAAGGCATATATCGAGCGACATGGCGATCCAGAGGGGATAGGGGAAAGAGTTATACATAATCTGCTGGATCTCCTGAAGGTAGCGAAAAAGGCCATTATTTTACCCGATTACAGCTATAGCCTGAAAAGGATCGAAAGACAAGCAGGCTACAGGCGAACGCTTCCCGAGGGAAGTGGGGAATGGGCTATGGCAAAATATATTGAGGCGACGGAGATGGAAAATCCCCATGAGCGACAAGAGATAATGAATGAAATCCTGAAGTATAACCGGGAAGACCTCGAGGCAACATGGGCCGTGCTTCAGTGGCTACGGGCCAAGGTCCCTTAATATGCTGCTCATCTTTCTTTCCATTGGAGGTCGGATTCCGATTCCATTCATGTTCCCTATTAAACCGTCTAAAATATCATCCTTGCCCTATAGGTAAGCTTTGTCTCCTTATATCGCTTGGTCTCGAACGGTAAATTCCACGGTGAAGGCATCTGTCTTTCAGCTTCCAAAGACATCAAAGACTCCCCGGCTTTTATTCTATCCTTCTTGTCCTTCGGTGTATGGTGCATAGAACGCTCGAAATGTACCGATAACTATCGGCCATCATATACCTCACGTGCCCCCGTAGCCGATAGTTACTCTATCTCCCTCGACAATGACTGGAACTTCTCGAACGCCGCCTGAATACTTTAACATCTCCTCTAGTTTTGTGCTGTCTGATTTGACATCTATATACTGTGCGGTTTTTCCATAGGCTGACCTAGCCTCGTAAGTGTGAGGTCAACCAGCCTTGCCGAAGATAATAACCTTTTCTGCCATAATGACACCTCCAATTCTTTGAGCATCCAGGCTAGGGTTTTTTCGAAATCTCTACACTTATCTCAATACTACCTTCCCGAGCCTCTAAAGCCACTGTCCTTTCTTCGATTTCTCCAACGAGCTCCAATTTATCAAAGAACTCCTTCATTTTTTTCCGGTCAAGCTCTCCGGCGATGAGGCTTTTATTTTCAAAGTATTCCCGTTTTATTATTTTCCCACCGAGTTGGATAAAAGCCTTCTCGATTTCTTTATTTGCGGCCTCAATTTCCTTGACATTGAGAGTGAAACGAATACCTTCCCCTTTTCCCTCAACCAGTGCTGATCGCAATTCGGACGATAAGGCTTTTCGTTTACGTTCCTCTTTTGCAACAGCACCTGCTGATGGCCGTGCTTTTTCCCGTTTGGAAACTTTTACAGGGGCTCTGGGTTCTGGATACGTACCGACTGAAATTTCTTGTTCCTCTGCAATCATGAGTTTCTCTGCAGGCTTCATAGAAACGTGCTTGTCCTCATCAATAGGAGGGGCTTTTTCCTTATCTGCCAAAAGGGTCTGAGGCCTGATTTCTTCGGAGGGTGCCTTTGTAAGTTCCATCCCTGGCTGAACCATTTTAAAGACGTAAACCGTGGTTATTGCAATCAGGATGACTGCAAGGGCCTCAATCGGAAGCTTTATATGAACCGGATAAAATAATCTCCGTAGTATTCCCCTCTTTAATTCAACTTCTGATCTTACCCTCGCCATGACCCTCTGAGTCAGCCATGGAGGAGGCTCTATCTCTTCCAGGCCATGTACATACTCTATGGCCTTCTTCAGATCAGTAAGAGACTCATTGCATTGCTGACATACCTTCAGATGTTTGTCAATGAGCAGCTTTTCCTCCGGAGAAATAGTGCCTTCACTATAATCTGATAGCTTTTCCTGAATGTCACTGCATTCCATGCTATAGATCCCCAATCACCTTCTTCAAACAGTCCTTCAGGACTCCCCTTGCCCTGAAAAGCCTCGATTTTACAGTGCCTTCTGGTAATTTAAGCACATCACTTATTTCATCGTAGGAGAAACCCTGTATATCTCTCAGAACAAGCACCTCTCTGAATTCGTCACCGAGAGAGTTTATACATCCCTGTACCTGTTGCTGGATATCCCTTTTTTCAAGCCTTTCGAGGGCAGATGGTTCACTCGATGCAGGCTCTCCATATGTCCCTTTATTTGTGAGAACGGGGTTTTCTATTGTATGCCTCTCACGATGAAGTTGGACCTTCAACTGCCTGAGGCGGTTTCTCGAAAGATTAATGACTATCGTATAGAGCCATGTAGAGAACTTGGCCTTTCCCTTGAAATTCTTAATTCCTCTATATGCGGAGACAAATGCATCCTGCACAATTTCAGATGCCTCCTCATAGTTTCCCACCATCCTGTAAGCAATATTGAACATCCTCTTCTGGTGCTTTTTTACCAATACTTCAAAGGCATTCACATCCCCTTTTTTAGACAAGGATACAAACTCATAATCTTCATCCCTTATTGTCCGCCTCTTTTCCCTCATCTAACTATGACAGTCAAGCCAGTAGATTTGTTCCTCTAGCAAAGGTAAAGGATCAACAGGTTCGAACCAGGAACCGCATGTTATCCGCCGTATGCCTTTCTCCTCCTTCTCCTTAGACGTGAGTTCTTTTTTACTATTCCAAGCTCGGACAAGAGGCTCTCCACCGTGTTTTACCAATTCTTCTAAAGGAACATTAACATTGTAAGTGCCTCTTTTCTTTTATTACATAAGCCCCTTAATAAAATCAATGCTCGTCTTATGGTCCCACTTTGCAGCACCTACATGTTTGAAAACTATTTGGCCATCTCGAGAAATGATAAACGTTGCCGGGATACCTCGAGTCCGAAAAACTCGGGGTTTTTCACCGATAACTGAATAGACCGGGAACGTGAATTCCTTTTCCTTTATAAATTCGCTGATTATTGTCCTGCCCTCCTCTGACACACACATAAAAAGAATTTCCTCGCTTTTTAACTTGTCATATAATCTCTGGATACTTGGCATTTCATCCACACAGGGGGGACACCATGTCGCCCAGAAATTAAGGAAGATAACCTTTCCCTTGGTTTGAACTACATCAAACTCTTTACCATCAAGTCCTCGAACACGCCAATGATAATCTATTGTTGTATGAGTGGGAAAAGGCGGGGGGGGAAGCATTGATGCAAGTTTTCCACCAGTCCTTGATGTGAATGATCGAGAAAGGATATAACCTCCAACAATAATTATCAGGATCATCAAGATGAGCCCTGTTACTAAACCGATGAAAAAGTTCTTATTAAAGAATTTCATTTTTTAACCTCCCTCTAAGTTCTCACTTAATTGCGCATTGTGTATTCTATTCAAAAAATCGGAAATAACATTATAGTACTCTTGTGGATTATCGTAGAAAGGGAAATGATTGCTATTGGCTATCTCGGCTACTTCACACCCCTTGTTCTTTAACCGTAAAATATAAGAAAGCGAGTCATTTTCAGAGCCGTATATAAAAATTTTCGGAATGTTAAGCTCAGTAAACCGCTGAATTAAATTTCCATTATCAGAATAGCTAACGAGGGAAGGGCAATAATCAAAAAATGCATTTGGAGATGAATTCATTTCAAGTGTATCGACATATTTTCGGAACCCTTTATTCTTTGACTGGTATAATTCTTGTACAAAATTCCGAAATACACTCTTTTTGAATTGTGCAAAACTATGTTTCGTGATTTCACGGGAGAAGAAACAATCCTCGGGTGCCAAATTGCCTTCAACGTTGATAAATCCTTTTACATATTCGCCATACCTCTTGGTATAGAGTAAAGCCACAAGGCCCCCCATACTATGTCCGATAACTACAAGATCACCTAAAGATAGTTTTGAAATAAAACTGTCTGTAATTTCTACCAAATCATCAATTCCCAGAGCAATAGTCACAGGATAAGACGAATTACCACAGCCAGGAAAATCAAATGCTACTAGTGTGTAAGCCTGTAGCTCTCGCGTGCTTGTCGCTCCCAGAAAATCGTTCTTTGAGCTTCCCAATCCATGAAGATAAAGAAGCATTTCTTTTGGTCCATGGTGAATGAAATACTCAATTTGAAGCGGTTGATCCCGATAGGTTATTTCCAATCTTTTGGTTTCCATAGTCATGAGGGACTGGCAAATCTCGTAGACGTTCATTCGCCAGCATCACTCCACAACCGCAACGCTGCAACACCGCAGCACCGCAACTCGCTCAGAGCTCCTTTCTCCATTCCTTCAGCGATCGTATGTATATCCCATTGACAGGGGTTTCACTTCTGTTATTTTATCAAATACGAATCTGGATTCAAAGGGAAAATAGGGAGTTGAACAGCATGAGTAGTCTCGGAATTCCAGCAAGACGCGGTACATCCTCCCTGGGCCATTCTTTAAAAAGTATTGAATATGCCATGGCTTATAAAGGCTCTTAAGAGATTGCGGTGGAAGGATTCTTATCAGCCGGCACTCAACAAGGATGGAGACCGGATTCCGCGGGTGATTGTTCAAGCCATAGTGGTAGGACCCTGAAATATTGGATTCGGAGGATCATACATCGAGGAGGGGATGATATGCTCAAAAGACTTATAAAAAAGTTGTTTGGTGGCGGTACTTCTCCGCAATCATCAGGGGGTTTTTTTCTGAATGTTCGCTGTAGCGTCTGTGGCGAGGTGTTCAACCTTTTCATTAATAAATCGACGGACCTTGCCCAGAATTTTGATGAGCGGGGCGGCGTGACCTATTTCTTGAACAAGGAGATTATCGGCAGCCACTGCCGAAATTTGATCAATGTGAGGATGGAATTCGATGCAAATAGAAATCTGGTATCAAGAAAAATCGAGAATGGAGAGTTTATCGAATTATAGCCAATTCGCTGGTAGTCCATCCTCAGAAAATTATGGAATCAAATCTCAATAATCAACCTGAAAGGGTCTCTATTTCGGCTCCATGTGGAGATGTATCTGACAATCTCCCAGATTTTCCTGCAATTCATTGATAATGCGGTGTCCGATATCGTGGGATTCATTCAATCGCACATCGCCGGCTATGACGAGGTGAAGGTAAATGATGGGCCTCCCCTGAATGCTGGAAATTGTCAGACCGTGAAAACCCTTGATGGAGGGATACCGCATAATAATACGGGTCAACTTATCTTCAACGGTCTTGCGCTCTGGTATAGACCGGGTTGACTCAGAAGGATCCACGTGGACAACGGTCGAGGCATTGAGGGAATCAGAAACGGACTTTTCGACCAACTGCGCAAGATGATGGGAACGAGTGGTATCCATTGCCCCCGGAATACGAACGTGGAGCGAGATCACCTTGTGGTTACCGTATTCGTGGACATTGATGTCATGAACCTGCTCCACACCATCAACAGATAGGCCTGCATTGGTAATGCAATTGATTAAATCCTGACTCGGCGCTTTTCCTACCAGAACACTAACCATGGAGCGGAGTAAGTCAAATCCGGTATACATAATAAGAATGGCGATGCCAATTCCGAAGAACGAATCTATTCTCTTGTAGCCAAAATAGGTAGCAATCATAGAAAAGGCCACCAGGGCTGAGGCAATCGCATCGCTTCTATGGTGCCATGCGTCCCCCTTCAGCATGTCGGATTGGATCAATTTGCCAATTGCCAAGGCGAAGCGTGCCATCCATTCCTTTGCCAAGGCAGAGAATATCATCAGGCCGAATGCCACGGTGCTCCATGTGACGATTTGAGGTTCACGGAGACGATCGTATGAAGCACGGGCGAACTGAATCCCCACCCAGATGAGAAGAAGGGAAATAATCAAAGTCGCAATGGACTCGATCCTTCCATGACCGTAAGGGTGTTCCATATCCGCCGGTTTTTTAGCCGTCCAGAAGCCGATCACCACGACTACTGATGTGAGGACGTCGGATGCCGTATGAAAGGCGTCCGCCATCAGGGCGATGCTGTTGGTCATCCACCCGAGAAGGAATTTCAAAATAGCCAGACCAATATTTCCGAGGATGCTGACGGCTCCTTGAAAAAGACCATAGCGGGCCCTTATCTCCATGGTAAGCGGTTCCGTTGGCTTACCGAGAAATAGGTTGACTAAAAATTTCGTGGCAAAATCCAAGAAGATAACTCCCTTGGTAAATGGGTTGTGTCAATATCACCAATATAATAATGAGGGCATTCGGTGTCAATTGAGGGAATGTATTAAATCCACCGGCTAAAATTGACGGCTTCGTAAAAAGTCCATCTGCGGCATACTGGTAAGCCCTTCTCCCAGGGATTTTGCTCATGGTTCCACGGTGTTCCCTATAAGGTCAGGAAGCTTCAGCCAGATTCACCTTGACTTGAACCCATCGACCGATATAATCGGAAGTGTTTTGAGATCGTACTTTCGGAAACGGAATTCCATTGACCATGAATGGAAAGATCGAAGGTTTCGAAGAAAAACAAGAGGTGTTCCATGAAGGTGAACAAGATCGATCACATCTGCATCGCGGTGAACAACCTTGAAGCAGCGAGGAAAATCTGGGAACCAATTCTGGGGAAATCCAAACCCGACGACCCATATGTGGATGAGCTTGAAAAAATCAGGGTAGCGAGATACTGGCTGGGCGATGTAGGATTTGAGTTGATGGAATCCACAAGCCCTGATGGCGAGGTTGCAAAGTTTATCGAGAAAAGGGGAGAGGGTATTATGCTTATCGGGTTGAATGTGGATAATACCCGAGAGGCTATGGAGGAGCTGAAGGGGCAGGGTTACACTTTCATAGGCGGCGCGAAACCGTTCAGGAAATGCGAATTCGCGTTTATTCATCCCAAAGACGTCAACGGCGTACTCTTGGAGCTCATCGACTATCCATGGAATGAATTTAAAAAATGAGTCGGTCGATCCTTAGTTTTTTTCATTACATTGTGAAAGAATGGACAGGTAATTACCCTAGGGATGTACGCCTTGGGGGAAGGCCTTTTTTCCCCAATGAAATCTCTAAAAAAATGGAAAAACGAGCTCTGAGCGCGTTGAGGTTCTGCGGTGTTGCAGTGCTGCAGTGTTGCGGTCGGCGGGTGCGCAGGCTAGTTCAAATCCGGGCCGGACCACGCCCCCAGCGTCTGAGTTTAGAGGATATGTTTTGAGGATCAAGGAGCGGGCTGACGCGCTTTTAAGTGAAGCGAACCTTAGAATGGTAGAAAAAATATATTGAGCAGCGAAGAACGACTTTTGTAGAGATAACCCGGACTTTCTTAACAGCACTCAGTGGATTCATATATCCTGACGTCTAACCCTTTGGGTTTGATGAGACCTAACATATCCACCGAGACTTTTCGGTAATGATTTCCAGAGATAATAATGGTTATTCACATGGTATTAAGGCTATGGAGGAGCCAATGCGCATCCTTGCTATCCACGGTAGTCCGAGCATGAAAAGGGGAAAAACCTATCTCGTATTGGAGAAACTCTTGAAGGGTGCCAAGAAGGCGGGGGCTATTATTGAGGTTATATTTCTAAAAAAGGAGAGGATCAGGGGATGTACGGGGTGCCTTAGCTGTTGGGTCAAGACTCCAGGCAAATGTTTTCAGAAAGATGATATGGCGAAACTGATTGAGAAGCTCAAAAGGACGGATCTCATGATCTTGGCAACCCCAGTTTATGTAGACGGAATGACGGGTCAATGCAAGAATTTCATGGATCGCCTCATTCCCTTACTAGATTCCCATTATGAGATTCGGGATGGACACTTCCGACATGTGGTGAAGGAAAAGTTCTGCAGCAAGATTTTTCTCATCAGTGTCTGCGCCTTTCATGAGATGGACAACTTCGATCCGCTGATCCTTCATGCCAAGCGGGCAGCCGAAAATCTCAACATGGAGTATGTGGGAGAGATCCTTCGCCCAGCGGTTTATGGCTTGAGCATGAAGAAAGTGGGCACTGATCGTCTCAGAAGGATCATGCAGGCCTTTGAAAGGGCTGGGGAGGAGTTGGTGAAGAATGGCGCCGTTTCAGAAAATACACGCCAAGAGGCGGCCAGTGAAATAGTTCCCAAAGAGGCGTATCTTCGGACAATGAATAGATACTTTGACGCCCAGATTCAACGGAGATAACCCGCGGTTCTGGTCGGTTTTCTTGTGGGCTCACGATAAAGTCCCCTTTTTTAGCAGATGGCGTCACGCTTCAAAATAGCTTGACTTTCCCTCTATTATACAGCAGTATGAGATAGAGAAGGTGAGATAAGGTAGTAGTTAAAAGGGATTTATCGCTGCGATTCGGTTTTTCAGATAGTTATATCCTTGAAGATCATGTGAGGACTTTAGGGAATTCGATATAGTGGCCTCATGGACCGCCTTCTGAATCAATTGATTCAATTGCAGGAACTCAATTTCGTCCTTTCGGAACAGCGCGCTTTGGTCCCCGAAATCCGTTTAATGGATCTTGAAAGCTCCATAAGGGAATTGATAGCAAACCTTCCCCAGGAAATCGCAACCCTTTATCGAGGATTGCAGGAGCGTCACCAGGCAGCGGTGGTTCCCGAAGCTAATGGGACCTGTTCCGCTTGCGGTATCACCTTGCCCACCTCGCTGGCGGCGGAAATTCGATCCGGCAAGGGGATTCAACAATGCCCAAATTGCAGGAGGATCATGTATCACCTTGAGGGGGCACCTCGGCAGATGAGAAGGCATCTCGAGCGAACGGGAAGGCCGAGGGCTGGTATTGCCCGCTTCTCTTCCCAAGGACTAATGCTTCCCTGCATTGTGGCGGAAAAAAGGGATGATGCTATTTCCGAGTTAATCCAATTGATGGCCGCAGAGGGATTTGTAGAAAATCCGGAGAGCTTATTAGAAGCTACCCTTCGTCGAGAGTCAATCATATCAACCGCCTTGAAGCATGGTCTCGCATTTCCCCACGTTCGTGGCGTGGAGGGCGCTGGTTTGACCTTTTCCATTGGATTGAAGAAAAAAGGATTGAAGTTTGATCGCTCCAAGGGCCGGTTGACCCGCATCATCTTCTTCATAGTCATTCCCTCGGCCGCCAGCGTATTTTACTTACAGCTTCTATCCGGTTTGATAGAGACATTTCGGGAGGATAGCGCGCGCAATAAATTATTGGCCTGTAAAACCTCCGGGGAGATGTGGACAACGCTTAACACCCTGACGCAGAAAACCATCCCGTAGCTTGGATTGATCAGGAGGCATATATTGCTATCAACGAGGAATGTGGGAAGGGGTGAGGAATCCTCAGGGTTATACTCGTCATCTAGGCTTTTTTCTGACTGAATTTTGGAAGCCGATATCCATTGTCATGAGCCGCCTATTAGCACTAACCACCACTGTCAGATATTGATCCTGAAAGGGATTTATGCTGAAGGTTTGCAGCAAAAAATGATTCCCAACTTTGAACTTTGACCTTAAGTCTCGTGTTCGTGATGATTAGGACCGAAGACGGCGGACGGCAGACCGCGTTAGAGGATTGTGTTCGTGCTCGCATGTTTCGTGCTCGTGATACGTGTTTGTGCTCGTGGTTCGGACCCACTCATTTGTGATTTGAACTTTCCATGTTTAACCAATAAAACCAATCAAACTAATACAATCAACCAACTCATTGCCATTTGTCATTTAGATTTTGAGCTCTGGCATTTAGAATTGGTCATTTGACATTTCGCCTTCAGCCTCCAACCTCTCCCCTCTAACCTCACACGGTTTCAGGTGGTACACTGCCTGGTTGAAAGGCTGTACGGTAGCTCAGGTTAAATCGGTTTAGGCGGTCCAAGACATGGGGATAGAGAATCAATTCCTCTTCTTCGAATTCCTCCATCAGGGACGGCATCATAGCGAAGATTCGCCTTCTCAGCCTTTCCAGTTTTTTGGGGGAGGAGAAGGCGGTCATGACCGCGGGATTACAGCTAACGCCGGCATTGAACAGATACTCAAGGGCGCGCAGTTGAAGTTCAAATCCCTCGGGTTTGGAGTTGGTGAGCATCGCAAATTCATCCTTGTCACAGCCTTTTATGGAAACCCTTACGTGGAGAAAGGGGAAAGCAGCCAGATCTCGGGCGTAGCTTTTATCGGAACCAATCAAAATTCCGTTCGTCTCAAGGATAAAGAGATATCCTTTCCAGTGGAGGTTATCGAGCAATCGAAGGAGGTGGGATCTTCCAATGCTGGGTTCTCCGCCGCTAAGCCTCAATTGTTTGATCGCTTTCTTTCGAGCTTTTGAGAGAAGCTTCCGAGCAACCTCATCGGGGTTATAGAAATATCCCTCCTTTTTGGGCGAAAACAGAATGGGATCCCTTACCCAGCAAAACTTGCAGAGAAGGCCACATCCCACACAATCACCGGTGGCGATGCCCCCGTACCATTTATCCGTTCGGAATCGATAATATTTGCGGAGTTCCCCCCTGACCACCTTCTTTTCGATGACTTTGTGTCTCGCAACCGGGTCGTATGCCATCAGCATTTCCTCATGGGTAATATTATACCAGATTAGGAATTAGTCGAAATTCAAAATGCTTTCTTTCCCCTATCACCTTTCTCGTTTCTTCTCCTCGACCATAACCTTCACTTTCGCCATCCCCTTTTTTCGAATTAATCCAGGGGGGTTTCCCCAATTCATAAGGAATCGAGAACCCATCTCTCGGGAGGAAATAGCTCGAGCTTAGTGATTTCTCGACGAATTCCTCCTCGGGATCCCGGAGATGTAGAGGATGCCCTGTCGAATAAAGACGTCCACACCGGGATATTTCCCTCTGGTTTTTCTCAGTCTCTTCCTCAAACTCATCCAATCCTCCTTTTCTTAATATCTATTGATTTCCATGAGATCTCTAAAAGACTGGAAAAGGAGCTCTGACGAGTTGGTGCTGCAGTCTTGCGGCGAAACGAACGTAAGAATGGTCGAAAAAATGTTTTGAGCAGCGAAGAGCGAGTTTTGTAGGGATTTCAACGCGGAGGCACGACCTTTCTCCAATCTGTTGGGGGTCCTGGAACATGGGTTTCTCAAGAAATGTAGTTCTTATTTCACAAATGCGGCTAGGTATTTTGGTTATGATTTGCTCGCTTAGTACTCAGCAGTGATGGCCTCGTCATAGCCCCTCGACTGCCATCGGCCATAAGTCCTCGGCGGGCCGAATGGCTAGGCTCGAAGACTCAACCGAGGTCTCTATAAATTCGGCAACAAACTGGCGAATCGAAGTGTCATGAAGACCCTTCATTATTTTTTTGATTATTAATCCCTTTGTGGTATAATTTTCTGAAAATAAAAGGATTCAAGGAGTAATCATCATCAAAAGGGTTTATGGTCATTTAACAGGCCTTAAGTCCAGCCAGATAAAGAGATTAGAGCGTACATATCGAAGAAGGATCCCCCCACAGAAGGTAATCAACCCTGAAATAGCCCGATATCTCTCCAAGATTTCCCATGAGATCAAACGGCAAGTGGGAATTTTGGTCAACCGCAAGGGCATTATCGAATATGTTATCGTAGGAGACCATCAGGGGATTATCATTCCGCCCCTGCCAAGGTATAGGAGGGGGTTGTTAAGGCTTCGGGGACTCAGGTGCATCCATACCCATCTTAGGGATGAGCCCCTTACCCAAGACGACATCACTGACCTTGCCCTTTTGAGGTTTGATATGATAGGCGCTTTATCCGTTGATGGTTCTGGATCACCCGGTCGTATTTATTTGGGGCATCTGCTTCCGGAGAATCCCATGGAAAAAAAATGGGAGCTCCTCTCGCCTCATCGCCCATGGGTGCTGGATATCGATTTCCTCGGCTTCATTCAATCGCTGGAGGATGAATTTGAGCAAACTCAGCGGGCAAAAGCCTTAGAAAATGGGAGGGAAAATGGACTTTTGGTTGCCATAGCGGATTCCAATGAGGGGAACATCGAGGAATCCATCCAGGAGCTGAAGGAATTAGTAAAAACCAGCGGTGGTGTGACGGTGGATTCCGTGATTCAGCGTCCAAAGAAGCTACACCCCAGGCTGCTGATCGGAAGGAGTAAATTGACCGAGATCACTATACGATGTATGCAATTGGGAGTGGACCTCATCATCTTCAACCGGGATTTGTCTCCCGCCCAAATGGCCTCTATTAGCGATTTTACGGAACTGAGGGTGATCGATCGGACGCAGTTGATTTTGGATATTTTTGCACAGAGGGCTCATAGTCGAGATGGGAAAGTCCAGGTTGAATTGGCTCAGCTACGGTATCTATTGCCAAGGCTTACCGTTAAAAACACGGCTATGTCCCGTTTGACCGGGGGTATTGGGGGTCGTGGTCCAGGGGAGACAAAACTCGAGATAAACCGGAGGCGGGTGAGGGATAGGATTGCCCGTTTGGAGAAAGAGCTTAAAAACTTGGGCAAGGAAAGGGAACAGAGGAGGGAAAGGAGAATAAATCGAGGGATTCCCATTTTATCCATCATTGGTTATACAAATGCTGGGAAATCCACCCTCTTTAACGCATTAACAAAAAGCCACGTGAACGTAGAGGAAAAGCTCTTTGCCACCTTAGATACCGCGATTCGGAGGCTTCGGTTTCCAAGGGAACGAGAGGTGATTATTTCGGATACAGTGGGATTCATAAGGAATTTGCCCAAGGATCTCATGGGGGCCTTTCGGGCAACACTCGATGAACTGAGGGATGCCGATATTCTCATACATTTAGTCGATCTCAGTAACTCCGCCTTCGAAGAGCATATCCTTGCCGTAGAATCGATCCTGAATGAACTGGAACTGAACACAATTCCCAGGCTCTTGGTCTTTAATAAGGTGGATAAGGTGGATTCGAGGTTTGTACGCCAGTGCTATCGACGATACAGGGCCATTTCCATATCGGCCCTCAAAGGCAAAAATCTGAATAATCTCCTATTAAAAATAGAGGGCATACTTTGGAAGGATATGGATCCGATCATTGAGTTGGGCATCAGTCGTGCAAAATCCCCAATTGACAAAAGGAGGATGCTCTGATATAGATTATGAAATCCTTCCACCTTATTTCCTCGTTTATTTTCTATCATCAATATAGAGCCGTTACCTTGGGAATGGCTCCTTAAGGGAGAATCTATGGGGCTCATCTCATAGGATTTCAGGAAGGAGAAATCATGTTAGAAGAACCTCTCCAAGAATTTTTAACCTTTGATGATGTCTTGCTCGTACCCGCCAAGTCGGATGTGGTCCCGAAAGACGTTGATACCAGCACTATTTTAACCAATAGCATTACATTAAATATTCCCCTATTAAGTGCAGCCATGGATACCGTTACCGAAGCCAATACGGCAATCACCATGGCTCGAGAAGGGGGTATCGGGATTATACACCGAAACCTTACCATCGAGACCCAGGCAATAGAAGTGGATAAGGTGAAGAAATCGGAAAGCGGCATGATCAGGGATCCCATCACCATGGACCCCGATCAAAAGATTTACGAGGCCCAGGAGATTATGAGGAAATATCGCATTTCCGGTGTTCCCATCACCAAGAATGGAAAACTGGTTGGAATATTGACCAATCGGGATTTGAGATTTGTGACTCAATTGGATGAAAAAATTTCCACCGTAATGACGAAGGATAAACTTATTACAGTGCCCGAAGGCACGACATTAGAGCAGTCGAAGGCCTTGCTTCACAAGAACCGGATTGAGAAGCTCCTGGTCGTGGATGAGAGGAGTAACCTCAAGGGCCTCATCACTATTAAGGATATAGAGAAGATCAGGATATACCCCAATTCGTGCAAGGACGAGCATGGCCGGTTGCGAGTTGGAGCAGCCATTGGGACTGGTAGGGATAGGGAGGCGAGGACGGAGGCCTTACTGAAGGCTGGCGCAGATATCCTGGTTGTCGATACGGCTCACGGACACACCAAGGATGTAATTGAAGCGATAAGGGACACAAAGGAAAATTTTCCGGATTGTCAACTCATCGCGGGAAATGTGGCAACGGAGGAGGCAACGGAGGATCTGATAAAGGCCGGTGCGGATGTGATTAAGGTTGGGGTTGGGCCAGGCTCCATTTGTACTACCCGTGTCATTGCCGGGATAGGCGTCCCTCAGATAACCGCCATAATGGCCTCTGTCCGAGCAGCCCGGAAATTCGACATTCCCATCATCGCTGACGGGGGAATAAAGTTTTCCGGGGACATCACTAAAGCCATTGCCGCTGGAGCCCATTCGGTGATGGTGGGAAACTTATTTGCCGGGACCGACGAAAGCCCCGGGGAGATTGTGCTCTTTCAGGGAAGAAGTTACAAGGTTTATAGGGGGATGGGTTCCTTAGAGGCCATGAAGGATGGGAGCAGGGATCGCTACCTCCAACAGGACGTCGAGGCCGAGACTAAATTAGTGCCCGAGGGCATTGAGGGCCGCATTCCATATAGAGGGGCCCTATCCTTTTGTTTGCAACAGCTCGTGGGAGGATTGAAGGCTGGAATGGGTTATGTGGGTTGCTGGAATATAGAGGAGTTGCGTTCAAAGGCCAATTTCATCCGAATAACCTCGGCTGGATTACGGGAAGGACATGTCCATGACGTCATCATAACCAAGGAAGCTCCCAATTACCGATTGGAGCGAGAAGTGGGATAGAAGGTTGGGTCGATCAATGAAGTGGATATTAAAAGTTTTCCTTTTTTCCGTATTCTGCTTCATATTGTGCACTGGTGATCGGATCTATCCATCAGGGAGTTCCGAGCCATCCGTAAAGGACGCCACTATCAACACCCTCACCGGCCCTTCGGAAATCCATCGCTATTGGCTTCGGCGAAAAGATCTCATCAAAAGGGGAAAGACGATCATCGGCAAGAAGGAGATGGAGGAGATTTATCGAGTTCAATTGGATAAGGGTATTCGCAATCTGCCCATATTTGCCACTTTGTTGATTAGAGAAGGTTTTGAGGCCGCGGCAATGGGGGCCTTCGAAGAGGCGGTGGCGCTCTGTAATGGAGCGAAAAAACTGGCTCCGGGATTGCCGTACGGATATTTTGCCCTTGCAAAGGTATATTGGAACCAGGATAAACTTCGATTTGACCGAGTCTTGGCTGAATACCTGAAAGGCTTCGTCGCCTCAATCAAGAATTTTAAGCTCACCTTCATAGAATCCATGGATCTCTTCTTCCTCATTGGCCAATCGATTCTCTTGGCTTTTTTTCTCTATTCATTCATTTTGTTCCTCAAATATTTCCCATCCTTTATGGAGGGTTTGACGGGGAATTTCAAGGCTCAAGTTTTTCAAATTATCCTAGCCATGATAAAGATAGTGGCCATTCTCCTCCCCTTCTTCTTGCAACTGAATCTCATATGGGCCTTTATGTATTGGTCCATTATAGTTTGGGCTTATATGGAGGGACGGGAAAGACTCATGCTCGGCCTATTCCTCATATTGATTGTCTATTCTCCTTGGACGTTGGATGTCTGCTCAAATTTTTTGGATTATTCGGCGACCCCCCTTTTGGACCTTTATAGGGTTAATGAAGAGACATGGGACCATGGAGTTAAGAAGAATCTGATCCGACGACTTCAGGCCAACCCCCAGGATACAAAAATCCTCTTTACATTGGGATTGATCAATAAAAGGGAGGGAAACTATCCAAAGGCTGAATATTATTATAAACGGGTGATATCCAATGATTCCTCAGGTGCAGAGGCCATGACGAATTTGGCAAACGTTTACCTGGCAATGGGAAATGCCGATCAAGCAATCGCGTTGAATACCAAGGCCATAGATTTGAATCCTCAAAAGGCATCCTTTCATTTCAACCTCTATCGGGCAAATTCGAGAAAATCCATGGACCTGGTCAAGACGGACGTGTCCATTCAAAGGGCAACTGAACTGAACCCCCAATTAATCCAGTACTACCTAAAAATAGAAACCGGTAATATGAATCGATTCGTCATCGATGAGACCCTGTCGGCCCTGAGCCTGTGGAAGGAAGGCATTCATCATTTCATAAAAAAATGGGCAGATCCCGGAGGGCTTGTTTCAGTATGGGTAAAGCCGCTAACTGGGCAGTTGAGATTTGTCTCCCCCCTGTTATTTTTATGTGTGATGGTGGTTTTATCGATCATGGCAAAACGGAAGGGGGGCGTGAGAAAGTGTCCTCTCTGCGGGAGTCCCAGCCGTCGAGTCTATCCAAGAAGGGTAGAAGGCGATTCTATCTGCTTGGGATGCTATCGTCTATTCGTGAAAAAAGAGAGCCTCCCTCCCAAGCTAAAGATGAAGAAAATGGCTCGGGTTAGGGCATACCGGAAGAGTGAAGGGGTAGTCTCGAAAATACTTTCCCTTTTTTCCCTGGGAGGGGGTCACGTATGGAGGAATTACACGATAACGGGGGTAGTTCTCCTGTTTATCTTTTCCATATTTATTTTGCGAAGAGTCCATTGGCATGGATTGATCAGAAATGCAGAGGTCATTCCAACATCCTCACCGTTGTCGAGTGAGGCTTTCTTTATCGGGCTTTTCGCTTGCTTTTATCTCATTTCCCTTAGGAGTATATACCGTTTGGAGAGAAAAAAACAGGCATTGGAGAAGATCAGAATCCCATTATGAGGCGAATGGATGGCCTTACAAGGTGATCTAAAGGATTTCAGCATTACGGAGATCATTCAACTCATCGGCCAACAATTTAAGACCGGGGTCTTGAATGTTCAGCATGGCAGGAAGAAGGTTGAGATCTCCTTTGTGGACGGAATGATCGTCCACGTTTTCTCCAACTATCGGTCTAAAAAGGATCTCTTGGGGGAGATTCTCGTCAAGGCCCAGGTAATAACCCAAAGGCAATTGGACCATGCCTTAAAACTACAGGGGGAAACATTACAGTATTTGGGGGAAATTCTCATCGATTTGAAGTGGCTGAAAACGGAGGAAGTTCTCAGGGTTATCCAGAATCAAATCTATGAGACTATTTACGATCTCTTTCGATGGGGAGAGGGGAGTTTTCGGTTTGACCTGAGACTCGTTGAGAGGTATCGAAGGATCCCATTGGCGCTGAGCCCGGAAAATGTTTTGCTCAATGTGCTCCGGATATTGGACGAGTGGCCAGAAATCGAGAAGAAGATCTCTTCACCCTATATAATCTTTGAAAAGGTCCCCGCTGAGGAAATAGGGGACCGATACAACATCGGGGAGTTCGCGGAAAAGATATCCGCGGAAGGGGAAGTTGTGCACGGTTTGATGGATGGGAGACGTACCGTCCAAGAGATCATAGATCGAAGTCTATTAGGGAAATATAATGTCTTCGACTCCCTGGTTAAATTGGAGGAAGGAGGGCTCATCCGAAGGGTAGGCATAGAAAGACCAGGTTTTGGGGATTTAGTGAGCGGTATAACCCTTAAAAATATCTCATTAATCCTTCGCTTGGGGGTCCTCTTCGCAATAATCTGCCTCTTGGTAATCTTCTTTAAACCCTTCCTTAAGGACGTGGTGATGAACTCCCGGATCAAGAAGCCGGAGGTGAATTTACCCAGAGCCTATTCGGGCAACTTGCACAGGACAAAAATAATGAAGGCGCTGGAAATTTACCGAATGGAGAGCGGAGAATATCCCGAGGATTTACAACGATTGGTCTCCTCCGGGATTTTGGCCGATTGGGATCTTTATTCCGAAGATGACCGACCATATCGGTATAAGGTGACCGGTGATGGTCGTATATCGCTGAGTCCTTGAATTGCTTTCTCCAGTAAATCGTTTGCCCCCCTAAAGAGGTCAACGCTATGGGGAACATCCATAGTGAGAAAATTCTCATAATGGACTTCGGTTCTCAATATACTCAGCTGATCGCCAGGCGAGTCAGGATGTGTCAGGTCTACTGTGAGATTCATCCATTCAATATGCCCTTGGAAGATATAGAGGCATTACATCCTCATGGAATCATTTTCTCCGGTGGTCCGTCGAGCGTCCATGACGATGATGCCCCCGTGGTGCAACCCGAGATCTTGGATTTGGGTATACCAATTCTTGGAATATGTTATGGAATGCAGTTAATGACCAATCTCTTGGGGGGTAAGGTAATCAAATCCCCCAAAAGGGAATATGGGAAGGCCCAGATCGTTATCGATGATACTTCTGACATCTTTAAGGGATTTGGGAAGAGTGGAACAAGACATCATGTGTGGATGAGCCATGGAGACCGAATAGAGGCGCTGCCCGACGGATTCAAAAGGATAGCTCACTCGAAAAACTCTCCCATAGCCGCTATGAAGGGCAGAGGGGAAATGCTTTTCGGTCTCCAATTTCACCCGGAGGTAGTGCATACCCCCCGAGGGAGCGAAATCTTGAGGAATTTCCTCTATACGGTATGCGGCTGCTCGGGGACCTGGACCATGAAATCCTTCGTCCAGGATGCCATTAGCACCATCAGGAGGGATGTGGGAAGGAAGATGGTCCTCTGCGCCATCAGCGGGGGGGTCGACTCCTCTGTAGTGGCTCTCCTCTTGGATAGGGCCATAGGGGAATGCTCCATTTGTCTCTTTGTGGATAACGGACTTTTGAGGAAAGGTGAAGCCGATGAGGTTGAAGCAGTCTTCAAGGACCATTTCAAGATCAAATTGGTCCGCGTTGATGCGCAGGAGAATTTTTTGAGGAAATTAGAAAAGGTCGTCGATCCGGAGGAAAAGAGACGAGTTATCGGAAACGAGTTCATATATCTCTTCGAACGACGGGCAAGGGAGTTAGGGAGGATTCAGTATCTCGCTCAGGGGACCCTCTATCCCGACGTCATAGAGTCAACTCCCTTCAAGGGACCCTCCGCGACGATTAAGTCTCACCATAATGTGGGAGGACTACCGGATAGGATGGGGCTCAAACTCATCGAGCCTCTCCGAGAATTGTTCAAGGATGAAGTGAGATTAGTGGGCAAGGAGTTGGGCATCCCCGATAGAATCATCAGTCGACAGCCCTTTCCCGGGCCAGGGTTGGCTGTTCGAATTATCGGCGAGGTGACGCAGGAAAGGCTTGCCCTGATCCGGAAAGCGGATTATATTGTGGGCCAGGAGATATACCGCGCGGGACTTTATCGAGAGATTTGGCAGTCCTTTGCCGTCCTGCTCCCGGTAAAGACAGTGGGGGTAATGGGAGATGAGAGGACCTATGAGAATGTGCTTGCCATCAGGGCGGTCAAGAGCGTAGATGGAATGACAGCTGACTGGGTTAGGATTCCCCATGGCGTTCTTGAAAGAATTTCGAGCCGGATAACCAATGAGGTAAAGGGGATCAATAGGGTGGTGTATGATATCAGTTCGAAACCTCCCAGTACCATTGAATGGGAATAACCCAATTCCCAAAGAATGATTCTTGTTGGTCATTCACGTTAAACTTGCTGTAACGATTATGGGGCAAAATTCAGCCTATAACGGACTGCCCAGAGCTTGGTTAGCTATTCCTTTCGGCTGAGTCCCTTTGGTCTCAGTTTTCCATTCCGATATCAGGAAGTTTTTTTTCCTAATAAGCACACTGTGCCCCTTTGCTTCAATGATTCGCGGGTAGTTGACTAAATTCCCTTTCGCTCACTGAAAAGAATTTTAGACTATTTTAACGCTTGCTTCACTGCAAATGAGCGACAGGGCGCTCCTTCGTTCCAAAAACTCGCCCTTTGGACTTAATCGACGGTACTGCAGCCCTGCAGTGCTGCGGTCATTCGGTTAGGATGGTGCAAATATTAATTCTTTCATGTTCGCTTCGGGGAGCCCGGCTAACAGCCGGTTTCAAAACGAATTGAGGGGTTGGCAGGCGTAGTAACCCCACTTTCCAACAGATTACGCTCATGGACAACGGTGTTCTCTGGGAATTCAGGAGACTCCGGTCATTGAGATCTCTGAAAAATTGGAAGGGGGGTCTGAGCGAATTGCGGTTCTGCGGTGCGGCAGTCTTGCGGCGGAGCGGACTTTTAAATGGTCTAAAAACATTTTGATTTGAGAAGAGTGAGTTTTTCAGAAATTTTTCATTTTTTTCTTGACAGTGCCTATATGTTGTGTTATTAGACTAATATACTACCATATATAGTTAAAAAGTGGTTCATAGACTCAAAAATCAACGATGGAGCTTGAAACTTACAGAGGTCAATTAAGGGTTTATTCCAGTATCAGTGAGGAGGGGGAATGAACAAAGGGGAATTCGTTCATCTACATCTTCATAGCCAATATAGCCTTCTGGATGGAGCCATTCGATTCGAGGATCTCTTCGCATTGGCTAAGCAATATGAGATGTCGGCAGTAGCCCTGACGGACCATGGCAATATGTTCGGGGCCATAGAATTTTATCAAAAGGCCATAAAGAACGGAATCAAACCCATCATAGGATGTGAAGTATATGTGGCACCCAAGAGCCGATTTGAAAAAAAGTCGAGGGACGGAAGCGAAGGGTTCTATCACATCACCTTATTGGCTAGGAATAAACCGGGATATCATAATTTGATCAAATTGATCAGCCTGGCCCATCTTGAGGGATTTTACTATAAACCTCGGATTGATAAGGACCTCCTAAGGCAATATAACGAGGGATTGATCGCCCTGAGTGGTTGCTTAAAGGGAGAGATACCCTCTTTGCTCGATAATGGAAAAGATAACGAAGCGGAGAGAGTAGCTCTTGAATACTCGGAGATATTCGACCGGGATCGATATTTTTTAGAGATTCAGGATACCGGTGTGGAGAATCAGAAGGCAATAAACGAGAAATTATGGGCGATGGCGGATAAACTTTCCCTGCCCTTTGTAGCAACCAATGACTGCCACTACCTGAGGCGCGAGGATGCCAGGGCTCACGAAGTTTTGTTATGTATTCAGACGGGAAAGACCATCAATGACGTAGATCGGATGAGGTTCTCGACGGATCAGTTCTATTTCAGGTCCCCCGAGGAGATGAAAACCCTGTTTGCCGGCCGGGAAGAGGCGATTACGAATACCATTCTGATTGCAGATCAGTGTAACCTGGAATTGAAATTCGGGGAATACCATTTTCCCAGATTCACCGTTCCATGTGGTGAGTCATTGGACTCCTATCTTGAGAATCTCGCAAGTGAGGGACTGGAGAAGAGGTTATCAGAAATGGGAACGGGTGAAGGAACCATTGCCCGCGAGGAATATTTCAAAAGGTTGAACGAAGAGCTCGTAACCATCAAATCCATGGGTTTCTCTAGCTATTTCCTCATCGTCTCCGATTTCATCAATTACGCGAAGGAGAGGGGAATCCCCGTTGGACCCGGAAGGGGATCTGCTGCCGGAAGCCTCGTGGCCTACTCGTTGGGGATTACCGATCTCGACCCTCTTCGCTATGGACTCTTATTTGAGAGGTTCTTAAACCCCGAGAGGATCAGCATGCCGGACGTGGATGTTGATTTTTGTATGAAGGGAAGGGATGAGGTGATTCGATATGTCACCGAAAAATACGGAAATGATAATGTCGCGCAGATCATTACCTTCGGGAAGATGCAAGCAAAGGCAGTGGTCAGGGATGTGGGTAGGGCCTTGGATATGCCCTATAATGAAGTAGACCGAATTGCAAAACTCATCCCAAATACGTTGAGTATCACATTGGATCAAGCCCTGCTCCAAGAGCCGAAGCTCCGGGAATTGATGGAGTCCGACGAGAGGGTAAGCTCATTGGTTACCACCGCCAAATCCTTGGAAGGTTTGGCCCGACATGCCTCTACTCATGCAGCTGGTGTGGTTATATCCAATAAGCCCTTAATGGAATATCTTCCCCTTTACCGCGGGCAGAACGGTGAAATTATCACCCAGTATGCCATGGGGGATGTTGAAAAGATTGGATTGATTAAATTCGATTTTCTCGGCCTCAAGACCTTGACCGTACTGGATAAAACGGTGGAGCTGATCAATCAAAAAGGAGATAGGGAGATTGATATCCACCGCCTGGATTTAGGGGATAAGAAGACCTTTGAGCTTTTAGGTTCAGGCGCAACGACGGGTATATTTCAGTTGGAAAGTTCGGGAATGAAAGAGCTTTTGGTTAAACTCAAGCCCGAGTCCTTCGACGATATCATCGCTTTAGTGGCCCTCCATCGTCCCGGTCCCCTAGGAAGTAGGATGGTCGATGATTTTATTAAACGGAAGCATGGCAACGTGCCCATCCTCTTCGAAATTCCCCAGATGGAGGAGATCCTTCGGGAGACCTATGGCGTTATCGTTTATCAGGAACAGGTTATGAAGATAGCCAGTTCCCTGGCCAATTTTTCCCTTGGGGATGCTGACGTCCTCAGGAGGGCCATGGGTAAGAAGAATCCTAAGGAGATGGACAGACAGAAGGAGAAGTTCCTAGAAGGTGCGAAAAGAAGGGGGATTGATTCCCAAAAGGCTGAGAGGGTTTTTGATCTGATGGCAAAGTTTGCCGAATACGGGTTCAACAAATCCCATAGTGCTGCATATGCCCTCATCGCCTATCAGACGGCTCACCTAAAAGCCCATTATCGAATAGAATTCATGGCGGCACTGCTCACCTGTGAAATGGAGAACACGGATAAGATCGTTAAATATATCGGCGAATGTCAGGATATGGGGATCGAGATCCTTCCTCCCGATGTCAATGAAAGCTATAGGGATTTTACGGTCATCGGAAATAAAATCCGCTTCGGTTTGGCAGCGGTCAAAAATGTTGGAAGCGGTGCAGTGGACTCTATTATCTCAGAGAGGGAGAAAAATGGACCTTTCAAAGACATCTTCGATTTTTGCCAAAGGGCAGACCTCAGAAAGGTGAACAAGAGGGTGTTGGAGAGTTTAATAAAATGTGGCGCATTCGATTTTGCCGGAAACCATCGCTCACAAATGATGGCCGCATTGAATGAGGCCATTGAAATGGCTCAATTAAGGCAAAGAGAGAAGGTAAGCAAACAGGTCAGCCTGTTTTCCTCTTATAAGAGAGGGGGAGCGAGCAAGAGTGGTGGGCATCACCAGTTACCGGATATTGAGGAGTGGCACGAAAATCAGTTATTGAGCTTCGAAAAGGAAACCTTGGGTTTCTATATCACCAGCCACCCGTTAGCCCGGTACGAGGAGGATATTAAACGGTTCACCAGTGAGGATACGGGGAGCGTGGGCCAATTTGAAACCGGGAGAGAGGTCAAAATATGTGGGGTCGTGAGCGCGTTTAAGGAGATCACTACGCGAAAAGGGGAACGAATGGCCTTTGCCACGCTAGAGGACTTGAAAGGAATTATCGAGGTCATCCTATTCCCGGATGTCTTCCACGCATCTCTGTCCTATCTGAAGGGAGATGACCCGATCTTGGTCAAGGGAATCTTGGATATGGGGGAAGATAGCCCCAAGATCAAGGCCAATGAGGTGCTTCCCCTTTCCAAAATAAAGGAGAGGTCGATCTCCAGGGTCCATATTAGACTCACGACACCAGGGCTGACCAGGGAGCTCTTGGAGAGGTTGAAGTCCATCCTCTTGGGGAGAAGGGGACGATGCCGGGTTTTCCTCCACATCGTCATCCCAAATCGTAGCGAAACGGTGATCTCGCTTCCCGACAAGATCAATGTGGCCCCTTCTGACGATATGGCGAGGGAGGTTGAGGAGGTCTTCGGCTATAATATCGTCCGATTCGAATAGGAGAGATGTCCTAAGCCCTGGGAAAGGAGTGTTGCGCGCGGTTTATGCTGTAATTGAATTAAAGTTGGATAATCTTGGCCGCAACACTGCAGAACCGCAACATCCCACCACCAAATTGCCGCAGAACTGCAACACTCCAGTACCATTTTTAACTGCAATACCACAGAACAGCAGCACCAATGTTTGAGCCAGTAGGGTGAGAATATTTCGCTCCCTTGATGGAGGAAGCATGTCCTCGAAGATTAGAATCCTTTCGGAGGATATGATCGTAAAAATTGCGGCGGGGGAGGTGGTGGAGAGGCCCGCTTCGGTGGTGAAGGAGCTCATAGAGAACTCCATCGATGCCGGGGCAACCTCAATCGTCGTCGATATCAGGGCGGGTGGAATGGAGTCCATTCGGGTGAATGACGATGGATGTGGTATGTCGAGGGAGGATGCCCTTCTGGCAACGGAGCGGCATGCAACCAGCAAAGTGCAAAAAGAAGAGGATTTGTATACCATTCAAACCCTTGGGTTTAGGGGAGAGGCCTTGCCAAGTATCGCTTCCATTTCAAAAATGAGGCTCATAACCCGGGATAGTACATCTCAGTTGGGAACAGAGGTATATAGAGAGGCGGGTATAAAGGTCCGTGTTACGGATACCGGCTCGCCCGTGGGAACAAGCGTGGAGGTAAAAAACATCTTTTACAATACCCCCGTTCGGCGAAGATTTTTAAAGTCAGTGGGCACGGAATTCTTTCATATACACAGGATCGCGGACCAGATGGCCCTGTCGAAGCCGGAAATCCAGTTTAGGCTGATTCACGATGGAAGGGAGGTCGTTAATGTCCCGAAGAGCCACGACCCATTAATCCGCATAGAAGCGATCCTTGGGCGGGATATCTATGAGGGGTTAATTCCGGTGGAATTTCAAGATGAAACTATTTCCCTCCGGGGTTACATAGGGAGACCTACGTTGAGCGTCTCAACGGCCAAGTCCATCTTCACCTATGTAAATGGACGCTTCGTAAGGGATAAGACGGTAAATCGTTCTATTTTCGACGCTTACCGGACTCTCATCCCCAGGGATCGTTACCCTATTGCCATTCTCTTTATCGATCTATCACCCCATCGGATAGATGTAAACGTCCATCCTACCAAGAGGGAGATCAGGTTCAGGGATCAGGAGAAGGTTTATCGCTCGATACAACTGGCCCTTCAATCCCAGCTAAAAGCGGTCCCGGGTGATGCGAGGATTTCTCGGGCCGGAGAGACCTATTGGCAAGAAAAAGGAGTTTCCGGTGGAATTCGGGAGGCAACGGGGGAATATCATCCTGGGGAGGGTGAGGGGTTCGACAGGAGTTTCGTATTTCCGGAATTTTCCCACGATGTACAACCAGGGGGCTTCTATTCCTCCCTTTTGCCGTTAGGTCAGATCGGGGGCACCTATATCGTATGTCAGGGACCTAAGGGATTGGTTTTACTCGACCAACACGCGGCCCACGAGAGGGTTCTCTTCCAGAGGTTAAAACATCAGCTTGGAAATGCCGCCGTTGTTCGACAGATACTCCTTTTCCCCCATATGGTGGAGGTATCTAACGCCGAAGGGCATGTATTGGATGTCTATAAGGACGAATTGGAGAAGTTGGGCATGGAAATCGAGGCCTTTGGTGGTAACACCTTTGTGGTTAAATCGGTTCCCCAAGTTGTGGTGGGAGAGGGCGTTGAGTCCCTGGTCAAGGATATCATAGGGGAGTTGTCCTCCGAGGGCATGGCTTTGAAGGGGGAGGCCATAACCGAGAGGGTTTTATCGATCATGGCGTGCCATGGGGCAATAAGGGCAAACAGGATCTTAAGGCAGGAGGAGATGAGAGCCTTACTCCGTGATCTGGAGGAGATAGACTTCGCCTCCACCTGTCCCCATGGAAGGCCCATATTTTCAGAGATCGATTACCCACAACTGGATAAGTTGTTCAAAAGACGATAGGGAAATCGAAAGGCGGGATCTCTGGAAATCTCGGGAAGGGAACTCTGAGCGCGAATTTTTTCTATAGTTAAATCAAGATCTGGACTACCCTGACCGCAGCACCAAATGGCCGCATAACCGCAACTACAGAGATCTCATAGGAGTTTCGAAATGGAAAAGGCGATAGCGCTTCCGATGCCGAATCTCAAGGGGGCAGTCTCCCTCGAGGAGGCCATTTTGAGGAGAAGGAGCACCAGGGAATTCTCAAACAGGAGCCTCACAAGGAGCCAGCTCTCTCAACTCCTATGGGCTTGTCAGGGCATAAGGGAGGAGTATTACAGGACCATTCCCTCGGCTGGGGCCACATATCCCCTTGAAATATTTTTAGTTGTGGGAGAAGGCGGGGTCGAGTCATTGGATGGAGTGGTTTATCGATACGTGGCAAAGGAACATTCCATAATCCATCATCTCCCTGGAGATCTGAGGAGGAGATTATGCTCCGCCTGCCTAGAGCAGGGTTTCATCAGGAGGGCTCCACTATCCTTCGTGGTGTGTGCGGAATATTCAAGAACTACTGGCAGGTATGGAGATCGAGGGGTGAGATATGTGCACATGGAGGTGGGTCACCTGGGACAGAATCTCGCATTACAGGGTGAAGCATTGGGACTTCGCTCCCTCATGGTTGGCGCCTTTCACGATGAAGATGTATCCCAGGTGCTCAATCTTCCCCTCGAGTTGAAGCCCCTCTATGTAGTTCCGGTGGGCTATTCACGTGAATAAAGTCGTCATCGAATTTATGAATCGCAGGACTTAGTCCCTGGTATTAAGGCCATACTTCTCAAGACGATACCGAATCGACCGGAAATTGATGTTCAACAGTTCAGCTGCCTTCTTTTTCACCCCTTTTGCCCTCTGCAAGGCCTTTATCAATAAGTTCCTTTCTAAATCCCCCACGACCTTTTCCAGATCGATTCCCTCGGTTGGTATGTCGAAGAGGGTATCATCGATCCTCTTAATTGCTCGTTGGTCATCCATATAGGATTCGAGGTTTTCCACCTTCAGGGTATCACTACCCTCCAGAGCAATGCCCCTCTCGATGATGTTTTGAAGTTCCCTGACATTTCCGGGGTAATCGTAATTGAGGAGCAATTTCATAGCATCTGGGGCGATTTCCCGGATATCCTTACCCAATTCTTGGGCATATTTCTTAAAAAAGTGTTCGGCCAATAGGGGGATATCCTCCCTCCGTTCTCTGAGCAATGGTAATTTGATCTGGATTACATTGAGTCTGTAGTAAAGGTCTTCCCGAAATTGTTTTTCCCTAACGGCCTCCTCTAAATCCTTATTGGAGGCTGATATGATCCGAGCATCCACCTTGATCGGGTCCGTTCCCCCAACACGGTTGAATTCCTTATCCTGGATTACCCTCAGGAGCTTCACTTGCATTGGTAGGGGCAATTCGCCGATTTCATCGAGGAAGATTGACCCGCCATCAGCCACCTCGAAGAGACCTCGCTTATTGTACATCGCCCCGGTAAAGGCTCCCTTCATGTGTCCAAAAAGTTCGCTTTCCAGCAAATTTTCCGGAATAGCACCACAGTTCAATGTAACGAAGGCATTCTCCTTCCGCGGACTATTGAAATGGATAGCCTTGGCCACTAATTCCTTTCCCGTTCCACTTTCCCCGGTAATGAGGATGTTCGTTTTGGTTGGTGCTACCTTCTCCATGAGTTCGTAAATAACTAACATTTTGGGGCTTTGTCCGATGATCTTGTCAAAACTGTATTTAGTTTCGACCAGGCGTTTTAACAGGATGTTTTCCTTTTCAAGGGCCTTCTTTTCCAGCGCGTTGCGGATAATGAGTTTAATCTCATCGATCTTGAAGGGTTTTGTAATATAATCATAGGCACCTTTCTTCATCGCTCGAACTGCGGTATCGGTGGAGGCGAAAGCCGTTATCATGATGACGATGGTCTCCGGTGCGATTTCCTTTATCCGTTCCAAAACGGTGATCCCATCCATCTTTGGCATTCGGACATCCATGATGACCAGATCTAAAATATCCTCTTCCACCTGCCTCAAAGCCGTCTCTCCATCGGGGCATTGAGTCACACTATAACCCTCTTTGGCGAGCATGATTCCGAGAAATTCCCTCATGCTCCGCTCATCGTCGACCACTAAGATTTTCTTTTTTTCCATGCCTATATCCTGCGGTCAAGATTTGAGAATCCCTTCCATGGGCAGGAAGATTTCAAAAGTCGTTCCCTTTTTCCGTTGACTATTGACGGAGATGAATCCCGCGTGATTTTCTACAATTCGATGGACAATGGCCAGGCCCAAACCGGTTCCCCCCTCCTTCGTTGTGAAAAAAGGCTCGAAAATTTTCTCCTTTTCACCTGGTTTAATACCATCCCCGGTGTCTGAGACGGATATCTTTGCAAAGGAAATCATTCCCCTCTTTTTCTCTCCTTTAAATCTACTCGAGGACTCGTTGGAGTTGACCGTTTCGAGTTCGACCCTTAATTCCCCTCCATTTGGCATTATTTGGGCGGCATTGATAAACAAGTTCCAAAATACTTGCCTTAATTGATGAGGGTCACCGAGGACGGAAATCTCCCTTCTTTTAAGCTCCTTTACGATTTTAATAGCTCGATTATGTCCTGGGGAATTTTCAAATAGCTGAAGTGTCTCATCAATGACCTGGCTAATATCGATTTCCTCCTTATTGATGCCGGGAGGTTGTGCAAAAAGGAGGAAATCCGTGATCAGATTATTGAGTCTCTCCGATTCCCTCAGGATGATCTCCATGAGATGACGATTCGACTCCTTCAGTTCCAACTCCTCTTTCAGGACTTGAATAGATCCACTCAATGAGGTGAGGGGATTTCGGATTTCATGGGCGATGCCCGCCGCGAACTGCCCAATGGTTGCCATTCGATCAGAGCGTTTAATTTGCTCCTCCATTTCCTTAAATTTTGTGATGTCCTGAAAGATAAAGGTCTTACCGATCACCTGGTCGGTATTGTCCCTCAGGGGAGAGAGAGAAAAACCCAAAAAGAGGGTTTTCCCTCTCCTGTCAACAAAGGTAGTCTCATATCGCTGGTATGAGTTGGGCTTCTGGGAAGTTCCCTCCTTCCCGAATAGTGTTTCATCGATATCGGGAAAGAACCGCTGGATATGGCTTTGTTCCATCTCACCGGAGTCCAAGCTTAAAATTCTCTGGGCCGTCCTATTGATGGAGGTAATCTTTCCATGGGAGTCAATGGTCAACAGTCCACTATCCAAAGATTGAATGATATCCCGATTGAAGGCTTCCAGCTTTTCGTAATCGTCCTGCTTTTGGATCAACTCCTTCTTTTTCCTTCGGAGTTCCTCTGCAAGATGGCTACTTAAGAGGGCAACGATGAAAAAGGCCAGGACGTAAACGAGAATTCGGTAAAGTACGTAGCTACTGCTGTAGTGATATCCGCTGGATAGGCTGTTATACAGTGGATTGATCAAGCCGTAATATTCCAAATCCAATAAAGCCCCATAGGCAATGCTGCTCATGGAGGCAATGAAATATGCCCCCCTTTTATAGAGAATGATGCTTCCGCTGATGATGGAGAAGATGTAGGCGATGACGAAGAAACTCTCTATCCCCCCGGTTAAGTAAATCAATAGGGTGATCAGAAGGACGTCCACGATGTGTTGGACGAAGGCGAATTTTTGAACATCCTTTGTCTTGTTCAAAAGGGGAACATAAATAAGGGTAATGAAATAAGTGAAGGCAATGAAGTAGTAAATGAGGTTATTGGGGGTAATAAATAGTGTTACCCCTTTTTTTAACTGGATGAAGAGGATGATGCTCAGAAGGAGGGTGATGATGATTACACGAGAGATCACCAACACCTTCACCTTCTTAATTTTGTCCTCTCGCGATTCAGAGAGACGTCGATGATTTTCCATGATGGATATGGAGATCTCCAGTGTTCCTCAATGGACCCCCACCGTTGCCATTTTAAATATTGGCAGATACATGGCGATGACAACTCCACCAACCGTCACTCCTAGAAAGATCATCAGGAATGGCTCTAAGA
Source organism: Syntrophobacterales bacterium (assembly GCA_020346125.1). Lineage (GTDB taxonomy): Bacteria > Desulfobacterota > BSN033 > WVXP01. Next base: position 3,046 of record CP070774.1, on the reverse strand, counting down.
GGGAGGTCAGGGTGGCGACGGCGACATCTACTTCCTCCTCATAGAAGTCCGCGATCTTGGTCAACATCGAATCGAGGGATCCCGTGGATTCTCCAACGGCAATCATCTGGGTGACCATGGGGGGGAAAACCTCGCTCCTCGCCAGCGGTTCGGAAATGGTCTCTCCCTCGCTGATACTTGTCCGGGCTTTCATTATGGCGTATTCGATCGGTTTGTTCCCCGCAGTCCTCGATGTGATCGTTAAGCCTTCCAAGATGGGAACCCCGCTGGTGATCAGGGTGGACAGGGTCCTCGAAAATCGGGCAACGGCCACCTTTCGAAGCAGCATACCGAATACCGGGAGTTTGAGGAGTAAGCTATCGATTGCCAACTTGCCTTTCTCTGTGGAGTAATACCTTTTGAACGTAAAGGCGAGGATAACCAGGGCAACGATGAGGAAGAGAATGTATTTCTTCAACAGATTGCTAATACCTACAACGATGAGAGTAGGGAGGGGGAGGGTATGCCCCATGGAGGCGAACATATTCTTAAAAACTGGGATCACGAAGATCATCAGGACAATCACCACAACAATGGCTACCGCCACGATAGTGGAGGGGTAAAACAAAGCCCCCTTGATCTTCTTCTTCAACGCCTCGGCTTTCTCGATATAAACAGCTAGCCTGGTAAGGACGTTGTCCAAGATCCCCCCTTCTTCACCGGCGACAACGAGGTTGACGTACAATTCGTCGAAAGCCTTGGGATGTTTTCTCAACGCCCCCGCAAATGTAGAACCCCCTTCCACATCTTCCTTAATATTATTGATGACTTCCTTGAAGGCTTTATTTTCCTGTTGCGCGGAGAGAATATCTAATGATTGTACAAGGGGCAAGCCCGCATCGATCATGGTGGACAGTTGTCGGGTAAAAACGGCCACTGCCTTTTTCTTAATCTTCTGTTTACCGAGGCTGAAGGATATTTCCTTTCCCTTTGCCAATACCTTAGTAGGAATCACGTTCTGTTGTCTGAGAAAAGTCCTGACGCTCCCTTCGTCAGGGGCTTCCATCTCCCCCTTCCTCTTCTCACCCCTGAGCGTCTTCCCCTCCCATCTATATCTCGGCATGGTGTGCTCCTTTAGCTCATATGCTTTTGTGCTTAATGTGGTCTCGTGGCCTGTCTCGAGCTCTTGTCAATCATCTGTCCGCTCGCCCTCATCATCCCCATTAATTCCTCCAAATTATGGCTCCGCTCCAGGGCATCATTTAAAGTGATCAAACCCCTCTGGAAGAGGGAAAAGAGGGATTGGTTCATGGTCTGCATCCCGTACTTTGCCTGGCCGACCTGCATTTGGGAGTAGATTTGGTGAATTTTGTCCTCGCGGATGAGGTTACGTATGGCGGGATTTGGGATCATGATCTCAACCGCCAGGCATCTCCCCGGTTCCCTTGCCTTCGCAAGGAGTACTTGAGTTAAGACCCCTTCGAGGACAAAGGAGAGTTGAGCCCTGATTTGGGGTTGCTGATGAGGGGGAAAGACATCGATGATCCGGTTGATAGTCTCTACACAGGAATTCGTATGGAGGGTGGCAAATGTGAGATGGCCAGTTTCGGCGACGATTAATGCAGTTTCGATGGTCTCCAAATCCCTCATTTCGCCAATGAGGATGATATCAGGATCCTGCCTCAGGATGTGTTTTAATGCCGCAGTGAAACTCTTGGTATCGGTATTTACCTCCCTCTGGTTGACAATGGATTTCTTATGACGGTGGAGGTACTCGATGGGATCCTCGATGGTGATGATGTGAGAGTTTCGTTCGCTGTTGAGTTTATCGATCATCGAGGCTAAGGTTGTGGATTTCCCCGTTCCTGTTGGTCCCGTTACCAAAATGAGCCCCTTGGGTTTTTTGAGCATCTCATTGACGACGGGCGGAATTCCCAGTTCTTGAAAACTGAAAATCTCATAGGGGATAGCCCTGAAAGCCCCAGCTACTGCCCCCCGCTGAATGAATACATTTCCCCTAAAGCGACTTAGTCCTTTAATGCCGAAGGAGAAATCCAACTCGCTTTCCTCCTCGAATCGATGGCGTTGGGCGTCGGTCAAGACGCTATAGCAGAGCCTTTTCGTGTCGGCGGCGGTAAGAGGATTCGGACCGAATTCGACTAGTTTTCCATCGATCCTAATCTGTGGTGGTGATCCCGTGGTTATATGTATATCCGATGCCCTCTTTTCAATCATCGTTTCCAATAATTTCTGTAGATCCTCCATTTTATCTCCCTCTCACTTGAATCAATCTTCATGTTTGTTGCCTATCATCCAGGGTGGTTCTCAAGACTTCCTCAATCGTCGTCATGCCCTCCTTAATTTTAGCGATGCCGGCCATCCTGAGGCTCTTCATCCCTGTCTTTATTGCTTCCCTTTTAATGTCTATGGTAGAGGCCCTTGACAGGACGAGTTCTTTCAGCTCATCCCATAGGGGCATTACTTCATAAAGGCCTATCCTCCCCTTATAGCCGGTATTGCTGCATATGGAGCACCCCTTCCCCTTGTAAACAGTAAAGGCGTCTATCTCCCCTCGAGGGACACCCAGCCCCAAGAGCAATTTTGGATTCACTTTGATGGGTTCTTTGCATTCTGTGCAGACTTTCCTCACCAGCCTTTGGGCCAGGATGAGCAAGACTGCTGAGGTGATGAGGAAGGGTTCAACCCCCATATCCACGAGCCTAGTGATGGTTCCAGGGGCGTCGTTGGTGTGGACGGTGCTCATCACGAGATGTCCTGTCAGGGCGGCTTGGATGGCGATCTGGGCCGTTTCGAAATCTCGAATCTCCCCAACCATAATAATATCGGGGTCTTGTCGCAGGAAAGAGCGTAAGGAAGAGGCGAAGGTTAAGCCAATTTCCTCATGCATCTGAACTTGATTAATCCCCATAAAGTTGAACTCGATAGGATCTTCGGCTGTGATGATATTGTCTCTCTCCTTATTCAATTCCGAGAGGGCGGAGTAGAGCGTGGTCGTTTTCCCGCTTCCCGTTGGTCCGGTTACCAGCACCATGCCCACGGGTTTATG